>NZ_JACJSV010000012.1 GCF_014698335.1 Microcystis viridis FACHB-1342 | reverse complement strand
GAAACTAGGAGCAGATTTTTATTTTGCTACTCCTTATCATTCGTGGGAGAGGGGATTAAACGAGCATACCAATGGACTGTTAAGACAATTTTTCCCCAAGGGAACGAATTTTAAAATCGTTAAGCCAGAGGAGGTGGAAAGAGCCGTAAACTTGATTAACAATCGTCCTCGAAAATGTCTTGACTATCGTACCCCGAATGAGGTATTCTATAAAGGTAGATCAGACAGTGATGCAATTCAGACTTGAATTGGCCAACGATTATCGTCATTACCTTGCTTTGCGTCAAGAATTAGAACAAATATTAAATCATGCTGCTTAAACTTTTATCTGATTACCTCAATCAAGTAGAGCAAGCAATTGTGCAGCCAGTAGGGTGTGAAGCGCGATAGCGTAACGCACCAATTTAATGATAGAGGTGGTGCGTTACGGCGGATTGTTAATTTTGGTTTTTTGACCGAATTGTTAGCCGCCTAACGCACCCTACTGGATTGTTTCAACTGCGACCTCTTCCCATGATTGATGTCCTCAGTTAGGTTTATCTATTGCCTTATTTTAGCTGAAACAGTCCACTACGATTTATGTTTTTGTTTGAGCGCGATCGTTTATAATCAAAATATCATTATTTTGGGGTAAAAGAAAAATGCGTAAACAGACCATTCAATATACATCATCTTTAGATGCTTTGATTGCTGTTGCCAAGCGACTTAGCGTTTATGAGAACCAACATAAAATGGATTCCGAAGATTTTTATAACCAATACAATCAGGGAACATTGTCAGATGATATAATATTTATAGAATGGGCAAACGATTATCGTCATTACCTTCCTTTGCGTCAAGAATTAGAACAAATATTAAATCATGCTGCTTAAACTTTTATCTGATTACCTCAATCAAGTAGAGCAAGCAATTGTGCAGCCAGTAGGGTGTGAAGCGCGATAGCGTAACGCACCAATTTAATGATAGAGGTGGTGCGTTACGGCGGCTTGTTAATTTTGGTTTTTTGACGGAATTGATAGCCGCAAATACGCACCCTACGCCTACTTAATTAAACAAAGAAATTAGTCACTGGAATGCTTCCTAAAGCAGGTAAAGTCCCAGTAAATCCGGTGATATTTATTAATAAATCATTGCTGGATTGGAAGCCAGCCGCGCTATCATTAATAACGAGGTAAGTTCCAGCTATTGCACCGGTTGTTACCTGCACTAAGGCGGCACTATTAACCCCTAATCCTTGATTACCTGTAATCGCTCCATTAGCATCAGTAAATACTTGATTGATTAAATTCTGTAAAGTGGTGACAGTGCTATTAGCAGCACGACTGAAACTAATCGGTGCATTGGTGGCGAGTCCACCTTGAGTTAATAAGTCAATTTTATCAGTATTGATGGCAAAATCTGTGATACGATCGCTTGTTGATATGGTAGATTGGCCAAATTGGAAGATGAAAGTATCTGCACCTGGACCACCGGTTAGAATATCAATTCCCGCACCTCCATTGATTTGATTATTGCCACTATTTCCGGTGATATTATTGTTACCAGCGTTACCTGTACCATTAATATTATTAGTGCCAATTAGTTTGAGGTTTTCGACACCGTTAGGTAAAGTACGAGTGAGAATGCTTTGCCAAGTATCAGTAATGATAACTCCTGCTGTTTCTTCATCAGGATTAATGATAGCATTAGTCGCATTTGACAAGGTTACTGCAAAGACTTCATCCGGTTCATTAAGGTCATCATTGAGAATGGGAATGGTAATAGTAGCAGTAGAAGCATTAGCGGGAATGATGAGAGTTCCTGTCTGGCTAGTGTAATCTACATTAGCATTAGCATCAATGGGTGCAGTAGCATAATTAACACTAATTTGTTGTGGATTGGGATTATTTACAGTGACGGTGAGAACTGCATTACTATTTTTACCTTCGACAACAGTAATGATGTCGTTGATGGAGAGTTGGGAAAAGTCGTCATTGGTAATTGTCCCCGTCACTGCGGTTGGTGTACCTATTGTATAACCTGTCCCCGCAGCAAGAGTTAAAATAACAGTTTCGTTACTTTCTACTATTGTGTCAGCAGTGGGGTCAACGGTTACGGTAGCAGTGGATGAACCAGCAACAAAGGTGACTGTATTGGTAGTCCCTGTACGAGTGTAGTCGGTATTTAAAGTCGCTGTCCCTCCGAGGGTGTAATTGACTGTTAAAGCATTACTTGTTACTCCGCTACGGGTGAAAGTATAAACCAGATTATTTGTCCCGTCTTCGGTAACACTTCCAGGAGAGACCGCAAGAGTAACATTGGTATCATCATTATTAATCGTCCCCGTCACTGCGGTTGGTGTACCTATTGTATAACCAGTCCCCGAAGTAAGAGTTAAGGCGACCGTTTCATTGTTTTCCACTGTAGTATCAGCAGTGGGGTCAACGATTACGGTAGCAGTAGTAGCATTAGCTGCGAAGGTGACAGTATTGTTAGTCCCGCTGCGAGTGTAATCGGTATTGAGAGTCGCAGTCCCCCCAATACCGTAATTGACTGTCAAAGCACTTGTTGTTACTCCACTACGAGTGAAGGTATAAACCAGATTACTTGTCCCGTCTTCAGTTACGCTTGCGGGAGAAACCGCCAGGGTGACACTGGTATCATCATTTTGAATGGCTCCGGTGGCAGTAGCGGTGGTAATAGTAGCGCCGTTGGTGGCATTGGAGAGGGTAACGGTAAAGTTTTCGTTCGGTTCTACTGTTGTATCTCCCTGAACGTCAACAGTAATCACCTTACTGATTTCCCCCGTCGTAAAACTCACTACCCCACTGGGTAACACTCCCCCGACAAAATCAGTGGCATTGGCAGGATTGCTGCCGCTGCCGGTAACTGCCCAGTTGACGTTATTGCTTCCCGTGGTATTAACCGCACGAGTGACGGTGAAGGTAAAGGCTTTACTGCCACTATTGCCCTCGGTTTGATTGGCACTGGTGGCGGCAATAGCGAGGGTGGGAACTGCGGGCGTACCCACATTTAAAGCCCACAAGTCATAACCGTTAACGCCGTCATTGGCGCTGAAGTACAGGGTGCTGCCCACTACCCTCAAATTGCGGGGGTTAGAGCCATTGGAACCAGGGCGGATGTCGGCTACCAGAACTGTACCGGCCGCCGTGCCGTCGCTTTTCCACAATTCCTCACCGTTAACGTCGTCAAAGGCAGTGAAGTACAGGGTATTGCCCACTGCCGTTAGATAGCGGGGGAGGGAGCTAGAGTAACCAGGGCGGATATCTTTGACCAGAACCGTACCCGCCGCTGTGCCGTCACTTTTCCACAATTCTCTACCGTTAACGCTGTCAATGGGAGTGAAGAACAGGGTATTGCCTACTGCCGTTAAATTGTTGGGGTAAGTGCCAGGGATATAGGGGTGAGAAACGCCGATATCTTTGACCAGAACCGTACCCGCCGCTGTGCCGTCGCTTTTCCACAATTCTCTACCGTTAACGCCGCCGTAACCGCCGCCGTCATTGGCGCTGAAGAACACTGTGTTACCCACCGCCGTCAGATAGCTTGGGTTGGACGAACCGGGGGCGATATCTTTGACCAAAACCGTACCGGCCGCCGTGCCGTCGCTCTTCCACAATTCCCGACCATTTACGCCGTTATCGGCAGTGAAAAAGAGGGTATTGCCTACTGCTGTCGGAAAGCGGATGTTGGAGCCATTGGAACCAGGGCGGATATCTTTGACCCGAACTGTACCGGCCGCTGTGCCGTCGCTTTTCCACAATTCCTCACCGTTAACGTCGTCAAAGGCAGTGAAGTACAGGGTATTGCCCACCGCCGTCAAATTGCGGGGGCCAGAGCCATTGGAACCAGGGCCGATGTCGGCTACCAGAACTGTACCCGCCGCTGTGCCGTCGCTTTTCCACAATTCCTCACCGTTAACGTCGTCAAAGGCATTGAAGTACAGGGTATTGCCCACCGCTGTTAGATTGCGGGGGTTGGAACTCAAGCCACCAGTGATAACGCCACCGGAGCTAGAGGAGCCGGGGCGGATGTCCTTGACCAGAACCGTACCCGCCGCCGTGCCGTCGCTCTTCCATAATTCCTTACCGTTCACCCCGTCATCAGAGGTAAAGTACAAGGTGTTGCCCACTACTGTAAGACTGCCTGGCGAGGAGCTAGAGGAACCAGGGCGGATGTCCTTGACCAGAACCGTACCCAGCGCCGTACCGTCGCTTTTCCACAATTCAGTGCCGTTAACGCCGTCAGCGGCGCTGAAGTAGAGGGTATTACCCACCACCGTTAGATTGCTGGGATTGATATCCTTAACTAAAAAAGGAGTTGACATGATTTTTTCCTGAATAAAGAGTAAAAATTAAACAATTAAGCCCCTAAAGAAGGCACCATCCACACCGATTGAGTGCCGTCGAGGTCGGTATCTCTCAAAGAAACCCGTTTTCTAAAGAAGTTCTAGGATTGGATTTTTGCCAAAGACTGCTTAAATTCTGCGAGAGAATTAGCGGTAGCTGCTAATTTTAGTAGCTCTTCTAAGATAGTAGGGTTAGTGATGTTGCCGATTATCTCTTCAATTTCTGAAGAAATTTGTCCAAACCGCACAGTTAAAACTGTTTTTATGTCATCGCGGCTTTTTTCTAACGCGCCAATTTCCTTGCCAATTTCCTTACCAATTTCCTTACCAATTTCCTTACCAATTTCCTTACCGCGTTCCATTCCTCGTAACTCCATATTACTCATTAAAGGCATGGTTCTTTCCTCCTCAAATTGTTTGATTTTACTCTCTAAACTTGACTGCAATTCAGAGGATAAAGTCATCATATTGTCGATGATTTCAAACAGTTTAATTATCTGTTCTCTCTCGAACTCCTTTTCATATAATCCCCTGATTAACCTCCACTTCCACTGTTCCCGTTCTGGCAGCTTCCCAGTAGTCGCTTTTGTTTTCAGGTGTGCCATGACTATTATAGCAAAGGGATTGCTACTTGCTTCCAATTAGTCACTGATAACTGATAACTGGTAACTGGTAACTGATAACTGATAACTGATAACTGATAACTGATAACTGATTAGTTGGTGAACTTCAGGAAAGAAGAAATGTAAAAACGCCTCAAAATACTCGGTTAAAGCTTCTTTCCAAGGTTCATCATAATTAGCGGTTGTCTGTTTCATTATGACAATTTTAGTGGGTTGTTGTCAGAAGGTGAACGCTAACCTCAAAACTAAGCAGTTAAAGTATTTAACCAATTGATTAAATCTTTAACTGTAGAGAAATCGAATAAAGCTTCTGCTAATGCTTCGACATCATCAATACTTAACTCCATGATTTTAGTTTCTAATGAAGGATTAATCTCCCCTAACTTGCGTTTAAGTTGACGAAGAATCAATGTCTTTTCCCGTTCAATACCTTGTTCGATACCGCGTTCAATACCTTGTTCGATACCTTGTTCGATACCTTGTTCGATACCTTGTTCGATACCTTGTTCGATACCTAGTTCAATACCTTGTTCGATACCTAGTTCAATACCTTGACGCATCCAACTGGTGGTAATTTGCATGACTCCCTCCTGTACGGGTTGACTAAATGTGCTAATCTCTTCTTGAAATTGTCTCTCTTCCACCGGATTTAGATTGAGATATGTATCAATAAATCCGGAAATTAATTGCATTTTCGCAGGATTTAACCTTAAAGTAATTAACAAGCGCAGACATTCCGCTTTTACCTTGGCTCGCTCTTTCTCGGCAATGTTCATCTTCGCCATCAAAGCTGAAGCAACCGGATTCGGTTGATTAAGAAAATCTCGCCAATTTAATTGATTTAACTGCACTACTTGATAGTTAAATTCTAATACCTTAAAATCGGGAAAATCGACTACATATTGACTAATCGCTTCTCTTTTTGGCTTTGAATAAGAAAAAATTACAATCGGATAAATCGGTAAGACAAATTTCTCATGAAAGCGAGCAAAATAAGTAAACATTCGCCGATTAAACCACTTGCGGGAACTTTCCTGCGCCTCCAGATGAATCAGAAAAAAAGATTCTTTTCCTCTAAACTTAACTTGTGCGACTAAATCGCTTTCATACCTTTCTCCTTCCGTGACATCCGTAAATACTTCTTTGTCTAAAAAAGTATTCGAGTCCCTATCTAAATAATCCATCAATTGAGGAAAAAATAACTCGATAAATTCGACAAAAAAGGTGGAGATTAACTCCTTAAATAAGCGATCATGGTCAATATTATTAGTCATGTAAATGTGTCTGTGATCGCTTCGATGGGTACAGTCAACAGTTCAAAGAACATGACATTATGGGGAAAGTAGTCTAATTCTGGTAGATATTATAACACATAAAAGCCAGATCGAAAAAAAGTTTTCGATAACTCCGTCTTGAGGCAGTCGTAAGAACTAAGCAGTTAAAGTATTTAACCAATTGATTAAATCTTCAACCGTAGAGAAATCGAATAAAGCTTCTCTCTCACAAGTCCAGAAAACGGGTTTCTCAAAGAAACCCGTTTTCTAAATAGCGCCTTTTTCTGATTTTTCTTGCCAAGTACCATGAAAACTGGGAGGGATAACACTGGGTAATTGCAGACAGCAAAGGGGTTCTTTTTCTAACTGCTGACTGTCATAGATTCTCACTTGGCTGCTGTGATTATTGCCGTCGTAAACCACGACGATTAACCATCCTGTCTCTGGAGATAAACCATCGGAGACAAAAATCGGTTCACTGCCATAACAGTTATTTTCTAGATAGGCAATAGTTAACTTACCTGTGGAGTGATTATAACAAGCGGGAAGTCCGATAATTTCCCGACGAATATCGCTATCGGGACGATGGACAGCTAAAAAAGTATTTTGCCATTTTTGTCCCGCCAGTTGCGGGGAAACCACAGGAAAATCACAGCTTAAATCTGAGAGAATTTCCTGATTAATCACCTTTGCTGATAGGGGATTAATAGTAATACTTGCCAATTTTCCGATGGCTAAGGTTTCGGTTTCACCCGTGGGAACTTCTTTTAAAAATTGATTAGTTTTAAAGTCATCATAACGGACAAAAACAATTTCAAGATTGCCTTGCTCATTCACACAACCATTAGCAAAGTGCCATTGAAACCATGAATCGGTAACACTTTCACTGACTAATTCCAGAGAATCTCGCTCAAAAATTAGTATTCTTGTTCCTAATTTTGGCTGCCACTGCATGGCATCACTAAAAGTTTTAAATCCCAACAGTATCAATAATTTATCCGCTTTTATCGGTGGAACGAAAAAGACCAAATACTGTCCTGCTAAAACAAAGTCATGCAGCAGAGACAATCTATCTAACTCAAAAGTGTTTTTCTGGATAATTTGACCAGTGGAGTCAGACTTATAGAGATTTAAACTAACTTTAGCACCGATTGTCACCCCGAAATTAAAAATCTCTCCTCTGGACAAATCTAGCTTAGGATGAGCGGAAAAAGTTTCCTTTGCTTGTAACCTAGATAAATTATCTAAACCTAGGGTTTCTAAAGATTGTAAATCTAATTTATGGGGAAAACCCCCTTCCCAGAGAGCTAATAATTTATCGGGTAAAGCTAACACCGAGGTGTTAGCGGCATTTTTTACCTCTTTTCCCCAATTATTCCAAAAGAAGCTGGGGGCATTCATGCCATAATTAGGAAATAAATATTGATTAGCGGCACTTTCTTGCTGATAACCAGCAGTCTGAACATAAAGATAGGTGGCACTGGCTCCATTATCATGAAAATGTACAGCTAAAACTGCCCCATCTCCGTCAAACCAATGACCAACTTTTTGCTTACCTCTTTCTAATCTCCCCGGACCATTGCGATAGAGACTACCCCGCAATCCATCGGGAATTTTCCCCGATAATAAGGTTAATTGGGTTTCAGAAAATTCCACTGCTGGTTTTTCTAAAGATTTTGCCCAAGCTTTCATAGATTTGCTTTTTTAGTGATTACATAGTTGAGTATAGCCCTAGACTAGGTTCAATGACAATAATTTCGGAAGTTTACCAGTTAATTAGTATTCGTCACAACCGATAAATTATATCATTATAAAGTATCGGGATCAATTCCCAGAGAACGGATATATTCAGCTAAACATTCAGCTTTAAAACGCTCCTGTTCTAATTGTAAACTTGCTTGTTCAGCTTTAAGACGCTCTTGTTCTAATTGTAAACTTGCTTGTTCAGCTTTAAGACGCTCTTGTTCTAATTGTAAACTCGCTTGTTCAGCTTTTTGAGATAACTCAAGAGAAGTTGAAAATTTCTGACCATCTAAACTATAAATTTCTAACCCATCTTCTCTCAAATCAAATCGGATACTTAACCGAGGACTAACCCATCCCTTAATCTCAGGTATAGAACTTAATAGTCCTTCCTGTCTCAACCATCCTTGAAAATTATGAGAATCGGGATCATAAAGATAGTATTCTTCCACTCCATAACGTTGATAAAACAGTAGTTTTCGCTCCATTTCTTCTAAGCTATTAGAAGGGGAGAGAATTTCAAAGACCACTTGAGGAGCAATGTTATCTTCTTGCCATTGTTTATAGGAACCCCGTCTTCCTTTCGGACGACCAAATACTACCATAACATCGGGAGCAACCGGTCCAGTAATTTTCTTATCTTGGACAGGATACCAGAGCAGATCTCCCGCAATAAAAACGTTAGGAGAATTAGCAAAGAGAATCTCAAGATTTTCTTTGATTTTAACGATCCATTCGTATTGTTCGGTATTATCGGCCATGGGGTTACCGTCACTGTCGGGGTATTCAATATCTGGATCAATAGCTGGTGTAAAGGTCATAATTTATACTCCTTTAAATATTCATAAAGTATCGGGATCAATTCCTAGAGAACGGATATATTCAGCTAAACGTTCAGCTTTAAGACGCTCTTGTTCTAACCTTTGAGATAACTCAAGAGAAGTTAAAAATTTCTGACCATCTAAACTATAAATTTCTAACCCATCTTCTCTCAAATCAAATCGGATACTTAACCGAGGACTAACCCATCCCTTAATCTCAGGTATAGAACTTAATAGTCCTTCCTGTCTCAACCATCCTTGAAAATTATGAGAATCGGGATCATAGAGATAGTATTCTTCCACTCCATAACGTTGATAAAACAGTAGTTTTCGCTCCATTTCTTCTAAGCTATTAGAAGGGGAGAGAATTTCAAAGACCACTTGAGGAGCAATGTTATCTTCTTGCCATTGTTTATAGGAACCCCGTCTTCCTTTCGGACGACCAAATACTACCATAACATCGGGAGCAACCGGTCCAGTAATTTTCTTATCTTGGACGGGATACCAGAGCAGATCTCCCGCAATAAAAACGTTAGGAGAATTAGCAAAGAGAATCTCAAGATTTTCTTTGATTTTCACGATCCATCCGTATTGTTCGGTGTTATCAGCCATGGGTTTACCGTCACTGTCGGGGTATTCAATATCTGGATCAATAGCTGGTGTAAAGGTCATAATTTCTGCTCTGAGGTTATTTGTCTGAAAATTAAATTCTAGCAGTGAGGTTATCTTTCCCCTCTAGTCCCAAAATAACATCGTCAATAAGGTTGCTCAAAATGTTTGTGTACTTTTGTTAAAAAGAAAAAGTTTTCTTGACAAAAAGAACAACTTGTGCTAACGAATAAATCTCTGACTTGACAAAAATTCCCCGCACTAGAAGCTGATCCAGGATAGCGATCGAGCGTTATAATCGAGCCATTACCCCGCGCTCCCGGTCGGGATGAGAAATCTATGATGACCGCTCTCTACGAAGAAGATTTTGTTCTCTGGACGGAAAAAACCGCCGAACTGTTAAAGCGAAAAGAGTTTGACCGGGTGGACTGGGAAAACCTGATCGAAGAGGTGGAGTGTATGGGAAAAAGCGACAGACGGGCTGTAGAGAGTTTGTTAACTCAATTATTAATCCATCTCCTGAAACTATCCTATTGGGAATCGGAAAAAGAACGGAATGCCCGTCATTGGCTCGAAGAAATCGCCAATTTTAGGGTTCAATTGGAAAGAAAGGTAGATAGTCCGACTCTCGCCAATCATCTGCGGGACACTTTCGAGACAGCCTACTCTGATGCCAGAAAATCCCTGATTAACGCGCGGATAGTCGATAAAAACGTGATTCCCCTAGAGTCTATATTCACTCTCCAACAGGTATTAGACGGGGATTGGTTCCCGATCGATATCGAACCTTTTTTGGAAACCCGTCCATAAATTGCAGGCATATCCCCGCAAAAAGATTAGGATTATCAGCGAATATAACCGAATATGAAAGATATCGAGCAAATCCGCCGCCAACTCATCGAACGCTACCAACAATTATCGGCACTCGATCAGGTGATCGTCCGTTTTTTTTCCCTAATCTATGAACCGATCGCCCGCAGCACTTTTCTAGACTGTTTAAATCAAGCTCATTACCGCGACGAGAACAACCGGCGATTTAACGGCCAAACCCTGAAATCCCATTTAGATATCCTCCTAGAAGCGGAAGTAATCACCCAGGACAAAGGCTACGGGCCGCGCTGTCATCCCCTCCTCGTCGAGATTGCCAGCCGTGATAGCGTTAGTAAGGGAGAATTCAAGCGTTTTGCCGAGATTATCAAGGCAAAACTGCCGCAACCCCGAACTCGTTGGGATGAAAGCCTAGTTTTTCAGGGAAAAGAGCAATTAATCCGAGAAATCCGTCTGGCCATCTATAGTCAGGATTTCGACTCGATCGAACAACAAATCGCCGATTATCAGAAAACCAGCTATTCTTCCTCAAAAACCAGCCTAGAAGACCTTCTCATCCTCATCTACGATAACCCCTTCGATGGGGATTGGTTACGGACGCAACCGACCAAATTTCAAGCCCTAGCACTAAATAGCATTCTTGTCAAGGCTTTTGAAAAAATAACTCGCGCCGATGGAGCTTTTTCCCTCCTAGAAGAACTCTGTCAAGACCAGACCAGTGTTTCCGAAGCCCATTTGTGGCTCGAACAGGCAATCATCCGAGGACAAAGCGATAAAGTGCGTCGGTATCTCGATCGCCCCTTCCCGGAAAGCCAAGCAGCAGCAATCGGAGCGATCCGGGGTTGGATTGCCTTTCTAGGCGGGGAAAACAGCAAAGCGATCCAAGAATACACCCTCGCCCTTAAAGCCCTAAAAAAAGCCAAAGGAAAACAAAAAATCTATTTTTCTTCGATTAGCGGCTTCTCCTTTATTTTCGCCCTCCTCAAAGAAGGAACCCCCGAACGTCTCGCCGAAGCCGCCAGCTATACCAATTGGGTGACGCGTCAAAACGATCATCCTTTCAGTCCTATCTATGCCCGTCTGGAAAAAATCATCGCTGCCCGTCAGGGAGATATGCAGGCCAAAGACGCAATCATCGACGCGACGATCAATCCCTACCAAATGGGCCAGGGTCTAGAGACTCTTATCTGTAGTATCTGTCTCTACTGGATGAGCAGCGACATCGCCAAAAAACATCTGCCCCGCCTACTCTTGCCCCTCTACAAAGATGCCAAGGCCGCCGGCTACCATTGGTTAGCCCTAGAAACCGGGGCCCTACTGTCCCGACTCGATCGAACCCCGGAAGTGGAGGTGCTTAAAAACCAGCGTCTCCCTTCCCCCCTGGTAGATGCGATCGAACCCCAAGAAGCTTGGCAACTGTGTCTGAATGCCTTGACTAATCTGTGCGCGCCAACACCAACCCCGGGTAAATCTAACCCCGTCGTCCGCCTTGCTTGGTTTCTCTCTATCCATTCCGAGGATTATTTCCTGCAACCAAAAGAACAGAAACTCGACGCGCGGGGTAATTGGAGTCGTGGCCGTCCCGTCTCCCTTAAACGTCTGCGAAAAACCGGGGAAATTGACTATTTAACCCCGCAAGACCTGAAAATTTGCGCCCATATCTTCGTGGAATCCAGTTACTATGGCCAGAACGAGTATCACTTTGAGCGCCGGGCCATTATCGAACTGATCGGTCATCCCCTGGTGTTTTGGGAAGATTCCCCCGGAACGCGGGTAGAAATCGTCGCCGGGGAACCAGAATTGCGAGTAAGTAAGGAAAAATCGGGTAAATTAATCCTGTCTTTACTGCCCGATCTCAGCGATCACCAAGAAGTGCTGATTTGGAAAGAAACCCCCACTCGCATTAAGGTAATCGAAGTCAAGCCAGAACACCGAAGCATCGCCGACATTATCGGCAAAAGCAACCGCCTAGAAGTACCCGACAAGGGCCGGGAAAAAGTCCTGGCCGCGATCAATTCCCTGTCCGGGATGGTGACAGTACATTCCGATATCGGGGGAGGAAAAGCAGCCCGGTCAGTGGCAGCCGATAGTCAACCCCGGATTCATCTCTTACCGGCCGGAGAGGGTTTAAAAGTGGCGGTTCTCAGCCGTCCTTTTGGGGCAGCCGGTCCCTATTTCCAGCCTGGAAAAGGGGGCGAAACAGTGATCGCCGAGATCGAGGGGGAACGGCTGCAAACAACTAGGGATTTGGCCCTGGAGAAAAAACTGGCCCAAACAGCGATCGATTCTTGTCCGATCCTGATCAGTTTTGAGGAGGAAAATGGGGAATGGCGGCTAGAAAATCCAGAGGATTGTCTAGATCTACTGCTAGAATTGCGGGAATTAAACGATAGCGTCCTCGTGGAATGGCCGGAAGGGGAAAAATGGCGGGTGACGCGTCAGCTTCGATTACAAGACCTACACCTAAATATCCACAGTCAACGGGATTGGTTTGCGGTCAGTGGGGAACTGCACCTAGAGGAGAAATCGGTGCTGAGTATGCAGGAGTTGATGAAATTGCTAGAGGGATCGCCGGGGCGGTTTATTCCCCTCGGAGATGGTCAATTTCTTGCTCTAACCGAGGCATTTCGGGAACGGTTACAGGAAATGCGTGCTTTCTCGGAAAAGTCCGGCGACGGTTTGCGGTTTCATCCCTTCGCTGCCCCGATGCTCTCGGAACTCACCGAGGAAGTGGGACAACTCAAGGCCGATAAACGTTGGCGCGATAATTTACAACGCTTTCAGGAGAGTCAGGATTTTACTCCAGAAGTCCCCTCAACTCTACAGGCAGAATTGCGCGACTATCAATTGGAAGGCTTTCGCTGGTTAGCTAGACTGGCCCGGTGGGGGGCCGGGGCCTGTTTGGCCGATGATATGGGATTAGGGAAAACTTTACAAGCTCTGGCAGTGATCCTAACCCGCGCCTCCGAGGGACCGACTTTAGCGATCGCTCCTACTTCAGTATGTTTGAACTGGATTAGTGAGGCGGAAAGGTTCGCACCCACCTTAAATATCATCCAACTGGGAACAGGCGATCGGCAAGCGCTACTCGATCGACTGCAACCTTTTGATCTGTTGGTCTGTAGCTATGGGTTATTACAGCAGGAAGAAGTTGCCACCATGTTGGCCGGGGTAGAATGGCAGACAATCGTTCTCGATGAGGCCCAAGCGATTAAGAATTTCTCCACCAAGCGATCGAAAGCCGCGATGAATCTGCGGGGGGATTTTAAACTAATCACCACAGGAACACCGATCGAGAATCATTTAGGGGAATTATGGAATCTTTTCCGTTTTATTAACCCCGGATTGTTGGGGTCTTTGGAAAGTTTTGATCGCCGTTTCGCCACCCCGATCGAAAAATACGGCGATAAAACCGCTCGCGAACAGTTAAAAAAACTGGTGCGGCCTTTCCTTCTCCGGCGCACCAAAAACCAAGTTCTGGCGGAATTACCGCCCCGTACCGAGATTTTAGTCCCGATCGAGTTAAGCGTCGAGGAGAAGGCGTTTTACGAGGCCTTACGGCGGCGTGCTTTGGAGAAATTAAGCGAGAGTGACAGTACCGCCGGGGCAAAACATCTCCAGGTACTGGCAGAGATCATGAAATTACGCCGGGCCTGCTGTCACCCGCAGTTAGTGGCTCCAGATTTGGATTTAGCCGGCTCAAAATTGTCCCGTTTCGGGGAAATTCTGGATGATTTATTAGATAATCAGCATAAAGCGTTGGTGTTTAGTCAATTTGTCGATCATTTAGCGATTATCCGCAGTTATCTCGAGCAACGGCAGATAAAATATCAATACCTCGATGGTAGTACCCCAGCCAGCGATCGGCAGAAACAGGTGAAAGCGTTTCAAGCGGGGGAAGGGGACGTATTTTTAATTAGTTTAAAAGCCGGGGGGACAGGATTAAATCTCACCGCAGCCGATTATGTTATCCATCTTGATCCCTGGTGGAATCCCGCAGTGGAGGATCAGGCCTCCGATCGCGCTCACCGCATCGGCCAAAAACGTCCGGTGACGATTTATCGCTTAGTGGCCAAGGATACGATCGAGGAAAAAATTGTCGATCTGCACCACCATAAACGCGATCTCGCCGATAGTTTATTGGAGGGGACTGACGCCAGCGGCAAGTTATCCACTGACGAATTATTGCGCTTAATGGCCGAGGGATAAAAATATCCCCGACGCAGTTTAGACTAACTTTTTGATAGCTGCTACTAACTGCTCGATTTCTGATGGCAAAGTGAAATAATGAACACAGGCACGCACACAGAGGGGGTCGAGGAGAGTTCGCAGTAAAAACCCTTGTTTTTCTAGCTGTTGCACTAAATTTTGTGGGCTGATGGCCGAGTCAATTTGAAAGGAAACTAAACCGGATTCTGGCGGAGAATTTTTTAAACATTTCACCCCTTTAATTGTGTTTAATTCTCCCCAGAGATAAGCCGCTAATTGACAGATTTTTTCGTATCTTTGTCCCCCATCACCCCAGGCGTTATGTACCGCAATAGTTGCCCTTAAACCCTCAAATTGAGGATAGGCAGAAGTGGCCACTTCAAAGCGTCTAGCATCGGGTTTCCAACCGATAGGCTGTCCTTGCTTATCTGTTTCAATACTGCGCCAACCGATAAAAGTGGGCTGTAAACTAGGGAAAATTTCGGGACGAATATACAATCCCCCCACACCGGCCGGTCCACACCACCATTTATGACCCGTAAAAGCATAACAATCGGCGGCAGTAGTGCTTAAATCTAAGGGCAAACAACCCACGGATTGGGCAGCATCCACCACCACTAAAACGGGTTTTTCGGTGACAGAATTATCATGACAAAGCTGGGAGATTTCCTTGAGGGGTAAAACCTGTCCAGTATTCCAGAGAACGTGACTGACCACCAAAACCCTAGTTTTTGGACGTAAATGAGCGGAAATCACTTCTATCGGGTTGCCGCCGTTTAAAGTTTCCCGAATAGGACAAGTGGAGATTTCCAGATGATAACGACGGGCAATTTCCCGAACTGTGGCGATAATTCCGGGGTGTTCACAATCAGTTAGTAAAATATGTTCCCCCGCTTGCCAATCAACCCCCCAGAGGGCGATATTACAGCCTACAGTGACATCCTCGGTGATAGAGAGATTGCTCGGGCTGATTCCCAATTCTTGCGCCATTTCTTGCCTGAGAAGTTCCGTTTTTTTGGTAATCCAATCGTTTACCTGTCCTGAAAAAGGCCCCTTTTGTTGGAGAAAATTATAGGTATCGATAATCGCTTCTAATCCGGCCTTGGGCAAGGTTCCCTGACCACCGAAATTAAAATAAACTTTATTGCTAAGTCCCCGAAATTCCTGTCTTTGTTCGGCTAAATCCGGTTTACTAGGGGCGCAATCGAGGCTATTTTCGTCTAAATTCTGCATAAGTGAGGAGATGGGGAGTCAGTTATCAGTTATCAGTTATCAGTTAGAAGGTGTTGGGTTTTGGGGTTTTAGTTGAATTCCCCATTCCCCCATTTTACCACTTCCTGACGACCGACTCCTGACGACTAACGGCTGAATTCTATCGACGGATCAAGTCGCAATTATCACAATAGTATTAAAGCAGAGGAAACATACTTGTGAATGTTTTCTTTTTTTAGTTTATTATTTTTTACCTTGAATGTCAGCCGGGAGGCTATGTATGTTTTACCGATGAGACGGGGCTTTTAAAGGAGCGAAGTAATTCGCCCCAGGGTTCCCCTCATGAAAAGCTGACCAGTATAGAACAGCACTTCGACACATTTCGCCACATTTTGATTCTCCAAACACTTATATTTATATTTATATTTATCGTCCTTGTTAAATATACTCAAAAAAGCTAAGTAGTCGTGCAAAATAAATTTCCTAGTGAAGAAAGGCAAAAGGCAAAAGGCAAGAGGTGGTTAGATATGTGTAATTAATTTTGCTTAGGTACTTATGATAGGGCATATTGGAAACTGGCACCTCGAGTTGCGCTCGGTTCGACTACGCTCACCGAGCGCAAGGGGAGATTTAAGCTCTATCCCATGAGTGCGATGGGAGTGTCAACAAAATCTGGGCAGACAGGGCCTACCCGATCATAATTATTTCTGGGGAGGGTTGGAAGCGGAAGGACTGCGATCGATGACTTGATCGATTAAACCATAGTCTAGAGCCTCTTCGGCGGACATAAAGAAATCCCTTTCCGTATCCTCGGCGATGAGGTCGAGAGGTTTACCGGTATGACTAGCTAGGTGTTGATTGAGTAATTGTTTGAGATAGAGAATTTCTTTGGCCTGAATTTCGATATCGGTGGCCTGACCTTGGGCGCCGCCGAGGGGTTGGTGAATCATGATCCGCGAGTTGGGTAGGCTCATTCTTTTGCCCGGTTTGCCGGCACTGAGGAGAAAAGCCCCCATACTGGCGGCTAAACCAATACAAATGGTGCTGACATCGGGACGGATTTGATTCATGGTGTCAAAAATCCCTAATCCGGCCGAAACGGAACCACCGGGGGAGTTGATATACAAGTAAATATCTTTTTCGGGGTCTTCTGCTTCTAGAAAGAGTAATTGGGCGACGATTAGGTTAGCCAGGTCGCTGGTTACTTCTTGTCCCAAAAAGACGATTCTTTCCCGGAGTAGTCGGGAGTAGATATCGAAGGCGCGTTCGCCCCGGCCTGTGGTTTCAATAACGGTAGGAATCATTGCGCTTTCTTGTCTTGCTGCTGCGGTTAGTTTTTTGATTTTGACATACTCCCACCGTCAAGCTACGCTGTGACGGGGGATTCTTCCCATATCACTATCGGAAATTCCTTGTTCAACGAGACAGCTTAGATTCTCAATGTCTCCATTCAAAATCCAGAGGTCGGACTCTCCCAAGGCGTTTGGGTCGGTTTCTGTTTGCCCAACAGTACCGTTGAGATGATTTCCCAAATATTTCAACCCTTTTTTAAGAATATTTATTGCTGCATTATGATCCCTATCTATGACTGTTTGACAATTAGGACATTGATGAGTTCTAGTGCTTAAGGTTTTTTGAACTCTCGTCCCACAAACTGAACAATCTTGAGAAGTAAAATGCGGTGGTACAGCAACACAAACAATCTGATAAATCTTGGCAAAATAATTCAGCCATTGAGTGAATTGATACCAAGAAGCATCGGAAATCGACTTGGCGAGCTTACGGTTTTTGACTAAGTTTCTTACCTTTAAAGCTTCATAGACTACCAAATCATTAGACTGGACTAACGCCAAAGCCTCTTTAATTGCTTTGTCTTTACGTTGTCTTGATACTTTAAGATGAAGCCTAGCTACTTTTACCCGTTGCTTGTGATAGTTTTTAGACTGTTTCTTTCCTTTACGGAATTTCTTAGATAATCGTCGTTGTGCTTTTTGAAGTCGTTTTTCTGACTTTCTTAAATAACGTGGATTCTCTACAGTATTGCCTTGAGCATCGGTATAAAACTCCTTTAACCCTAAGTCAATTCCTGTTATTTGTCCCGTCGGTTTATGGTATTCTTGCCGTTCTACGTCAATCAGAAACTGGCAATAATAACCGTCAGCACGTCTAACAACTCTTACCCGTCTAATCTGTTGCTCTGAATAATAAACTAAGGTCTTTTGACTACACCATAAATCAAATTCTCCTGCTTTAAAGCCATCAGTAAATCTGATTTTACGTCGATCATCAGATAGTTTGTAGCCTGTTAGTTTGTATTCAACAGAACGACTATGCTTTTTGAACCGAGGAAAACCCTTTTTCTCTGGTATATTAGCATGACAATTCTGATAAAACTTACTAATTGATTGCCAGGCTCTATCAGCAGCAGATTGACGTGCTTGTGAGTTTAATTTATTAACCCAAGGAGTCTCTTTATTGTTAGCTAGTACCGAGCAAAGTTTTTGGAGATTATTGCGGGTTGTACCCTTATGATCCATCCAATAACGAACACAAGAATTACGCACAAACTGAGAAGTTTTGATAGCTTCATCAAGCCGGTGATATTGCTCTAGTGTCCCGTTTTTTAGCTTTGCTTCTACGACTAGCATATAACAATTCTCGACCATTGGTTAAGTAGATTATAACACAGTTTGTCCACAGATGGTGGAATTAAACCGATGCTCCGTTGCTAATATTCTGGTCGGATTTCATCCCCCGCTAATTTTTGTGAGTATCTTATCGAAAAATGTAGCGGGGGTATTCATCCGATATTTTAGGTAACTTAGAGAATGGGAAGTGGGGAAGTGGGGAAGTGGGGAATTTCAACTAAAACCCCAACACCCTAACACCTAACGGCTAACGGCTAAAAATAATCTTCTCGATGGCATCTAGGGCGGTTTCTAGGTCATCATTGACGATTTGATGGGGGAATTCCTCGCTGGCGGCCAATTCTTCTCGGGCGCGCTCCAGGCGACGGGCGATCGCTGTTTCGGCATCTTTGCCCCGGTCGCGCAAACGACGTTCTAATTCCTCGAAACTGGGGGGTAGGATAAAGATTCTCCTCGCTTCGGGGAAGCTTTTACAGACCTGTCTGGCTCCCTCTAATTCGATTTCTAGAATGACGGTCTGGCCTGCCGCTAATTGAGCGGCGATCGCTGATTGGGGTGTTCCATAGTAGTTGCCCGCGTATTCAGCCGATTCGAGAAATTCTCCGGCTGCCATTTTCTCCTCGAAACTGGGACGGTCGAGAAAGTAGTAATCTTCCCCCTCAATTTCACCCGGTCGAGGTGGGCGCGTAGTGGCGGATACGGACAGGTAGAGGTTAGGGAAACGAGTTAGTAAATGCCGTACTAGCGTACCCTTGCCCACACCGCTAGGGCCAGTAATGACGATTAATTGACCGGGTTGCATGGGGTTAATAACTTAGTTGCTACTATTAACAGGGGCTTCCTTGTTGACCACGAAACGGTGAGCCACGGTTTCTGGTTGAATGGCCGACAGCACTACATGACTAGAATCGGTGATGATCACCGCACGAGTCCGTCTTCCGTATGTAGCATCGATTAAACAGCCTTTATCCCGAGCATCACTGATGATGCGTTTGATAGGAGCCGATTCTGGGCTAACGATGGCGATAACCCGATTAGCGGAAACAATATTACCGAAGCCGATGTTGATCAGTTGTATATCCATAAGTTAACAAAGGTGCAGTCCTTTGTACAAAAGAGTGTGGAGGTATGATTACAATGTTATCGAGAAAGATTTAGCCTTACAACGCTAAAAATAACATTCTTAATCACATTTTAGTATTTTTTCAGGTTTTTTGCGATTTTAATTAAATTTGTTTACACGAGTCTCTATCTTAGGGAGTAAATAGTCCAAAAGTCGGGAAAATTAGGGAATTTTGGGGAGTGGGGAGCAGGGTGTGGGGTGTAGGGTGTGGGGTGTGGGGTGTAGGGTGATGGGGTGATGGGGGAGTGGGGTGATGGGGTGATGGGGTGATGGGGTGATGGGAGAACAAATAAAAATAATCTCCTGACTCCTGACGACCGGCTACTGACTCCTGATCACTGATCACTGTTAAGAATGTCCCCGGCAATGGCATGATAATTATGGTGACTAATAAGTATTCTCTATCCTTGGTGGGTGTGTTAGACTATGGGTTTTGCTGATCTATCGATCGCTGATATTGCGGCAGAGTACGATCTGGCCGATGAATCTGTGTTGTCACTTTGCGACCAATTAGGCATCTCCTATAAAGATCGGCAGACTAATCTCGCCCTAGAAGATGCTAAAGCAATTATCTCACTGATTTTATCCCAACGCTCAGGAGTAACCGCCTCGAAAACGGAAACGTCCCCTTGACTTTATTCCCCACTGCGATCTTCTCGGTGTCCGTGATCACTTAGAATCGATCGACACCCTCCCAGAGGAGAAAATTTTTTAGTCACCTTAAAATCCCCTTTCTTGGAACAATTGCGAGTAGGAGAACAATGATCAAACGTTTGATTGTGGCAGCGATCGCTGTAGTCTTTTTTGTATTACAATTCAATCTTAACGGCGCTAGTGCCTTAGAACTCAATGAAAAAACCCTCACCATCACCCTCAATGACGCAGGGGAATCGGTGACTTTGACTTCTGAACAAGCGACGGAAGGACAGAAACTTTTTGTCGCCAATTGTACTAAGTGTCACCTGCAAGGTAAAACCAAAACTAATAATAACGTCAGTTTGGGTCTGGGTGATCTGGCAAAAGCGGAACCTCCCAGAGATAATCTGTTAGCATTGATTGATTATCTAGAACATCCCACCAGTTACGATGGTGAAGATGATCTAAGCGAATTTCATCCCAATGTTAGCCGTCCGGATATCTTCCCAGAATTACGCAATCTGACCGAAGATGATGTGTATAACGTCGCCGCTTATATGTTGGTTGCTCCCCGTCTAGACGAGCGTTGGGGTGGTACAATTTACTTCTAAATTGCCCTCCATATATCCCTCGATCCCTCTAGATTTCTAGGGGGATTTTTGATTAGACAGCAAATAGTTGTAAAAATTCTTTGAGTTCATTTAATACTTCATGCTCAAAGTTCCAAATGTCTTTTTTGGTTAAAGCATGGGATAAATTACAATATTTCTTAGCCTCTCTTTTTTCATTCTGTGATGGTGTATCTTCCCTGATATAGTTTTGAATCCACAATTTATCAATTTTTTTACGATTTATATCAATATTTTTTTGTGCAAGACAGGATCGCCAAGCTTCTACACAATCAGCATGGGGAGAATCTTGGGTTTTAATTTCTCTCAACACTGTCTCTAGTTCTCCCTGTTCATTAACATGAAGAAAATGACAACCTATTTGAGTATTCGTAGAAGCATTTAATTGAAATAGCTTTTGGGTATCATCTATCCTGGCTGCTTCTCTAAAAACTCTTTGAATACATTGACTAACCAGAGCAAGTCTTTCTTCTCTGGTTTGTTCATCTAAATCTAAAACAATACCTATCTTTTGAATATCATCTTTGAGCAGGGTGTTATTAAGTCGTTTCAGTCGTTGTTCAAGGCTACGATAATTTTCTCGTTCTATTCCGTCTAGAATATAAAATTCAACAATAGTTATCCTTAAATGATTCGATTCATTAATATGCTCAATAATAGCTCGTAAAAAAGCCGCATCATCTTGACTTTCAACAATTATTACATTAGCCACGATTCTACTCACCTCTGATTCGATCATTATGCTTGAGAGCGTAATCTAAGATATCTAATTCACTTTTAATACCGATAATTTTATCAGTTCTGGGACTCCTTGCTAGTTCAAAATAGGCCCCCTGTTCTGGATAATATTCTAACCCCACATCGGCAAAAGCTTGGATCATCTCTAAACTATGGGTTGTGGCAAAAATTTGGCTATCTAGTTCGATAGCTAATCGGAATAAAGTTTTCCAAATATCTGGGTAAGCAGTATAGTGAAGACCATTTTCTATTTCATCGATAAAAATAATTTTTTTAGGATTGATGAGTAGAGCAAAAATCATCTCTATCAGACGATTAATAGCTTCACCAAACAGAGATATGGGTAGGCGTTTTCTCTCTTTTCTTTTCAGATATAAATTTGGTTCACCCAGAAAAAAACTTTCTATTTTTTCAATGGACGGATCGAGAATTTGTAGAGCTTTTAGCACTTCTTCTTCCTGTTCATTAAAAACTATTTTAGTATAGGACTCGCTCAATTCTTCCAAAGATTTATTGACAGATGCGGCAATGATTACTGGTTCCTCATCACCCCCATTAGGTAAAGCGAGTATTCCCTCAGAACTAGCAATTAAAAAATAGTTCAGTTGACCATCATTTGAGTCATTATCATGGTCAAAACTTGTGTGAATATTTAAGATAGAAATAACTGATTTATTTTTAGCGATAAAATCGTATAATTTTTGTAAGTCTTCAGAGATTCCTAGAATACTATCTTTAAGAGAACTAGAAATCGATATTTTTACCAATTTATCTCCTTGGTTAGATTGGGAGCCTTTTAACTCAATAATATTTTTTTTATCAAGATTGAATAATAAATCATCCCAAGCATTTTTGGGAACAGCCTGAACAACTGCTAAAGATTGCCTACGAATAATTCCTCTGATGTAGGGATGAATAGTATTTGGATAGGGATAACTATATAAAAATATTGCCTCTAATAGGGCAGTTTTCCCTGAATTGTTTTTACCGCCAATTAAATTAACTCGCTCAAAACCTTCAATTTTGGTATGCTCAAAACATCTAAAATTACTAATTTCAATATCCTTAATCATGTTGACCTCCTGGCTGGATAAGCATAAATTTAGGGTTAGGAATGACCCTGGCAAGATGGGGATTTTTTTACTTAATTCTAGACGAGAATCCCCTCCAACTCTCAAACCGGTGACTATCCCCCACCGAAACTGCCGCCCTAAGAGATAATAGAGACAGGGATTTATTTACATTTCTTCATCATGGCTAGAGACTTACGAGGATTTATTAAGCTTTTAGAAGATCGTGGCCAATTACGCCGCATTAGTGCATCGGTCTCTGCCGATTTAGAAATTGCCGAGATCGCTAATCGGATGCTGCAGGTGGGGGGACCAGCCCTACTGTTTGAAAACGTGCAAGAGGCCGAGTTTCCCGTCGCTATTAACCTGATGGGAACGGTAGAACGCATCTGTTGGGCGATGAACCTGAATAAACCCGAAGAATTGGAAGATTTAGGCAAAAAACTCGCCCTCTTGCAACAACCGAAACCGCCGAAAAAACTCTCCCAAGCGATCGACTTTGGTAAAGTGTTGTTTGATGTCCTGAAAGCCAAACCCAACCGTAACTTTTTCCCTGCCTGTCAACAGGTAATTTTAGAGGAGGATGAAGTAGATTTAAAGAAAATTCCGATGATTCGCCCCTATTCCGGCGATGCAGGCCAGATTATCACCCTAGGGCTAGTAATTACTAAAGATTGCGAAACGGGAACCCCTAACGTCGGTGTCTATCGCTTACAGCTACAGTCTCACAATACCATGACCGTCCACTGGTTATCCGTGCGCGGTGGGGCGCGTCACCTGCGAAAAGCGGCGCAAATGGGCAAAAAACTAGAAATAGCCATCGCTTTGGGGGTTGATCCTCTAATTATCATGGCCGCTGCCACTCCTATCCCCGTAGATCTGTCAGAATGGCTGTTTGCGGGATTGTACGGTGGTTCTGGGGTACAGTTAGCCAAGTGTAAAACCCTCGATTTGCAAGTGCCGGCCGACGCAGAAATCGTCCTGGAAGGAACAATTACCCCCGGAGAGGTATTGCCAGATGGACCCTTTGGTGATCACATGGGTTACTATGGCGGTGTGGAAGATTCACCCCTGATTCATTTCCACTGCATGACCCATCGTCGCGACCCCATTTATTTAACCACTTTTAGCGGTCGTCCTCCCAAGGAAGAAGCGATGATGGCGATCGCTCTTAATCGTATTTATACGCCGATTTTACGGCAACAGGTGTCGGAAATCAGGGATTTTTTCCTACCGATGGAAGCTTTAAGCTATAAAGCGGCGATTATCTCCATTGATAAGGCCTATCCCGGACAAGCGCGGCGAGCGGCCTTAGCTTTTTGGAGTGCCTTACCCCAGTTCACCTATACTAAATTTGTCATCGTCGTCGATAAGGAGATTAATATTCGCGACCCCAGGCAAGTGGTTTGGGCAATTAGTTCTAAAGTGGATCCGGTTCGCGATGTGTTTATTCTCCCGGAAACCCCCTTTGATAGCCTCGATTTTGCCAGCGAAAAGGTCGGTTTGGGGGGGAGAATGGGAATTGATGCCACGACAAAAATGTATCCTGAAACTGACCACGAGTGGGGGGAACCTTTGGAGTCGGATCCGGCCATGGCGGTCAAGGTTTCTCAACGCTGGTCAGAATACGGTTTAATCGATATTAATTTACAAGAAGTAGATGCCAATAAATTTGGCTATGAAATGTAGATTTATTCGACTAAGCTGTCAGCTAAGAGGCATTTTAAAAGATTTAGAATCTTGTCTTCTGACAAAAGATTCGCAAACTTCAGCAAAAATGATTCTACAGATAATGGTAAACCAAAACGTCAATGTAGAGATTGTGGCGATCGATTTAACACTACCTCAATTTTCTCAAAAAAATCGACCCGCCGCTAGGCGGGAGACAAAGGGCAAAAGAGCAAAATAAGGGAGGGTTAAAGTCCTGGGGAGACACAGGCAAACCGAATGATAAAGGTGGTGCGTTAAAGCGGATTGTTAATTTTAGTTTTTTGACCGAATTGATAGCCGCAAACACGCACCTTACACTCTACTAAAAGTGGGAGGTTTTCAACCCAAATTTTCTGGTAAAATGATTAAGGATAATTGGCCAAAACTTTATGAGGATTTAAGCCTGTGATTATCAAAGAGTTAGAAGAGCAACTTCTTGCCCTCAAACCTAGCGAAAAAGTGCAGGTAATCCAGTTACTCGCTCAAAGTCTGGGTGGTGATTGGCAGGGAATTGAGAAAACGCCTAAAGTTTGCGGCGGACAAGCTTGCATTGCCAATACAAGAATTCCAGTTTGGGTGTTAGTAGAAGCTCGTCGTCTTGGTTATAGTGATGCTGATTTATTAACAAGTTATCCGACTATTAAGGCTACGGATTTAGCTAATGCTTGGGTATATGCGGCAGCTCATGAAGATGAGATTGATTTGCTCATTGAGCAGAATGAGGCAGTTTAGGGGATGGCACGTTTTTACGCAGATGAGCAGTTTCCTTTGCCGGTTGTGGAATTGTTGAGAAATTTGGGGCATGATGTTTTGACGGTGCAAGAAGCGGGAAATGCTAATCAACAAATTTAAAATAGAGACAAAATATTCTCATCTAGATGCCACATCATTTCATCTAGATGGAGAATATAAAAGTGAAGAAAAAAAAGAGAAAAAAGAAGAAGAGATTATCAAAGAAAGACCAATAATTATTACCAAAGGATATTCTCGTGACCATCGACCAGATTTGAAAGAATGCGTCTTAGACTTAATAACAACCCAGGATGGAGACGTACCATTATTTGTGAGAGTTGGAGATGGAAATGAAGAAGGGTAAGCTGTCTTTGGCAAAATCTTAGTAGAATTTAAAAAACAAATAAAATTTGACAGTATTATGGTCTGTGACAGTGCCTTATATAGTCAAGAGAATCTTTAACTAATTCAACATCTAAAATGGATAAGTAGAGTTCCCATGACGATAAAAAGAGCCAAAGAATTAGTCCAAAATGCAGAAATGGAAGAAATAGATGCCAAGGAAAGAGAAAAAAGGGCAGAGCTAAATTTCTGACAGGGGAACAAGCAAGCTGAAAAGCTCATTTAGCATGGAATACAGACACAGACTCCCAAAAAAGATAAGTCATATTTACTATGTATGACCTAGATAACGAAAATGATAAGTGAACTATACCAGAAAGTGTTAGAAAATGAACTGGGACGAGCCGGATATCTACTGTTGTTAATGATAGTTGGAACCTGGCAAATACTAAAGCAAGCTAAGTTAGAGATATTAGCAGAAGCACTACCAATACCAATCCTGTTTGAGAGTCGGAGAAAAAAACTAAAAAGATTTTTAAAGCTGGAAATTCTGAATATTGAAAAAATCTGGTTTCTCTGCCTAAAAGAGATGTTAAAACAGCAGCAGAGATTCACAATAAAAGGATTAGTATATATTGCCATAGACCGGACGAGTTGGGGAGCAATTAATATCTTGATGGTGAGTCTAATTTATGACAAGAGAGCCATCCCAATCTATTGGGAGATATTAGATAAAAAAGGAAGTAGTAATCTCGAAGAACAGCATCGAGTATTGGGGAAAATATTGACGGTGCTATCAGGTCATAAAATAGTGGTATTAGGAGATAGAAAATTTTGCTCGGTTAGTCTTGGAAAGTGGTTTCAGAAGCAGAGTTTATACTTTTGTTTAAGACAAAAACAAAGTACAAATGTGAAGACAAAAGAAGGAATTTATCAAGCAATGAGAGAGTTAGGAAATGAGAGAGTTAAGTTTAAGTCCAGAAACTCAACTATTTTTGAAGGATGTCAATATTACAAAAGAGCAGGGATTTGTCGAGTTTAACTTAGCGGGTAAGTGGAAAAAAACTATGGGGGTTTTCAAACAAAAGAACCTTGGTATATTCTGACAAATTTTGGAGATTTAGAGACGGCAATAATTGCCGATCAAAAAAGATTTGATATTGAGGAGATGTTTCGAGATTTTAAGTCGGGAGGCTATAGCTTAGAAGGTTCTCAATTAGCACCGAAATACCTATCAAAGCTGATAATTGTTATAGCTATCGCCTATACAAGTGCCACACTACAAGGTAAAAAAATTAAGGACATGGGAATCCAAAAATATGTCACAAGACCTGAAAAAAGATATAAAGGTCAACGCAGACACAGCAGTTTTTATGTGGGTCAACATCTCTATCATTGGCTCCAGCTACATCAAATGTTCCAAAAAAATATAGAAGAGCTAATGCAAATTAGCCGCTATCGGTTGAAGGATTACATCAAAGGACAAAGAGCGATATTGCTTGCCCTATCTACCTTCTAGCTCGCTTGTCCCCCTCTCAGAAAAACTTGACCAACTATCATTGGCTTACTTATTCTTAATTTGTTACTTTACTTTCCAAGGCGGATTTGGTATTACTTAGGCTGTTTGACCGCCTAGGTACTAGGCTATGGCTTTTCTACCAGCACTTTTTGAGAATTTACTAATGAGTGGGCTTGTGAGAGTTGAGGGTAATTAGAGTAAACTGAAAAGGTGTTATCATTTGGAGGTAAGTTGTTTTCGTTAACCACACAGCAAGCTATTAAGTCGGTTGAGCTTTGCCAAAGTCTCTCGGATGGATTTCGGGACATTGTTTTATTCCGATTTGACCCGTTACGGGGCGAAATTTATATCTTGGCAGGTGAAGACATTGAATTGATTATTTATGCCGATAGAAATTGGGAGTTTTTGCCAAATGAAGCCTAATTTTAACGAAATGAGCAAGTCCACTCTCAGAGCCTATGTTCTACAACACCGTGAGGATGATGAGGCTTTGCGGGCGTTGATGAGTCGTCGTGATCCGAATGCGATCAGGTATAATTTCCCTAGTACGGAGGAGGGTTTACGTCAAATGGAGGAGGTGATTCGCCGTAAAATTGAAGGGACTTTATAGGTATAGTCTTTTTTGCGGCTGACTCTGGGGTCTGGCAAATGCTGAAAATGCTGAAGAACAATCTTTCTCAAGAGCTTTGCTTCTTGTTGCTGCTGGCGGGTCAAAACTAGCTGACCAAAGCCTTTTGCCATAATAACTAACTGGGGAATGCCGACCGCTGTTCATTCTTAGGTTAACCCATTGAGTGTCTCCGAGACCGACTCAAAGGTTGTCAAGCTGGCACTCTATACTCCGTGTCGTTTGTCAAGTACAATTTGTACCAAAGTAAAGCAGTAATCTACCTACAAATATTTGAGTAACCTAACACAATGCAGTCATTTTTAACGATCTTCAACATTATTTGGGACAATGATCTATTTCATTGGATTACCCTTGCCGTTTTTTCAATTGCAACAGTATCGAAACTTAACGCCTAGTGAATTAGTAAATAGAGATAAATATACACTACCGCCTATCCCAATTTTTAGCGAATATATTTCAGAAATTTCTCCGTACTTTATCAAGAGCAATCAAGTAAATAGCGATACCGTTGATTGGTTATTGCGTTGCCTTGATCAAATGCCAGAGAGAGAACAAGCTTCTTCGGTTGATTTTATTTTAAGTAATCTTTCGATAGATATTGCTATTAAATTTCCACTATTAGTTTCATGGCTAAAAAATAATTATAACAATCATCAGAAACAAGCTCTTATTTCTCTAGTAGCTAGGCAAAACTTTAGAAATTTAATAGGAGCTATTAATTATAACAATTTTCGAGACTTAGTGAACTTAATTGTCAATAATATATACCTTGGAAATAATGATGAAAAGCAACTTATAAATCGCCAGCTTTTCTGGAGTAATTATAGCAATAGTTTTATGAGAATAAAAATTTTACTTCCTGAACAAACCTATTCTATTATTGGCAATAAATTTAGGGAATATCAAGACATTCTGAAATTAGAAGATGACGGAAGCAATCCCACAGAGTTGTGTATATTTGATTTTTGATAGTGAAACAGAAAGTCTGTTGATATTAAGTTGAGTGCGATCGCTGATCTGGTAGATTGCGTTAGACAACAATCCCAAAATTAGGGGCGCAAAGAACTTGCACCCTCTAGATATCACAGTAATTCCCCTGACCGTGGCTTCTAGCGGATCATTGCCCGGAGGGAACTAGAAAGTTGATTGGCTGCCCGTGCGGCCACCAATCCCGAAAGGGCAGCAACCACCACTGTAGCAAGGCAGGTTAGCTGGGCTGCCCCCGGCCCCCCCACCCCCAGCACCATCGCTACGGCAGTCAAAGGTAGGCGATAGCCACCAGCAATACCGGCCGCTGCCCCCGCCGCACCCGCCAGATCCCCCGAAATCTCAAAGGTGGTGGCGAACACCCGGCCACTGAGGTCGCCGATCGCCAGAAAAGGGACAAACACGCCGCCACAGCCCCCGGCTAAAACCGCAGCGGTGGTGGCCGCGGCCCGGAGCAGAGCTACCGCTAACAGATGGTAAGGAGTTGTTTTAATGTTTTCGGCCCAGACGATAGCAGCTCCCCCCGGCCCAAAAGCCGCTGCCGGAGTCGCCACCCGTCCGATCACGATCGCCAAGAACAGCATCATCAGGCCACCAATGAGGAGACGAGTGCCAGGCCTGTCCCGCAAGCCTCTGGCCCAGTAGATCGCCTCACCGGTGAGGGCTGTAATCATGCCAGCGATCGCTCCGATCGATAAAGTGGCACCCACCGCATCCCAGAAGTCAGTCGGGGCAACCTGCGGCACCACCAGCCGGATCAGTTGCAGCTTAAAGGCAGCGTTGACTCCCCATCCCACCAGTCCCCCGGCTAACATCGCCGCTGCCCGCTCCGGGGTGATCGGAACCTGGCGTCGCTGACTCAACTCAAACATAAAAAAGCTGCCCACCAGAGGGATTCCCATCAGGGCAGAAACACTGGCCGCACCGCCACCGATGGCCAGAGGCCGCACCAGTTGACGCAGGGCTGGATTTATGCTACCCAACCAGGTTCCCGTCGCCACGCCAATATGAGCCGCCGGTGATTCTGTTCCCATGGGCGCACCCAGTCCAACGGTGGAGAGGATGGCCAGGGCGCGCAAGGGGGCTAGATTCCAGGGGAAGCGCTCTTCGGCGCCGGATGCGTTCACCACGTCACCGGTCAGGTCGGCGCGAGCAATGTCATGGGGGAAGGAGTACCAGGCCATGAGAGAACCCCAGCGGCCAGAGGCAGTGGCCTCGCGGGGAGCTAAGGTCTGCACAGGTTGGCCCTTACCCAGTCCAAACAGGACTAGCACTGCTAAGGTAACGCCCACCAGCGGCAGCAGCAGTAGCCAAAAGTTACCTAGGTCAGAGGCAATTCTCAGGGTTTGCTTAATTGCCTCAGTCAGCAGTACCGCAGCCAGAGAGCCGATCAAACCGCCGAGCAGACCAGCAACGGCCCATGGGCCTACCCTGGTTAACAGAAGTTGTAGTTTGTTATTTAGCATCGCGCACAGAAAGTTAAGCTTTTATTGTTCCGATAGCAAGTCCATTTGAGTCGTCAAGCAAAACACCCTGAAAGTCTTTACCTAAAATGTCGGCTTGAAGGCTCTTGACATCCTCACCGCCGTAAACGGACGGTGATTCCCAAACCTCACGATTTAGGTTTCTGCTTCTTTCCCGAAGGATTTTTCGCACCTGCCTTAACAGATTTACTCTGTTCTGGTCATCAGGTTGCTCTACAGACTGACACCGCAAGCCCTGCGGCCAAAATATTTTTACTGGCGTTAATATCTCGGTCATGGTGCGTCCCACAGTCTGGACAATCCCATTCTCGAACATTTAACGGCATTTTCAAGGGCAATATACCCGCAATTACTACACCTTTTTGAGCTAGGAAACCATCTATCTATTCCGATGTAATTTCTCCCATACCAACGGCATTTATAGGCTAATTGTCGGGTTATTTCTCCCCAGCTTACATCAGATATTGCCTGAGATAATTTCGGGTTTTTGACCATATTCTTGACGGCTAAATTCTCAACCACAATCGTTTGGTTTTCACGAACTAATTGAGTGGTTAGCTTATGTAAATGGTCTTTTCTACTATCGGTGATTTGAGCGTGAATTCTGGCTACTTTGATTCTCGCTTTTTCCCGATTTTTTGAGCCTTTCTGTTTTCTAGAAAGATTTTTTTGCGCTTTTCGCAGTCTCCGATAATGCTTTTTAAAGTGCTTGGGATTAGATACTTTGTCACCATCGCTGGTAATCACAAGGCTACTAATTCCTAAGTCAATTCCAATGGCTTTATCTGTTACTGATAAAGGCTTAATTGTTAGGTCATCAAATCTAATTGAAATATGCCAACGTCCAGAAGGATGTAATCTGACTGTTACTGTGCTTGGTTCACAGCTTTCTGGTATTTGTCTTGACCATCGAATAGGTAAAGGTTCTGTGCATTTAGCTAAATAGATTTGTCTGTCTTTAAATTTAAAAGCAGATTTGGTAAATTCGGCACTTCCTCCCTGATGTTTTTTCTTAAAGTTAGGATACTTAGTACGACCAGCAAAGAAGTTAGTGAAAGCTGTTTGTAAATGTCTTAACCCTTGTTGTAAAGGTACACAGCTAACTTCGTTTAAAAAGTCTAATTCTTCTTGCTTTTTCCAATCGGTTAGCATTGAAGAAGTTTGAGCGTAGCCTACTCTTTCTTGCTTTTCGTACCAAGCTTGTGTTCTGAGATGGAGAGCTTTATTGTAAACTAATCTTACACAGCCCAAAGTGCGCTGCAATAGCGACTCTTGTTCGGGTGTGGGGTAAAATCGAAACGAATAGGCTTTTTCCATACCTCACATTTTAGCATATATTTCGTAAACGATGCTCATATTTAACAGTAAAGCCGTCGTAGAACGACGGGGTTTCAGACCCAAATTTTCGATGAAACCGAGACCCTTGAAGCCGACCAGCATATAACAGTGATGGAATTCAAGTCTGAATTCCATCACTATTTGATCTAACTTCACAGAATACCTCATTCGGGGTACGGCTCTCTTATTCTTTGTGTGGTCAGTTTAACTTACTATAGAAGCGATCAATCTTCGTGTCCTCTGTGTCTGGAGTGGTTCCTTCCACTCCCTCGCCAGCAGGACTATATCTTAGAATACATTTTACCCACCAAACCTAAGAGAGCCTCCTGCGTCTGGACTACTGATAAAATAATGGGTAATGGTTTCATCTGGGGGAATTCTCTCTAAAATTAACTTTTTGTCGGGTTGATTAAGGCACTCGATTTCTGCGGTAATTTCGAGGGACTACAGGAGAGTTCTTGGATAATTAATTTTTGAGAGTTCAAAAATGAGAAAAATAGGCATAAAATCTCTAAGTAGAGAATTTAGTTGATTAAAGCTCATTCTTGATTCTCCTGACGACCGAATACTGGCTACTTACTCCTCAACTAAGGGAAGATTTTTGATTTTTGCCAGAGGTCTATACTTAATAGAGCCGTAGATTAATAACATTGTCGTTAAAGTTATGGCCATAATTAGGGGAGCGATTTTGGCTAACCAGAAAGCCACGAAGATTATGCCGATTCCGTCAGCGAGTAAGATGGGTAAACGTGGCCTTATGCCATGGTCAATAATTTTTTCTGTGCTTGGCTGCAGTTGAATCTTGGCTAAACATTGAAACCAAATTTGACTGACTAAAACTATTAAAGCTCCCCATCCTATCGAGAGGGCAGCCACATAAAAGCCCGATAATTCTAAAACAATTGTACTAACTGTGACGATAAAAAAGCGATCGAGGCGAGGATCGCTGGTTTTTTGCTGAAATTGGGCAATTTCTGCCAAGTCCACCGCCGCCATGCGTGCCTGTTCCATACACATCCCCAGGATACCTAGGGCAAGAATAGCAGCGGATAGGTTTTCCGGTGAGAAGATTTGGGAGATTATGCCTAAACTAGCCGGAAAAAACAGTAAAAAAAGGATCGTTCGTCTCATCTATTCGAGGTGGGGTCGGATTAAGATAAGAAATGCTCTTGACTTGATCATTTCTGTAATGTCTTGTTTGCCTCCTTTTCAAAATGCTCTCCTTCTCACCCAAGCTTTAACCCATCGTTCCTATGTCAATGAACAGTCGGAATTGACGGAAAATAACGAGCGCCTAGAATTTTTAGGCGATGCGATTTTGGCTTTTTTGGTGGGCGAACTATTGTATCAAAAATATCCCGCCATGAACGAGGCCGAATTAACCCGTTTGCGGTCAAATTTGGTCAAAGAAGAACAATTAGCGCAATTAGGCATTGAAATCGGCCTGGGGGAGTTAATGCGTTTAGGCAAGGGAGCAATTAAAGATCGGGGGCGATCAAATCCTACCCTATTAGCGGACACTTTTGAAGCGATAATTGGGGCTTATTATCTAGATTCGGGGTTAAATGCGGTTAAAAACTATCTGCACGGGCTTTTTATCCCTGTTGCCTCTCATTTAGTCTCTCAACAATCGGAATCGCCATCTTTTATCGATGCCAAAAATCTCTTTCAACAGTGGGCGCTGGCCAATTTCGCCTCTAATCCAGAATATGCGATCATTGATGTTACTGGCCCCCCCCACGCTAGGGAATTTACTGCCGAAGTGCGGGTTAATAACCTTCTCTATGGTACAGGTAAAGGCAAACGGAAACAGGATGCCACCAAAGCGGCTGCCGAAGATGCCTTAAAGCGCTGTCAATGGCAATAATAAATAAGGCCAAACCTACTTATCTTAGGGGCCACCAATTAACTTTATCTCTGGTGGCACTGTAAACTTCTTTTAAACCCTCGGCATCCAGTACCCGAATTAAATCCCCCGTCGATTCTGAGGCAATTAATCCCACGTTTTGCAATCCTTTTAATACCTGTTCGACGGTGCGTTGATTGAGTTGACAAGCGCGAGCAATCACATCGACGGATAAATCAAAAGTATAGATATTTTCGGCATCTGGTTGACTGCCTAATTCTCTTTCTTGATAGATTAAAGCTCTCAGTAAAGTGGCTACAGCTTGGGGTGGATAGCTACTGCAATTAAGCAAATGATACTCGAATTTTTGCTGTAATTCAAATAAAAAACAGTACCGTTGACGAAAACTTTCGTTATCGTTGTAAATCTTTTCTAGCGCCGATAAGGGAATTTTCAGGACGTGGGTAGTTTTATAGGATTCCACCAAACAGGGAAAAGCGCGACTGGCTAAACCATAACTAAAGGGTAAACTCCTCATACCAAAACAGCCACCGGGGTAGGTAATGGCAATAATCCGGTCGAGGGGGGTGCTGCGGACGACGATTACACCCTCATTCAAAATCACATACAAAACATCTAGAAATTCATCGGGTAGAAAAGCCGTATAGACGGGACGATTGGAAAATAGCGTCTCTAACTTGAGATTGTCGGCATCGAGATACTGACTTAACCAAGCTTCCTCTAGTCCGCGAAAGAGAAAACTCTGGTTAATCAGTTGTTGTAGGAGGGTTGTTTTTTTGGCCTTGACGCTCTTGCCCATAGTCTCAAACCTAGATGTAGCACTGATTTTATCTTCTCACAGTTTCCCTTGTTATCGCCTTATTCCCAATTTGTTTTATAAATGTATTGAAATTTTATTTCCTGTGCTGTAGGATTAAAGCAGACCTGAAAACAGATACAACCTCAGAGTAAAGCTTAGGAGCGCCGCCGATGCAGTCATCCCAGTCTTGTTTATCCCTACTCATGGCAACTGTCCTGACGGGAGGAATGCTGGCATCTTGTACCTCATCCCCCACCAATAGCGGCAATGACAGCCAAAAACCCGTGACTGTGACACTTGTTTCCTATGCTGTCACCCAAAGTGCCTACGAAAAAATCATTCCCAAATTTGTCGAGGAATGGCAACAAAAAACGGGGCAAAAAGTCACTTTTGAACAGAGTTATGGCGGTTCCGGTTCCCAAACTCGTGCCGTTATCGATGGTTTAGAAGCGGATGTGGTAGCGTTGGCTTTAGCTTTGGATACCAAGAAAATTGAGCAAGCGGGATTAATTCAACCCGGTTGGGAAAAAGAAGCACCCAATGACTCTATTGTTCATAAATCTGTAGTGGCTTTTGTTCCTCGTGATGCCAATATTAAAATTAATCAATGGTCAGATTTAGCCAAGGATAATATTAAAGTTATTACTGCTAATCCCAAGACTTCTGGCGGAGCGCGCTGGAATTTTCTCGCTCTTTGGGGTTCGGTGACGCAAGCGGGAGGCAGTGAACAAGCAGCGCAAACTTTTGTCGAAAAAGTGTTTAAAAATGCGCCAGTTTTACCTAGAGATGCTCGCGAATCTAGTGATGTATTTTTTAAACAAGGCCAGGGAAATGTGCTGATTAATTACGAAAATGAGATGATTCTCGCTAACCAAAAAGGCGAGAAGTTGTCCTACACTGTTCCCACTGATTATAATATTTCTATTGATAATCCCGTGGCGGTTGTTGATGCCAATGTGGATAAAAAAGGTACGAGAAAAGTGGCCGAGGCTTTTGTGCAGTTTTTATTTACTCCCGCAGCCCAAAGAGAATTTGCTAAGGTGGGGTTTCGTCCCGTTGAACCGACGATAGTTAAAGAGTTTGAGAGTAAATTTCCTCAGATAAAAAATCTCTTTACCGTGCAGGATTTAGGCGGTTGGGATAAGGTACAAAAACAATTCTTTGAAGATGGAGCCTTGTTCGATAAAATTCTGACTAAAGCTGGTAAATCTTAAGGAGAAAAACCATGGATAATCAACCTCAATGGCAGACTATTAATCATCCCCAAAGTGATTTACATCTCGATCAATCGGGACTTGATCGCCCCACGTCCCGACGGATAAAAATTCGGGTTCCTAAACAATATATTAACGAGCCAATTATAGCACGTTTAGGGTCTTTTCCAGGTCTAAAAGTGAATATATTTTCCGCTTTGTTAGCTGCCAATAATAATCAAGATGGCTGGTTTGATCTACAACTACAAGGCAACTCCCAAGGGATAGAAAATGCCCTTTCCTATCTGGCAGATTTAGATGTAGAAGTTTGGTATGATTCAGCACAAGTTCTTGAAGAAGCGGACAATTGGTAATCTCTAATCGGCACCCCCCTTATCAAGGCAGACCCCCACCCCCCTTATCAAGGGGGGCAGGGGGGATCAAAGGCAAAATTTATCTTCTATTTAATTGGAACTACTTACTTAGCAATAATTAACAATGGCTAACCCACAATTATCTTTATCTCCCAGTCAACCCCTGAAAAAAGTTTCTATTCCTTGGGTAATTACCATTAGTTATCTAGTGGTTTTGTTGGTTTTACCAGCAGCGGCACTATTTGCTAAATCCCTAACTCTTGGTTTTGCCGAATTTTGGCGCATTGCCACTTTACCGATTTCTTTATCTGCTTACCAAGTCACTTTTTTTACTTCCTTAATTGCCGGATTAATTGACGGAGTTTTCGGCACTATTATCGCTTGGGTATTAGTGCGGTATCGATTCCCGGGTAAAAAAATTGTCGATGCTTGTGTAGATTTGCCCTTTGCTTTACCCACTTCTGTTGCTGGTTTAGTCCTCGCCACAGTTTACAGTGATAACGGTTGGCTCGGTCAATTTTTTGCCCCCTTTGGTATTAAGATATCCTTTACCATTTTAGGGGTTTTTGTGGCGATGTTATTTATCGCTTTACCCTTCATTGTCCGCACCCTACAGCCAGTTTTACAGGAAATGGAAAAAGAGGTAGAAGAAGCGGCTTTATCCCTCGGTGCTTCCTCTTGGCAAATCTTTTGGCGAGTGATTTTTCCCACAATACTACCCGCTATTTTAACAGGAGTTGCCCTCGGTTTTGCCAGAGCGATCGGCGAATATGGTTCTGTAGTTATTATCTCATCTAATATTCCCTTTAAGGATTTAATTGCCCCAGTTTTAATCTTCCAAAGACTAGAGGAATATGATTACACAGGGGCGACAGTAATCGGCATGGTTTTATTACTGGTTTCTTTGTTCATGTTAGTAGTAATTAATTTCCTGCAGCAATGGGGCCAAAAATACAGAGTTAAGTAAAGAGTAAAAAATATTGGAGTATGACTGGAGACAGATCAAAAATGCTGAGTCTAAAAAAATCAACTAAACCGAAAGAGTGGGATTACAAACCCCTACTAATTATCATCGCCCTTGTCTATCTGGCACTGTTATTATTTATTCCAGCAGCAGCAGTATTTTACTATGCTTTTCGCAATGGATTCCAAGCTTTTTTAGAAGCGGCGGGAACCTCTGACTTTATCGAAGCGGTAAGATTAACAGTAATTATTGCCCTAATTACTGTACCTTTAAACACAATTTTTGGACTTTGTGCAGCCTGGGTAATTGCTCGCAATCAATTTCGCGGCAAAACTTTATTAATTAGTTTAATTGACTTGCCTTTTGCCGTTTCTCCCGTGGTAGCGGGTTTAATGATTGTACTGCTCTATGGGCGCAATGGTTGGTTAGGTTCTTTTCTAGAACTTTTCAGTATAAAAATACTCTTTGCTTTACCCGGAATGGTATTAGCAACCATATTTGTTACTATGCCTTTTGTCGCTAGGGAAGTTATCCCAGTCTTAGAAGAAATTGGCTTAGAACAAGAGGAAGCGGGGCGCACTTTAGGGGCAAATGATTGGCAGATTTTCTGGCGCGTAACTTTACCCAATATTCGTTGGGGATTGATGTACGGAGTGCTGTTAACTAATGCCCGGGCGATGGGAGAATTTGGGGCAGTTTCTGTGGTTTCTGGCAGTATTTTAGGGAGAACTGCCACCCTGCCAATTTTCGTAGAACAGGCTTATAAAAATTATCTCACTCCCGCCGCTTTTAGTGCGGCGGCTATTCTCGCCTTACTAGCGGGAGTTACTTTAATTATCAAAGAAATTCTCGAACGTAAAACCGCCCACAAAATTCATACTACTTAACTACAAAAGACCTAAAAATATGAGTATTACCATCCACCAAGTTTCCAAACGTTTCGGCAATTTTCAAGCTTTAGATAATATCAGTTTAACCATTCCTGAAGGCAAATTAGTCGCCCTCCTCGGACCATCGGGATCGGGAAAATCCACCTTATTACGTTCAATTGCGGGATTAGAAACTCCCGACAGTGGCGCAATTATCATTAACGGACAAGATACCACCCATCTGGACCCTAGACGGAGAAATATCGGCTTTGTTTTTCAACATTATGCCCTATTTAAACATTTAACTGTCCGCCAAAATATTGCTTTTGGTCTAAAAATTCGCCAGCAAAAATCGCCGGTAATTAAGAAAAAAGTTGAGGAACTATTAGAATTAATTCAATTACAAGGATTAGGTGATCGCTATCCCGCCCAATTATCGGGAGGACAACGGCAAAGAGTAGCTTTAGCCCGCGCTTTAGCCATTCAACCGAATGTATTATTATTAGATGAACCCTTTGGGGCTTTAGATGCAAAAGTCAGAAAAGAATTAAGGGTATGGCTGAGAAATTTACACGAAGAAGTTCACGTTACCAGTGTTTTTGTTACCCACGATCAAGAGGAAGCAATGGAGGTGGCCGATACGATTGTCGTGATGAATCATGGTAAAATTGAACAGGTGGGTTCTCCCGCCGAAATTTACGATCATCCCGCTACACCTTTTGTGATGCAATTTATTGGGGAAGTGAATATTTTACCTAATCTAGCAGGATTAGGAAAAGGGTATCATCAGGGGGATAATTCCACCGTCTTTATCCGTCCCCACGACCTCAAAATCATTCCCGAACAAGATGGGTTGAATAGTTGGGCAGTGGTAAAAAGAGTTATTCATTTAGGCTGGGAAATACAAGTAGAATTAATGTTAGCCGATGGGGAAATGGTGGTGGCTTATCTCAATCGTGAGGAGTACAAGCAATTACAGTTACAACCAGAACAAACGGTACATTTAAAACCGAGAAAAGCGACCTTACTCACTGATTTTGACAATAAAATTGAGAAATTTATCGATTATTCAATTTAAAAACCTTAGTTGTGTTACAGCTTTTCTCATCAGGATAAAGTACAACCTAATTTGCTATTGATGATCGACTCCCCAAAAAAACTTCCTGTCTCACCATTAAGATAACTGCTATAATGTTTGACTAAGACAATTATTTTTAAGTAATAGCCAATTCAAAAATGAAACGCATCAACCTCAATAGTTAACAAAGAAAGGCTGATCAGGTACTGTCCGATCAATACAACAACAAATCAGATCCTTATCGTTCTTGGGAGAGGGGATTAAACGAGCAGATTAAGGGACTATTGAGACAATTTTTTGCCAAGGGTAACGAATTTGAAAATCCTTAAGCTAGAGCAGGTAGAAAGAGCCGTAAACTCTATTAACAATCGTCCTCGAAAATGTCTTAATTATCGTACCCCAAATCAGCTATTCTATGAAGGTAAATCGGACAGTGATGCAATTCAGACTTGAATTGGCTCATCATATTAATAATCCGCCAACAGTGAGTGCTTAAAAACGGATTTACTATCATAATGTGTTGTTTTCCTGATTGTCTGAAGATTGAACGCGAAAGGGAGGCGCAACATAATCGGAAGGTAAATAATTTTCGGGAATGGTTGTTGTATTTCCATCTCGTAGGGAGGTGTAACTGGGAGAAAGAATCTCAATCCCAGCTTCATTACACTTATCTTGAATATTTTGATGGAGTTCTGAATAAATGATTACCATTAAATTGGGTTGGTTAGTGTAAGCGTTCAATTGATAACTGATGTAAAAATTATCTAGGCTAGTTTGCAGGACAAAAGGTGCGGGTTCTTTGAGAATATGCTCGGTCTCTAGTGCAGCTTCAATTAAGGTTTTGTGGGCTTTTCGCCAGGGCAGATCGTACCCTAGGGTAATCGTTGTCTGAATAATTAGATTTCTGTTTAATTCCCGCGAGGAAATACTAAAGTTAATCACATTACTACTTAATAAAGATGAGTTAGGAATAGTAATGATTTTATTAGTGGGAGTACAAATGCGGATGACTAGGAAGTTTTTTTCAATTAGATCGCCAATTACATCTCCTATTTGAATGTGATCTCCGATGCGAAATGCCCGGGTATAAATAAGAATAATTCCCCCAATAACATTGGCGATCGCTGAAGTAGAACCAAGGGATAAAAGAAGACCAAGAAAAACAGAAACACCTCGGAAAGCAGGGGAATCAAAACCGGGCAAATAGGGAAAAGCAACTATTGCTGCTATGGCAATAATTATGACTAATAGGATATTGTAAGTCGGTTTAGCCCAATCAGTATAAAAACCAGGAATAACCAGATTTCCTCTTTCTATTGCTGTAAAAAAGGGCTTGATTAGCCCGATTAAGTAGTAGGTTATAAAAATGATTATGGCAATAACAAAGGCATTGGGAAGATATTTGCCAATGGACGACAAAACCAGTTCTAATGATTGAGAAAAATAGCCTAAAATACTCTCACCAAAAACTCTTGTCCAGGGAAATAAACGAAGTACAAATGTGGCATAATTAAATAATAATAAAAACAGAACAAAGAAGCGAATTATGCGAAGAACTCGCAACCAAAAAAAGCTTATATTAGAGGAAGATATGATCTCAACATTCCCGATTTGAATGCCTGGTGTCAAGGATTCAATCAAACGTCTAATAAAGGGAAATAGCTTCCCTGAAATTTTGATAACTGCAAAGCTAATAATCAGGAAGGCAAAGCTGGCTATAACCGTATAAATGATGTTCTTAAGTAGTTGTTCGGGTTTTCGATCTTGGCGATATTGAGCGATAGCAACCTGAATTTTTTGTAAAGCTTGTTGAGCTAAAACCTCCGGCGTTGAACGATAGGCTTTTGCATCTCGCTCCGTCACCGTTAGAATTACTTCTTGATCTACACTTAAATAAAGTGAGTTATCATCAGGAATCTGCTTAATTGTCAGGTTCTCAACAGGAATAGAATCATTTTGAGCAATTCTTTCAATTCTCTGGGTAATAGCGTTAGCTCTCTCCTCCGCCGAAAATGAAGAAACTCCCCGCCGGATAAAAAAGAGAGTTTTTCCATCTAACATAACTGGAAAGCCGTCAATTTTATTTTCCGGTTGTGTCGGATTTTGAGCTATTCCCAAAAGAGGAGAGGTGAGAGTCAGTAGTAAAACTACAACAAATATTACAAAAGTATGCCCAATTTTTTTCATCCATCCTCTAGCTTTAGATGCTGTAGTTGGCATTGAATATCTTTGATTAATATCGACAAACGGTACAAATTTCATAGGATTAAGTCAGATTTTTCTGGGTGTAGTCGGGTAAGGTTTAGGCATTAAGAAAAGCTAAAACGGCTCTTCTGGTTTCTGTGTGGAAACGAGGTCTATACTGATAGTTTCTTCGACAAAATAGTCCTAAAAGTGTTACCCGATAAGCATTTCACGATTCCATAAGCAAAAATTATCACACAAAGTCGAGAAGAGCCCTAAAACCAGTCGCAGAGTAATTGTCCCCGGCAACATGAATACAATCAGGGCGACAATTATTTGACAGAGCCAGCGAATTTGAGTATAGCGTGGTTTTCTAGAGGTTTTTTTGATCATAGATCAAAGCAGAATTATCCCTAACTATTCTCTCACAAAAATCCAGTGGGTAAATTAAGTGATCGCTGCTGGTAATTCCTGGCGACTGTACTAATACTAAATCCTGTTTAAAAGCCATAGGAGATTAGGGAGATGGGGGAGTGGGGAGATGGGGGAGCAAATGTCAGCAGAAAGTTAGCAAAATTATCTAGTCACACCAGTCAATAAAACGCCGTAGCAATTCTATCTATCCTAGTACAATTGCTCAGGAGCTACGATCAATTAACCTAGAAGAGTTAGCCAATAACCAAATTCAGGCGTTGACAAGTTTATGTCACTTTTCTCATCAACCCCTGGCAAAAGTCAAAAAGTAATCAATAATATAACGGTTTTCAGTCTCATAAGGTATAGTAAATCCCTTGATAGATAGGCGTTTCAGCGTTTCAATCGGGACTCCTTCTGTGAAAACCGCTATAATATGCAGGGGTTAATTATTGCTACTATGGCAAGAGTACCTCTCGTCTGGCTTCCACCAGAAGTCTGTTGGTAGCTTCGGGAATTGTCAAAACCGAGATGTAGTTACTCATTGGACGCCACAAAGGCCAAAATATGGAGTATCGTTTATGAGCCATTTATCCCTATCCGAACAGATTAACGCGGAACTTCTGGCAATCCTGATCGAAGAAGAAGTCACCTATCCCTGGGATGTAACCGCTGTTGAGAGTCATGATCCCTTAGACGTGACAGAAACGCCTTTTTCTCTGTGTGAAGGACTAGAAGCGACGGCGATCGAGGCACAAGCTCATAGATTCTTTAGCAGTTTACACCAAAAATTCCCGACAGTTTCCGTTTCATCCCGGTCTAATATCTTTGATAAATTTGCCTCTTTACTGCCAGCCGAACATTTAAATCGTCTAGTAGAAAGTGCTGAAAATCTAGTTAATAGTCAATTAGATAACTTCGATCGCCTTGTTGTTTGTCTTAGCGAGCTTTTTCCCCAATGGTCTCCAGAAGATTTACAGGTTTTTGCCCGTCCCTACGCCTATACTATGCGTAATGGCCAGAGCAAAACCACTATAGACACCGAAGATTGGCAAAGTCTTTCCGAAATTGAACAAATTCGCCGGAGTGCAGCCATCGCCAGCCAGATTTTTCGCCACTTGTCTTCTCCTGAATAGTCATCTGGTTATCAGCCGTACTGCATTGAAACTGCCTATTAGACCTCCATCTAAAGATTATAGTCATTTCAATTAGGATTGAGAATATCAATGCCAGAGTTCATAAGGGTTCAACCAGTCTAGACTGTATCAGAATTATCTGAAATGACTATATCTTAAGACTAAAAGTTTTTCTAGTTAAGGAATCTAAGCAAATAAAAATGATTTTAATTGTTTCATATTTTTTCAGTGAAATTGAATTAGCAACGATAGATACACATTTCAGCTTAGAACTACTCAGTTAGTACAAAAGCTAAAAGCAAGCTGTGATTGGGTTATAATTTTTGGAGATGTCTATTAGATATTTTAGTACAAATGCTCAAACTCTCTCTTACCGCTCCATCTCCCCCTTCTCCCGTCTCCCCTTACCGATTACTGTTTACCGATCACTAAAAAAACCCCTACTCCCAATTCGGAGATATTGCTAGGGAAAAACGAAAAGTGCTGCCTTTACCTAATTCACTTTCTACCTCCATTTGACTTTGGTGTAATTCCACTAAACGACGGGTAATCGCTAAACCAATACCACTACCCCCAGAATAACGGGAACGAGAACGATCGGCCCGCCAAAAGCGCTCGAAAATAAAGGGTAAATCCTCTGCTGCGATGCCGATTCCCGTGTCGATAACGGCAATTTGTAGGTGATTTTTGTCCCTTGTCACTTGCAGGGTAATTGCACCATGATCGGTGTAACGAATGGCATTACCGAGCAGATTAACTAAAATTTGTTCGAGGCGATCGGGATCGGCCATGACAGATGGTAAATTGGGGGGACAATCTAACTGTAAAGTCGGTCCATCTTCTAATAATTGATCGGCAAATTTTTCGATAAGAGAATTTAACAAAGTTAATAAATTAACAGGTTGCAGTTTAATCGAGAGATAACCAGATTCCGCTTGCGATAGCTCCTGTAGATCGTGGGTTAAACGTTCTAACCGGCGGGTTTCTTTCACTAATTTCTGATAAAGTTCTGGATTAGGTTCGATCGCACCATCGGCTAATTCCTCCAGATATCCCCGTACCACAGTTAAAGGGGTGCGTAATTCGTGGGTAAGATCACCGATTAATTCCTGGCGACGTTTTTCCACATCGGCTAAACTAATCGCCATCTGATTAAAACTGATGGCTAATTGATTTAATTCTGGGATTTCGCTTTCTGGAACTCGCGCCGATAAATCCCCTTCCGCAAAATTTTTAGTGATTTGTTTGATTTGTTTTACCGGTTTCATAATGCGTTGAGAAACCAAAAAACTCAGATAACCAGCTGCACTTCCTCCCGCAATAAATGACCAAATAGCACTACTATCCCAAGCCGTCTCAAAACCCCTAACCAAGAAAGTTCTTGCCGAGCGCACGGTAAAAAATCCCTGCCTTTCTAACTGTTCCAAACGCAAAACAAACATTCGGGGAGAAGATAATTTAGCAATGATAATAAAGCTACTCAATCCCACCACCATAACGAGGAGATGGGATAAAAATAATCTGGTTCCTAAGCTTAATTTTGGTGGCTGCATATTTGGTAAAAAACTCTATTTATCGTCAATATTATTAACATTGTTTATCATAAAGATGAAGTATAACAGGATTGGGCATCGACGACCGACTCCCGAAAACAAAAACTTTGTACCTCACCATTAAGATAACAGCCATATATCCGGCTACAGCATCATAAAGAACTCTATCGGGTTCTTCCTGTGGAAGAATCTCCCCTTAAGCCATGCTGTGAGGGGAGAATAGGTCAAAACCTAACTTTTTGCCGCTCTATGCTATGGTATCAAGATGCGCTACTCTGTTAGGAGATGATTTTGCTTGAGTCATCTGCTCAAAGTAGCGTCTGTTTTTTTTAACCCTTACCCCCAAAAGAGAATCTTTTCTGTATGCTAGAGGCTAATAATCAGGGAGAGAATCAAATATTTCTCTATGAAGTTGTTTTTTCCGGTTCTTCTGGCTCTTTGCCTCAACGCTTCTCCCGGACAGTCCTGCGAGTACCTAAAAGCCGCATGAGTCAAGAAACACAGCGCCTCCTGCGCCAAGGTGCCAGGATTCTCAGTATAAAGCCTCTTGACCCAGAAACTGTCTCCATTAAGCCTAGTTTACCACCTCAACCCTGGTGGATAGAGATCACCACCACCCAGCCGAAATGTCTCTATTATTTCGGTCCGTTTGAGAGTTTTTCTGAAGCTTTATCCCATCAATCCGGTTATATCGAAGACCTACAATCGGAATCTGCTGTGGGGATTAACAGCGAAATTAAACAATGTCAGCCCGAGGTTTTAACTCAAGAAGATTTTTAATATATGGTATCTAATTATACAGATTTTTAGGAATAGTTAGTCTCCTTTTGTTTTCGTTGAATAATGCCTTCACCTTCACAGAATTTACAGGGGACGGATTCATTCTCTGTCTCTAGATAGATTCTTCCTTTGCCTTGGCAGTGGGAACAGATAACTTTTTCTTCCCACCAATAATTCTCTAAAAAAGCCTCATCGGTAATATAGGTAAAATCTTCAAACATTGGCTTGTCCTCTTATTGTTCAGATAGCTTAATCTGGGTTCACCTTTCAAGCTGAGAAATTGAAAATCAGTTTTACCCCCATAGTAAAAAAGATCGGGTTCATTCTCTTGGAAACTTAAATTACTTCATATTTATTCATATTTATTAATATAATAATGAGTGTTCACTATCAATCTTTGCTAAAGCAGCACCCCCTAATTGTATCATAGCAGACATGGCAATTAACGACCAACTATACTTTAGACGTTCATAATCTGAGATTTATTCAACTTCTGAAATGGTAGAGTAAGCAAGGAATTCAGTTCTTTTTTATGTTTCAGATGGGCATCATTCAGACATTCATAAATAGCTGAAGAAAAGTCAGAAAAGTTTTCATAATATTTAGGGTTGGCTGAATAAATGTGAAATGTAGATAAGGTAAGGGTTTTGTGGCTTTTCTCGCCAAACAGGTGCAAGATTTTGAGAGAATCATGCTTCCAAACCTTGCGTTTTCATCGGCCCGCGTCCTGTAGGGGCGAAGCATTTGGGCATAACCTATCGGTGAAACCGGAGATTTCCTATCCGAATGCTTCGCCCCTACTTTTTGCCGCAAACCCTATTTAGTATTACAATCGATCGGATTTGGCGGATCTGAGTTTTTGTCCCTTTTGAGTTTCTCGATTTCTCGTTGATTGGCTTCCCGGTCAGCAGCCACCCATAATTCTGTATCTTCATCCCACTTGGCTTCCGTGTATATTGCCCTTTCCCAAAAGCAGGCCGATTTAATTTGTTCTGGATTAAGACCCACGGCTCCGTTGAGGTTGGCTCCGTTGAGGTTGGCTTCGTCGAGGTTGGCGATGAGCCAGCCTGTGGTGAGGATGCCTCGGTTGAGGTTGGCTCGGTTGAGGAGGTTGGCTCCGTTGAGGTAGGCTACCCAGAGTTTGGCTCCGTTGAGGTTGGCTCCGTTGAGGTTGGCTCCGTTGAGGTAGGCTACCCAGAGTTTGGCTCCGTTGAGGTTGGCTCCGTCGAGGTTGGCTCCCTTGAGGTCGGCTCCGTTGAGCTTGGCTCCCCTCAAATTTGTCCGACTTAAATCAAGAATTTTAATTTTATTAGGGTCAGTTGTTTCAGCCAAATTATCCCCAGCTTGGTCATTCTCAACTTTACGCCGGCCGATTACCGTTAAAGCGGCCTGAACTGGAATACTCACGGAAGGGAGCTTTTCTAGGGCCTTCTCTCTTTCCTCTGGCTCCAGTTGTTGAATATTCGAGGGAATGGGGGAATTTTTACGAATGTAGGAAGTCAGCACTTCCATAATTCTCCATTGATCCTTGGGAGAATCTTTGGCAATTCGCTCTAGGGAATAAATGCCGCCAATTACCACCTCCTCTTTAGGATTACCGATTTGCTCGACAGCTTTCGAGAAGCGCTCGGTAATAAGACGTTCCTGAGTCAGTTGCCTTTCCGCTTGAGAATTGAGATAATTGACAAAAAGCCCGATTCCTGCGAAAAGGGTAGCAATTAATCCCAGGGCAGAAATAATCGTTTTGACCACATCAATGGCAAAGGTGCGGCTGTCTTTGTCTTCACGGGCAAAAAGCCCCGGTATTTGCTGAAATAGCCAGAAGGGAAAGATTAGCAGTTTCCAAGCAACTCTGACAAGAGACTGGAGCGATAGCAACAATCTTTTAATTAGCCTTTTTCCCCCGCGATAGGGCATCTTTAGATTCCAAGCAAAAATCGCTCTGGGATGTTGGCTCAAATATTCTTTCGCTTGCTGCCAGTCATCTATCTCATTGCCTTCTTTACCCGATGCCAGCCGTTTTTGATAAAACTCGTGAGCCTTGATCTGGTGCAATTCTAAAGGAATTCGTGGTGATTTTCTCGGAACCATGCAGCGTTTTCCCCGCCAATAGATGGATTTTGCCAAGGGACTGAGGGACTAACAAAACTGTTTTCGAGGTTGGTTGAAATTCAGTAAAATCCAACCATTAAAGTTTATCTGTTAATCGGGTAATCGGCTCTCTCGGATGCTGTGTAATCAACAGGATCGATCATCGAGATTGTCGGTATAGACTAGAGCCTAACGTCAACCTTTGATCAAGCTGTTGGGATACAATCCAGCAAGGACAAGAGAGCCTGTTTAGAGAATCGATCGCTTTAAGTGGTGTACTCGGCGTTAATTTTGACGTAATCGTAACTAAGATCGCAACCCCAGGCCGTACCTGTTCCCGAACCGTTACCGATACAGATAGACATTAAAACGGTATCTTCTCGTAAATAATCCCCGCTTGCTGCCGCTTTCAGGTAATTACTGGCACTAGCTCGATCGAACGCCAGAGGTTGACCATTTTCCATCATCACGAAGTCGCCTAACTTGATTTGTAGGTCTTCTTGATGGAAGACAACCCCGGCCCGGCCCGCGGCCGCCGCAATTCGTCCCCAGTTGGGATCCCGACCGAAAACCGCCGATTTTACTAAGGAAGAACCGGCAATGGTGCGAGCAATCTGACGAGCGGACTGATCATCGGCCGCCCCCGAAACCCGCACTTCTATTAAACAGGTGGCTCCTTCCCCATCCCGGGCGATCGCTTTGGCCAGGTATTGACAAACTTCCGTTAACATGGCCTCTAACTTTTGGGCATCCCGGCCCATTTCTGTGATCGCCGTGGTGCGCGATTGACCATTAGCCAAGGCGATCAGACTGTCATTGGTACTGGTGTCCCCATCCACCGTAATCTGATTAAAACTTTTATTAGCCGCCCGACTTAACATATTTTGCCAGAGAACCGTCGATACTGCGGCATCACAGGTAATAAAGGAGAGCATCGTCGCCATATTCGGGTGAATCATCCCCGATCCCTTGGCAATTCCCCCAATTGTGACCGGACGACCATCGATGGTGGTTTGCAAGGCGATCGATTTGGGGACTAGATCCGTGGTCATAATCGCCTGGGCCGTGCTTTCGCCGCCATTTTCCGACAATAAACCTGCTAAGGTCGGTAAAGCGGCGGTTAACGCATCCATGCGAATCCGTTGCCCGATCACTCCCGTAGAAGCCAGCAAAATTGCATCGGCGGGAATCCCTAAAACTTGGCTCAAGGCGGCGGCACTATCGAGAGCGTCTTGCCATCCAGCTTCCCCCGTGGCGGCGTTTGCTTGGCCGGCATTACACAAAATCGCCCTGGCGCTGGCTTTAGTTTGTAGGCGTTGACGGCAATAATCGACGCAAGCGGCCCGCACTTGACTGGTGGTAAAGACTCCGGCGGCGATCGCTTCTGTTTCCGAGACAATTAGGGCTAAATCGGGCAAACCGGACGGTTTTAGCCCCGCAGCCATCCCTGCGGATTTAAATCCTTTTGGGGCCGTGATCCCCCCCTCTATTTCCTGCCAATCGGCCATTTTCTCCCGTCTCCTACTCAAATTCGACACTCGATTATAGCAAGTAAAAAGCCAAAAATTAGCAAAGGGTTTGACCGTTTCGGGTTGGGAAGTGGGGAAAAAAGGCCGACGGCTGATAATTCCTGGCTGCAAATTAGCCTAAAATACGATTAATTGGCCAGAATTTTGGAGAGATAGTTTATGGAACGCGGGTTATTGTGGACACCTTTATTAATTCTATTTATTTGGTTGGCTTGGAGTGGTTGGAATGAATACCAAAAAGTGGAAATCTATCGACAATGGGCGGAAAACTTCGAGCGAGCTAAGTATGATATATATTCTGTCTTAGGTCAAAAAGATAAAATTATCACTTGGGGAAAACCAACTCGTAAGGGAGTGATCAATTTACAAACTTTTTCCCTAGAGGAGGTCAAAGAAATCCGTCTGCTAGTTAATAATCAAGTGGTGGATTTAGATGCTCTTCCCCCGCAGGGTTCCCCTTTTCTAGAATTTATTTTTAAGGAGCGATCGCCTGAAAAAATTCCCTTTACTGAAGTTGAATTGGCTAGTCGGTGGGCGAAATTTTTACAACAACAAATCTTAATTTAATGGCGAGAATTTCTAGCGCAATCTTCCTGATCGCAGGATACCGACAACTAACCATAAACCGATAAAACTAGCTGTAGCAAATAATACGGTACTAATAATAGTTAATTGCCGAGATTGGGTGCTGGCTGTGACAATGGCGGCCCCGATAATTAAGGAACCAATAATCACACTAAAAGCTAGTCGATTGGCGGAATTATCTAAACTGCGACGGAGATTATCTAAGTCGCGAATTTTCAGATTAACATTTAAAGTTTCCGAGGTTAAACCATCTAGTAAAACTTCAATTTGACGGGGATATTTCAGGGAAAAAGATTTCAAGTCTAAAACTGTTCTTAGGGCAGTTTGTAGGGGAGTGCTACCGATTAACTGTTGTTCAAGAATATTAGTTAATAGCGGTTTAACTTCTTCCAGGATATTAATATCAGGATTAAATTTTCGGGCAGTTCCTTCTAGATTAGCGAGACTTTTGGCAAATAAACCTAAATTACCCGGAAGTTTAATTCTATTGCGACGGGCAATTTGCAAAAGTTCATAAACCACCTCACTAAAGTTAATTTGATTTAAATTGAGGTTATAATATTTTCGCAACATCCGCTCATAATCCACCTCTAATTGTACTAAAGTAATCGGAACTACTGACTCGGACAGTTTAATAGTTAGTTGACTGCATCTTTTCGCATCTAAGTCAACAATTGCTAATAACAATTCTGTTAAAATTTGTTGAGTTTGCGGGTCTAATCTGCCCACCATACCACAGTCAATTAAAGCCACTCTACCATCGTCAAGATAGAAAATATTACCCGGGTGAGGATCGGCATGAAAGAAGCCATCAATATAAATTTGTTGAAAAAATGACCGAAACAAAATTCTAGTTATTTCACTTTTTCTTTGGGAAATTGCTTGCTCAGTTGGCGGTCTAGAAACATCAGCCTCTAAAATTTGTTTTCCTTCTAACCATTCTAACACTAATAGCTTGGAATTAGTTAAGTGCCAATAAATTTTAGGAATAACTAACTGTTTGGGTTCTGACCACCGACTCTGGGTTAAATTATAGCGTAATTGGTCAGTATAATGACCTTCTTGGGTGAAATCTAATTCCGCATTAACTGCTTTAATAAACTCCTCTGCTAAGTCAACAACGTCATAACTTTGACCAAATTCTGTGAGGGCAACTAAATCAGCAATTCCCTTAATTAAGGCACTATCTTGGGCGACAATTTTTTCGATCCCCGGACGCAAGACTTTAATCGCTACTTCCTCCCCAGATAATAAAGTTGCCCGATGAATTTGCCCGATCGATCCTGCGGCGATCGGTTGGGTATTAATATACTTAAATACCTGTTCGATCGGTTTTGCTAACTGTTCGGTGATGACTATTTCTATATCTGTCCAAGCAACGGGAGGAACTTGCGCTTGTAGGGCAGTTAAAGCCTCGATATAATTAGCGGGTAGCAGATCGGGACGGGTACTAAGTAACTGTCCCAATTTGACATAAAAAGGACCCAATTCCACAAGGATTTTTTTGAGAACTTCTGGGGTGGGAATCTGGGGATTTTCTGTTTTTCCTAGGGTTAAAACCCCGCGCATATAGTCCCAACCGTTGCCGAGAACTATCTCAAGGATTTCTTTTTGTCTTTGACTGGTTTGGGGGAGTGAGAACACGGTATTATCAGTTATCAGTGATCAGTTATCAGTTATCAGTGGGTAAGTTACCAGTGATCAGATTTGAGTTTTAAGTGAGCAGTATTAAGTAGGTAGGCGTTAAAAATTATCAAATACCCCCCTTATCAAGGGGGGACTAAGGGGGGATGGACACCCCCCTTATCAAGGGGGGCAGGGGGGATCAGAGACAAAATCTATCTTCAATTTAATTATAACTACTTACTTAAATAGAGGTTTCCTACTGTCTTTTCACTGATTACTGTTTACTGATCACTGATTACTGAAAAAGCTGGTAACTAATATCGATCCTATAACAATTTCTCCAATTTGGGATCGGTTTGTAAGTGCTTGAGAACTTGTTTAATATCTTGGGTACGATCTTTGTGGACAACGAGAGTCGCTTTACCGTCGCGAACAATTACCAGATCTTTTAAACCAATAGTAACGATCACTTCTTCCTCATCACTAGCATAGATAATAGCCCCCTCCGTATCCAAACCGACATGATTGGCCAGTTCAATATTTTTGCCCTTTGCTTCCAGTAATCTTTCCAGAGCATTCCAATCTCCCAGATCATCCCAACCGAAATTAGCGGGTAAAACGTAAGCGAGTTGGGTTTTTTCCATCAAAGCATAATCGATACTTTTTTTCTCTAAATCCTCATAGGCAGCGATGCCCCGATCGCTCAGAGGTTGTAAAATATTATTAGCGTGGGTTTTTAGCTCCTCTAAAACCACTTGTCCCTGAAAGATAAACATTCCGCTATTCCAGCTAAAAAGTCCCGTTTCTAGGAATTTTTCAGCCGTGGTGCGATCGGGTTTTTCCGTAAAACGACTCACTTTATAGACGGGTAAACCATTAAATTCGCCTTGATTTTCTCCCTGTTCGATATAACCGTAACCGGTGGAGGGATAATCGGGTTTAATTCCTAAAGTAACGATCGCTTTTTGGCTGACGGCCACTTCTACGGCCGCTTTTAAAGTGTTAATATAAGCCTCTTGATTACCAATATAATGATCGGCAGGAAAAAAACCGATCGCCACTTCTTTACCATAACGTTTTATCACTTCTAAAGTAGCCCAAGTCACAGCCGGGGCCGTATCCTTGCCCACCGGTTCCACTAATAGGTTACTCTCCGGTAAATCGGGCAGTTGTTCGCGGACACCATCAGCGATCGCACTAGCGGTAATTACCCAGAGATTTTCCCAACCTGCCCCTAAAGATAATAGACGATCGGCCGTTGCTTGTAAAAGACTGCGACCACTACCATCAAGACAGAGAAACTGTTTCGGACGCGCTAGACGACTGAGAGGCCAAAAACGTTCCCCTTTACCCCCGGCGAGAATGACTGGAACAAGCGACTGATTCATAAAAAATTGACACTTATCGGTTAAGCTGAACCGATTGTATCAGACGGCAGCGAGCGGTGAGCATTTTCCTGACTCAAAGCTAAAAAGCGGGCAAATAACCCGCTTTCTAGCAAAAATAACCGAAATATTGCGATTAGAAATTCATTTCGGCCGCTTGTACTGTTTCCACTTGTTTTTTCTTAATAACTAAGAGGATTTGGCATAACATAATGCCACCGAGGAATAAAACTAATCCTTTGATCCGGCCGGGATTTTGTAGGACAACTTCCGTCTCTTTTTGACCAAAACCGCCAACATTGGGGTTACTGGTTAAAAATTGTCCCACTTCGATCACTTGACCTTCCGAGACGATTAACTCAGGACCTGCGGGAATATTTTCCACCACGGGGCCAGCTTGGGAAGTGATGGTGACTTCATAACCACCGGCTTCGGTTTTGCTGATCTGGCTAATTGTACCTGCGGTAGAAGCTTTGAAAGCGTTATTATTGCTGGGTTCACCGGTGGGGTACACTTGACCGCGACCACGATTGGCCCCTAAATGCACAGCATATTTACCGAAGTGAATACCTTTATTTTGGCTAGGATCGGGGGCCAGGACGGGGAAAACGATTTCTTTGTATTGATCACCGGGTAAGGGGCCGACGATAACCACGTTATCTTGACCTTCTTTGTAGGATTGGAAATAGACTCCACCGAGTTTTTCCTGCATTTCTTCGGGAATGCGATCGGGGGGCGCGATTTTAAAACCATCCGGTAGCATTAAGACTGCACCGACGTTTAAACCCCCCTTGGATCCGTCTCCTAACACCTGTTGACTGGCGGGATCGTAGGGGATTTTTACTACTGCTTCAAAGACGCTATCGGGTAATACCGAGTGGGGGATTTCAATTTCGGCGGGTTTTTGGGCTAAATGGCAGTTCGCGCAGACAATCCGACCTGTTGCTTCTCTGGGGGTTTCCGGGGCGGTTTGTTGCGCCCAAAAAGGATATGCTTGGGCAGATTGGGGGTTAATGACATCGCTGGTTAGGAGTAGGGAAACGGTAGCGATCGCCACGAGGACAGCTTTCACTAGGGCCTGTCTGTGGACTTGCGGGAAGCTTAAAAAGTTGAATGTTCTCATCTCTATAGGTCGAATAATTCCAAATCTCGTCACATTGAATAATCTAGGACCACCAGGGTTCTTCGCCGGTGCGGAAGTCGGTTTCCGTCCAAGTGGAGAAGACGACTTTATCATTATCGGTGACGTTGGCATGGGCGAGGGCTAAGGATAGAGGCGCTGGACCGCGAACTACTTTTCCTTCGGCATTGTACTGGGAACCGTGGCAAGGACACATGAATTTTTCTTCGCTGGCATTCCAAGGCACCACACAACCTAAGTGGGTACAGACGGCGTTAATTCCGTAGTTGGCCAGGGTTTTGTCCTCTTGGACGACTAAATAGGTGGGGTCGCCTTTTAAGCCTTGGGCTAAGGTGCGATCGCCAGCGTTATGGGTGGTCAGAAATTGACTGACAATCACATCATTGCCTAGGGCATCTTTTGCGGTGACACCGCCACCCGTACCACCGGCCGAGGGGGGAATAAAATACTTAACAATCGGATACAAAGCCCCCGCTGCTACTCCGGTAATTGTACCAAAGGTCAACAGGTTCATAAATTGACGACGACCCAAATCGGGAACATCTGTACCGGAAACTTGACTCATTGCTCCTTATCTCCAAATGTAAATTTTTGTAAACTAATTCTCATCTAAGGGCGATTTTGTGCATCTCGATCAAGACGAAAACCCAGAGCTTAAAGAAGGTTTACAAGGGCTTTATTAGATTATTACAGATATTGAGTCACGGACAATTGCCACAGCCATCAGTTAATCTTTGCCCTCACTTCCCCAATTGTCTCAATGTCGGAACTGTGGTAAGAGATTGAAGATTGCTGCTTTGTGGGAGTTGGGAGAATGGGAACGGCAAAGCTGCCCCAAATGCGATCGCCATTAACGGTCATCAAAGAAATGACCATAACAACCTAGTCAAAATACTTTTCTAATTCTGCCTGAGTATGATACATTTGTTTGATGGAGATATAAAGTTTCGATAGCAAGGATAATCGTTGTCATGGTACAAAATCTTTACAGTATAGTAATGGAACTGACAGCACCATCGTCATCGACATTGCTGACTGTAGATCGTACTAGGAAAATACTTAATGATTTTGCCTATAATTTTGAATGGACACCCAGTGATAGCTTAGATATTCCATCAACGAATGATTTTGCCAATGCTCATCTTATTGTTGAACATGGATTAGAACATCAGGCTGTTATTACTTTTTTGAAAAGACCCTATGCCGACCTTAATTATACTCAGAAAAAAAATCTTTTGGGCATTTCCTATAATAATTTACTTGACTGGCATATTCAAGTTGAATCCGAGAAAATCCTTTATGTTTTTAACAGATGTAGCCCAGAAAAAATTGCAAAATCATATCCAATTTCTCGCGAAAATTTAGACAATCTCAGAAGCGGAGTATTTGAAGCCATTTCAGGGCAACGCCATCATCCTAATCTTCCTGCTTTGGATGATGCTTTGATTGAAACGATTTCATTCTGGAAGCGAAATCTATATGCCGAAATGGAAGAAAATATATCTAATCAACAGTTTTCGGCTTTGTTTAATGCTATTATTTTTACGAGAGCCGTTGAAGATAATTATCGCCGCTTATATCCCCAAAGGTATGACGAATTTTCTAATTCAAATACCCTATTTGAAACCTTCTTAAAAAATAACAGCAATTCCTTAACCATTCGAGAGTCAATTCTTAAAACTCTTGAAGATTTTGGACAAACTAACATACCTGAGTATTTAATTGATCGCTCCTTACTCAGTGCTTTTGATAGTTTAAATACTCAAACTGTGAAAGCTTTGCTGCAGGATTTTTATAGAATTAAATCTGCAAGACCTTACGAATATGATTTTTCTCTCATTTCTAAACACGCTCTTAGTCGAATTTATGAAAGATATACCAGTATTTTAAGAGTTGAAGAATCCGATCAACTAAGCTTATTTCCCCCCCTACCAACAGAGCAGAGAAATAAAGCTTATGGAAGTATTTATACTCCTCAATTTATTGCGAGGTTTTTTGCTCGGTATCTACGGGAACAAATGCCTCCCATTGAATTTCAACAATTAAAAACGTTAGAACCTGCTATCGGTTCAGGAATCTTTGTAAGAACTTTATTAGAAATTCAGTGTGATCCTATGCAGGGAGAAGTTACAACTGAATTGATTCAATCAGCTTTTCAGAATGTTTTTGGATTGGATGTTGATCCTAATGCTTGTCAAGCGGCACTTTTATCTCTTTCACTTCTTCACTTAGTTTTGACAGATCAATTACCGTCACAATTATCCATTAAAACAGCAGAGTCAATTCAATACTATCAAGATCATCCCGAATTAAAAGAGAGTTTTAGTGCAGTTATTACTAATCCCCACTTTGTTGCTTTGTCGGATCAAACAGAAGCAATGAGAAAAAGAATTGCACAATTTATGGGAGATGATGGAAGGGGAAGAATTGATTTATCTTTAGCTTTTATCAAAATAGCATTAGAAGTATTAAAACCGGGTGGTTATGGATTATTTGTTTTACCTCATAAATTTCTTTTGTCAAAAAGTGATGCTAAAATTCGTCAACTTATCACCCAAGAAGCTTGGATTCGTTGCTTAGTTGATCTATCTGCTATCCCAATTTTTGGTCAAGTAGATACTTACATTGTTCTTCTCATTTTTCAGAAGCGATTTAATGTACAACCAGAACCTTTAGCGACGATTTCTCATTGTCAAGAATTAGTGGGACGTGCTTTACAAGATGTTGTAGAAGGAAGGGAAGTAGAAAGTCAATTTTACAGTGTTTTTAAAGTTCCTCAAAATGCTTTTAATGGGGAAGACTGGTTGATCAAACCTCCTTCAATTGCTCGAATTCAACAAAAGCTAGAAACTTTACCAAAACTTTCAGAGTTTATGAATATTCGCGTTGGAGTGCAAACTGGCAACAACAAGGTATTTATTGTATCCAAATCTCATATTCCTAAAGGAGAGGAAGCTATTTTTATTCCTTATTTATCTGATCGAGAAATGGAAGTTTATACTACTCCTCAGAAAGTTAGTCAATATCTTTTTTATCCTTATTTTGAGGAAAAATTATTGGAAGAGGATGAGATTAGAAATAAATATCCCAAAACTTGGAAATATTTGTTACTACATCAAGAAATGTTAGAATCTCGTTACGCCGTAAAAAAGGAAAATAAATCATGGTGGCAATTAGATAGCCCCCGTTGTGATTATTTACTTAGACCTAAAATTATTAGTCCCCATTTGTCAATTATGCCTCGTTTTTCCCTTGATATTGAAGGCAAGTTTGCTGTTATTCGTTCCCCAATTATTTATCCTAAAGATCGTCAACTGGAGAGTGATTTACTGCGGTATTTTGTCGCAATTTTGAATTCTAGTATTTGCTATCGCTATATTTCTGAACATTCGCATAAATATGGTAGTGGTTACTCAATGTTAGAACCAAAAACGCTTTTAAAAACTCCTGTTCCTGATCCAACAAAAGTGTCATCCTTTGATATGTCTCAGCTTTTACGTCTTGTTGATCAGCGTTTTTTAGCATCAGGAAAAGAAGCAATTCAACTTGAAATTGAAATTGATAAAGCTGTCTCTAAGCTTTACGGATTTACTGAAGAAGATTGTTCTATTTATGGTGTATGAATACAAAAGATGAGAATTGAAATAAACTCTCAAGATTTGAAAGAGCGTCCTCAATTAATTAAAAAGATGCTAAGGCCACTTGTTTTAAAAAATAAGCTATTTGTTCAACCTGTTAGTAAAGGTGACGAATATGTTGCGTCTGTCAAAGATACTTATCAATCAACAACGAATCAATATACTGAGAGCCGTTTTAAAACTTTTGTCCCTGACTTACAAGCTACCTATTATGAAAGATGGTATAAAACCTATCAAGGCAAAAAAGAAAAATTTTATCTAGACCGTGCTTATCTTCATTTTTATATCATTGATAAAACCTTACCAGAACCAGCAGAAAAAGAATTTTGTTTACTTCATTGCGATCCTAATGAACCTGATGATGCTGCTCATGCTAAATATAAACAAAGCTTACACCTTCACATTGAATGTTCAGATGCTTCTTGGCCTCATTGTGATGTTTGGCCTCGCGCTCATATTGCACTTAATAATGGATATTTAGATTATGTCCTCAAAGATATTAATTCTCTAACAAACGCAATGACAAAAGCTATACTTATGCTCAAAGAAGAAGTTTTAGCCTCGGTTAAAATCTTCGATTAGACTTCTTGGATAATTAATTTTTGAGAGTTCAAAAATGAGAAAAATAGGGATGAAGTTGCAAAAAATCTCTAAATAGACCCTTTATTAGAAACCGATGAAGAAACGGCAACCGCTTGGATAAATCAACAACTAGAAAGCTTGGGAGTAAAACTAATCTGATCAACACAAAAATATGAAAATTCCTCAAGAAAAACTCTCACAACTTTGCCAACATTGGCATATTCATAAACTTTCCTTATTTGGTTCAGTTTTACGAGATGATTTCACCGCAGATAGTGATATTGATCTGCTCGTTGAGTTTGAACTTGGTTTTACCCCCAGTTTTTTCAAACTTCATCAAATTCAAGAAGAACTATCTCAATTATTTGATGGACGTACTATTGATCTCGTTACCATCAAATCTCTTAATCATCATATTCGTGAGCGTGTTTTAGCAACAGCAGAGGTGTGTTATGTCGCAAAAAGATAATCAAGTGTATGTTCAACACATGATTGACACAGCAAATAAAGCACTTAGCTTTGTAGAAGGTGTCAGTCGAGAAGATTTTGATAATAACGAACTTTTACGGTTATCCCTCACCCATTTATTGCAAATTATCGGAGAAGCAGCGCGTCGTGTATCACCAGACTTTCGGGAGAATTATCCAACAATTCCTTGGCAAGCAGTCGTCGGAATGCGGAGCAAAGTAGTACACGATTACTTAAATGTTGATGAAGATATTGTTTGGAATACTGTTAAAAATGATTTACCATTTTTAGTTAAAGAACTAGAAAAGATTCTGAGCAGGTAAAACTTTGGGAAAATTAGCAGCATTTAGATATTGAACTAACCCACTCAAGCAGAGAAACATGAAAGCACTCAAGGTTATGGCAACCATTGATGAACAAGGACAACTCACCCTAGATCATCCTTTAATCATAGACAAAAACAGCCGTGTAGAAGTTATTATTCTCATCCCAGAGGAGGAAACCCAAGATACATCTCAAGCAGAAATTTTAGCAGACTTTCGGCAAGCTTGGCATGAAGCCATGACAGGACAAACCATTCCCGTTTCTCAACTTTGGGAAGGGTTAGAAGATGACTAATCAACCGATAATTCAAGTTTTAGCCTCGGCAACATTCAAGTGAAATCTCCGCACTCTTGCTAAGAAATATCGCAGTATTCGAGATGATATTCAACAATAATCACGACAATTTTTGATTTTTACCAGAGGTCTATTTTTAACGGGGGAGGATGTCAACCCTCACTGCTAGACTCAACAGTATGGCCGACTTCGCTGATCCATTGGGCAATTTCTGCGGGGGATGCGGTGGTTTCTACGGTGACGATTTTATTGGCTACATCCACCGATATTTGGGCTGCTGGTTGCTGATTATTAATCGCTTTAGTAATGGTATTAGCGCAACCTTCACAGGCAATACTAGGAACTTTTAGGGTAATTGTCATTGTTGTAACTCCAGTAACTTTATAGCTAAAAACTAGCATAAATTGTCAGGGGTAGCTGATTTTTTAAGAGTTTATTTACCATTTCAGCACTGCCGCTTCGATCCCCTGTTCCCGACGCAGTTTACTATCTTTTTCTAGCCATTGAATGACCTGTTTATGGGTTAGTTCTTCTAGGGTTACTCCCGTATCTTCGGCGATGATTTTTAATAAGCGTAGGGAAGAAATCGTTAAACGAGTCAGGAATTTTTCGGGAGAAGTCAAGAGGGCAGCGTCCACATCTGCGGATTCTTCTGGGGTTAAAAATTGTCTGTTTTCGATCATAGTTTTATTTGGTTTCCATCCAATTGTCACCGGCTTTAATTTCTACCAAGAGAGGGATCGTCAAGGAGACAGCTTCTTCCATAGTCGTCTTGATTTTTGACTCTAGGGATGGCCATTCTTCCCTCGGTACTTCCAAGACTAATTCATCATGGACTTGCAGCAGTAATCTCGCTCGATAATTTTGCAGTACCTCGGCCAATTTTACCATCGCTACTTTAATAATATCAGCACTGGAACCCTGAATGGGCGCATTAGCAGCCGATCTTAATAATTGTGCTTCCTCGTTGTTGAGTTTGAGGCTATCTAAATCGATGTCATGTAAGGACAGTCCTCGCAGTCTTTTTAAGAGGGGATTATCGAAGTTAAAATAACGTCTTCTACCCAAAATTGTTTCTACATATCCCTGAGCAATTGCTTGTTTTTTGCTATTCTCTAAATACTCAAATACTTGGGCATAACGTTGATGATATTTTTCAATAAATTTTCTGCCCTGCTCTACGGTTAATTTCGATTCACGGGCGAATTTTTGCGCTCCCATGCCATAAATAACTCCGAAGTTAATTGTTTTTCCTAAACTGCGTTCTTCGGAGGTAATTTCCCCTTTATCAAAGAGCAATTGAGCGGTGACTTTATGAACATCTTGATTACTACGATAAGCTTCTAATAAAACTGGTTCTTGACTGAGATGAGCGAGAATTCTTAACTCGATTTGTGAGTAGTCCGCTGACACTAATAAGTAACCATCTTCGGGAATAAAAGCTTGACGAATTCGTCTAGAAAATTCACTGCGAATGGGGATATTTTGTAGGTTAGGATTGGAGGATGATAAGCGTCCGGTGCTGGTGATGGTTTGATTAAAATCTGTATGCACTCTTGCGGTTTTTGGTTCGGCTAATTTCGGTAAAGCATCCACATAGGTGGATTTTAATTTGGATAAGGTGCGATGTTCAAGGATATAATCAACTAAGGGATGATCTCCTTGTAGTTTCTCTAAAACACTTTGATCGGTGGAGTAACCTGTTTTAGTTTTTCTGGATTTTTTGCGGTTGAGTGCTAATCGATCGAAGAGGATTTCACTTAACTGTTTAGGAGAGCTAAGATTAAAAGTTTCTCCGATAGATTCGTAGGCATTTTTTTCTATGTCTGCCAAGTCTCTTTCTAGTTGCTGGGAAAAGTTTTTTAGATAGTTAATATTAATTTTTATACCATAATTTTCCATCTGCCACAGCACCATGACTAAGGGAGATTCTACCTCTGAGAATAATTGATATAAAGGGGGAATTTTAGTTAATTCTGCCTGTAATTTTTCTCGAAGTAAATAGGTAGCGTAGGCATCTAATCCGCAGTAGTTAGCAGTGGTGGTAATATCTAAATCAGCGATAGTTTTTCCCGTAGGAATACCGAGACTTTTATAACTAAGGGAACTGATACCGTCCAAATAGCGATCGCATAAATCTTCGAGATTATGAGTTAGTTCGGGATGGAGGACATAACTAGCCACCATAGTATCAAAAACTAGACCTTTAACGGTAATTCCTTGATGATAAAAAACATCAATATCAAATTTCGCATTCTGGAAGACTTTCGGATAATTATCACTGGCTAAAATTGGGCGTAATTTTTCGAGGACTATCTCTAGATTTAAATTATCACCGCTCTGGTGGCCGATGGGAATATAGGCCATAGAATTTAATTCTTTTCCCCAACAGCAACCGATCCCGACCAATTTGGCTACACGAGGATTTAAATCTGTGGTTTCGGTATCCCAAGCGACAGGAAAATGTGGATTAGTGAAAGTTGTTAATTTGGCCAGTAAAGCATCTAACTTAGGAATAGTATCAATAATTTCCGGAGCAATTAGAACTGGTGGAGAAATAGGGGGTAAATCAAACAGAGACAATTGATTAGAATCAGCATCGCTAGTTAATTCTAGGGTAGGAGTGCCACCTAGATGCTGTTGAATTTGATCGAGTTTCTGGAGAATTTTCTTTAATTCTAATCTTTCCAATAAAGGTTTAACTAAACGCCGATCAAAACCTCGGAGACGAAATTTATCCTCTTCGAGACTAACGGGGGCATCAAGGGCAATTTTGGCTAAATAGCGAGAACTTTCGGCGGCGGGTTTTCCCTCTAATAATTTAGTTTTTACCATTCCCTTGATCGATTCCAGATTGGTATATATATCGTCTAAGTTATCGTATTTTTTTAATAAATCTATCGCTGTTTTTTCGCCAATTCCGCGCACCCCGGGGATATTATCAGACTTGTCACCGCAAAGAGCTTTAAAATCTACTACCTGTTTTGGTGTCACCCCTAACTTTTCCGTGACAGCTTGGGAATTAAATTCTGTATAACCCTGTCCCGATGTACTTTTGACCGCATTAATATCCAGATAGAGAATCGTGGTTTTTTTCTCCTCATCTACCAATTGGAATAAATCTCGATCGCCTGTTAAAATCTTGACTGTATAACCATTATCGCCGGCCTGTTTTGCCAAAGTTCCTAAAACATCATCTGCTTCATAACCCGGAGAAGTCACAACAGGAATATTCATCGCTGCCAAGAGACTTTGCAGATTAGTTAAATCGGGGCGAAATTCTTCGGGAGTCTCTTGCCGATTAGCCTTATAATTAACATCAGCTTCATGGCGAAAAGAAGGGACTGCTAAATCAAAAGCAACTGCTAAATAAGTGGGTTTTTGAGTTTCTAGTAACTGCAGCAGAGAATTTAAAAACCCAAAACAAACACTGGTGGGAATGCCGGTAGAAGTACGCAGAGGACCAGAACGAGACTTAGCAAAGGCATAATAGGCACGAAAAGCCAAAGAATGCCCATCGATCAGGATAAATAACTTATTTTGCCCGGCACTGGTCATAATCTAGCCTCAAATTTGCGTGTTATTTCCATTTTAAGGATTACCGAGCCATTATTCAGCCATTAGCCTTGAATCGGCGATCGCTGATAACACCCCGTCAAAAAAAATATTTGCCAAAAAGCCAGCGTAAGGGTATTTTAAGAATAATTTTATATGTTTACTTGTCAATTACATGAGAATCCTAGTTACAGGCGGTGCGGGTTTTATCGGTTCTCATCTAATCGATCGCTTGATGGAACAGGGTCATGAAGTGATCTGTCTGGATAACTTCTACACGGGGGTGCGCCGAAACATCGTTAAATGGCTAGGAAATCCTTATTTTGAGCTAATTCGTCACGATATAACCGAGCCGATCCGTCTAGAAGTTGATCAGATCTATCACCTGGCCTGTCCTGCTTCCCCAATCCACTATCAATATAACCCAGTAAAAACGATTAAAACCAATGTTTTAGGGACTCTGTATATGCTGGGCCTAGCTAAAAGGGTAAAAGCGCGATTTTTGCTCGCTTCTACCTCAGAAGTCTATGGCGATCCCGATGTGCATCCGCAAACGGAAGAATATCGAGGCAACGTCAACTGCATTGGGCCGCGTTCCTGTTATGACGAGGGTAAACGGGTAGCGGAAACCCTGGCTTTTGAGTATTATCGGGAGCATAAAGTCGATATCCGGGTGGCCCGGATTTTCAACACCTACGGCCCGCGAATGTTGGAAAACGATGGACGAGTGGTGAGTAATTTCGTCGTGCAAGCTTTGCGCGGTGAACCCCTGACGGTTTATGGTCAAGGTTCCCAAACCCGCAGTTTTTGCTATGTTTCTGACCTAGTGGAAGGGTTAATGCGTTTGATGAATGGGGACTTTATCGGGCCAGTTAATCTCGGCAATCCCGACGAATACACAATTCTGGAATTAGCGCAAGTGATCCAAGGCATGATTAATCCCGATGCCGAATTAGTCTATAAACCACTACCGGAAGATGATCCCAAGCAACGACAACCGGATATCACTCGTGCTAAAACCTATCTGGATTGGAGTCCCACTATTCCTCTAAGTCAGGGTTTAAAAATGACGATCGAGGATTTCCGTTCTCGTCTAAGCTAATCCCTAATCAATAAAATTAACTTAATTGTCACTGGAGTGATTATCATGCGTGTTTGTGTTATCGGAACGGGTTATGTGGGTTTAGTCACTGGGGTTTGTCTAGCACATATCGGCCATCATGTCATCTGTATTGACAACAATGAAGAAAAAGTCAAATTAATGAAATCGGGACAATCCCCCATCTATGAACCGGGGTTATCGGAATTAATGCAGTCTTCAGCAGCCTCTGGCAATCTGGAATTTTCCACGGACCTAGAAGCGGGAGTTAAACACGGTGAAATCCTCTTTATCGCTGTTGGTACACCAGCACTACCCACGGGAGAAAGTGACACCCGTTATGTGGAAGCGGTGGCCCGGGGTATTGGGGCCCATCTCAACGGTGGTTATAAAGTAATCGTCAATAAATCTACCGTTCCCATCGGTTCTGGGGATTGGGTACGGATGATCGTCCTCGATGGGGTGGCCGAGAGACAAAAAAATCTCGTGGCCGCTGGTGGCGGTATTAGTACACTAGAACGCATCGAAGCGGAATTCGATGTGGTCAGCAATCCCGAATTTTTACGCGAAGGTTCGGCAGTTTATGATACTTTTAACCCCGATCGCATTGTTTTAGGCAGTAATAACCCGAAAGCTATTGAAATGATGAAGGAATTGTACGCTCCTTTGGTTAAACGCCAATTCGCTGACGATCCCTCCTTGCCTCCCGTTCCCGTGGTGGTTACGGATCTCAGTTCGGCGGAAATGATTAAATACGCCGCTAATGCCTTCCTAGCCACCAAAATTAGCTTTATTAACGAAGTAGCTAATATCTGTGATCGCGTGGGGGCCGATGTCACCCAAGTGGCTAAAGGTATCGGTTTAGATTCCCGTATCGGCAGCAAGTTCCTCTCGGCCGGGATCGGTTGGGGGGGTTCCTGTTTCCCCAAAGATGTGTCGGCTTTGGTACATACCGCAGAAGACTACGGTTACGAAACGGAATTACTTAACGCCGCTATCAATGTTAACAAACGTCAACGGACAATCGCGATCGAAAAACTGCAACAGGAATTAAAAATCCTCAAGGGTAAAACCGTCGGTTTGTTGGGATTAACTTTTAAACCCGATACCGATGATATGCGCGATGCCCCGGCTTTAACCATGATCGAACAGTTAAATCGTTTAGGTGCTAAGGTAAAAGCTTATGATCCGATCGTTTCCCAAAGTGGTTTAAGTCACGGTTTAAGCGGTGTGATTATCGAATCGGATCCAGAAAGATTGGCCGATGGTTGTGACGCTTTGGTGGTGGTGACGGAATGGCAAGAATTCCTCCGTCTCGACTACGGCAAAATGGTTAAAACCATGCGCGAACCCGTGTTAATTGATGGTCGCAATTTCCTCGATCCTGCGGTGGTGACAGCAGCTGGTTTCCGTTACCTCGGTATTGGCCGTTAATCCTAGGAATCCGCCTTTTCAGTAGGACTGACGCGGTTGGGGAAGGTACAAGAAGCAGCACCACTTACCCCTGCTCCTAGGGGCGAAAATTGCCCGATTATGCTGGCTGAAAAACGAAAAATTCCGATCTGACCATGGGGTTATTGGCTATAGTTAAATGATATGAACAGGAGCCACTAGAATCCAGGGGCGATGGGTAGAATTAAATTGAGAAACTAGAATCAGTTTTAGCAATACATACCTATGGTTAGCTCTGTTCAATACCGCTACACTAACGAACAAGTTAGGGACTGGTTACGGGGATTACTGACAATTGCCTGGTCTGATGGGGATTATAGCACCAGCGAGCAGGAATCGATCGCCCGTTTCGCTCACGAATTAGAATTAGATGACGACCACGTTCTCTATCAATCGATTAGTCCCGAAGAATTGGCCGCAAGTTTCGGTCATGACCCCAAAATATCAGAAAACTTCCTCCGCACGGCGGTTATGGTAGCGATCGCCGATGGCGTTTATTCCCCCGCAGAAGCGCAATTACTGCGTAGTTATCGGGATGCTTTCGGGTTAGAAATCGAGGCCTTGTCAGCTTTAGAACATACTATCTGTGAAATTCCCGAAATTACCACAGAAGCGAATAAATCCGAGTTTATCAGTGCCGAACATCCCCACCCAGATCTGCTGCATCCCCTCAAAGACTGGTTAGATGGGGTGGAAATGCACGATCCGCGCTTGGCCCGGTTTATCTGCAAAATGGTGCCGCCTCAATGTCCTTTTGAACGCGATATCGTGCTTTTTGGCCATAAATTAGTCCATATTCCGCCTCTGTGCAAGTTAAATCCTCTCTACGAACAATTAGTCGGTTTACGTTTCCGCGCTCTATCATACTTAGCCGATGATTGTCAAGAGGATATTTCCGAGTATATTTAGCCAGTTTAACTAAAATTACGGCTAAAATGGTATAAATATCCTGCTGACAGAAAATGTCTCAGCCTCAAGGCTTTTCCTAGCCAATTCTTCCGTTAAAATTAGGTTAGGGACTTGCGCTTTGATAATGTACCTTTTGGGCGAACGCAGTTCGCCCCTACATTGTGGACAAAATCCGTTACTGTAGGGGCGCAAAGCTTGCGCCCTCCGCTCGCTCAGGTTTGCTGATCACCCTAAGTGGGGCGAGAGCCTTGGAGAGCCCCCGCAGCTAAGGGACTTGCGCTTTGATCATGTGCCATCTGGCTGATCTGATTCTTCTACAGAGCGATTTTCTGGCTGGGATATTATTCCCACGCAAGTCCCTTAAGTCGCCGTTAAGAGAGAAAAACTATGAGTAAAAACTCCCGACGAGTCGATTTTTCTGATTTACCCGGGCCAAAAAACCTGCGCTCCTATCAATGGCAGTGGCTAGTCCGAGATCTACTCGCCGGTGTCACCGTGGCAGCCTACGCTATTCCCCAGTGTATGGCTTACGGCGACCTGGCCGGGGTCGATCCCGTGGTGGGATTGTGGACTCTCGTGCCAGCCGCCCTAGTTTACGCCCTTTTCGGCTCCTCATCGCAACTATCCCTCGGACCAGAATCGACCACGGCAGTGATGACGGCGGCAGCGATCGCACCTCTGGTGAGCCTTCAAGGGGAAAATTACGGCAGTTTAGCGGCTTTTTTAGCCCTAATGGTCGGTTTAATCTGTTTAGTTGGTTATATCGCCCGCTTGGGATTTTTAGCTAATTTACTCTCCAAACCGATTCTAATCGGTTATATGGCGGGAGTGGCGGTGATCATGATTGCGGGACAACTGGGTAAAATTAGTGGTTTGTCAATCCGTGAAAATACGGTTTTTAAAGAAATTTTCGCTTTTTTCTGGGGAATAAACCAATGGCACTGGCCAACCCTTAGCCTAGCTCTATTGCTGCTACTATTTCTATTTATCATCCAAAAATATTTTCCCAAAGCACCGGGTCCCTTGCTGGCAGTTTTACTGGGAACCCTCGCCGTCGCCACCTTCCATCTCGATGGGGAGGGGGTGGCAGTAGTGGGGAAAATTAGCAAGACTTTGCCTAATTTTGGCTTACCAACCCTAGATTTTTCCCAATTACTACCCCTAGGAACCGCGGCCGTCGGCATTGCCCTGGTCGGCTATTCCGATAACGTCTTGACCGCTAGAGCCTTCGCCGCACGTCATAACCAAGAAATCGATGCCAATCAAGAATTTTTAGCCCTAGGACTGGGGAATCTGGCGGCGGGTTTTTGTCAGGGATTTCCCATCAGCAGCAGCGCCAGTCGCACTGCGGTGGGGGATTCTGTGGGCAGTAAAAGTCAGATTTACTCCCTGGTGGTGGCAGTGGTGGTGGTGGCGGTCATTTTCCTGCTCGGTCCAGTACTGGCACTCTTTCCCAAGGCTGCCTTGGGTGCGCTGGTGATTTATGCAGCCTGTAAACTGCTGGATATCGCCGGCGCTAAACGACTAAAAAGCTTTCGCAATAGTGAGTTTAATCTCGCTGTCCTGACCATGGTGGGGGTGCTAACCACGGGGATTTTAAGCGGGGTTGCTATCGCCATCGGTCTCTCGGTTATCGATTTATTGGCCCGCATTACTCGGCCTGATGATGCCGTCTTGGGTACGGTTCCGGGGGTGATGGGTTTACACGCGCTCCAGGATTGGCCGGAAGCGCAAACAATACCGGGGTTAGTTATCTATCGTTACGATGCCCCCTTATTTTTTGCTAATGCGGCCGACTTTAAACGTCGCGCTCTCAGTGCCATTGCCCGGGAGACAAAACCGGTAGAATGGTTTGTCTTGAATACGGAGGCCCTTGGGGAATTGGATAGTACAGCAGTGGAGATTCTTGAGGAATTAGCGGCAGAATTATCAAGACAGGGTATAGTTTTCGCCCTCGCTAGGGTTAAACACGATCTGTACTTAGAATTGCAACGTTCCCGCTTGTTAGATAAAATTAGCGAGGAGAGAATTTACTATACTTTGCCAGCGGCGATCGAAGCTTTTAAAAATCGTTGACTGATAGTTAGGGGTCGAGAAGGTCGTCGCCGACCTCCCCTCCCATAAAGAACCTACCCGTCCATAGTTTTCGGACTTTATTGAAATTAGCTGATAGAGTTGTCTAAGTTGGGCTTCCGTCGGTTGCATTTAGTCATTATCGGCTTGATTTTAGATTATTGTTCATTTTTAGCATCATTAACTGAAAGTCACTTCCCTAACCTATTTAGGGTTTGCTGAATAAAGGTGAAATGTAGGCAAGGTAAGGGTTTTGTGGCTTTTCTCGCTCCCACAGGTGCAAGATTTTGAGAGAATCGTGCTTCAAAACCTTGCGTCTTCATCGGCCCGCGTCCTGTAGGGGCGAAGCATTCGGATAAAAAATCTACGGTTTCACCGATAGGTTATTGCCCGAATGCTTCGCCCGTACTTTGTCAGCAAACCCTATTTAGCATCAGTTTAACCCATTTTTCAAGAATCTAGGCTAGAATATAAAGACAAGACGTATTGCTCTGGGTTAATCTACTCTGTAGAAGCTAAGAAGGTAATCAAAATGGCTAAATATTCGCCTCTTATCCATGTATCTCCTGAAACTATGAGTGGTGTTCCTGTTTTTTCAGGTACTAGAGTTCCGATACAAACACTTTTTGATTATCTTAAAGCAGGAGAATCAATTGATGATTTTTTAGAGGGTTTTCCAACGGTAACAAGAGAACAAGTTATTAGCTTACTTGCAGAATTTGAAAAAGAGCTTATTGATAGGGTAGCGTGAAATGAGGCTTCTTTTAGATGAATGTATTGACCGAAGATTAATGAGGGAGTTTACAGGTTATAATATCAAAACTGTTCCGCAAATGGGATGGACTGGGATCAAGAATGGTCAACTGTTAGGTTTAGCTTCACAAGAATTTGATATTTTTATTACAGTGGATAAGAATTTGCCGTTTGAGCAAAATTTACCGCAGTTTAATCTAGCTATTATTATTTTACAATCACAATCAAATCGTTTGGCTGATTTAAAGCCTTTGGTTCCTAAAGTTTTAGAAGTTTTGGCAACAGTAACAAAAGGAACAGCAACAGTAGTAAGTTTATAACAACCTATTTAAAATGAATTTAAGCCATTTTTCAAGAGTCTGGGCTAAGATATTAAGGCTACCGACTTGGGAAGATTATTCCAAGAACTATCCCTAGGAAGATAAACACAATAAATCCGATCAAAAATGCAGGTATTGGCTCACCCATAATAGCCAACAAGGTAGCTAAAGCTATGCAAAAACATAAGTTTAAGACATTCAAGATCAATAGTAGTTTATTTTTCATTTTTCCCTTAAACCTAAATCGTCTAATGGGGATAGGGTTTTCTCTTGCATCCCCAGAGACATGAAAAGTGAAGTATTGCGAGAAGTTCTGTTGACCAGATGTCTAGAATCTTAAATAACAGTCGCACTACTCTCTTCTAAAACAATACGGCCCGCCATATGTACATTTTCGGCAGTCATAAATTTTTCCATCTTTACCACGCACTATATAATAAGTACAGTTGCTCTCTGGTCCTGTTGATGGAGCAATATACACCGGGTCCACAGGTTGCTGTACCAACAAAATAGTTTCGGTATTAGCAAAAGTTTGATTTGTTGACACGTCTAAACACAATATGTTTTTAGTTTGTACATTATCAGGAGTAGAAGCTTTTGCTTGGTTAACAGGAGACATGACCAATAAAAATGCTGAAGCTGTTACGAGAATACTTTTCATGTGATTTTTACCAAATTGAGCGATAAGTTTGATTTGACTTTGAGGTTAAAAACATTTTGAGATACACCCGATTAATGGACTGGCATTACCGACATCTTCTATTATATTCTTGATATCTCCGTTCAGAGGCGGCATAATTTCCCGATGCCCTAGCTGCATAATGTGGTATATTAACTTGAGTCGCCCAATAATCTCCATTTTTCGTGAGTTGATTGGCCTCTTGAATTAATCCTTGACAAGAAAGCCTATAAATTCTTTGCCAGTCTTCAGCTATCATTTGCTGTATTAGCGGGTCAGCTTCCCGCTCCATAAGGTTTAATTCGTTCAATAATTGCTGAACTTCACTACTTTGTGCGTTAGAATTAGTTACCCCTACTGTAAACTGGAGGATTGAAAAACACCCTGCTAAAGTCAACACACTGATTGATTTTTTTGTTGGATAGAGCATAATTTTATTTCCTGAAAATTTGACACAACTAACAAGCCACACTACCGACAATGTATCAACCAGTTAAAATTATTTCAAGACGGAAAAAAACGGATATTGTCGGAAGTTTTGTTAACTATGTTTACAAATATCGGAAAATAACGGATAATGACGGTATTATGTCCCCAAATCTTAACATTACTCCCATGGATACCCAAGAAGTCTTCTCACTTATTGATAATCTGGTTTTTGACCACACGGGAAAGCATCTCGATACATTGCAATTAGGGATTTTAAAGAACGTTTTTGATGGTCAGAAATATGCAAAAATAGCAGAAGAATATAATTGTTCTGAAGGTCATGCCAGAGATAAAGCCTATGAACTTTGGCGCATTCTTTCGGAAGTGTTAGGGGAAGAATTAAATAAATCAACTGTTCGATCAGCAATTGAAAGATTTATTACCACGAGTAGTACCAATAACATAGTAAATTCTGTAAAAATTGATCAGGTTACTTTTTGTCATAACCCTTCTAATAATCGAGAAATAGAAAATTATCATATTTATAAAACTGAAAACAATGTTATTAAAGCAAAACTAGAAACTGTTCCCAAACTAATAGGATTAGGATTAACGATCGAACAAATTGCTCAAGCTCTTGATTTAGATATACAATTAATTTTAGATAGTCTCAAACCAGAGTAACTTTGATAACTTTATCAAGATATGGATGTCAAGCTGCTTTGATCCACAATTGACAAGGATAGGGAAATGGGGTTCTTTTGGATTTGGTGGGTAAAATGTATTCTAAGATACAGTCTTGCGGGCGAGGGAGTGGAAGGAACCACAGAGACACAGAGAACACAAAGATCGATCGCTACTATATAAGTTAAACTTATCACACAAAGTTGAGAAGAGCCTTATTTTCGCTTGATCGCTCCAGCATTTATGCTAAATTTACCTCGCCCACTTCAGTCTGTTAAACTCAACTGTTCATAGCTCTGAAAATTTCACGAACAGAGATTTTTTCGAGCCAACAACCTATAAAAAAGTTGTCTAGCCGTAATTCCTATAATTCAATTACAGCTGCTATTAATTTCCAGCAGGGAGCTTCTCCTTCCCAATTTGCCGAAGAGATCCAAGGCAGACTAAGACTGACGGTAACAAAACAGTTTTGCTGAGGTTGATAGCCTGTATTTAATTTCTCGACAAATACGGGATCAGTTATCTTTGCTTCTGTCAAACTGTTACCATTCGCTGTTGTAATTGTGCCACGCCACTCAAAATTTACTTTTGAATTTTCTTTTGGATATACTCTAAAACTCTGCACATGAATCAACTGGAGAGTATAACGCTGATTGAAATTAAGGTTTTTCAAATAAGAAGGATTAACATATTTAATTGAATTGTGCAGTATTTTTGTTGGGGTTCTACAATACTTTCCCAAATCATTGATATTGAATCTACCTACACATTTCCACTCACCGGGTAAAACGGAAAGATTTTCCGATTCAAACCCAAAATCATTGCCAGTATCAGCAAGGGGAATTTCGAGAATATCTAAAACTTTTGGTTCTTTACCAGAAATTAGTCTAACTGATCGTGGAACCCTGCCATCTTCTGGATAAAGAGAATCACACACAGGACGAACCCAATTTCCTGAACTAATATCAATTCCAGCGATACAGCGTTCATTTAATTTCCATGAATTAGCAAGACAGACAATTTTTTTCAGAGATGACATATATTGACATTCCCCCATTTATCCTTTAAATATTCGGCCACTAAACGACGGTGACAATTATGAGGTTTTGCCTCACTACAGAGTAAACAAGCATTATTAATTACATCTGGAGAAACTTTTGTTTCAATCCTGCGGCTACTAATAAGTTGTCTAAATTTTTGTTCGTATATTGTCCAATCAACTTTTTTCTTTTTATATTCATCAAGAATATCTTGAGTTGGAGCTAAGTCTAAAACATGAACATATTCAATTCCACCGATGACTTTTAAAAAATATTCTAGGTCAGCTTTTTTACTAAATCCTGCTAATTGGGAAACATTATTTAAACGAGTATCTATAACTCTCTTAACGCCAGCTTTTTGTAAGTCATCAAAGAACTTCTGTGCAGTCTTTTGAGTAAAGCCGATTGTAAAGAGATTGATTGTCCTGTTCATCATAATTACCACTTGTTTCTATATAAGCAATTGCATCACCCTGAAGCTTATAAGCTTTCTCCAAACATTCTGCTTTTGTGAGAAGATTGCTATTTGGCTCGACAAATAAAGAAAGCTGAATTTCTTTTTGACTACTTGCTGAAAAATCTGTCAAACTATGTTTAAACAGCATTCTTTCTTCCAGATGGTCATGAGATTCCAAGTCACCATTTTTGAGAATATGATAAATATCTAAATCGCAATGACGTAGATGTTGACAAACCAGAATCGCTCTATGACATTCAATCGGGTCTTTCTCCGCACACATAAGGGCAATTCGATGTTTTTTCACTCCCTGTAAAATTCGTTCAATTCCATGATTAAAAGCAGATGTTTTAGCAATTTTTTCGTATAAAGCCTTACCATTGACATAACATTCTTCGCTGCTCGGTCTGGCTCCTAATTCCTTGCCCAAAAACACATAGTAAATGCCTTCACTTTTTAAAGCATTTGACAATATTGACTGATTAAAATGCTTGAGAAATCGGCTATAAGGATGAGAACGAACATCAGCAAGGGCAGTTATATTATGCTTCTTAAGTAGAAGCATAAATGAGGCAATTTCGTGATTAGAGTGACCGATGGTGAATAACTGCATCAATATTATTATTCCTTCGATGAAAGCCTACAATAATCATTGTAGATCAACCATTGCCTAGACAGGGGAACAGACCATCGGGCTAGAAGTGACTCTATAGGCAGAATATCCCAACTTTTAACCCTGATTATCGGTCAGGGGTCGATGTTTCTCAATCAAATTGATCGCCTGGGTGACACTTTCCGGGAAAATTACCACTAAACCACCCTCAGAAACCGTGCTTAAAGCCTTCTCTAAAGCTTCCGTTTCATCGAGAATAACTTCCGGACGCAAACTGGCATTTTCTTCGCTAATTCCCCGGAGAATTAAATCGGCCACTTCCCCCCGGCGGCGACCGCGAGTATCGTTATCTTCCTTAACAATAATTCGATCGAACATAAGCGCCGATAATTTCCCTAATAAAATTAAATCATCATCCCGTCGATCGCCCGGCCCCCCAACCACGCCGACTTTTTCGCCGGACCAATTGCCGACAAAACCGCCGACGGCTTCGTATCCGGCGGGATTATGGGCATAATCGATTAAAGCGTGATGGTGTCCCAAGTCAAACAGGTTCATCCTACCGGGGGTCTGGGCCACGGAAGGTTTAAAAGTCCGCACCCCTTGGCGAATTAACTCGATATCGATACCCTGCACAAAAGTGGCTAAACAGGCGGCCAAGGCGTTAGCAATCATAAAAGGAGCCATTCCCTGCATAGTCACGGGAATATTGACTGCTTCCTCGATTCTCAGCGTCCATTCTCCCTCTAGAATCGACAGATAGCCATTCTCATAAATGGCGGCCATGCCACCGCGACGGATATGGTCGTGAATAATCGGGTTATCGGGACTCATGGAAAAATAAGCGACTCTTCCCTTGACTTTTTCGGCCATACTAACGGTCAAGGGGTCATCGGCATTTAAAACCGCGTAACCCTCGGCGCTAACCACCTCGGCCACAACGCTTTTTACCTTCGCCATTTGTTCGATGGTGTCGATATCACCGATACCCAAATGGTCGGCGGCCACATTTAACACCACCCCCACATCGCACTGATTAAAGGCTAAACCCGATCGCAGGATACCACCCCGGGCCGTTTCCAACACAGCAATCTCTACTGTGGGATCCTTCAAAATCATACTGGCACTGTAGGGACCGGTGTTATCGCCCTTTTCTACCAGATAATCATCGATATATACGCCGTCCGTCGTGGTAAATCCGACTACTTTCCCCGTTTGCCGGCAAATATGAGAGATTAAGCGGCTAGTGGTGGTTTTGCCGTTAGTTCCCGTAATTGCCAGAATTGGCACGCGACTGGGAGTCCCGGGGGGGAATAACATATCGATAACTGGAGCGGCGATATTGCGGGGTAAACCGCGACTGGGGGCGACGTGCATCCGAAAACCGGGGGCGGCGTTGACTTCTACGATTACCCCGTCCACTTCTTTCAGGGGTTTGCGGATATCCTCTGTGACCACATCGATCCCGGCAATGTCCAAACCGATTAATTTTGCCACTCTTTGGGCGATCCAGACGTTTTCGGGGTGAATTTCGTCGGTACGATCCACGGCGATGCCGCCGGTGCTTAAATTAGCCGTGGCCCGCAGATAGGCGATCTCTCCGTGGGCTAAAATGCTGGTTAATTCATAGCCCTGTTTCTCTAGCACATTAAGGGCGGTTTTGTCAATAGTTATTTTAGTTAAAACGTTGGCATGACCGTCACCCCGGTTGGGATCTTGATTAGTAATTTCGATTAATTCTTCTATAGTTGAGCGCCCATCACCGACGACGTGAGCGGGAATCCGTTCGGCCACGGCGGCGACTTTGCCGTTTATGACTAAAATTCGGTGATCACTGCCTTTATAGTACCTTTCTACGATCACGCTGCGAGTTTTCGAGGCGGCACTGGCTAGATCATAGGCTTCCTCTGCTTCCTGTTGAGTTTTAACATCGATGCTGATGCCCCGGCCGTGGTTGCCATCGAGGGGTTTAATCACGATGGGAAATCCTCCCACTTCCTCGATTGCCGCTGACAACTCATCCAAGTATTGAATCACCGTACCCCGGGGGACGGGAATCCCACCATCCTTGAGGATAGTTTTCGTGCCTTCCTTGTCACAGGCCAACTCAACGGCTAAAATCCCCGAAAAACTGCTTAAAGTGGCTTGAATGCGCTTTTGGTGAACACCATAGCCCAATTGCACCATGGCACGAGCGCTCAGGAGTAACCAGGGAATATTTCTAGCTTGTGCTTCTTTGACGATAGTTTCGGTACTCGGACCGAGGGAGGCATTATTGCATAAATCGCGTAAATCGGCTAAATCCTGGGCCAATTCTTCCTTAGGATAGGTTCCCGTATCGACAATCGATTGACACAAACGCACGGCAGCCCGACCCGCATAACGTCCCGCTTGCTCGTCAACGTACTCAAACACCACGTTATAGACTCCGGGGGTGGAGGTGCTTCTAGTGCGACCAAACCCGACGGGAGTTCCCGCCAATTCCTGCAATTCTAGGGCGATATGTTCGATAATATGGCCCATATAAGTGCCAGTGCGGACTCGTTCAAAGAAACCGCCGCGATAACCGGGGGAGCAGTAATGTTCGACTAAACTGGGGAGAACGTCGATTAATCCCTCGTAAAAGCCGGGGATTTCATTCGATGGCTTCTCTGCGAGATCTTCGAGATCCAGACGCATAACAATGAGCTTGTCGCGACGAATACTCCAGTAGTTGGGACCGCGCAGGGTTTGGGTTCTGAGAATTTTCATGATATAGCTGATGTTCGCTGTTGAGAAGCACAAAGAAGCCGTTGTTTATTGTCTGGTTTTCCGAGATCGGTAAACTGTTCATCGTGAACAGTTTTTCAGGAGTTTTTTTACCCCAATTTAGGGATCACTTGCTGTTTTTTGAGATGATAGCCATCACCGTAGGCCAGAATATGTACCCGCAGATTATGCAGACTCAGGGGTTCGTTAGCGGTGACGTGATGGTGGTTGGTGTGGGACATTTCCCTAGCATTAATTACCGTCACTGTACCGCAGCCGATTACTGTCATCGTGCCATCCCGTTCAAACATAGCGCAGGTATCCTCATCGATGCCAATTCCTAAACGTTCGGGATAACCGGAGATAGCACTCATTAGCCGGGCCATGCGGTTGCGATTGTGGAAGTGTTGATCGACAATGACTTCAGGAATGAGACCTAATCCCATGGCCATATCCACTAGGGCCCGATTGGGTGCTTCCCCACTGCTGCCCCCGGCAATCATGTGATGACCCATAACGGCGGCCCCGGCGCTAGTTCCGGCCAGGGTTAATTCTCCCTGTTGCACTCTTTGTCTGATTCTTTCCATCAGGGGAGTATCGGAGAGCAAACCGCATAAACGCAGCTGGTCGCCTCCGGTCATAAATACACCTGTACACTCTTCGATGTAGGCTTGAAATTGGGGGTCTTCTCCCTGTACGCGATCACGAATATCGATAACTTTGACGTATTTTGCCCCCATTTCCTCGAAAATCTTCTGATAGCGATCGCCGATTAAAACCGGTTCTCTGGAAGCGGAGGGAACAATAGCGATCACTGCTTCGCTACCCCCAGCGCGATTCCAAAAGGTATGCAGTATCTCTTTACCGTGGACTTTATCCTCGGCACCTCCAATGACTAAAATCGCCGTTTTGAGAGATACGGGGGTAGGATTTTGGTGGTGTTGGGTTTCTAGCTCGATGATCATGTCACTGAACGAATAGACATTTTTAGGGATGGAAGGTTTTTCGGGAAGATGGACAGGTATCTTGATCTTATTTTCCCTGAACGGTTGATGGAAAAAAATGCGGTTTAGGAATATTTTTCGGGACATCAAGCAATAGTAGAGGCGATTTTAGCAATTTTCTTCGATCCACTGGCAATGACGGACTGTTAGTTAACTTTTAGTCTAGGCTAGACTTCGATCACTCAAGCTAGAGCCAGAAAAACCCCTAGACAGTACAGGATAGTCTATCATGTTATTGAGATAGACTAGCGCCAAATTAGCAAGATTTTAACCGATCGAACCGTGACAAAATGATACATTAAACACTATCCCAGTCTAGGCCTTAATTTTCCCCGTGCAGTTTGACATTATTACTCTCTTTCCCGATTTTTTTACTTCACCGCTGCGGTCGGGGTTGTTGGCAAAAGCTCTCGAACGCGACATCGCTAGGGTAAATTTGGTCAATCTCCGGGATTTTGCCCACGATAAACACCGTCGCGTCGATGATGAACCCTACGGTGGTGGTGTGGGAATGTTATTAAAACCAGAGCCAATTTTTGAGGCGATCGAGTCTTTAGAAACTTTACCACCCCGGGAGATCGTGCTGATGACTCCCCAGGGGGAACCTCTCAATCAAGCTTTACTGAAAACTTGGGCCGGTAGTTATCGGCAGTTAATTCTCATCTGTGGCCATTATGAAGGGGTAGATGAGCGGGTTTGTGAGCATTTGGTGACTAGAGAGGTATCTTTAGGCGATTTTGTCCTAACTTGTGGGGAAATCCCGGCTTTAGCGATTATTAACGGGGTGACGCGGTTGTTACCCGGGACGGTAGGTAAGGCAGAATCGTTGAAATTGGAGAGTTTTGAGGCAGGTTTATTGGATTATCCCCAATATACCCGGCCGCCGGTCTTTCGCAGTTGGCAAGTGCCGCCGGTTTTGCGATCGGGTAATCATCAGGATATCGCTGATTGGCGCTATCAACAACAACTCGATCGCACTAAGGAACGTCGTCCAGATCTCTGGCAAAAATGGCTAGAGGAACAGGATTAATCGCCAAAAATGCTCCCGTGGGCATGATGAATTATGAATGATAAATTATGAATATAGCGTTTCCTAAGCTAGTGAGGTACACCTATTTTTCTTGCCTTTTGCCTCTTGCCTAAAACCCATAACTCTTGTACCTCAGCAGACTGAAAACCGCTATATATAGTTTTCCCGACTGTCTCAAGAAATCCGTTTTCTTGTAATAAATATTAATTTCTGTTACAGGGGTATTGAAAAATTCGGGATTGTTGGGCTAAAACTGTTAGCAATAAACCTTTGCAGTTAACGTCATGACTTCTACCCTTTTGCCGAGCTTTCCTGCTATTGACGATGTTTTGTTCAATTTTGCTCAATCTGATGGCTTGAGTCAAGCTAATCGGGTGGATAGTGCGAGAAATCAGCGTTTAACCGCTACCGTAGTTTTCCTCGATGCTGGTGTTAGCGATTATCAAAGTCTCCAAGCTGGGGTAATTCCAGAAGTCGCCACGGTTATTCTCTCTCCCAATCAAGACGGAATCGAACAAATATCCACTTTTTTACCACAAAATCCCCAGATTACCACCACCACCTCTATTATTAAATCGGTGCGTTACGCTATCGCGCTTCACCCCTAAGAGTAAGCGGACAACTCAAATGAACCAAACAACAGCCAATTATGATGAACCCTGGAAAGAAGCATTAAGCGAGTATTTTGAAGCGTTTTTATACTTCTTCTTTCCTGAAGTTCACCAATTAATTGATTGGACAAAAATTCCCGAATCCCTAGAAAAAGAACTCAAACGGATTACCGCTTCAGCAAAGACAAAAAAACGTTTCGCTGACAAACTCTATAAA
>NZ_JACJSV010000119.1 GCF_014698335.1 Microcystis viridis FACHB-1342 | reverse complement strand
GAAACTATCTCATCAAATTAGTCCCCCCATAGAACCCCCTTGAGCCATCTTGCACACTTTTCTCTTTTTGTCAAATTTTATGTTAAGAAAGATGTGACTAATGGATAGCTTGATAAGGGGGGTGCCGATAGGTGGGGGGATCTGAAAGTTTTCAATACCTACCTACTTAAATATTGACATTTGCTGTTAAATTAGTCAGCTTATCGCGCCAAATTTGCTAACCATGCCTTCCAGCAATCAAACCCCAGAAAACCAATCCCGTGAACTGATTGACGAACAATTGCGTCAAGCGGGATGGTCTGTCCAAGATAAAAAAGAAATCAACTTCAATACCAGTTTGGGAGTGGCTATCAGGGAATATCCAACCGATAGCGGATTCGCTGATTATGTCCTGTTTGTGGATAGAGAACCCGTCGGTATTATCGAGGCCAAACGAGAGGAAAAAGGCTTGTACTTAACGGTGGCGGAGGAACAATCAAACAAATACGCTAATAGTAAGCTGAAATATATCAATAACCAGCCCCTTAACTTTATTTACGAAAGCACAGGCAAGCTGACGCGCTTTACCAATCGCCGCGACCCGAAACCTCGTTCCCGTCTTGTTTTTTCCTTTCACCGACCGGAAACCCTGCAAGAATGGCAAGATAAACCCAAAAGCTTGCGGGATAAAATGCAAGATATTCCCACCCTTGAGCCGAATGGACTAAGAGAATGTCAAATTAAAGCTATTACCAACTTAGAAGCCTCCTTTAAGCGAAATTTTCCCCGGGCCTTGCTGCAGATGGCCACGGGAAGCGGCAAAACCTTCACCGCTATTACCGCTATTTATCGCCTCCTAAAGTTTGCCGATGCCAAACGGGTGTTATTTCTAGTCGATACCAAAAACTTAGGAGAACAAGCTGAACAGGAGTTTATGAATTTTGTTCCCAATGATGATAACCGAAAATTTACCGAACTTTACAACGTTCAGCGATTATCCTCCAGTTATCTGGCCAAAGATGCTCAGGTCTGCATCTCAACCATTCAAAGACTCTATTCTATCCTTAAAGGGGAAAGTCTCGATGAGGCTGCCGAACAAACCAACCCGAATGAATTAGTACAAGGGAAACAACCCGTCCCCGTGGTCTATAATCCGAAAGTTCCTCTTGAATTCTTCGATTTTATCGTCATCGATGAGTGTCATCGCTCGATTTACAACGTTTGGCAACAGGTTTTATTATATTTCGACGCTTTTCTGATTGGTTTAACCGCCACTCCCGACGTGCGGACATTTGCCTTTTTCCATGAAAATGTAGTTAGTGAATACAGCTACAAACAAGCGGTAATGGACGGCGTAAACGTAGATTATCAAGTCTATACTATAGAAACGGAGATAACCAAGAATGGCGGGCGTATTCTCAGGGAATACATCGAAAAAAGGGAAAAATTAACCCGTGAAAAACGCTGGGTACAACCGGACGAGGATATTGTCTATACCGGCAAGCAACTTGACCGAGATGTGGTCAATCCCAGCCAAATACGCCAAATTATCCGCACCTTTCGCGATAAACTGCCAGAATTATTTCCCCATCGCCAAGAAGTCCCGAAAACCCTGATTTTTGCCAAGGATGACAGCCATGCTGACGATATTATTCAGATAGTCCGGGAAGAATTTAGCGAAGGGAACGATTTCTGCAAAAAAGTTACCTATAAATCGCCAGAAGACCCGAAATCCGTGCTTTCTCAATTCAGAAATGAGTTTAATCCCCGTATCACCGTCACAGTCGATATGATTGCCACGGGAACCGATATTCAACCCCTTGAGTGTTTAATTTTTATGCGGGATGTCAAATCTCGAAACTACTACGAACAGATGAAAGGACGAGGTACACGCACCCTTGACCATGATGGTCTCAAAAAAGTCTCTCAATCCGCCCTTTCTGCCAAAACTCACTTTATTATCATCGATGCTGTCGGTGTGGAACAATCAGCCAAAACCGATAGCCGGCCCCTGGAAAGAAAATCCAGTGTCCCCTTAAAAGACCTGATGATGGGCATTATGATGGGAACAGACGATAGCGATGCCTATATCTCCCTAGCCTGTCGTTTTGCGCGATTAGAACGACAAATCACGCCAAAAGAAGCTGAAAAGATAAAAGAAATCACCGGAGGGGCAACTTTGGGAGATATGGCCAAAGCCCTGCTTAATGCCACAGACCCCGATAATATTGAGGATAGGGCCAAAGAAACCTATCAAACCACAAATCCGACCCCAGAACAGTTAAAAGCGGCGGAAAAAGCCCTTACTCGTGCGGCTGCCGGCTATTTGACTGGGGAATTGAGTCATTACCTTGAGAATGTGCGGAAAGTACACGAACAGTACATAGATACTCAGAATCTGGATAGGGTGACATTCTCAGGATGGAGTGAAGCGCAACGGATAGACAATCAAGCCCTAATAAATGACTTTACAGCCTTTATTGAGGCAAATAAGGACGAAATCACCGCCCTGCGTATCCTCTATAACCTGCCCTATCAACAGCGTCCCGTCACCTATAAAATGGTCAAAGAAGTCTTAGATATTCTCAAAAAAGACCGCCCCAACCTAGCGCCGGTGAGGGTATGGGCAGCCTATCAACAGATAGAAGCGGTGCCAAGCAATCCCACCAGTGAGTTAACGGCGTTAATTGCCCTAATCCGGCGTGTTATTGGCTTAGATGAGGTTTTAACCCCCCATGAAAAACGCATCGATAAAGCTTTTCAAACTTGGGTTTTTCAAAAACAGGCGGGCGCATCAGTAAAATTCAATCAAGAACAGATGCAATGGCTACGGGCAATCAAGGAACATATTATCAGTTCTTTTGCCTTAGAGCGAGAGGATTTGGACTATACCCCTTTTGATAGTATGGGGGGAATCGGTAAACTCCATCAGCTTTTTGGCGATGAGATGGAGGCTATTATCGAGGAATTAAACATCGCTTTAGTGGCATAAAATACGAAATCAAAAGGACTCCTAAATCATGAAACATAAAATCATTCTCTATCAATCCGAAGAAGGCTGCAGCGTCTGTTGTCCGGGGTTGCCCGGTTGTTGGTCCCAGGGAGAGACAGAGAAAGAAGGGTTAGGCAACATTCAAGACGCAATTACTGAATATTTGTCAGTTATTGAGGAATTATTTCCTACAAATTAAGGAGTAAATATGACCTTACAAGATGTGATGGAATTAGCCAAGCAATTATCGCCGATGGATAAAAAATGCCTCGTTGAACAGCTTTCCTCTGAAGTGAAACCCGAAGAAGTTAAACCGAAAACTTTAGAGGAAATCAAAGCAATTTTAATCCTTTATAAGCCCTTTTTAATAGAGAGGTTTAAAATCCTTGAATTAGGACTTTTTGGTTCCTATGTCAGGGGAGAACAAACTAAAGATAGTGATGTGGATATTTTAGTAGAATTTTCCCAAGTCCCCACCTTATTTGATTTAGTAGAAATTGAGTATTTAATTAGTGATAAACTTGGTCTTCCTGTGGATTTAATTGATAAAAAATCCTTAAAAGCTGCCCTTAGTGAACAGATTCTCAATGAGACAGTTTATCTATGAAATTGACAAAAGAACAAAATAAAAGGAGTATTAAGTTATGAATCAAAAACTAATTGACTCTTTAGTTACTATTGTTCAATCGCTTTCTGATGAAGAACGTCAAAGCTTTGAGCAAAAATTGTTCTTTGATGACCATCAAGTTAGTACACAGGAGATTATGAACTTAGTTCAAACAATTCATTCCTTTGATTTTCTCAAGGATGAACCCGATATTTATACCCTAGAAGATGGAGAATCTATTAAATAGATTTTTATAATTATGATAAAAGTATTTGAATCACCTAATTTACCTGATAACTGGATATTAGCCAACTTTGGTGACTATCTAGACATCACAGGAGGCTCTCAACCACCAAAAAGCAAATTTTCTGAAGTTAAAAAAGATGGATATGTTAGATTATGGCAAATTAGAGATTTAGGAGATAATCCTGTCCCTGTATTTGTTGATAAGTCTCTTGTTTCAAAATTTTGTTCAGATGGTGATATTTTAATAGGTAGATATGGTGCTTCTGTTGGTAAAGTTTTTTGGGCAAAAGATGGTGCTTACAATGTAGCTTTAGTTAAATTAATATTTGATGATAAGATTTTTCATAAAAGTTTTTTATTTTATTTTCTTCAGTCTCTCTATTTTCAAAGATATTTAAAATTAATATCTAAAACTGCACAAAGTGGATTTAATAGAAGCGACTTATATAACATAGAATTACCTATTGCTCCCCTACCTGAACAACATCGAATTGTCGAGAAAATTGAAGAATTATTCTCGGAATTAGATAACGGGGTTGCATCCCTGAAAAAAGCGCTAGAACAACTAAAAACCTACCGTCAAGCAGTGTTAAAATGGGCATTTGAGGGCAAATTAACCGAAAAATGGCGCAACACACATCAAGACAGTCTAGAGGATGGTGATACCCTATTAGAACAGATTAAAGCTGAAAGAAAACGCCATTATCAGCAACAATTAGAAGACTGGAAACAAGCGCTTAAAGAATGGGAAAATAACGGCAAGGAAACCAAAAAACCCACCAAACCCCAACAACCAAAAGATTTACCTCCCCTCACCAAAGAAGAATTAAGCAATTTACCCAGTTTACCTAATGGTTGGATGTGGGTTAAAATAGGCAATATCTATCTAGTTGGCACAGGTGTTACACCACTTAAGAAAAAGCAAGAATATTATACAAATGGTTCAATTTCTTGGGTTACGAGTGGAGCATTAAATGATAATTTTGTCAGACAAGCATCTGATTATATAACTGAGTTAGCTTTATCGCAAACCAATCTTAAACTATACCCAAAACATACACTTTTAGTGGCACTATATGGTGAGGGAAAAACTCGTGGAAAATGTTCAGAATTGTTGATTGAAGCTACAACTAACCAAGCAATTGCCGCTATTGTCCAAAATGGATTAGCAGAATTAACTCGCCCTTTTCTTAAATGGTTTTTACAGAAAAATTACGAAGCTATTCGTTTAAAATCATCAGGTGGGGTACAACCTAATCTCAATTTAAGCATCATTGAAAATACTATTTTTCCATTTCCTTCCCTCCAAGAACAAACCAAAATCGTGCAAGAAATCGAATCAAGATTATCAGTATGTGACCAATTAGAAGCCACCCTCACCGAGAACTTAAACAAAGCAGAAGCATTGCGCCAAAGCATCTTAAAACGGGCCTTTGAGGGGAAACTCGTACTATGATTAGGAATGATTAAATGAGGACTATGATTGAGGGATTGATGGGATCCTCAATTCAAAAACTTTTGATATTCGTAGTAAAATCTAATCATAGCCAATCAAAAAATCACATAAATCACAGTACGGGGGGTTAGAAAAATTATGTGACCCGTAGTAAAATCTAATCATAGCCAATCAAAAAATCGTATCAAGTCAATAGCATGAGTTACGTTTCTTCTCAATATCCAGACAGCGAATTAACAGGTAAAATAATCGGTTGTGCCATGGAAGTACACCGCATACTAGGAAACGGCTTTCAGGAAAAAATCTATCAACGCGCCTTAGCCATAGAAATGACATATCAAGGAATTTCCTTTAGTCAAGAACACGAAATGAATATCATTTATAAAGGAACACATATCGGCACAAGACGAGTTGATTTTTTTGTAGAAGGAAGGATAATGTTAGAAATCAAAGCCGTCATTAAACTTGAAGATGTTCACCTCGCACAAGCCATTAATTATATAGAAATTTATAGACTTCCCATCGGTTTACTAATTAACTTTGGCTCAAGAAGCTTAGAATTTAAACGAGTCATGAAACCAAAGCCAAAACCATGATTAGGAATGATTAAATGAGGACTATGATTGAGGGATTGATGGGATCCTCAATTCAAAAACTTTTGATATTCGTAGTAAAATCTAATCATAGCCAATCAAAAAATCACATAAATCACAGTACGGATTGATGGGATGCTCAATTCAAAAACTTTTGATATTCGTAGTAAAATCT
>NZ_JACJSV010000118.1 GCF_014698335.1 Microcystis viridis FACHB-1342 | reverse complement strand
CACAAGGGATTTGCATCGGTTCTGGAAGTGTAGAGTCAAAGATTAAGCAAATAGGTGCAAGAATGAAAATTGTGGGAGCACAATGGAAAGCAGAGAATGTTCCTCAGTATTTGAAGCTACGTTGTGCTTATCTCAACGGCGATATTGCCTGAGTATTTTTACTCATTGCAAAACTGGGATGCTCCCAAGCTACCTAATAATAAGCTAGGTCATTTCGTTGAATTTTCTGATGAAACATGGGATCAAAAAACTATTTTTAATAAAATATTTCCCTATATTGAAATTGGCGAAATAGATATTTCCTCTGGAGAAATTAAAAATATTAGCAATATTGAGATTCAAGATGCACCAAGTAGAGCAAAAATGATCGTGAGAGGTGGAGATATTCTTATTTCTACAACTCGACCGAATAGAGGTGCAATTGTAAAAATAGATGAAGTAGAGCATCTATTTATCGCATCTACTGGCTTTTCAATTATCCGAAAGATTACTAAAAACAATATAAATAATAAATTTTTATTTCATATTCTTAGACAATCACTTTCTTTAAAACAAATGGAACAGAGGAGTAGCGGTGGGAACTATCCTGCTATTACACAAGAAGAACTAAAAAATATTCTCATTCCTAATCCATTACTTGAAATTCAAGATAAAATTGTTGCAAAAATGGATGATGCTTATGCGGCTAAAAAACAAAAAGAACTGGAAGCACAGCGATTACTAGATAGTATTGATGATTATCTGTTAGGGGAGTTGGGGATTGAGTTACCCGAACCCGAAGAAAACACTATTAAAAACCGAATTTTTATCCGTAATTTAAGCGAGGTATCAGGCGATAGGTTTGATCCTTATCCATATCAAAATAAGTTTAAATATTTAGGGAATAAATTAAAATCAATGCCTATAAGAGTCAAAAAGCTGAAAGATATTGTATCATTTTTTGATTATGGTTTAATGCCGACTCAAGACTATGCTTTTTCAGACGCAGATGGTTTACCAATGATTAGAGTTACAAACATTAAAAAAGATGGCTATATTGATATGTCAGACATTAAGTATATTAAATTTGATACCCCAAGACTTTATCAAAAATTGGTTAAGGCAAATGATATTTTAATGGTACAGTGTGGTAACACAACTGGAAAATGTGCTTTCGTAACAGAAGAATATGAAGGCTATACTTTCGGGTCTTTTTCCTTTGTGATTAGAGGCGATAGGAACTATGTTGATCAGAAATATTTATTTAATATTCTGTCTTCTATTGTTGTTCAAGAGCAACTTAACAAAAGTCTAACTATAACATCAGTAAGACCTAACACATCAAAACCTGATGTTCTAAATTTTAAAATTCCTCTGCCTCCTCTTGAAAAACAAATAGAAATTAGTGAGCATATCACGGCAATTCGTAATCAAGCCAAACAACTCCAACAACAAGCCAAAGACGACCTAGAAAAAGCTAAACAGGAAGTCGAAGCCATGATTTTAGGTGATGACTAAAAGCCTAATTTATCGGCTCTTCTAGGTTCTGTGTGATCAGTTTAACTTACAATATGATCGATCTTTGTGTCCTCTGTGTCTTTGTGGTTCGTTCCACTCCCTCGCCAACAGGACTGTATCTTAGAATCCATTTTACCCACCAAACCTAAGAGAGCCATATTTTTAATACAATCGACCGCGCCAACTTTGGGGACGGGTAAAAGCAGAGATAAAAATGCGGATAACTGCCAGCGGATCCGCGAGGGGAGATAGCCAAAATAATCCCGAAGATAGATTGACTTTTTCGCCGCGATAGTAGCTAGGAGAGACAGCCAATAAAAGGGCAAAACGAATCAATAACAGCAGCAGGTTTAAAGTCAAGACAATTTTTAAACTCAGGAAATCGTAGCCAAAAATCAAAGCTGTGAGCAGTAAAGGAGTGATAATTATCGGTAATCCCTGAGTAAGAGCTAATAAAGCTAAATCGCCCCATAATTGCCCCTGATAGGAGGCATCTTTGAGGTCAAGGGATCTGCCCCATTCGCGCCAAGTTTCCTTAAGTCCTTCGTACATCCGCACGCGAATCAACTTCGCCCCATCGAGAAATCCCACCCGATAGCCTTTCGTTGCCGCTAGACGGGCCAGGGTGACATCATCGCAAAAAGAACCTTTTGCCCCGCTATAACCGTCTAAAGCCGCTAAAACTGACCGCCGGCAGAGAAAACATTGACCATTGGCCATGACTCGTTGGGGATCTTGCCCGCGCACTCCGGCCGCATCAAAGCGATAGAGCAAAGTCATCAATAAAGCTGGCTGTAACCACCATTCTCCCGGATAGGAGAGGATAAATTGCGGCGACAGGGAAACTAAATCATAACCTTCTGCGATCGCAGCTTTAACTAAACTAGCCACTAAATTTGCTTGGGGTTGCGTATCGGCATCAATGCCCAAAATCCAGTCACTTTCAGGAGAACTAAACAAAAAACCATTGTGTAACGCCCAGGGACGACCTACCCAATCGGGGGGCAAAGGATCATCGGTTTTCAAGCGAAAGCGGGGGTCTTTTGCCGCCATCTCCTTGACTTTTTCCCGCGTACCATCTTGGGAATTGCTATCGACAATCAGAATTTCTCGCACTTCGTAACTCTGTTGACTCAATCCCTGTAAACAACCGTCAATCCTGGCCACTTCGTTTAACGTCGGCACAATCACGCTTACTGTCCCTAACATCTCCGGGGTGGGAGGTTGGGGAGTCAGGGGAGGACGACGACGCGCCCCTTTTAGCAGACGGGAAAGAAGGATAAAAAAGGCAACAGCCTGAGACAGCAGTAGCCCCAGGCAGAATGCACCGAGAATTATCTCAGTTAACAACTTATTTGGCTCCTCTCACCGAAACAAAGGGGATTTTTAGGGTTGTTACTTCGCTTGTCGGCACTGTTTGCCCGGAAGCAACAGCCTTGGCGCGATTATAGAGGAGTGTTAAAGGCAGAATACCGGTGAGTAATCCTAAGAAAATCGGCGGATAAATACCGGCACCCATACTCATGACCGTAGCAAAGCCAAAATTACCCAAATACATCACAAAAGGCAGGGTTAAATCTTGACTTGGCAGTTTCACCGGTTGCACTTGCCAAATTAAAGTGGCTACCGTCATAAAAACACAGCCCGTGCCGAACCAACCGGCAAAATTTTCGTAGGGCATCCCAAAAAAAGCCCCCGGTTGTTCCCAAATCCAGAAGGGGATGGTAGTTTGACTCATGGCCGGATCTAGGACAAAATCCCAGGAAGTTAATAATACCGCCCCGATAGCGATCGATCCTAGATTTTGTAGCCACTGGGGTATAGCAAGAGTGGATAAACCAACACGAGCGATAATATAGGCACTAAAACCGAGATAAAACCAAGATAGGGGGATAGTAAAGGGGACTAAACCCGCAATTTTGTAACCTAAGCCCGAAAGATAACGATAATGACCGAAAGGAAAGCCGGTACTGGTTCCTAATAGTTCGCTACAAAGGGATAAACTGATAGCGGGAACCATGAATCCTAACCAGTGCCACACTCCTAGAGTCCGATAGGCATAAACAGCCACGGCTGCCATTCCTAACACCATATACACCACACCCCCCCCAGCCATTGACCAAGCAAAGAAGGTTTTGCCAAAATCTGGTAAATTGACCACAAATTCGGGATGGGGCAGAACTAGCAACAATCCGGCTAGTCCAAAAGCCATCGATACAATATGACCGATGAGCAGAGCTTTTTCGATCGCAATTAGTCGTCTCATTAAATCTCTAGCGCTGCGAAAGGATAATCATTTTCAAGTTTACAAATCTTTATTAAAGGATTATTACGCAGATCGGTCACTTGCGGCAAAAAAGTTTTACGCGGGTTAGGGATTTGCCTGTATTAGTTGTTTAGGAGTCAGTAGGCAGCAGTCAGGAGGGAGGAAAATCAATTAAATGGTTTATTTAGAGATTTTATGTTACTTTATACTTAGTTTTTTCATTTTTTTCAACCCCCAAAAATTAATTATGCTAGGGGCAATGGCTAAAAATGCCTGACAATATATATTCACAATCATGTTTTTAGCCTAAAAAAAGGGCATTCTAGAGTTAAGTCCTCTTGATCACTTAGGAATTGCAGCGGTTCTTTAAGAAACTCTCTCCATCAGACTCACTATAATTAAAACGTTAGACTAGCTATGTCGGCAGAATCTAGACATCGGCGCCTGCTTGCCAATCGATACCAACTGGTCGAGTTGATCGGTAGCGGTGCCATGGGACAAGTATATCGAGCGGAAGATAAACTATTAGGTGGCGTAACCGTCGCCGTGAAATTTCTCTCGCAAACTCTCCTCAACAAAAGAATGCGTGAGCGTTTCGAGCGAGAGGCAACTATTTCGGCACTTTTAGGCGAAAAAAGTATTCATATTGTTAAAGTTCGTGATTATGGTATAGATGAAAAGGAAGTCCCCTTCTACGTCATGGAATTTTTGCAGGGGGAAAGCATAGGAGAAATCATCAAATATCACCCGCTGCCTCTCTCGCGCTTCTTTCATCTCACCCGTCAGATTTGTTTCGGCATCGAATGCGCTCATAAGGGTATTATCTTCCAAGGCGAGATCTGTCCGATTATTCACCGGGACATCAAACCTAGCAATATTATCGTGATTCAGGACTCAGGATTAGGAGAATTGGTGAAAATTCTCGATTTTGGCATCGCTAAACTCATCCAGTCGGGAGAATCCCAAACCCAATCGTTTATGGGAACCTTAGCCTATTGTTCCCCAGAACAGATGGAAGGTAAAGAACTCGATCATCGTTCCGATATCTACAGTTTCGGGATCGTGATGTACGAGATGCTCACGGGAAAAACGCCCTTTTTTCCCGATAATTCCTCCTTTGGCAGTTGGTATGAGGTTCACCACCACGCTAAACCCCGTCCCTTTAATCCTAGCTTGCAATTACCGCCAGAATTAGAACAGTTAATCCTGCGCTGTTTAGCCAAAGCACCCAGCGATCGACCGCAAAGTATTACAGATATACTACAACTTCTCGAACGACTCGAACCCCTAGTCAAAAATAATCAACCGAATAAATTGCATCGTATCGGTGAAATAGTCAAAAAAATCGACGATTACACCACCAAAACTAAAACCCTTGAAGATTTAGATCGAACCGATCTTGCTGTCGCGAATACCAAGGATATCTGTCTCAAATCCATTTGGCCCGAGGATAAACCGCGCCAAAAAATCGTCTTCCCACGCTGTATCAAGTCTGCCGACGGCGTTTTTGCCAGTTTATGGGTAATGTTGGATCGAGAAGATATCCCCGTCCGGGTTGCTAGTGTCCGTTATAATCAATTCCTCTTCTTACCCACACCCCACCCGATGATTCTCTGGATTACTGTCCTCTATCATCGTCAACAGGGACCCCGCTGGTTGCCCTGTTATTTGGACTTAAAAACCCCCCAGGGTCAAAAAATGACCAAAACCCTCGCCGAAACCGGTCAATACTGGATTTTATTTTTCTCCCTCGAAGGTGGCCCAATCTGTGAAAATGTGATCACCGCTAATATTCCCGCCAATCAATGCCAAATTTTGCAGCAATGGGTGAGAGATAGTCAATTAGCTCCAGTGGGCAGCCCGCAAATTAGCAAGCAGACGTTAAAACAGAAACTGGAGGAACTTAAACCCAAAATTCTGGCCAAATTAGAGTCGGAATTAGCCCAAGGCATACCAATTTAATCGCCATTATCTCGATGGGAAGTTCGTAGTGGAGCCTAGATAGTTCCTGAGTCTGACGAAAAATTTTTCTGAACTTCGGTTAGAATCGAGGAACTGTATGTGATTGCAGTATTTACTGCGATGAACCTATGACTAAACTGCTGCAACAGGCGATCGCTCAAATCCAACAACTTCTGCCCGAACAACAGGATGCAATCGCATCACGGTTTCTGGATAAGTTGAAAGACGAGCAAAAATGGGAAGCTAGTTTTGCTGCCACAACAGATGAGCAATGGGAGCAGATGACTGCGATGGTGCGTCAGGAAATAGCAATGGGTGAAACTACTCTAGCCAGTGAAGTATTGTAAAGTTTCAATACAAATATGGTCATATATAGTCATTCATGGTAGTATGTACAGACAAAACTATCGGACTAGGCAAAAAAAACAGGAATAAGTTATCGAACGGCTTGGAGGTGGTGGAAACAAGGGAATTTAACAGGCTATCAATTGCCTTC
>NZ_JACJSV010000117.1 GCF_014698335.1 Microcystis viridis FACHB-1342 | reverse complement strand
TAGTCGGAGAGGCCGCCTTTAGCGGGAATCCGATAGAGAGGTTCGTAGTTAACCCAGTACGGGTCAAAGCGTACAAAGCTAATTCTAGATGCAATATTTGCCTACAGAATTAGTAACTATTAGATAAAGTCTCTCCAGGAGAAGTGATTGAAGTTGCAGGCTCCTGAAAGTTGTGTTGGCGAAAGCAGCATAACTCCGCATCCCTGAGGATATCTCGATCCCAAATCACGGGAATCTGCTGTTTCTTCTCGACAAATAGCCCGAATTCCCACGGGTAAAGTCGGTAAACCCATTTCTAACACCCGACGCATCACACAGGCGTGGTTATGGTGGGAGCCTTCGTACTCAAAACGCATATCGCCATGGGCATCAATTTGAACCACGGTAAAAGGTTCCGATTAAGCTTGCTGGTAATCTTGTACTACTCTCGTGGTGATAGCCTGTTCACCCCCGACGGCGACGACAAATTTATCATCGGCAATTATTGGTTTCCTGCGGGCGATAATCTGGAAATATAGCCATCAGTTGGGCTGCTTCATATTGCTGTAACAAAAAACAATTATCCCCCGATAGCGATCGCTAAAGGTCGAATAATTATCAATTTTTGTCAAGGGGTGCGGTCAGATCTAAGAATCATCGCTAGAAAGAATGAGCCTAATTGTCAGGAATTTAGTTAAACAAGGTTTTTGGCAATATACTAATCTGGCTAACAAGCTTTTGGGCGTGATATAGGGAAAAGTTCTGGCGATAGTTGACCCATATCGTTACTCTGGAGATTGTTATACAGAAAGTTGACCTATAATATGTGGTTAGGCGTTTGAACACCCTCCACTCTCTCTTTGGTCCGAAATCATGAATTGAACAAATTTACTGGGGACTTAAGCATGACTACATCTGAAAGCGCCCGCTATCTTATGGCAAGAACGAACTTAGCATTTGAGCATCCTGAACTTGCAGCCTCTCTAGGGGATGCTGCCAAATGTTGGTCTTGTAAAATTGGGCTAAACGTAGGCTTGGGCGCAGTCATTGCTGCTGCAATTGCGGCGGCAGTTGCTACTGGCGGACTTGCCCTTATTCCAGAAGTTGCTGTGATTGCTGCGGCTACTGGTCTTTCAGAGGCAGTAGTGGTGGAAATTTTATCAAGTGTTGTTGGTGGAACAGCAGCTGTAGAGCTTATGATTGAAGAACTCTGTAAAGCTATGGGGGCATATAATTAGAGAGATCCCCTATATAATGGTAATTCTATGGGGTAAAACTTTTGGCTTGAGGGGTGTGGCAATTTTGTATTATGAGGATTTATTTTGATATGTGCAGCTTGCAACGCCCACTTGATACCAAGACGCAAATTCGAGTTGCTGTTGAAGCTGAGGCTATTCTCAATGTCATCTCATTGTGGGAAGCTGGGCAATTTGAGTTAGTTTCTTCACAAGCCTTAATGTTTGAAGCTGAACAAATTACGCCTTCTCCAAGAAAAGCATATATTTTAGAAGCGTTATCGAAGGCAGACTTATTTCTCCAACCAAATAAGCAAATCGAAGAACGAGCGCAAGTGTTTGTCAACTCAGGTATCAAACCACTTGATGCATTGCATTTAGCTTTTTCGGTTGAGGCAGAAGCAAATTATTTCTGTACATGCGACGATAGATTTTTGAGACGGGCTAAAGAAGTTGATACTTTGCAGACCAAAGTTGTTTCTCCTCTTGAACTGATTACGGAGCTATCGCAATGAGCAGTCAAACAAAATCCCTGAGCGAAATTACGCAGCAAGCAATTCAAGTCCTATCTAAAGAAATTGGCATTGCCAGTACAGTACGTTTTCTAAATCAGTTTTCAACTGGGTATGGCAACTATACAGAAGAACGCGAAAGTCTATTCAAAGACTTAACACTAGATGAGATTTTGAAGCGTATGCAAGACACCTAACAATTCAAATTCAGCGGAAGGTCAGGAGATATTGGTGCTGAGTTAGACGTCCTCTGCCGCCGCTTATCTTAGCCGTTATACTGAATCGGTTTTTAATAGCATGATTAACTCCCAATCCCACTTGAAAAACCCGCTCCCTTCTCCACACTGCTGTAACAAAAAACAACTATCCCCCGATAGCGATCGCTAAAGGTCGAATAATTATCAATTTTTGTCAAGGGGTGCGGTCAGATATAGGAATCATCGCTAGAATAAGCCTAATTGTCAGGAATTTAGTTAAACAGGGTTTTTGGCAAGATGCTAATCTGGCTAACAAGCTTTTGGGGGTGATATAGGGAAAAGTTCTGGCGATAGTTGACCCATATCGTTACTCTGGAGATTGTTATGCAGAAAGTTGACCTATAATATCTAGTTATATTTTCAAGAGAAGAGAAGAGAAGAGAAAAAATGTTATCAACACTTCTAAGTAAAGCCGTACAAAAAGCTCAAGAACTGCCAGAAGCAATTCAAGACGAACTGGCAGAGCAGTTTATTGAAGACATCGAAAATGAAATCAAATGGCAAGAAACATTATCTAAACCCCAAGACAGCTTAATTCTCAAAGAACTTGCTCAGAAAGCTATTGCGGATTCAGAAAACGGACAGACTGAAGAAATGGGATTTGATCAGCTATGAAGTCGGAACTAAATCCAGATTTCGTCGGCTTATTTCAACAGCTACCAGAAAGAGTGAAAAGAACAGCCAGAAAAAATTACAAGTTATGGAAAGATAACCCAAGTCATCCAAGCTTAGAATTTAAGGAGGTCAATCAAGAAGACCAGATCTGGTCAATCAGAGTCGGTATAGGTTGGAGAGCGCAAGGGAAGAATCAAGAGTAAGAATGTAATTGTTTGGTTTTGGATAGGCTCTCACCCAGAGTATGACCAATTGTTAAAGAAGTTGTGAACCAAGAAACCTAACAAATCACCGCACCCGAAATAATAGTGAAATTTTGTGACAAAGTGCAGTCATATTTAAGAATCTTTGCTATGATTCCGGAAAGCTTCTGTGATAAGTTTCCTTAAAGGAGATTGTTTGCAGTAAGCTAATCTGGCTAACACGCTCTTGGGGTTAATATAGGGAGCTAGTATGAGTAATACTGAGACAACTGCTTATTTGGATAGGCTTTTGAAATTGTATGAGGAAAAACTTCATCGTTTTCGACTGTCGTTAGCTCTACTATTAGTCGGCACACTTGTTTTCTTCTTCCTAATTTTCTTTCCATACATAACTCTTTTGGGCAACCAAGAAGCTTGTCGAGAAAATCCTCAATGTACTAAACCTGAAAAATCTAAACTAGAAGATCGCTTATCAGAAATTACAACTAGCTGGGGCAAAGTACCCATATCAACTGCTGAAGTGACTGCTCTTTTTCCAGTAGGGGTTGCTTGTGGCTTTGTTGTTGTAACAGCACAGTTACAAGGATTAACACGTCTGCGTCGAGCAATTACTCAACAATTAAAAGCTTCCAGTAATTACATAGATGTTACTTTAATTGCTCCTCTTCTGATTGACCCTAAAAGTGGTTGGGTAGATCGGATGGCAGGAGTAACAATACTATTATTTCCCTTTTGTGTCTTTATATACTCAAGCGTAAAAATATTAACTCGCCTTGAAGTACTTAAAAATAAGCTCCCTTATATTCAAGCTGCAAGATTTTATTATTTGATTTATTTTCTAAGTGCATTTACAGCTATTTATACCTTAGTAAGGTTATCTTTTCTTTTCCCGGGAAGAAACAAGAATGCACGTTAATGTTCATTGTACAGAAGGAGAAGCTAAATTTTGGCTGGAACCACAAATTGAATTAGCTCGTAATCATAACCTATCTCGAAAACAACTTCAAGCGATAGAAACTATTATTGAGGAACGACAAAATGAACTTAGAAATGCTTGGACAAAACACTTCTCAAGCTGAAGTAACTCATATTTCTTCTCATGGAATATGGATTCTGGCAAACGATGAAGAAATGTTTCTTTCCTATCAAGATTTTCCTTGGTTTGAAGATGTCCCTATTAGACAAATTTTAAATATACAAGAGCCTTTTCCTAATCATTTTTATTGGCCAGATTTAGATGTAGATTTAAGCAAAGAAATTATTAAAAATCCTGAGAGATTTCCTTTAAAAGCTAAAGCCTAGTGCGATGCCAAAGGCACTGCGTAGCAGATCGCCGATCTTGTAGGGTGCGTTCCCCAATGTAACTTCTACCGCTCCAGCGATCGATTTTTGGGGAACACACCATGCACATTGATTGAAACTGGGCGTTGCAGAATCAAGGTATGAATGCCAACTGTGCATCGTATCCAAAAGTTAGTTTGGATCTAGGTTTTAAAAATCCCACAAGAGAAGATTCATATCTCAAATCAGCAACGCCATGCAACGCCTTTTAACCTTCGATTCTAATTTTTTCTTTTATCGAATTAACGATTCCGAAGCATTTGAGGTGATCGATCTATACAATTGATAGATTTAAATCATGTTGATCATGGAATAATTCCGATTTAATCATTTCTAACTAATAAGATTGAGCTGCTCTGTTTACTCACTTAAACTAGCAGTTTCTAGCCATTTTTTACCCATTTCAATGGGAATACCGAGGGGAGGACAGAGGATTTTAATTAATTCAATTCCTCCCGGGATTAAAATGCTTCTTAGACGAGAATTTTTCTTGATTTCTGCGTCAACTTGTGCGACAAAAGTTTGTTTTTCAATTTCGGTATTAGTGGGATAAGTTTGGGTGAGTTGGCTGATAAGTTGTTGGATTTCTTGGGCGGCTTCGGCTAAATTTTGGGGTGTGGCGTAATTATGTTGAACTGCTTTTTGATCTCCTTGCACCGTATCGGCAAAGTTAGCAATATTTGCTCCACGAAGGTCATATTTAGGAGTTTCTGACATAGGATTAAAAGATTGAAGATTACTGATGAGAATTAGGGTTTGCGGCAAAAAGTACGGGCGAAGCATTCGGATAGAAAATCTCCGGTTTCACCGATAGGTTATTGCCCGAATGCTTCGCCCCTACAGGACGCGGGCTGATGAAGACGCAAGGTTTTGAAGCACGATTCTCTCAAAATCTTGCACCTGTTTCGCAAGAAAAGCCACAAAACCCCTATCTTGCCTACATTTCACATTTATTCAGCAAGCCCTAATTATAGCATCCATAATGGCAAAACTGACACCATTTCTCTGAATGAAAGCGATACGTCGAATTCAAGTCCCCCTTTTCAAGGGGGATTTAGGGGGATCAAAATAAGGATTGAGCGGCTTTAATCCGAATACTTGGGTTCTTGTCTGTGAATAGTCTTTTGGCAAGAGTTCTGATAATTAAATCGAGGGATTCTGTACTCAATTTCATATCAGTTTACTGCATAACGAGAGCCAATTTTACCGAGGGCATCAACAGCACTGAAACGAACGCTATCATTTTCATCGGAACAAACATTTACTAGATAAGGAATAACATCTTCTAGTCCAATTTCACCTAAAGCAATTGTGGCTGTGACACGAACTTTTACTTCCGTATCTTGTAGGGATTGAATGAGATAGGATATTGCTTTTTCACTACCAATTTTTCCGAGAGATTCCGCCGTGATTATCCGAATATCGGGATTAGTATCAGATAAGCAGGAAGCTAGATAAGGAATTGCGGATTCATTGCCAATTTCTCCTAAAGCTCGAATCAGATTTAGGCGAACATTAAGATCATTTTCTCCTATTAAATGGGATACTAAGGTATCGGCAAGGCTACTATTGCCAATTTTGCCCAAGGCTTCGGCAGCTTTAGCGCGGATCTGGGGGAGAGAATCGTTGAGTTTATTCAATAAAGTATTGATGGCGATTTGGGTGTTATTAAGTTGCTGAACCATGTTATTTTTTCTCTGGGTTATTGTTATTAGTTTGCTGGGGATAATTCTGTTGGTTTCCTTGCACATTATGAGCTAAATTGCCAATAGTAGCTCCTCTGAAATCATAGGTAATAGATGAGGTTTCAGAGGTTGGGGATTGAGTGGAGTAAGAAATAGATTCAGGGAGGGGGTGATAGTATTTAAGTTTGTTTTGAATTGTGTCTAGTGCTTCTCTAGCTTGAAAGAGAGTATCGCCATTATTTAATGTGACAAAATCAGGATTTTTTAGACGATTGATAAGTTGAGTCATCGCCGCTTCTGTGCCAATCTTACCCAAAGCCACGGCTGCGTACACACGAACATTGCTATTAGAGTGTTCTAAAGCCTTGAGTAACCCCGGAATAGCTGTTTCTGAGCTAATATCACCCAAAGCGAAGGCTGCCTTCCAACGAACATCGCTATTAGATTCTTCCAAAGCCTTGAGTAACTCCGGAATGGCTGTTTCTGAACCAATCTTACCCAAAGCCTCGGCTGCGTACCTACGAACAAACACATTAGAGTCTTCCAA
>NZ_JACJSV010000116.1 GCF_014698335.1 Microcystis viridis FACHB-1342 | reverse complement strand
CCTGTTAATCCCTTAATCCTCAATGCCAGTATCAGGATTTTGAGGATTGGAGGATTTTCAGGATAGATATAATATTCTTTATGATCCTTTAATTATAGACTTTTCACAAGTCACCTAATCCTGTTAATCCTTTAATCCTAAAAATCCTGATACTGATTTTTATTGACATAATTTTGGTGATTAATTTGCCCGACAACGCACCACCCCCGCCGCTTTTAACTCGCCATTAGCAAATTCTAACTGTTTCAACACATAACCATAAGCCCCTTGCTGAGTTAAATCTCTTTGCATCTGTGGAGGCAAATCTGATAAGTTAATCTCTACCTGCTTACGCTTTTGCTTTTCCACCAAACTCAAATGCTCAAAACGGCGCGGTACAGCATAAACCGAACCACATCGCTTGTCCTCTCCCTGAATCACAATTATCGGGTTTTCGGGAATACTGATGATGGTTTCTCCCTCTAAGGTTAATTGTGTAACTTGGGCAATGGGTAGATTAAACTCCTTACCCCCTTGCTTAAAAGAAATCCGACGCTGAGGGCGATCGAACCGAGTTAACGTCACCCCCTTATAATCTCTGCCATTTTGTAACGTAATATTTGCTAATCGTGGTAAAGCCGCTTCGAGGGTGGGTGCTTGAGCGATACTAGAAACAGTCAAAAATCCCAAAAAAACTAAAGCTATACCAGATATAATTTCCAAACGTCTGACCATAACTCGCCCTACAATGATCATCTATAATAACTTTAATTTTAGCGTTCTTTTTTAGCGTTAGTAGCCCCCTGTGACGACTCCTTCTCCCCCGACGATTCTCCTCAATCTTGCCAGTGCCGCCGGTCTCATTGGTGCGGGATTGTACTATACAGGTTGGGTCTATCGTTGGGCATACTTTGCCTATTACCAACTCGGTATCACCAGCCTCGATTTTCCGGTTGAATCCTTCTTATTACTCCCTCTTCAAGTCTTCTTTGGTACGCCTCAAAGTATTGCTAACACCCTGATTATTGCCCTTCTGATTCCTGTACTTTTTCAGCTTTCCACCCTTTGTCTTGCTTTCCTTCACTGGCAATATCAACAGTGGCTAACTAGACTGAAAAATTGGCAACTGAAAAGACAAAACCAACGCAATCGCCGAAAAATACCCTATGCTCCTCGTCCCCGCTTTCAGCGTCAGTTAACCCTTCCTCTCGCTTCGGAACTGATTCTCCTGAGTTGGATTCTCTTACTCATCTTCCATCTTGCCCGGGATCAAGGTTTAAAGGATGCCCGTCGAGATGCGGTGAATCCCACTTCTACTCTCCCCGTTGTCACCCTGATTAGTGCCAAGGAACTGCTCATTTTAGGTAAAGAAGCAGGGGATCTTGACCCCAATCAGCCCCTTTTTGAAGCCCTAACGCCCGAAGATCAGCAGAGTCTCATTGGCGATCCTAATTTAGCCCGCATTATTCAACAGCGCAACCTAACCGATACGGAGCAAGATCGCGTCTGGCGATTATTACTGGAAAGAGGGGGATGGCTGTACCTTTTTCGTGCTTTACCCCAAGATGCCCCCAAAACTGAACATCCCGTACTGCTAGGTGTCGCTAAATCTAACGTCGGTCGGCAGTTGCTTATTTTAAGCCCTGAACCCGTTAAATCCACTGAATAGTATAGAACAGTCTCAAGTTATCTACTGGTGGCGATTTCCACTTCGGGTAAGATTTCTAAAGATAAACGGGTTCTGACAGTGCCAGAAAGACGTTTAAGCAGTTGTGGGCGTAAATCGCGCAGAATATAGATTAATTCGTCTCCTGTGCGCCATTCTTCCCTTTCTGTGACTACCTGTAGGGAATTATCGCGACGCAATAGTAGGGGCAGCAGTTCACCATTTTCGATTAATTTAGTTAATCTGGTTTGTTGTTCGCTCAAATCATCGGCTTTAAAGATAGTTTTACCTAATTTAATCTGATTATCGTCTAAATACTGATTCCATTCCTTGACCGAAAAACTAGGGAGAAAAACCTGATTAACCTTATTTTTATCTGGGTTGGGGGTTCCCGCAAAGGCAGCCAACAACCGGGGAGGATGAAATTCCTCGCTGGCTCTTTGGACTAAAACCAGATTAACCTCGCTATTATTAGTCAAAACTAGAAAAGTCCCCATGGATTCGATGCCTGCTTCTTGCAGTATTTTTGTATCAAGTGCGCTACTCTGCAGCACCGTCAAACCGTCTTCTTTTGCTTGCTGACAGGCTGCGGCATCCGTATCGATTAAAACCACGTTTTCCCCTTGTTCTTGGAATAAACAGCCGATTAAGCGACCTAGGGGATTACAACCGACGATTACTGCTCCTGTTGCCGCAGAAGAAGTGATTTTTAGCCCTTTTGCCACCCACCGCGCCGTTAATCCCTGAATAAAAACGGTCATTAAAATTGTTAAAAAGACTAAAGCTTTGATCGCTTCACCGCCATTAATACCGGCACGGGTGAGTAAAATGGCAAATAAAGAAGCTACGGAGGCAGAAACGATTCCCCTAGGGGCAACCCAAGCGATAAATAACTTATGTCGCCAATTTAGGTCACTTTTTAGGGTACACAGAGCCACACTCAGGGGACGTACCACCAGCATCAAAACCAACACGGTTAGGACGCTGCCCCAACCCAAAGCGATGACACTGGCGATCGAAAGATCCGCCGCTAGTAAAATAAACAGTACCGACACGCAAAGAGTGGTTAATTGACCCTTAAAACGCCTTAATAACCGCTCATCGGGAACTGCCGCCGCTTTTAGCACAATTCCCGCCATTACCACCGCCATTAACCCCGATTCACTGCGACTAAATTGCGATAAACCAAATAACCCCCAGACTCCCGCTAAAACCACGAGATTTTTTAGCTCAAAAGTCAAAAAATTGCAAGTTTTTATAATAAAACTTAACAATCCGCCTCCAGCAATGCCGATCGCCGCCCCGATGCCTAAACGCAGGGTTAAACCGGTGATAATTTCCATGGGGCGGGAATGACTATCAATAATCGTATTTAGCACCACTACGGCTAAAATTGCGCCCACAGGGTCGATTAATACCCCTTCCCCTTCCAAAAGCGTCGCCACCCGTCGATCTACGGCTACTTGCTTCAGCAAAGGCCCGATCACTGTCGGACCAGTTACCACCACTAAAGAAGCGTAAAGAAATGCGATCGGCCAGGGAAATTCCCCCAACCAGTGGGCTGCCATACCGCCACCGATGAGAGTGATGGAAGTACCGAGGGTGACAAGATTGCGTAAACTGCCAGAAACTCGCCCTAATTCCCGTCCGCTTAGGCTTAAACCGCCTTCAAATAGGATAATCGCCACAGAGAGAGCAACAAGGACTTCTAAACCAATTCCCAGACTTTGGGGGTGTAAAATTTCCCAACCATCAGACCCCAAAGCAATCCCAAAAATGAGCAGGAAGACAATACTGGGAACTTTCAGGTATTCGGCGATGACTTGGGCTGTAATCCCCGCCACCACAGTGATGACAATTTGCAGAGTAAGGGCGAAAGATGGATCCATGTTTAGCGATCGGTTATCGGCTATCGAGGCGGGGTTATGGTTGGGGTTTAATGATTCTAATTATAGTTTTGATTCCCGCTTCGGCCCGGTCGGGAGGAAATAAGCATAACAAGCTCTAGAAAACGGGTTTCTCAAAGAAACCCGTTTTCTAACTGATAAATCAAAAAGATTGGGATTGAATTGCTGTGATTACCACCGTATTGATAATATCGGGAACGGTACAACCGCGACTGAGATCATTGACGGGTTTTTTTAATCCCTGTAGGATTGGACCGATGGCTAAAGCTTTCGTTTCCCGCTGCACGGCTTTATAAGTATTATTACCTGTATTCAGGTCAGGAAAAATAAACACCGTCGCTTGGCCCGCTACCTCTGACCCCGGCATTTTTTGGGCAGCTACTTCCCTATCCACGGCCGCATCGTACTGAATCGGGCCTTCTAACTTCAAATCGGGGCGTTTTTCCCTAGCGATTTTGGTCGCTTGTCGTACTTTTTCCACGTCTTCTCCCTGGCCCGATTGACCCGAAGAATAGGAAAGCAGGGCGATTCGCGGTTCAATTCCGAATTTTTGGGCGGTTTCGGCAGAAGATAGGGCGATTTCGGCTAATTCCTCGGCACTGGGGTCGGGATTGACCGCACAATCCCCATAAACCAAGACCCGATCCTCTAGACACATAAAAAAGACCGAGGAGACGATCGCACAATCGGGCTTAGTTTTGATAATCTGGAGTGCAGGCCGAATCGTGTGTTGAGTGGTATGCACTGCCCCCGATACCATACCATCGGCATCGCCTTGATACACCATTAAAGTGCCAAAATAGGAGACATCTTGTGCATAATCCTGGGCCATATCGAGATTCATTCCCTTGGCTTTTCTCGCTTCGTAGAGGGTCTGCACATAGCTTTCAAAATGGGGACTAGCCACGGGGTTAATAATTTGCAGGCGATCGAGATCGAGAGTGATACCATGTTTTTTAATCACCATTTCGATCTCGTCCGGTTGTCCCAAGAGGGTTAAATCAACGATATCCTGTTCGATTAAAACTGTGGCTGCCTGGAGGATGCGCGGTTCGGTCCCTTCGGCCAAAACGATGTGACGTTTTTGCGCTTTGGCCTGTTGTACGAGATTATAGGTGAACATCTTCGGGGTAATCCCCTGGGTCCGCAAAGTGCGAATTTGCGCTTCTAGGCGATCGAGATTGATGTTACTGTGAAAAAGCTGCAGACTGAGGTTAATTTTATCGTAGTCCGTCGAGGTTAGGGTGGTCCGCACATCGTGGATGCGTTCGGCCGTGGTGTAGGTATCGGTGGTGACGGAGAGAATCGGTAAGGGATCGGGCAAACCTTCAATTAAACGGGCGATCGAAGGATTGAGGTTATGACCTGCTGTTAAGACTATACCGGCTAATTGGGGATAATTGGCTGATTGGTGGGCCTGTAACATCCCGATAATCACATCGCCGCGATCCCAAGGAGTGATAATTAAACTATCTTCTTTTAACCGCTCTAGGGCATTTTGCATCTGCATGGCCACCACCAGAAAGTTACTAGCTAAACTGTCTAATCTCTGCTGTCCGTAGAGAACTTTTGCCTGTAATTGTTGGGCGATTTCTGCCACTCGCGAGCTGCTCAGTTTGGCATTGTGGGGAATCACTCCTAGAGCATATTCTTGGGGGGGAAAAATTTTAGTCAGGGTTTTCCGTAATTCCTCTATTTTTTCCTCTTCAGCTTGATTGATAATAATCCCAATCACCGTACAACCTTTATCTTGGTAGGTGTCGCAGGAAATCAGGATCGGACTAAGGGCATCTTCGATACTGCGATTGTGGGCATTACCTAATATTAAGATGGGATGACCGAGATTTTTGGCGATTTCTGTATTTAGTTCAAATTCAAAGGCGGAATTTTCTTGCAGATAATCGGAACCTTCACAGAGGATAAAATCATATTTTTTTTCTAAGTTTTTAAACTTTTTGATAATTCTTTCAATGATTTCATCAAATTTTTGTTGTACCAATAAATCCTTAACTTCTTCATAACATAAACCGAAGGCTTCTTCGTAGGTTTGTTCTAATTTAAAATAATTGAGGATTAAGTCAATGTCTTCATCCCGATGACCTTCGGAACAGTCGAGAACAATTGGCTGGAAAAAGGCAACTTTATTAGTTTTGCGGAGAATTAAGTCGATAATTCCTAAAGCTACTAACGCTTTACCGCTTCCCGTTGCCGTCGTGCTGATATATAAAGAGTTAGTCATGGGTATATGAAGAATAATAACGAGGGTGGAATTTAATTCACTCACCCCAACCTTGAGGTGGGCTTTTTCAGCTAAATCTAGATAATTTTGATGAATCTGTTGATGGCAATAATTAACTTTTAAGTAAGTAGTTCTAATCAAATAGAAGATTGATCCCCCCTTAATCCCCCCTTAATCCCCCCTTGATCCCCCCTTGATCCCCCCTTAATAAGGGGGGCTGCGATCAAGTTGTCTATAAGGGCGTGAACCGTTAGCAAATTTTCAGGTAAACTATCTTTAGTTGTTGGCTAATCCAGAGATTTTTTTCACAGAGCGATCACTGTTTGAATATCTACCAGAGAGTGATGGACTATACCTTGTAATCTAGCAGTTATTTTGTCCGATTGCTGTTCACTGGTAACATTTTTTCCATGAACTTGATTTAATTTCCTCAGACTAAAATAAAGACTCCAGCAAATCCTATCACTGGCTTTCCAGCTAAGGCTTGGTTTTTCATAAAGATTTAAGTAGGTAGGCGTTAAAAGTTGTCAGACACCCCCCTTATCAAGCTATCCATTAGTCACATCTTTCTTAACATAAAATTTGACAAAAAGAGAAAAGTGTGCAAGATGGCTCAAGGGGGTTCTATGGGGGGACTAATTTGATGATATAGTTTC
>NZ_JACJSV010000115.1 GCF_014698335.1 Microcystis viridis FACHB-1342 | reverse complement strand
CTTTTTCCTTTATCTTTCCGAAAGTCCTTGACTTGTTTTAGTTTTTCTATTAAGCTCAACATATATTTGAAAGGTTGGCGGTCACTCCTCATTTTACCTGATAGTGATCGCTTTTACTTTTGATATTCTGATGGGAGAATGAAACAGCCCTACCCCAAACCCCACTTCCCTCAATTGGCAGTTTACTGAATTGGTCCATCGATACTGCCGGTAAAAAATTGCTTGAGTACGGGGATTTCGGAGTGATAAGCCTCTTGAGTCGGTCCAACCCATTGAAATTGACCTTTATAGAGAAAAACGATGCGATCGGTGGTATTTTCGATGGTGCTGTGGACGTGGGTGACAATGAGATGGGCCCCACAGGCTTTTTTTACCTTGAGAAGTTCCATAATTACCGTCTGGATGCGGGTAGAAGCGACGGGATCGAGTCCGGCAGTGGGTTCATCGTACAGGAGAATGTTCGCTCGATCGGCGGCGATCGAGGGATCGCTGATAATTGCTCTGGCTAAACTGACGCGTTTTCGCATCCCTCCGGATATTTCAGAGGGATAGAGGTCGTAGGAACCGGACATTCCCACTAAATCCAGTTTTTCTTCCACTAAATCGCGGATTTCGGCTCGTTTTAGCTTTGAGTGGCGATAGAGAGCAAAACCGACATTTTCCCCGACGGTGAGGGAGTCAAAAAGGGCCGATTGTTGGAAAACTAGACCAACACCGAGGGGATCTTCCCCCTGTTCTACGGTTCTCTGCCGTTTTGTGCCGTAGATGTACACTTCTCCTCGATCGGGGGCCAGTAATCCGGCGACTAAGCGTAAAATCGTCGATTTTCCCGTCCCGGACGGACCGATCACGCCGATCGCTTCCCCTTCGTACACTTTCAGATCGACGTTATTTAAGATTACTTTCTTGCCGAAAGCTTTGGTTACTCCCCTTAATTCGACGATCGGTTCGCGCATCACCATCTAGAATATCTTTACAAAAATCCCCTTTTATTGTAGAGCAACGACCCGATCTTTCTTTTTTTTCTTTTCTGGTTTTATGGTTCGCGATTCTATCTGCATTTCGGGAATCTCTCGCAATTCTTCGGCATCTAAACGATATTGTTCGCAGACAAGACTCAGACGAATACCGGAACAGCTAACGGGATTAACTGAATGGGTGAGATCTCCTTGAAAGAGGATCAAGGTGTTAGTACAAGGACGAATCTGGGCCACGGAACGATTGCCTGTTGCTAGTACCAGTTCCCCCCCTTGAATATCTTTAGGAACCTGCACATAAAGGACGCTAACTAGGAGCGGAGGATCGATTGTTTTACAATAGGAGCGCAGGGAGCGATCGATATGGGGATCGACTCGTGAACCGGTTTGTAGGAGTAAGGGGTTAAGATAAAAAGCGTTGCAGTCAGCTTGTAAACTGCGATCAAGATAGGGTTTAAAATAGGGAAAAATTCGTTCGACTTCGCTGATTTGTGTGCGTCGAAAAGCGATGGAAAAACCTTTGGTTTTAACGAAATCTCGATTTAAATTGTTAACTGTGAAGTGGGGACAAGCGAGAATCTGTCCTTGTAGTTCGCTCAGATAACTGGGAGTAAAAGCGTCGGGATATTGGGAATAGTAAGGCACGGATAGAATCGCAACGGTATGGCAATCTTTAGGATAGCTTGTTTTTAGGGGAGATGGGGATAATTTCGATAGCAGCTATTCAATTAGCTTTTTTTTCTCAAAGTCCAATAATTTGCTCAAGGAAGTTTTTAATAAGCTTGATGCTCTCTAATTCTAGGGTTTGCTTATCTAGCCATCGATTATCTTGTAGGGAAACTTGTAGGGCTTTACCCGGTCTTAATATACTACTAATACTAGATATAATTGCTTTCTTTTTACCTGCTGGTTTCTCAATATCTTTGAGATCATTTTTAGTTAACTGATTCCTGTCAATACTTTCTATATAGGTTTGAGAAAGATTGAGTAAATCAGTATAATTTATCTTAGCACACTCGAGGAGAATATCTTCTAAAGTTCCTTGTTCACGATTGTTAGGAGCAATGAAAATACCACAGCGAGGATAATAATGGGTAACTTCGCCAAGTAGGGCAGGCATTCGTAAGTTTGACAAATCAAGAGATGATAAGCAAACAATTAGTTTATTGAACCTTTCTTGGGGGGTTTCATTATCATCAGCATCTAAAAAAATTCCCACACTAAAAAGCTGTGAAGGTTGAATAAAATTGAGACTTTCTTCGATGGTTTGCGCTATGCGTGTAATGCCGATAGAACTATGTAAAGCGATTGATAGTTGCTCATTTTGAACAAAAGATGGTACTGGTACTCGTTTGGTTAAATCATCGTCTAGTGGATAAGCTTTCGGGATAAGTGTTTCCCAAAATTTATCCAATGAAGATAAATGAATAACTCGCTTTAAGCCATAAAATTTAAGTAAACCAATTAAGAATTCGACATCCTGGGGACCTTCGACAACAATATAGCAGTATCTCACCATCTTTACCTCACATCTAACCCGCGTTCCCAACGCAATCTATGCAATAAATCGCCCGAAAATCTTTGAGGTTTTTCCCTTGGAGAATTTAACCGAAAAGCTACCACGTTTTCTATGGACTTTTCTGACTGTAGCATGGCATCAACTGCTTCTAAACTATGGGTAGTTACAAAAAGTTGAATTCTTCTTTGATTACAGGTATTAATTAACCAAGAAAATACACGACTTAAGGCAGAAATATGAATAGATGTCTCGATTTCATCAATTAGAAGTACCCCATCGGTAATTGTCAACAAACTAAGCACCATAACTAAGGTTCTTTTAAATCCGTCACCAAACACATAGAGAGGAGCAAAACCAAGCTGTTTATGTTCTATATAAAGAGTTGGTTTATTGTTGGGTGAAAGTATTTGTATGTCGGTAATTTCCTCGTCAAATAACCGAATTAAATCTAGGATGTCATCTTTGTTATTTTCTTCCTTTAGGATGATTTTGGATAGTCTATCTAGAATTGGTTCCGAGGACAAATAAGCAGGAAATATGGTGGCATTTTCCACCAGTATTTTTTGTCGTTTCCTTTGAATAAAACGCTCTTTTTCCCAAAACTGAAATACTTGTTCCTTATCTGTCCCAAACAGACTGCCTTGCTCTAAAATATGGGCGGTAACACTTAATTCTAACCCATTGATAACCAGATCGGTTTCCGAATTGGTGGAATCATCATTGAACTTTTCTGGGTTGTCTTTTTCGTTGCTCGCGCCGTAAATATCGGTGAGATTAGCTGCTAGATTTTTAATCGGTGAATTTCCAGTACACTTGATCGAAATTTGTCCTTGATAGGATGCGTTACTAGCAAGATTATTCTGACGAAAGAAAACCCATTTAATTGCTTCCAAATCCGGTCGCATTAAAGATATTCTGCCTAAGTATAATCGACGTTGGGCCACTTCTAGCCACTGAAAGGGATCGAGGGGATTACAAACAATTGAAACAGCTTCGAGAATGCTAGTTTTGCCAGAATTATTATTACCGACAAAAATGTTCACCTGTCCTAGAGAAGACAGTTCTATTTGTTCAAAACCACGATAACCACTGATTCGTAAACTTTCAAAAAGCCGAGTCATTTTTACTGGCTCCTACAATATTGCCGATAATAACTGAAATAGCTAGGATCAAAGATAAAATTTGCAATTTTTACGATAAAACCCTTGTATCATAACTCATTTGTGGCTCTTTTTTTGACTAGCAATCATTTTCCTGTCAACCCGGTCGCGGTGACAACCCACCGTTTACAATAGTTAAGAACCGACGGCAAGCAAGAATTAACGATGCGGATTTCGATCAACTGGTTACGAGAATTAGTCAAAATTGTCCAATCTTCCCAAGAATTAGCCGAATTATTGACAATTGCGGGAATAGAAGTGGAAGAGATCGAGGATCGCCGAGAATGGGCAAAGGGTGTGGTTATTGGTAAAATTATCGATCGCCAACCCCATCCCAATGCAGATAAACTAAGTGTCTGTCAGGTGGATATCGGTCAGGAAAATCTTAGTACAATTGTCTGTGGTGCGCCCAATGCTAGGGCTGATATTCTAGTTCCCGTGGCTACTTTGGGAACTCATTTACCAAAAATCAATTTAACGATTAAACCGGCTAAATTGCGCGGGGTAAAATCGGAAGGGATGATCTGTTCCCTCGCAGAATTAGGATTAACTAAAGATTCTGAAGGAATCCACATTTTTAGCCAGGAAAATCTCCCTTTAGGTACAGATGTTCGTCCCCTTTTGGGACTCGATGAGGTGATTTTAGATATTTCTCCCACCGCTAACCGTGCCGATGCTTTGAGTATGATCGGAGTCGCGCGGGAAGTAGCGGCTTTGACAGGAGGAGAATTAAGCCTACCAAAAGTGAAATTAGGGGAATTTTCCCCTAAAAAAGATTTAACGCTGGAAATATCAGAAAATAAAGCCTGTCCTGCTTATATTGGTACGGTGATCGAGGGGGTAAAAATTGGCCCATCTCCGCTATGGTTGCAACAGCGTTTACAGGCTGCCGGATTGCGATCGATCAATAATGTGGTCGATATTACTAATTATGTCCTCTTGGAGTGGGGACAACCCTTACACGCTTTTGATCGCGATCGTTTACAGAGTTTTGCCGGAGGTAAATCCGTTACTATTGGGGTCCGTTTTGCCGAGGAAGGGGAAAAAATTATTAGCCTTGATGGTCAGGAAAGAAGCTTAAAAGAGCTTAATTTATTAATTACTGCCAATAATAAGCCAGTAGCTTTAGCGGGGGTGATGGGAGGTCAAGATACGGAAGTTAACGAGGAAACCGTTAATCTTGTGCTAGAGTCGGCTTTATTCGATCCGATCGCTATCCGTCGTTCCTCAAAAGCGCAGGGTTTACGCAGCGAGTCTTCCGGACGCTATGAACGCGGTGTTAATCCCGCCGCTTTGGAATATGCTTGTCAAAGGGCGATCGATTTAATTCTAGAGTTAGCTGGGGGAACTGTCAGCAGTCAGGTTAAAGCTGATTATCGTGCCGATCAGTCCAGTCGTTCGATCGAATTGCGTTTAGAACGTTTGCAGCAGCTACTGGGTCAAGTTACCCTAGATAATGGTGCGATCGGTGAAATTCTCGCCGAAGATGTGGAGCGGATTTTAGGTAATTTGGGCTGTGAATTGCAGTTAACCTCGAAAAATCCTGTTCTGTGGACTGTGACAGTGCCAGACTACCGTTATCGGGATTTAGAACGGGAAATTGACTTAATTGAAGAAGTAGCGCGACTGTACGGATATGATCGCTTTGTCGATACTTTGCCGGCAAAAACCGCAGCCGGAGGATTATCCTTTGAGGAAACTATACAGCGTCGGCTGCGGGAAGCTTTTCGCGCAGTCGGTTTGACGGAATTAGTCCAGTATTCCCTCGTTAAACCGGAATTAGCGGAAGTTGTCCTCGCTAATCCCCTTTTTGTCGAGTATTCTGCTTTGCGGACTAATCTCCTAGACGGTTTAATCGAAGCGTTTGAGTATAATCAGTCTCAGGGTAACGGTTCCTTAAATGGCTTCGAGATCGGGCGAGTTTTCCGCTTAGAATCGGATAATATCAACGAATACGATGCGATTGCTGGTATTTTTGGCGGTGATTTCTTCCCGGCCGGACGTTGGCTGCGATCGGGTAAAGAGGTAGCCATGACTTGGTACGAAGCAAAAGGGATTTTAGAAGCAGTATTCGATCGCCTTTCGCTGACAGTAAGCTACGAAAAAGATGCCGAAGATGCGCGTTTTCATCCCGGACGAACAGCATCTTTATGGATTGGCAAACAACGCCTAGGTATATTCGGTCAACTACACCCGCAATTGCGTCAGCAAAAGGGATTAATTGAGGCAGTTTATGCCTTTGAAATCCAGTTCCCGATTCTGTTAGCAACTCTTAGCGATAGTGCCAAAATTACCCCGCGTTTACAGGTCTATTCTACCTATCCGGGGGCAGCGCGAGATATCGCCTTTTTTGTTTCTACAGATATACCCGTAGATAGATTGACAAAAACTATCAAAAATGCCGGGGGAACTCTTTTAGAAAAAGTCGAATTATTCGATCGCTATCAGGGGCAGAATGTGCCAGAAAATCATTGTAGTTTGGCCTTTAGTTTAGTCTATCGTGCCAGCGATCGAACTTTAACCGATGAAGATGTGGAACCCTTAATGACAAAAGTGCGAGAAGCTTTAGTTAAACAGTTCCAAGTTTCTTTAAGAAGTTAAATTCAGCGATCAATCATCAGTTATCAGACATCGACTTTATAAGTAGGTAGGCGTTAAAAATTATCAGATCCCCCCCTTATCAAGTAGGGCTGTTTCATTTAAATTAAGTACAGCTGATTTTGAGTCAATAAATTTGATCGAGGATTCTCAAGTTTATCTTTCTCTAACCAAAAGAGTTAGTCACAATAATTAATCTTTAATCTTCTGCCAATATTTATTATGAATAGATTGATAAAGCCTGTTTCCAAGCCACTAAAAGCCTATCTCTCTTGAAATTGTCTGAGAGTACATCCTGTTAATTTAGCTAATTTTTCTGCTTCTTACGTCGATAAAACTATCAGTTTTTCCCAACGTTCAGCTAACCACCTCTGTCCCTCTGTTATTGAGAGAAAACCCAAACCTCTGAAAAGATTCAATCCTATGGTTGTGAGAATTGACCAATTGCTTGCCCCTTGAAAATCACTTATCTCGCTTTTATCTTCCTCAAAAATTACATCTTTTACCCAATGTAACTGATTTTCTATTTTCCAGTGTCCTCGAATAATTTTAGCAAATACTTGAGCGGATTCGGTTAGGCTACTGATATAGTAAGCTGTTTC
>NZ_JACJSV010000114.1 GCF_014698335.1 Microcystis viridis FACHB-1342 | reverse complement strand
AATAAAGAGGTTTTGATAACCAAATTAAAGCAGCTCTAAAGAGTTTTGAGTTAAAAGTTAAACTTCAAGTTTTCATTCAGGACGAATGTACTGATTAACTAATTTTTTGGGGAAAATTAGTTAACCCATCATTATAACATATAATTAATTTGCAAGAGTTCTAATAATTAACTGAAAGTCCCTCCCATTATTGTTTCTATCGTTTGTTTTCGGATTTATGCAAGAGGTCTCTTGTAAGAAACCGTGGCACTTAACCTTAAACAACATTCCTCTAAAGCTGGACTAATTCTTTGATGGGATTCCAGATGTAAATACTCCGCTTGTTTTTCGGTGACGGGTAGTTGACCGATTATACTTTTTAGAATTCTTTCTCGTCCCGCTTTTGTTCCCGTTGTTTTTTCGATAAAAAAATTCCTAATTGGGGGGTAACATAATCTAAAGTCTGTTGTCGGATCGTTTTTTCAATATCCCCTAAACTGGCTAAGTCTTCGGGAGCGGCCTCTTGATAGAGAATTTCGGCGATTCCTCGGGCGTATTCTTGGAGTTTTTTCTGGTTTTCTGGGTTCATTGACCGTTTCCTCCTTTGATATATCCCTATTTTACTCGATTCTTCTACCGGTCTCCAGCGCACTCTTCTGCAAAACTGACTTGCTCCCAAGATAGACTCTCTCTCACCAGCCGAGAAATCCTTTGTCGAAAGGTATTATTTAATCTTTCAATAGGCGCGCTCTATCTGCACTGAATAGAATTTAACTTGGTATTACTAAGGCTGCGAATGTATGAAAACGCATCAATTGGGCAAAAGCTCAACAATGCTTTTTTAAGCTCCAAAAACCGCTATATTTGTAACCCAAAACAAATTAATTCTGATTAGAGTCAGTGTTTGTAGGCGCTTTTGCCGGTGGCGATTGATGTTCACTTATCGGAACTAGGAAGAACAATCTGTCTTTTACTTAGCTGTTGCCAAATATCTACTAGGAAAACTAGCAAGAATAGATGAACAGCACCTAGAAACTGATGTCTTTCAAAGATAAAGAAGAACTTGGGTAATAAGGGAATATTCGGTGGTTTTTGAAAACCTAAATACTGTTGTGCTTGTAGCACATAAGCATTAGATACTTGGGAATAAAGAAAACAACCGTAGGCAAAAGCAGCAAATAAAGAGGCGAGTAGGGCGCGTCTGGATATCAAGAAATCCTGATAGTAGAGCCAGATAATACTGATCAGGATAAAAGGATAACCTATATAGAGATAGCGCTGATGAGTGCCACTGAGAAGAATATTAAAACCTAGGTAACTTAGTCCATGGAAAAGGCAGAGAAGTACCATTAAATAGGTAGGATTATATTTAGGGCTAATCGCCTCGGTTTTGGTGGCGAGAATTTGCCAAATCTTGATTAAACCTGTACAGATAAGAAAACCCATGAAACCAGCATAGAGTAAAAGCCCTGCTTGGTGAGGGCTGATACCTTTTTTCCAGCTACCCAGTTGCAAATCCATAAAAGGTACTCGGGAGGAAGCACGGGGTTCTAAACCGAGAAATATCCAGATATTAAAGCCATTTCCTGAGATTTTGTCACCGTGACCACTACCAGATTTTAAGACAAAGAGGAAACTAGACTGAATCAGTCTGAGGGGAACCGCAAATAAGCTATCTAGGTAGAGGAAAAATCCGAGGCTTAAAAGTAGAGTTGCTCCCAGCCAGATTAAGCCTTTAGTCTGGTATCTTTGCTGGAATTTGTAACCTGTGGTGAGGATAAGTAGGGCAAAAAAGGGTAGGGAAAAAATAAAGAGTTGTTTAGTGAGAATAAATAAGACTAAACTAAACATCCCCAGGAGAAACCAGAGGATATTTTTGAGCAGAGTGTTTGTCTCACTCCAAGATTGGAAAAAAGCAATGGTCGCCAGAAGGCAAAATAATAAGCCTACGTTGTCAATCTGTCCCCAGAGAGAACCTGCCGCCCAGATAAATAGCACTAGGGTTATGCTTAAACCGATGATTACGGGGCGTTTGAATTTTAAGATTCTCGCTAGGTAGGTGAGAAGGAGAAAATTGACAGCATCAACAAATGCTAGGTAAAAACGGAAGTAGTAGATAGCTTCGGTTTTTTCGCTAATTCCCAATAGGGATTTTATCGCCGCAATTACGCCGCCACTCGCCAGTATACCTATACTAGGATAGTTGGGGACTTTGCGAGGACAATCCATATATACTTTACCTGCTGCGAGACAATCCCCCCATCTACTAAATTGGAAGACATCGGTAACGTGGTAAATGGGGAGAAAATAGACCAAAATAAAGGGTAGGGCCACTCCTAGCACATAGGCAAAGGGGATGAGGAAATTATTTTTTTCCCCTCGGTTGGTTGAGTCTAGAAAGTTTTTCATTATTTGGTAGGGTTTGCTGAAAAAGTCGCTCAAGTAATTGCAGGACTTTGCAGAACTGATACCATTTTTCTTTATTCGTGGCAGGTATCCCAGTCCCCTCTCCTTTTCTGGGAGAGGGGTTCGAGGTGAGGGTAATTAACCATCTCTGCCATTACTTTAGAAAAATGGCATGAGAGGCATAATAACAGCAATGGGGGAAATAGTTTCTCGAGTGTTTCTTGCTTACTAGCATCAAGCCAAGATGTAAGATAGCTTTTAAGGCTTCTTCCCTTTTCGGGGCGAGTTTTTTCACGAGAGATTTTAATTCCCACCAAAGATGTTCTATTAGCTCACCATTCAATTCTGATTAGAGTCAGTGGCTGTGGCCATTTGCATTCTCTGCACCAGATTATCGAGGGCTAATTCTAGATGCAAACCGGCATCCACGGCGGTCCAACCCTGTTCGGTTAGGTGTCGCCATTCAAAGTGTAGGTGCGGACCAGTAGAAACTCCCGTACTACCCACGCGACCGATAACCGCTCCCTGTTCCACCCATTCTCCCGGTTTGACGGTAATTTCCGAAAGGTGGGCATAACGAGATTCTTGACTACCATCGAGGTGACGCAAAATCACCGTTAATCCGTAACCTCCCAACCAGTCGGCGGTGGCCACTTCCCCTGCGTAGGCGGCTAATACAGGTGTTCCCATCGGTGCGCCTAAATCAGTACCCGCGTGCATGGCCCGATTGCCGCTGACCGGATGATTTCGCCACCCAAAAACCGAGGTAATTTGGGCAGGAAGGGCGAGGGGAAAGAGTAAATCGGTGCGTTGAGTTTGGTTAGAATCCGTGGGACTTAAACGGGTGGCCCGCTCATAGGTGGTCGCTTCGCTGATTGCTTCCACTTCCGCACGAGTCACCGGGGCCAAAGCTAATTTTACGCCATTCCATTCCGGGGGATTGAGGGCTACCACCTGACTTGGAATCACCGTCGGGGCGGCCAGACGTACTGGGGAGCTAGAAGCGACGAGAGTGGGGGCATAACGACGCAGGGAATTATGAGCGATAACCGGCTGATTTTGAGACCGCCGTCCTACCCGCACGGCCGGATTAGGATTGAGACGCACCCGGGCTAGATTAACCGGGGGTAAGGGTTTGGCCACAGTGCTGACCGGCTGACGACGGGAGGCCCGGGCCGCCAGATTACAGCTACCTCCTACCAGTTGACCATTTTGGGCGATGGTTTGGCAACCACTGCGGCGCTCGGTGACGACAACGGAACTGGGGGGGTTAAAGTTTCTAGTATCGATAAAGTTATTTTTACCGCCGGCCCGGGGGGCAAGGGTAGGCATATCGGTTCGATGGTTTTCGGGGATAGCCAGACGAGGGGCAGGATTAGTATTTTCTTTGATAACGGGGGCTTTTAGAGTCGGGGCGGCATTTTCCACTACCGAGGTTTCGCTGCCAATTTCGGAATTAGCGATCGCATTGGGAGCAAGAGTAATCAGACCGCTGACCACTAAACCGAGACCACTGCATAAACTCAGCTTCTTTTTTAAGGATTTTCCGAGAAAAAGTTTCAATATCACCGATGAAGGATACATAGGGCGGCCTCACTTCTCACAGTTTAGTCAAAAAAATATTTAGACTCAATTATAGCCGAGACTGACCCTACCGGCCGGTATATAGATTTCGCTACTGGCATTGTCCGAGGTTAATTTAACTTTTAATTCCCCTCGATCGCTTACCCCCGTTATTATGCCCTGATAGCCCTCAAAAACTATCTTTTGACCAAAATTGGCAAAAAATTCTAAATAGGAAGCTAATAGGGCTTTTATGCCGTGATTACAGTAATATTCATGGCCGTATAGGATAGCATCGCTGGTGAGAGAAGTTAACTGAGCGATCGAGGTACTTTTATTGCCAGTAAAAGCCTGTAAATTAATACCCGTGGGGGGGACAGGATTAGACCAATTGAGGCCTACTCCGATGACTGCTTGCGGGATTTTTTGACCCTGAATACGGGTTTCTAGGTTAATTCCCCCTAGTTTGCGCCCTAGTAATACTAAATCATTCGGCCATTTGATTTTAACAGGTATTTCCTGACAATTCAGGTGATGAGCGATGCCCCAAACTGTAGCGAGAACGAGATGGGCAGATTTATCCACCTCTAAATCCAGATTTAAAGCCAAAGATAAATATAATCCTCCCGGTTCAGAAATCCACTCCCGTCCCCATTGTCCCCTCCCGGCACTTTGTTGACTAGCAGTCACCACAAAAGGCGGATTTTCCCCCGACTCTAATAATTCCCACGCTTTAGTATTAGTGGAAGGTAATAGCTCAAAGTGATGGATTTTGGTCATAAATTGGAAGTGGGGAGATGGGTGTAGGGTGTAGGGTGTGGGGTGTGGGGTGTGGGGAGATGGAAAAAGATAATCAATAAAAGTAATCTCTTCAATACTGCCTCCTGTCTCCTGTCTCCTGTCTCCTGTCTCCTGTCTCCTGATTAGGTGCAAGGAAGAGAACGCAGGTACTCACTGAGGTGGGAACGTAAACCGATGCCATGGAAAAGCGGGCCACGACTGCCTAATTCGACAATACTGACAGCGGCTACGGGCATTTCAAATCGATCGCGATAACGGCCCACATCAATGCCCATCAGACTACAGAGCATGATCCGGATGGTGGCCTTGTGGGAAACGATCAAGATATTGCCATCACTGTGGGTGTGTTCAATTTCCTCCAAAACGGCCGCGGAACGACGGGCGATATCGATCCCCCTTTCCCCGTTGGGGGGGGCATTCCAAGCCGGATCCGTCAACCAGCGTACATAGAGATCATGATATTGACGATCGATATCGTTGGGGTGCATACCTTCCCAAAGACCATAACCGATCTCTTGTAATCCCTGGCGGATTTCTAATTTCAGTCCCACCGCTTCACAGAGAGGTTTAGCGGTTTGAATAGCTCTTTGGAGGGGACTGACGTAGGCCGCACGCCAAGGTAAAGAACGATAGACATCAGCGAATTCTTCCGCCATTTCGATGCCTTCGGCAGTCAAACCGGGATCATTTTCTGGAGTACCACAGTATCCTCCCGTTTTGCTATAGGCTGTCTGTCCGTGTCGCAGAAAATATAACATCAAGCACATAGTTTTTCAGGAGACCAAATCCGGGGCTTCCTTGGTTACTGTTGACTGGTTAGGTTCCCGCTCGCGAGCGCAGGTCATTGCGGAGGTGAGAGCGATCGCCCATGACTTGAAAGAGGGGACCATGTTCGGCTAATTCGACGATCGTCACCGAGGCCACGGGCATGGCAATTCGATCGCGATAACGGCCGATATCAATGCCTAAAAGAGAACATAACATGATTCGGATCGTTGCTTTATGGGAAACGATCAAAATATGGCCATCATCGTGATGATGGTCGATTTCCTCTAATACTTCCGAACTACGGCGAGCGATATCGATGCCTTTTTCGCCTCCTGTGGGAGAATTCCAGCCCGGATCTGCTAACCAGCGCACATAATCATCATGAAACTCCTGATTAACCTCGGCTGCGGTTTTTCCCTCCCATTGGCCGTAGGCAATCTCTTTTAATCCTTCCCGTTTGTGGATGGGAATACCCAAGAGTTCGCTTAAAGGGTTGGCCGTGGCCATGGTACGTTTGAGGGGACTGGAATAGATCCCTGTCCAAGGCACATCTCGATAGGCAAGGGCGAAATCCTTGGCCATTTCATAGCCTGCTGGGGTTAGTTCCAAGTCTAATCGACCGCAAAAACTACCCGTTTGACTGGCTGTGGTTTCGCCATGACGCAAAAAGTAAAGTTTTAGACTCATCTTTTGGGTGCATCTCAATATTTGTGACTCTCTCCCACTTATAGTGATAAGCAGAAGTTATTAAAAGAGGGCGAAGGCAATTCGCCGCTACAATCATCCTTTTTACCTTTTGTTTCTCGGTAATTCTCTAAATTACCACTATATTTGGGACACCTCGAATAAAAGATTTTGTTAAGAAAGTGTTGGTCGGGGAAATCTCCTTTATATACAGTGGTGAAGAGGGAATAATTCGCCAATTCAAAAATGAAACGCATCAACCTCAAGAGTTGACAAAGAAAGGCTCATCAGGTACTGTCTGATCATTAACAAAAACAAATCAGACCCAAAAACGAAGCCCTCAACATCTTAACATAGAACAAAGAAACTGGCTCTCCTGGTTTTCGTGTGTTAATTTTTGTTATAAATTAAAGCAAGCAAACAGCTTAAGTCGAAGATGTTCAAAATTGGTAAATCCATAACTCATTCTTTTAATAAGCTTGATTTTGGTATTCATTCCCTCAATTAATCCGTTGGTTATATGATTTTCAAAGTAATTACAAATACCAGGCAAATGCTTCTGGATCATGCTGGCACTACTTTGATATAATATCCCGCCTATTCTTATCCATTTTTCCAATTTTCTCTCAGCACCTCTGAACGTTCTACTACTTTGATAAATTTGTCTAATTTCTTCTTTCATTTCCCAGGCTATTCCCAAGCAGGGATGTTCTTTCAGGATAACTTCTAGTTGTTGTTTTTGCTCGTCCTTTAAGTCCTCTTTATTCTTCCATAATAAATGAGGTAATCCTTTTTCATGCACCCCCA
>NZ_JACJSV010000113.1 GCF_014698335.1 Microcystis viridis FACHB-1342 | reverse complement strand
ATACTAAAATTAAATTGGCAACTATAGATTAGAGTTATTCTTAGTCGTGCTTCGCTGTTCTATGCTGGCGGAACTTTTCATCTCCGAGGTGAAACCGAGAGATGAAAAGCCGACATTATAGGTAAAAAGCGATTTCTTTCTCCTTGAGAGGGGCAAAATCGGCGGCTAACAACAGCTGATTTAACTCCTCTTGGGGGATATGTTTGGCCCCGATGCGGACAATTCGCGATCTCATCGTGTTAGAAACCCCGCTTCTTTGTCGTCCTGCTTCCAAACCCATTACCCGGTGATAAAGTTCCAATTTTGCCGGGGGAATTGGGGAACCATCAAAATCAATGCCATTAGCGATCGCCACATCAATGGCATCAGCGCCCGTAGTTGTGGTTAAATTAGTTTCGGTGGACATAAAGACAATATAAAGGATCGTTGCTATTTTATCAGGCGATCGATATCCGCCGCTATGATCAGGAAAGTAATCTTCATTTCTGTGTGACTATGGCTCAATTGCCGACCTATCAACCAAAACAGTTATCCCTGGGCCCCCTAGAAGCGGAAATTCTCAATATTGTCTGGGAATTGGAACCCGTTAGCGTTAAGGATGTCCACGATCGCATTTTAGCGGATCCAGAACGGGATCTGGCCTATACTTCTGTGACTACGGTACTGCGTCGTTTAACTAATAAAGGCTGGTTAAGTTGTTATAAACAGGGTCGGATTTTCTACTGGAAACCGATGGTTTCTAAGGAACAAGCACAGGCAATTAAAGCCTACGAACAATTACATCGTTTTTTGGCTATTGGTAATGCGGATGTGGTGGCTTCTTTTGCCGATAGTCTCGATACTGCTAGTGTCGAACAATTAAAAGCGATCGCATCTCGTTTAGATACCCTGCGTCAACAACGGAGAGAAAGCTAATGCACGGTTCAATGTTATTACTAGCATTAACTATCGCCATTGGTTTACGTTGGTTTCTGCCCAGCTATCAGCGTCGTTGGCAGACAACGCTATTTTTCTTCCTCTTTCCTCCTTTGCTGCTGTTAATGACAGTTATATCGGTGGTTTGTATGGGCTATCGCGGGCAAATGCTAGGCTATAACTCCAGTTTAATTAGTTACTTTAGTGCCATAATTTGGCTAGTTTTTGCTATATTCTGTCTGATAAAACTCTCCTATCAAACTTGGCAAACCCATCGGGATTTTAGCAGTTATCCCCTCAAAAAAATCACCGCTCAGAAGGCGAGAGTTTTAGCGGTGGATTTTCCCTACAGTGCCAGAGTTGGCTTTTGGAAGTCGGAATTAATTGTAACCCAAGGATTATTAAATCTCTTGGATCAAGAACATTTACAAGCAGTTTTAGCCCACGAACAAGCTCACCAAGAATATCATGACACTTTCTGGTTTTTCTGGTTAGCTTGGTTGCGATCGATGTCTTCTTGGCTGCCCAATAGCGAGAATTTATGGTCAGAATTGGTCTTCTTGCGGGAATTACGCGCCGATAAGTACGCTTCTGGACAAGTGGATTATTTACTATTAGCTGAATCGCTGCTTTTAGTAGCAGAAAAAGTTAATCAAGTAGCGGAAATAAATTTCTCTGATAGTTGCTGTGTCGCTCTCAATGATCATTCTTTAAATAATCGTTTATTAGAGAGAATCAATGCTTTAGTCGAGTCAGAAAACCCCGAACTTCCCAGATTTAACTATCAAGTCTGGCTATTGCTTTCCCTCTCCCTTGCTCCTTTCTTACTCTTGCCTTTACACTCCTAAAAATGACCCTAGAAGTTGGACAAAAAGCCCCCGAATTTGCCACCCCCAACCAAAGAGGCGAAATCAGTAAATTAGCAGATTTTGCCGGTCAGTGGTTGGTCTTATATTTTTATCCCAAAGATAACACTCCGGGCTGCAGCACAGAAGCGATCGATTTTACCGCTTTGTCGCCGCAATTTCAGCAATTAAACGCGGTAATTATAGGAGTTAGTCCCGATTCAGAGAAGTCCCACTGTCGTTTTATTGAAAAACACAATTTAACTATTCAATTATTGAGCGATACCGAACATCAACTGGCGGAAATTTATCAAGTCTGGGGATTAAAAAAATTTATGGGTAAGGAATATATGGGGATTAAAAGAGCCACTTTCCTGATCGACCCCCGGGGAAATATTGCCTATATTTGGTCAAATGTCAAGGTAAAAGCCCATGCAGAAGCGGTTTTGAAAAAACTTGAGGAATTGCAGTAGCAAGCCCTCAGTACCCAATATTTACGGGTATGCAATTGCGCCCTTTCGTGTTAGACTAGAAAAGTTGTCAAAAATCGCACATCTAGGCGATCGGGTGTTTCTAGGAATCTAGAAATCCAGCCCTAGATGGAGGATAAACCCGAAAAGGAGAAAAATATGCCCGTTGTCTCTCTCGCAGAATTGCTAGAGTCTGGGGTTCACTTCGGCCATCAAACGCGCCGTTGGAACCCGAAAATGTCTCAGTACATCTACACTGCCCGGAATGGGGTTCATATCATTGATTTGGTGCAAACCGCCCAATTAATCGAAGAAGCTTACGAATTTGTCCGAGGAGAAGCCGATAGCGGTAAACGCTTTTTATTCATCGGTACGAAACGGCAAGCGGCAGCAATCATTAAACAGGAAGCTTTACGCAGCGGTAGCCACTTCGTTAACCAACGCTGGTTAGGGGGAATGTTAACCAACTGGGAAACCATTCGCGGCCGGGTAGAAAGACTCAAAGAATTAGAAGAATTAGAAAATAGCGGCGCCCTCGATAAACGACCGAAAAAAGAAGCATCGGTACTGCGTCGGGAATTGGGCAAACTGGAAAAATACCTCGGTGGCATTAAAACCATGCGCCGGCTGCCGGATTTAGTCGTCGTAGTCGATCAGCGTCGGGAATACAACGCTATCCAAGAATGCCAAAAATTGGGCATTCCCATCATCTCCCTCTTGGATACTAACTGTGATCCCGACTTGGTAGATGTGCCGATTCCCGCCAACGATGACGCAATTCGCTCAGTTAAACTGATTTTAGGCAAAATTAGCGATGCGATCATCGAAGGTCGTCGCGGTGGTCAAGCAGCGGTGGAAGAATACGAGGAAGACTACGATAATGAAACCGAGTACGAGGAAGAAGGTGATTATTCCCAATACGCCGCCGAATTTGCCAGTGGAGACGACGATAACTAGGGAAAATTAGCTATTGATCGCAGCTAGGTTCGGGGGGAAACTTTCCGAGCCTATCGAGCGGTCAAACCTGCCCCTCTCGTGGCATGATCAATTATAAGCAGTAGGTTAGGAATTTTATGGCGGAAATTACAGCACAACAGGTTAAAGAACTTAGGGAAAAGACCGGCGCCGGCATGATGGATTGCAAGAGGGCGCTGACGGAAAACGCGGGGGATATAACCAAAGCGATCGAATGGTTGCGACAAAAAGGGATTACTTCCGCCGAGAAAAAAGCTAGTCGGGTAGCGGCAGAAGGGATGATCGGCAGTTACATCCACACCGGCAGCCGCATCGGTGTTTTAGTGGAAGTGAACTGTGAAACCGATTTTGTTGCCCGTCGCGAGGAGTTCAAAAAATTGGTTAATGACGTGGCGATGCAGATTGCCGCTTGTCCTAACGTCGAATATGTAAAAGTGGCCGATATTCCCGCCGAAATCGCCGCCAAAGAAAAAGAAATTGAGATGGGACGGGACGATTTAGCCAATAAACCCGATAATATCAAAGAAAAAATCGTGGCCGGCCGTATTGAAAAACGTTTGAAAGAACTTTCTCTGCTCGATCAACCCTTTATCCGCGATCAGAACATCAGTATTGACGAATTGCTCAAACAAGCGATCGCCGCTTTGGGAGAAAATATTCAGGTGCGTCGTTTCCAACGCTTTGTACTAGGTGAAGGGATCGAGAAAGAAGAAACGGATTTCGCCGCCGAAGTAGCCGCCCAAATGGGACAAAAAGCCCCGGAACCGGTAGCAGCCGCCCCGCAAGTGGAGGAAAAAGCCCCGGAACCGGCAGCGAAGGATAATCCGCCCGCTAAAGGCAAAAAGAAAAAGTAAGTTCAATGAAGATCAATCTGGTGGGGTGCGAGTTTCGTACCCTTTTTGTCTTCAGGGGGGTGGGGGTACTTGATCAGTTATCGGTAATCAGTAAACAGTAATCAGTGAAAAGAAAAAAGAAAGTGGCAACTAAAGCAGATTCCTTTACTGGATTCTTTGGGAACAAAAGCCTATCTTTTACCTACTTATTAAAAACTTTGTAAATAAGATTATCTTATTTGCACTGGTGGTCCCTAGAGGTTGTCGAACGGAAAAAATGCAGATTCAGGACAAAATCACCGAAATAGCCGCTAAAACAGCGAAAGCGATCGAACTTTCTCAAAATTATTTACTTTCTACCCAATACTCTGAGGGTTACTGGTGGGCAGAATTAGAATCTAATGTCACCATCACCTCAGAAGCAATTTTACTGCACAAAATCTGGAAAACTGACAAAAAACGCCCCCTAGACAAAGCAGCCACCTATCTGCGTCAGCAACAGTGTCCTAACGGCGCTTGGGAGTTATTTTATGGGGATGGTGGCGATCTTAGCACCACTGTGGAAGCCTACATGGGGCTGCGACTATTGGGAATTCCTGTTAATGATCCTGCTTTAGAAAAAGCTAGAGAATTTATCTTAGCTAAAGGTGGCATCAGCAAAACCCGCATTTTCACCAAAATGCACCTCGCTTTAATTGGTTGTTACGATTGGCAGGGGGTTCCCTCTATCCCCGCTTGGATTATGCTACTGCCGGAAAATTTCCCTTTTACTATCTATGAAATGTCCAGTTGGGCGCGGGGAAGTACGGTTCCTTTATTAATTGTTTTCGACAAAAAACCCGTGTATAAAATGGGTTTTAATCTCGATGAACTCTATACAGAAGGGGTGAATAATGTCAAGTATGAGTTACCAAAAAATAACGATTGGGCGGATGTTTTCCTCTGGTTAGATGGGCTGTTTAAATGGGCAGAAAAAACTGATTTAGTTCCCTTCCGTCAAGAAAGTCTGAAAGCGGCGGAAAAATGGGTAATTGAACGACAGGAAGACACAGGCGATTGGGGGGGAATTATCCCGGCGATGTTAAATTCCCTATTAGCTTTAAAAGCCCTAGGTTATGATGTTGACGATCCGATTGTTGCCCGGGGTTTAAAAGCGGTGGATAATTTTGCTATTCAGACGGATAATACCTATTGTGTGCAGCCCTGTGTTTCGCCGGTTTGGGATACGGCTTGGGTAATTCGATCGCTAATTGAATCCGGTCTAAATCCCGCTCATCCATCTATAATTAAAGCGGGACAATGGTTAATCGATCAACAAATTCTTGATTATGGCGATTGGGCGATTAAAAATAAAATCGGAACCCCCGGGGGTTGGGCTTTTGAATTTGACAATCGCTGGTATCCCGATTTAGACGATTCGGCAGTGGTGGTGATGGCTTTAGAGTTAATTAAAATGCCCGATGAAAATATTAAAAAAAGCGTGATGAAACGGGCAGTTAATTGGATGGCTACTATGCAGTGTAAAGCTGGTGGTTGGGGAGCTTTTGACATCGATAACGCTCAAAACTGGCTTAATTCTTTGCCCTATGCCGATCTAAAAGCAATGATCGATCCTAATACGGCTGATGTTACTGCCAGAGTTCTAGAAATGTTAGGCACTTGTGATGTTAAAATGGAGGAAAATCGAGTTAAAAAAGCTTTGGATTATCTGGAAAAAGAACAGGAAGCTGATGGTAGTTGGTTTGGTCGTTGGGGTGTAAATTATATTTATGGAACCAGTGGGGCGTTATCTGCTTTGGCTTTTCTGGAACCGAATAAATATCGCCAGCAATTGCAAAAAGGAGCCAATTGGTTAAGCAGTTGTCAAAATGTTGATGGTGGTTGGGGTGAAACCTGTTTTAGTTACAATAACCCTAAATTTAAAGGACAGGGAAATAGTACCGCTTCCCAAACTGCTTGGGCATTAATCGGTTTATTAGCCGTCGGGAAAGTCACCGGCAATTATCAGCGAGAAGTGATTGAAAAGGGCGTTAATTATCTTCTTGTTACCCAAAAAGAAAATGGTACATGGGATGAAGATTACTTCACCGGTACAGGTTTTCCCTGTCATTTTTACCTGAAATATCATTTCTATCAGCAGTATTTTCCTCTACTGGCTTTGGGGCGTTATCAGGCTTTAATTTAGTCTGTTAACCTATGCGTTAAGACAGGAAATAAGCTTAACTGTCTAACGCATTTTTTGTGACTAACTAGGAAAAAATAAATCAGGAGATATATTTAAAAAATTGGCTAATTTTTGAATATAGATAGGAGTTAGATCTTGTTGGCCATCAAGAATGTCATCCAGGGTTGACTTACTTTCAAAAATAGATAGCAAATCTTGCTTTTGTAGGTTTCTTTCCTCTAATATAAATTTCAACAATTCAAGTCCATAAATATCAGGTATTGGCTCTTGATTTTCCTCATACTCATAAATTAAAGACCCTAAAACATTTAGATATTCCCTTTCTTCTGTCGTTAATTGGGGTTTGTCTAAAAGGCGATTAATAACCTCCTGCATCATTTCTAAGTCTTCCTCATTGTGAATAGGACAAGGAGGGTATTGCTTTAATAATTCTAAGTATTTATCAGTGGCAAACATAAAGATAACTCTAATTTTATGGTTTAAATAGGGGTGACTGAAGGAGATACAAAATTTTTAGTTAATAATTTAGGTTCTTCGTTACTTGGTATGATTCGATATGGGGGCATAAATCGACTAAATCATTATCTGGTAAGAGATTTAATTGATTAGTTCGCTCTAGATCAAAAACAATTGACAAAAATCGCCAAATGCTTTTCTACATAAGGGTTACATCCCTTATATCCCCCGTCCATTGCATAACACAAACCAAAGAGCCGGCTTTCTCTAAGTCTAACAATTGTCCTAAACTCTGACTGCCAGTCTCGCTATTAAACCCTCTCGCTGTGGCTAGTTTTGATTTAGGATTGATGATTCTTGCCACAATCATCGCCACTACTAAGTTTCTGATTCGTGAGGATTTTTTACTGATTATTTTATCTAAACCTAATTTTTTAATCGTCTCTAAAATAGCCATTACATGACCATGAGGAAGACTTCTAATCACTTCAAAATGATTGGGAATGCCTTCATTCATGGACAGTGTTGCCCCTTT
>NZ_JACJSV010000112.1 GCF_014698335.1 Microcystis viridis FACHB-1342 | reverse complement strand
CTCTGTTGGCTTTAAAGTTTTTACTTGTTCGTAAGTCATCTTTCAATCTTAACTCTTGGACTATTTTATCCTATTTTGTCTAGACTTATGCAAGAGATCTAATGGGTCAGCTTTACGATTAAGGTAAAAGGCTTTGCAGGAACAACTGACTACGGAAATCTATCCTGGGGAAAGTTTTACAAGTACGACAACAAAGATGATGAAATTGCTAATGTCAACGGAATCAAATTCCAGGACGGCAGAGTTTACAACACTGTGATTTGCTCATGTGGCCGATCAGACTCTGCCTCTGGTACTGAAGGCTCTTTCTATATTTGCATTGACGGGAAAGATCCCAGCGATCCAGACTATAAGGTCTGCAAGATATCATGGGACTGTCCATGGGGATCAAAAACCAATACATGGGGGGCTAGTGATTATGATTCCGACAAATATGTTGTTAGCGTAAGCGGAGGCTCTACCTATGGCGGGTCAATTGGAATGCTGTCAGTTGTCGTTGCTGATATATCCTGATATGTGAACTTTCTCAATAGGTCTGGGAAGACTCGCCAACAGAAACGAAAATTAGTAGGGTGAGTTGCGTTTTGCTAACCCACCTCTTTTCGTGCCAGAAAGCAGTGTCAGACAAAGTATTCTGATTTTTGCTAGGATGTTTTTATGCAATTCAACTCAGGTGCAATATGTCTCTAATGAACACCCCAGCCAAATTCCAAGTAACTTCTCCCCCTTTTCGTTGGGATGAAGCGGGAGGTATCCGTATAGGTTCGAGCCGAGTGACTCTGGATAGCATACTTGCCTCATACCACAACGGCTCCACTCCTGAAGAAATCGCTATTCAGTTTTCAGTTCTTCGTTTGGAAGATATATACAGTGCCATTGCTTATTATTTAAATCACCGTCAGGAAATTGACAGTTATTTGGAGCAACGCGACCAACAAGCTCAACAACTGAGACAACAACTAACTCAAAAACACAACTTAGTCGATTTAAGACAGCGCTTGCTTGCTCGTTATCAGTCAAAAGGAGAGTCGAGGCAAAGTGCGCCTTCTAACTGACGAAAATTTTAATGGAGCCATCTTGCGTGGGCTGGTGAGGCGTTTACCTGAATTAGATATAATTCGCGTCCAAGATGTAGGACTGATGAACACTGACGATCCAGATATTTTAGAATGGGCGGCTAATGAGGGACGCATCTTGCTCACCCATGATGTAGCCACTATTACGATGTATGCCTACAATCGTGTCAATCAAGGACTACCTATGACTGGAGTTGTTGAGGTGATCTCAAAAGCACCCATTGGTAAGATCCTTGATGATTTAGAACTATTTATTTGTTGTAGTGAACCTGAAGAATGTGAAGGTCGGGTTCTTTTCATTCCTTTCTCTTGATGCGATCTCTATCATTTTCTACTCCAGAAATCTAAGTTGCCTAACTAAGCCGTTAGACCGACAATGATTCGTACTTGTCTTTGTAAATAGTCCGATTGGTTAGTTATAAGTGCGATGCCGAAGGCACTGCATAGCAGATCGCCGATCTGGTAGGGTGCGTTAATGAAATGTAACGCACCTTATCTAATGTCCAAAATTCGTGGGTTACGCTGACGCTAACACACCCTACTGGACTGACACAGCTAAAATAGGGCAATAGATAGGCTCAAATGAGGACATCAATCATGGGAAGATGTAGGCGAGATAAAGTTTATCTGACAGTCGCACAACGAGAAAACTTTGAACAAATCAGTGGGGAAGGGTTCATCACAGAGTACGCTAATCGGTACAACACGCTTATCGTAATATTATACGGAAAACTTCTTGCGATCGCTCCATTTGAGCGTAATATACAGAAAGATTCTTTAAAAAATGCGTATTTGGCGTGATATACGGAAAATTTCCGCATAATATATAGTTAGCCTACTGAGTTATCGGTGGGAACGATATTTGAAGCTTCTCTATTTGTCAACCCGCCTGAATATGGATAAAATTGATTTTTGCCATCAAACAATAAACTTTGAGATAAAGAGGAAAGCTTAACATGATGCTTCAAGTTGGAGACATTGTGGATGGGAAGTACAAAGTGACTGGATTGTGTAGCGATTCTGGCGGAATGGGGACAATACTTTTTGTTGATGCTTTAATCAGTAATCCTCCCTTTCAATTAGTTCTAAAGTATTGCAAAGATACTGATCCAGAAGCAATTCAAAGATTTTGTAGAGAAACAAAATATTTAGGAAAGTTTCAAGGAAACTCAAAAGTCTTGCAGATTTATGATTCTAATATTCATCATTCACCGGCTTATTTTGTGATGCAGTATTATGCTGATGGAGATTTAACAAAGGTAGCTGATCGCCTAATGAATGACATTGCATATCAGGAAATAGTCTTCTACAAAATGATTGATTGTATTGCTGAATTGCATCAAGAAGGTTATCAGCATCGAGATATAAAACCACAAAATTTTTTGTTAAATGGTAGTGACGTTATCGTTAGCGATTTGGGATTAGCTAAGGCTGTAGGAGCAGGGACCACCTTTACAGGAAGTCGTGATTATTGGGGAACTTTTGGATATATGCCCCCAGAATTTATTGATGGAGACTTTAAGCAAGCGAGTCCACCTTCGGATATTTTCATGCTTGGCAAAAGCTTCTATTGGCTACTTACAAAACGAGATCCTCTTTATCTAAAGGATCAGAATTTACACGCTGCTATATTTCATGTGATTGAAAGATGCTGTGATCATGATAAAGGCAAACGCTACCAATCTTTAGCCGAATTGAAGCAAGATTTGAACCTTGCATTTGATGTAATCCTAAATCGAGCGTCTGGTGTTGATAGAGCCGGACAAATGCTTTCCCAGATCATAAATCGATTGAGTAATGAGAATAGATATTTACCTACTGAGATTATAAGCTTGCTAGATACTCTAATTGTGCTAAGTAAAGATGACAGAAACCCAGTGATTTCAAAGTTGCCTCAAGATTTTTTTGTTATCTTATCTCAACCTGAATTCGTGGATAAGGTCATAGAATTCTTTAGGTACTACGAGGTCTTTGTAAAAGATGCTGTCGATACATGGAGTTATGCAGAAATAGTTGCAAACTATATGAAAATAATGTTTGAGAGAAGTAACTCTGATCAAACGAAAGCGAAGGCACTTGAAATAGCAGTTAAAGGAGCAATATGGGCTAATCGATTTGCCGCAATGGACACTTGTACTGCCATGATTTACAGTATTCAAGATGACAATCTTGGAATGTTAGTGGCTCCGATCATTTTCTCTCACGCTAATTCATTTCTCAAAAATTTAGAGGTAGACCAATGTAGAAGTAATGTAATTCAGATAGCTCTAAGACGAATACAGAAGAGACAGAAGTAGTGCGATCGCCGATCTTGTAGGGTGGGTTAACGAAGTGAACGCACTAATTCCCTCGCAAACCCTCAAAATAAAGCTCAAATGCGATAGAATGAGGGACAAATAAAATTCAGAAATTGCTGTGAGGGAAACCGTCTATATTGAAACCAGCGTTATTGATTATCTGACAGCCAGATCGACCAAAAACTTGGTTATTGCTGGGAATATCGAAACGACAAGGGACTGGTGGCAAAATCGCCGTAATGATTTTGTTCTCTATATTTCACAGGTTGTTTTAGATGAAGTCGCTAAGGGAGATACAGAGATTGCTTTGAAAAGGTTAGAAATTGTCAATGAAATGCCTTTGGTTGAACTCAATCAAGCTGTACGCAACTTGGCAGCCCAGTTTCTTATACGAAGCAACCTTCCTGCCAAAGCTTCTGATGATGCGGTTCACATTGCTGCGGCGACTGTCCACGGGCTAGATTACTTGTTAACATGGAACTGTAAACATATTGCCAACGCTCAAATTCAGAGGAAGTTGGCAGAGCTCAGTCTTGATTTGGGATACGAGTTACCCATAATTTGTACTCCTTACGAACTTTTAGGAGATTATAACGATGTGGCAAGATGACATTTTAGATGAAATTCATAAATTTCGAGAAGAACACGCTAAATCCTTTAACTACGATTTGGATGCAATGTTTGTAGATTGGCAAAAAAGACAAGCAGAAAGTGGCAGGCAGGTAGTCAGCTTACCACCAAAGCAAGGTCTAACAAGTCGTTGGAGCCGACCAAAACAGGATGAACCACAAGAATCTCAAATCTAATCGTGGCGGCTCAACTTAGCCGTTATGCCGACCAGCGAGTCAAGTGCGATCGTTCCGATTGTAGCGATCGCCGATCTTGTAGGGTGCGTTCCCTAATGCAGGATTTTTGGGAACGCACCATGCACATTGATTGAAGCTGTGAGGTTAGGTGCGGTGCTGCTCTTGTGGGACCAGTTGAGGAATGTTAGCGAAGATTGCCAATGTTTAGGTTAAAATAGGGGGGCAAAAGTTGCCACAGGGTCGCTTCAATGACAGTTCGACAACCCCGCTACAGCAAAGAAGAATTTGCCCGACGTGGACACGAAGTCTATGAGTCTCAGGTACGCTCCCAAATCGAGGAAGGGAATCATGGGAAGATTGTAGCAATAGACATCGAAACAGGGGCTTTTGAAGTGGCTGACGACAGCCTAACAGCTGCTAAACAACTGTTAATACGTTTTCCTGATGCACAAATATTTGGTATTCGCATTGGACATCGTGCCGTCCATCGTTTTGGCTTTCGTTCCCCCAGTGTATCGCCATGATGATGGGGAGCGTCAATTCGCGCCGAGAAGCAATTATTCAATTCGTAGTGCTAGGCGAAAATCACCAGAGGCAAGCGATTAAAGCAGTTATTGACACTGGTTACAGTGTATTTCTCACGTTGCCTTCTGCTATCATTACAACACTAGGATTAACGTGGTATATGCAAGAAGAGGGAATCTTGGGCGATGGAAGCCTCTGTATGTTTAACGTATTTGAGGCAACTGTGATCTGGGATGGTCAGATCAAATCTATTGAAATCAATGAGTCAGAGACAGATCCATTAGTTGGTATGGGTTTACTTGATGGCTATGAGTTGAATATTCAGGGTTTTGCTGGGGGATTAGTGACAATTAAACCTTTGTCATAGTGCGATCACAATCGCCGTAGGGTGCGTTCCCTAATGCAAGTCCTACTGTTCCACCAATAGATTTTTGGGAACGCACCATGCACATTGATTGAAGCTGTCAGTCTAAGTGGGATGACGAAGGCACGGCCTAGCAGTACACTGATTTTGTCGCGTAAGAGGCGGGCTATAATGAACGGTGAACCTGATTGGTCAGAAAAAATTGACCAATATTTGTCTGGTGAAACCATTGACCATTAAGTGGATTCTAAGGAGCTAAGGGAATGACCTGGACGGCAAACCAACAAGCGAAAATTATCCGTACAGAGCGAGGACTGACGATCGCTGGCACGCGCATCACCCTCTATGATGTGATCGATCTCCTAAAAGCTGATTATCCTCCTAAACTGATTCGTGACACATTTAACCTCACGAACGCGCAAATTGACGCAGCTTTGTCCTACATTCAGGTAAACCAAGCTCAGGTCGAGGTTGAATATCAAGAGGTTCTTCAGAATAGGGAAGAAATTCGCCAGTACTGGGAAGATCGTAACCGTGAACGCTTTGCTCGAATTGCAGCAATGCCACATAAACCAGGACAAGAAGCGTTTTGGGCAAAGCTTGAGGAGCAGAGAGCCAGACGTGCTGCACAAAAACAATGACTTTCTTAGTTGACTACAACCTCGACGGTTATGCGCTGATTTTTCTTGGTATATTGGCAAAACGTGGTTGGCTTGAGTTTCAGTCTGTCCAATTTGTCACCTTTAGAGAGGTTGGACTGTCGATGGAAAGTAGCGATCGCGTAGTCTGGTGCTATGCTCAAGAACAGGAGATGATGATTCTTACTGCTAACCGAAATATGAAGGGTGATGATTCCCTTGAGCAGGTTATGCGAGAAGAGAACACAGAGAAATCGTTTCCAGTGTTGACGATTGGAAATCTCGATCGTTTGAGTGAAGCTGAGTATAGAGAGCGCTGCGCTGAACGACTGATCGAAATTGCTGTAGATCTTGATAATTACAAGGGGGTTGGTCGGTTATTCATTCCATGATATTGTCGGCTACGCTTGAAAATTAGGGCGATCGCAGTCTTATCGGTGAGAAGCACGGCATAACTTAGCCGTTATGCGGCAAGTTTCTGAATAGATCGCAATCGCTGTAGGGTGCGTTACCTAATGCAGGATTTTTTGGGACGCACCCTGCTTATACCAAATTTCTAAATCCATGACAGACATCCACGCTCGAATGCTTGCCAGGCCTGCATTCGTTGTGACGCAAATAAAGAAAAATGGTATTATTGATTGAAGTCGTTAGACCGCTTCAATTTTAGGGTAATAGTTGCTAAAGTCCGCTAACTTCACCGGTGAAGCCACCTAGGCAGAGGTTTTTGATCGCTAAAAAATTCTTTCCTCTCCATAAAAACGATAAAATCTCTATTCTGCAAGCATAAAGAGGCTTTAGGCAGATTTAAAGGCACATTTAAGCTATATAAATCGAATATTTACACTTTTTTCAGCTAATCAAGCCATTAATGGCTTGATTTCTTTGCATCCAACCCAAACAGTATAATTTTTTCTCTAATGTATTGCTGGACTTCCCCGTTGACAAAAGGCCATAACCTGTGCTGTAGAAGGGATTAAAAGAATTTCCGCCGCCCCGTTACTGGGTACAAATCAGGGAAACTCCCAATAAATCTAACGCTTTTTGTTGCAGTTGAGTCGGTCGAGTTATCTTAGAAAAACGATAACTTCCCTCCCTAATCGTACATTCCACTGTATTCAAGCAAATTGTCCCCAGGTCTTCCAACAAAGTCCGAAAGCTATGCACAGGAAAGTTCTCTTGATTCCGTTTTTTTCTCTCTTTAGACTGAGCGGATTCACTCCGATTGGCTTTAATCACATTCAGACAACTATCATCAATTTCTTCATCCTCAAATAATAAAGGAGCCAAGCACTGTTTTAAATGCCATTCCACATAATAAGCCAACATACATAAAAAGATATGAGCTTTGACTCTATCACCCTTATAATGATAGATAGGACGTACCTTTAAATCAATTGACTTATAACAGCGAAATGCCTCCTCCACTTGAGACAAACTTTTATAAGCTTTAACCGTCGTCGCTGCATCCATCAAGGTTGACTCCAGAGAAGTTCTTAACACATACACACCATCCAA
>NZ_JACJSV010000111.1 GCF_014698335.1 Microcystis viridis FACHB-1342 | reverse complement strand
AAACTTTTGACGATTTTAGCCGAACTGCAAAGACAAGCTAAACGGGAAAATCAGAGTTACAATGAAGACAATGCCCCTCGTTTGTGGATTTTATCCCCTTCCGCTCGTATCACTGTTTTAGAAGGATTTGGAGCAAAGTTAAGGTCAGATTAACCAGAAGGAGTCTATTTTCTTCCCTCGCTTTATCGCACGGCAATTATCGCTATTAATCAATTGCCTATCACTCCTGAGAGGTAGTGATTCGGTAAATACTCGGGAGCATCTCACTTATGCAGAGAATACAAAGGTTATGGAAAAACTACTTGAATAATCGGAGTCTCCCCAAAAGGAAAACTGCGTACCTCACTATTAAGATAACTACTGTATTCAGTTTTCTTACCCGGTGTCCGTCAACCAGGAGGAATGCCGATAGCTGGTTAAAACCACTAAGATAGGACGGCGAGAGTAACTAAAGACGATTTTTTTGGTAAGATCAAAGCTAAACTAACCATCACGCCTTACTTGAGGAAAGATTTATTTATGAGCGATATAGGGTTTATTTTGACGATAATCAACAATTTCCTACAAATTTACTCGGTAATCCTAATTGTTAGGGTTTTACTGACTTGGTTCCAAAATGCCGGTTGGGCCTATCAGATTATGTCTTTTCTCAGTCCGATTACCGATCCCTATTTAAATCTCTTTCGCTCGATTATCCCACCCCTAGGCGGGATGGACTTGTCCCCGATCCTCGCTTTCCTGCTGCTCAACGTTGTTCAGAGTGTCGTAGCCACAGGGGCCAGCAGTCTGGTCAGCAGCGGTTTCTAAATCCGCGGATCCACACTACTGGTAAAACCGGAAGCTTTGAATTTTTCCAGTCGCAAGGGGGTTGGTTGATTGGTAGAAACAGAAATTCTGATCTCGAAATCACTAATCCCCGGCGGCACTTCGGGAATTGCCCCGACTCGGCTACGATTTTGTAAAGCCGGTTCCCCGTTAGCATCGTAAATCCGACCAAAAACATCGGCATCATAGACGGTTTTTCCAGAATTATTTTTAGCTTTGCCAGTGATTAAAAAACAATTAGCCGGAAAACTGGTTCCCCCACTGGTGACACTCCCCTCGGCTAATTCGGGGGGACAGTCTTTGTAAGATACATCTAATAGTTGAATTGGGGTCAAAGCTTGAGCAGTAGGGATGATAAGCAAGCTAGACAGCCAGAAAAGAACAGAAAGGAGCAAAACGGTGAGCGAGCGTGGTGTCATAGATGAGTGATTTTACGGTATGATTTCCCCAATACTTAGATTATCGTGGATCGTCACCCTTTGAAATCAGCTTTTTTAGGACTCTCATGGATCGAGATGAGATTGAAACCACTCTCAAAGCGGCTTTTCTCCAGTGTGAGGCTTTATTCTGTCCTCTCAATCAACAACAAAAAGAAATTTTGTTAGAGGTGTTTTTTGAGCGAAATTCCCTCGCTGATGGCAATCCCCTAGATGAATTAACATCTATGCAAAGGGAGATTTTACTGGAATTTATCCTCAAACAAGAACGGGAAAATTTAGCTTGGAAAAGTTCCCTCCTCAATGATTGGCTTAATGATCGCCCTTCCGGTGCGGTACAATTTATCCGCGATCAGTATGGCTTGGCTTGGTTGAGTATCATAAAACCGATTCATTGGCAAGAATATTTACAAAAATTAAGGTTAACCAGAGAAAAATTACAGGTGGGAGATGCGATCGAGGTGTCTAATGGATTATGGGAATGGATTCCCGCAGACGCTGCCGATAGTTGCGACTGGTTTCCCTGTGAGGTAATAGAAGTAAATGAAAGTGAGGATGACTCCCCCCCTGTTAGTTGCCGTATTCGCTTTCAAAACGGTGAAGAATGGGAAATACAAGGAATATATCGGTGGAATCGCCCTAATTGGCGTTTTCTGACCTGAAGGAAGATCACTGCTCGGTTATCGGCTAAAATTTAAGATATGTAAAGAAGGGAGATAAATTTTATGGCCGCTAATGTTGAGATCTATACTTGGAGTTCCTGTCCTTTCTGTATCCGCGCTAAAGCATTACTCAAGAAAAAAGGGGTGGAGTTTACCGAATATTGTATCGATGGTGATGAAGAAGCGCGAGCCAAAATGTCCGATCGAGCCAATGGCCGTACAAGTGTACCACAAATTTTTATAAACGATCAACACATCGGGGGCTGCGATGACATCTATGCTTTAGATAGAAGTGGTGGTTTAGCTCCCCTGTTGCAGAATTAAGGATAAAAACTATTAATGAAACTAGCCTTTATTATCGATCCGATCGAGCATCTCGATCCGGGCCATGATACCAGTGTAGCTATCATGGAAGCGTCCCAATTATTAGGCCATGAAGTCTGGATGACTTCCATCACAGATCTCAGTGCGATTGCGGGAAAAGCTTGGGCAAAACTAACTAAAATTGAACTGGTTCCCGTGGAGTTAAAAGATAATCATTGGGTGGCTGTATCTCAATGGTATCAAAGACAAGAGACAGTTTTTACCTGCCTAGAAAACTTCGATTTTGTCTGGATGCGAAAAGACCCACCCGTGACAATTGCCTATCTTTATGCCACCTATTTATTAGACCTGATCGACCCCCAAAAAACTCAAGTAATTAACTCAACTAGGGGTTTACGCCATGCCAACGAAAAGTTATACACGATTCACTTTGCTCAGGTAATGCCCGCCACAATTGTTTCCCAAGATAAAGCGACGATTAGGGAATTTGTCAACCAAAAAGGGGCGGCAGTTATGAAACCTTTGGGGGGCAAAGCAGGGGAGGGAATTTTATTTCTTAGTCCCGAAGATCGCAATCTCAATTCAATGATTGAAATTAGCACAAAATGGGGACAAGAACCGGTAATGATTCAAGATTATTTACCAGCTGCCAAAGAAGGAGATAAACGCATTATTGTCCTCAATGGTGAACCCATCGGGGCAGTTAATCGCATTCCCACCGGTTCAGAATTTCGCGGTAATATGGCCGTAGGTGGACGAGTAGCAAAAACAGAAATCAGCGATCGAGAATTAGAAATCTGTGCCACTTTAGCCCCAAAATTACGGGAAGATGGCCTGTATTTTGTCGGATTGGATGTGATTGGTGGCTATCTGACGGAAGTTAATGTCACCAGTCCCACCGGCATTCGCGAGATCGATCGATTAAACAATGTTAGCTTAGGTCAACAGGTAATTAAATGGCTAGAAAGTTTTTCGGGAAATGGAGAGTATTTTCATTGAACAGCAAACAGTAAACAGTAATCAGCGAAAAGACAGTAGGAAACTTCTATTTAATACTGCTCACTTAAAACTCAAATCTGATAACTGATAACTTACCCACTGATAACTGATAACTGATAACTGATGACTGTAAAAAAATGAATGCTTTATCAATACCGACGTGGATAGTTCATGTATCGAGTGTCGTAGAATGGATAGCGGCGATCTGGTTAGTCTGGACCTATGGCGACATCAGTAGCGATCGATCGTGGCGAATGTTATCTTGGGGAATGTTACCCGCTTTAATTGGGGCCATGTGTGCCTGTACATGGCATTTTTTTGATAATATCAGTGCCTTATCCTGGTTAGTCACCCTACAGGCAGCCATGACTGTCTTAGGAAATTTTACCCTCTGTGCTGCCGGTTGGTGGCTGTGGCGTTCCAGTAAAATTAGCGTTAACAATGAATAAAGACAGTTTATTTGCCATTTCCCTGTTTCCCTATCTGGGGTTTCTTTGGTTTGTCACTCGTTCAGGAAAAATGCCCCGTTTAGCCCTAATTGGCTTTTATGTGCTGTTAATCTTCGTTTTTATCACCATTCCTGCCGGTATCTACGCCAAAATCCACTATGGTCAAGAATTAGCTAACGTCGATTGGTTACACGGCAGCGCCGAACTTTTCCTCACCCTCTCCAATATTCTCGTCGTCTTAGGTTTTCGTCAGGCAATTTTAGCGAAAAAGGAAACAGAGAAAGGGGAACAGGGATAAGGGGTGTGGGGTGTGGGGTGTGGGGTGTGGGGAAGTGGGAATTGGGGTGTAGGGTGTAGGGTGTAGGGTGTGGGGAAGTGGGAATTGGGGTGTAGGGTGTAGGGTGTAGGGTGTAGGGTGTAGGGTGTAGGGTGTGGGAAGTGGGGAAGTGGGGAAGTGGGGAAGTGGGGGGTATTTTCAGGGAACAGTGGACAGTGAACAGTAAACAGTAATCAGTGAACTGACAACTCACATCTGATAACTGATAACTGATAACTGATAACTGATAACTGAATTGTGATACAATCGCCCCAAAACGTCCCCGCGTCAGTCAAATATGTCCCCGATTACACCGTCCATCAGTGTCAACGAACCAAACCCGCAGGCTGCCATCCAGACTTTATCGGTAGTGGTTCCCATTTATAACGAAGTGGACAGTATTCCCCATCTCGTCGAGAGTATCGCCTCGATTTTGCGTTCTTATCAAATTAACTACGAGATTATCTGTGTTGACGACGGTTCTAAGGACGGTTCCACCGAGGTTTTAACTAATTTAGCCAAAAATCGCGATGATCTCAAGGCGGTAATATTGCGACGCAACTACGGACAAACCCCGGCTATGGCTGCCGGATTTAATTATGCCACGGGACGGGTCATCATTACCCTCGACGGCGATTTACAGAACGATCCCAATGATATACCCCTATTATTGGCCAAATTAGAGGAAGGTTATGACCTCGTGAGTGGCTGGCGCAAAAATCGCCAAGATGACCAGGTAAAACGGCTTTTACCCTCAAAAATAGCTAATTGGCTAATAGCAAAGGTTACAGGGGTCAAATTACACGACTACGGTTGTTCTTTGAAAGCCTATCGAGCCGAATTAATCGCCGATATGAATCTCTACGGGGAATTACATCGCTTTTTACCCGCATTGGCTTTTATTGAAGGGGCAAAAATAACCGAAATTCCCGTTAATCACCACGCTAGACGGTTCGGACAGAGTAAATATGGTTTAGGTCGCACAATTCGCGTGATTATGGACTTATTTACTGTCTTTTTTATGAAAAAGTTCCTCACCCGTCCGATGCACATTTTTGGACTCTACGGACTGTTATCGATGGTAGTGGGGATTATTCTAGGCACTTATCTGACTATTCTCAAACTCGGTTTCGGACAAGAAATCGGCGATCGACCTTTGTTAATCCTGGCCGTGTTATTCTTTTTAACTGGGGTACAATTACTCTGTTTTGGTCTTTTGGCAGAAATTTTGATGCGAACTTACCATGAATCCCAAAAACGTCCTATCTACCGCGTTCGTACTGTTGTCGGGAATAGGGGATTTTTCAGTGAGCAGTGAGCAGTAAACAGTAATCAGTAAACAGTAATCAGTGAAAAGACATCTCGGAACTTGCCACTTAATATTGTTCACTGAAAACTCAAATCTGATAACTGAATCACTGATAACTGATAACTGATAACTGATAACTGAAAAAAATATGACTATTTGGGAACTTGATTTTTATTCGCGGCCGGTGGTGGATGAAAATAATAAAAAAAGATGGGAATTATTAATCTGTGAAACTCCGGCAACAATCGATCGCTCCTCCGATACAATATTTAAATATGCCAGTTATTGTCCTAATACGATGGTTAATTCCCAATGGTTAGGAGAGGCAGTTACTGCAGCTATCAAGGCAGCGGGGGTAACTCCCAAAAAAATCCGCTTTTTCCGTCGTCAGATGAATAACATGATTAGCAAAGCTTGCGAGGATATCGGTATTCCCGCTTCCCCTAGTCGTCGCACTCATGCTTTAACTAGATGGATAGAAGAAAGAATGGTTAATTTCTACCCCCAAGAAGTTGGTTATGATCAAAATTTAACTAAAACTGCTTCCGTGAATTATCCTCCTTTAAATGCTGTTCCTCTTCCCGATGCTGTCCGGGGAGATAAGGCCGATAAATGGGCCTTTGTCACGCTAGAATTGTCTTCTTTTAATGATTTAAAAGATTGGGATATTAGCTTCGGAGAAAATTTGCCTATACTGGGAATGGGATTAGATGAGAATCTAAAAATCCCCGGTTTAGTTATTTTTTCCCCCCGCGCTTTACCCCTAGCTGGTTGGATGTCAGGGTTAGAAATGGCCTATTTAAAGTTAGAAACTGGTTCCCGTCCCGTGCTACGTTTAGAAACGGGTGCTAGTGATAGCTGGATTCTCGTCAACGTCACTAATACCGAGACTTTAAAGGAAGCCAAAAACTTTGAAGAAGCTAAACAAAAAGCCAATAATCTGCATTTTTTAGCCATTCAATCTAACCCTGAATCGGAATCCTTCGCTGGTTTTTGGCTACTACAAGAAGGATCTCAAGAGTAAAGTTTAGTCAGGGTGGGTTTTCAATCCACCCCCACAGAATTAACTTAAAAACATTGTCTAGTCCAACTACCGTGTAACCCGTAGGGAATATGATGTTTAAGATGGATAACTGCTAGGGAATTAGTGATATCTTTAGCATCTAAGATTACCGTATTTGATCGATGATTGGCTGCATCGTAGGTGACTACCAATAACCAACCATCATCTTCAGCGATTCCATCGGGTTTAGGCACAAAAATTGGCTCACCTGCGAATCCCCGGGGAGCAAAAGAATGTAACTGTTTTTCTCCCGTTAATAGGTCCAGTTTTAGGATTGCTTGCAAAGGAGCATTACCAGTGGCATGATGAGCGGCAGCGATGTATAAATAACGGTAATCTCGACCAACTTTTGCAGGATGAATGCTGGGAAATTCACAACAATGCTCTAGAATACATTCTCTTGTAACGGTATTTTCTGATAAATTTAGTGTAAATCGCCACAGATGTCCGGGTGCTAAACTATCAAAATCTACCGATTGAAAACTGCTATTTGAATCCAGTTGTGGTAAGGATTGATAACAAATAGAATCAATATAAATTTTCTCCCCTTGTTCAAAAGCATTGCTATGATGGAAGACAAAACCCGATGGAGTTTCTAAAACTTTCACTTCTCCTTTGTTAGGATCCCGGGGGATAATAATAATCTTAGTTAACTTGTCCGGTTGATTGATAACGCATTCTCCCGCACCTTTTAACCCAAAAAGAAAGGGAAAAGGATTATAACCAACCGGGTTTTGGAAAAAGATAGCGTAGTGGGGAGTAATAACAAAATCGTGGATAAAACAAAAGCCCGGTATGCTGTGGGTATGACGACGTAATAACTTACCCGTGGGACTAATTTCGTAGAGAGTAATGGCACTCGACAAACCCGTTTTGATGGCAAAATTTACCAGACATGGTTGATGATTATCGAAAATACAAGCGGGATCGATGCGAGGATGAGCGGCAAAAGCATCGCCTTTTTCCAAGATACCATCGAGGTAGTCTAAACCAATAGTATCAAGGGTTTTAGAATCGAGGCGATGGGGTTCGGCCGCTTCCCAAAGTGCCAGTAATTTATCACCCCAGTAGATAACATTAGTGTTAGCAATATTTTTCAGACGCAAATCAAAAGCATTGCCGAAAACTCCCCCCGGTTTTTTCGTGCCGAAAACACCGCGATAAAGGGGTTTTCCCGCTTTCTGTTCCTGGAGATAACCTTGGGTTTTAACAAAACGATTACGATAATGTACACGCCCATGATTGAAGCTAATCGCGCTGATCATACCATCCCCATCAAAGGGATGAGCGATCGCCGTGCCAGCGATATCGAGTAAACCGGGGCCGTTTTTAAAGACTGTACCCTGTAAATCGGGGGGAATTTGCCCCTCGATGTCTTCTACCTCGTAATCGTACTCGTTAGGTTGGGATTGATAGCCTTTTTGCCAATCCTGACGATTATAGGATTTTTCGCCAATTGTCGGAGTTAATACCATGGTAGTTTTAAGTTTATATTATTAGGGGTCGAGAAGGTCGTCACCGACCTCCCCTCCCATTCAGAACCGTGCGTGAGACTTTCACCTCACACGGCTCCTAGTTTGACTGTTCCCTTGTTA
>NZ_JACJSV010000110.1 GCF_014698335.1 Microcystis viridis FACHB-1342 | reverse complement strand
CTACAAAATTGGAAGGAGGGGGCAACCATCGATCCCTACCTCCCACACTCCGAGAATGATTATTATTCTTGAGAATGAATAGTTTATTTTTTGGAAGTCCCCCAGGAGAGCAAAAGCCAGAGAAACCAAATGAGTTATACCAATTCTCCAAAGTCTGACTACAGAAGTTTAATCCCCCTAAATCCCCCTTAAAAAGGGGAACTTAAAGGGGGATTTAAATTCGATGTGTAGTTTTCATTTAGAGAAATGGTATTACATGAAATTGAAGCAGCCTTTGAGAGCAAAAGCTTAGAGCAGGCGGGGAAAACCCTAGGCGAAGTGGCGGGGGATTTCGTTGATAATGGGTTATTAGGTGGGATTACTGGTAATATGGGCAAAGCGATCGGCGGTCAGGTGGGCAAGTTTGCGGGAAAATTCGCCCCCAAGGATTTTCTCCATCACCATCAAGAGGCAGCTCCTACCGAGGCTAAACCCACCGAAGCTATCGAAGCTGCTGATAGGAAAACAGATTAACCAACTAACAGAACAATTGAACTACTTGACAACAGGGATATTTTGAGGTAAGCCGAGGCTCAGATGTTCAACTAAGCGATCGAGTCGGAGGAGCGACTCGTCTTCAGAACCGTGCTTGAGGCTTTCGCCGAGAGCTTCACAGATTATCCTGAATCCGAGTTAGCCGCCTGCTTGTATTTTGGCAAAAAGGGACAAACCCACCAGCTGCGGTCAAGATGTTATTAACGTGCATTTGTTGGTGCTATTAAACGAGCCTCTCCGATTTTATGTTGCAAAATAAAAAAACCAGCGTATGCAGGGGAAGCATTGGGGGGAATATCTAGTTTAGATGTATTTAATGCGTAAACAGTAATTTGATAGTTATGGGGTTTTGAGCCTTCCGGTGGGCAAGCACCACCAAAGCCGTTGTAGCCGAAGTCATTCCGCAATTGAATCGCCCCTTGAGGAAGCTTTTTACTGTCTTTCACGCCAGCATTTTCTGGTAAACTACGCACATCTGCCGGGATGTTGACGACCACCCAATGCCACCAACCGCTTCCTGTTGGTGCATCAGGATCATACATAGTGACAGCAAAACTCTTAGTTCCTTTGGGAACATCGCTCCATTTCAAAGCGGGAGATTCATTTTTACCAGTACATCACCATCCATTATAGATTTGTGCATTTTGTAATGATTTACCGTTTTCAATTGTTGGGCTAATTAGGGGTTGCTGAATAAATCTAAAAACCTCGTTGGGTAAGACTTTTAGACTTTTGGGAAATAAAAAAGTGCCAGCCATTGGAGGGATCGGGGGGAAAATGCCTGGACTTTTTCCCTGAAAATTAGGTAATTTACCAGATGAAAATGGGTAAAACCCTACACCCTACACCCTACACCCCACACCCTACCCCCACGAGAAACTTTTTCAGCAGACCCTAATTAATGTCATAGCTTGAGCGCCCAAGCTAAAACCGCCCAATGCAATCAAGCCGGCAACAATCTCTGCTTTAAACATAAAATTACTCCTTCGCTCTGGATAAGATAGGGGACAATCTCACTGGGGAAACGCCCCCAGCATTACAGATTTGTGGAAGAATAGCTGCTCCCGTTAAGTTGACAATCTCTCCGTCAGTGCCGTTCCACTTGAAATCCCTGAATGTGGACAGGCAGTTAGGGATCAGCGATGAGGGCGGGCGTTTGCCGCCGCAACAGCCCTACCCCATGAGATCAGATCAGCAGTGGCATCATCACGATCAATAACGCATTCAATTAGCGTCGGTCCATCGCGGTTTTCCAGAGCTATCTCGATCGCCTGGGCCAGTTCCCCGGCGGTGGTAGCGAGGAGGCCCTGGCCCGCCCCATCTTCGGCGTTGAATACTTTGATTAACCCTGCGTAGTCCCAGTTCTTAATGTTGTTATAGGGGCCATCGTGAATTTCAACCTCGATCGTGTAGCCATGATTGTTGACGAGAAAAATGATGATCGGCAGCTTTTGTCTGATCATCTGCGCCACCTCCGCAAAGCCGCAGTTCAGTTCGTTGCAGCAACCTACCTGCAAAAGATTCTGGTTTTTCAGAAACTGGTCCAGCAAGACGAGATTGTAGTCACCCGGGACTACGAAATGATGTTTTACTCCTATCTGAACCAAACGTTCTGCCAGGTAAGTGCCAACATTTTGACGATCCCATCGCGCTCATGCGAGGGATTCTTGGTTCAACAAGTCCACTTGCTTTAGATTCCTTGCGTTATCTAAAACAGAGGTGGTTCTTTCCCCAAGCGTTACTTTTCGTGCGCCCCACGATAGTTGTATTTCTACAAAATTTTCTTGAATTGAAGCTAACGCTTCAATTACTGTGTTGTCTAGTTCCTGCAAAGATTTTACCTACCTACAGGGAGAAACTAGAACGATTAGGTAGAACCCCATATCTTTGATTGTCAAGGTACAGCGTTAGTCCTTTGAATACTGGGTTTTTAAAGCGGTTGATTACCCTATCCGCTATGCTCATATAGTAGCTATTTTTCGTGAGTATGTCAAGACCCTTAAAAGAAAAAAGACTGCCGATACTCATGACTCCGAATATGAGAAAGCGTTACCAGAATACACATCTAGAATGAAATTAACAATGTCAGAAGTTATTCGAGATTTTGTTAGGAGATTAGACATTTATTTTTAGCTGTGCTTCGCTGTTTTATATTGGGCGGCTTTTCATCTCATCGGTAAAACCGAGCAGGTGTACTGCATAGAAGGGGGTTTCAGGTTTGAATACTTGCCGAATGTTTGGCACGTTGGACGCTTGCAACAGCCGTTCCCACTCCTCCTCTCGTTCCGAGTCTAAACTCTGGTAATGGGCGAGGGCAACTTCGCTAAAGGGAACTTCATCCCTGTATCCAGCAGCCAAGTAATGCCATCTTCGACGATGAGAAAGCTAGATATCTGGTCAAATACCTGCCAGAAGGCTTCTCTAAAGGCTGCTGCGATGTCTGAAGGGCAGAAAAGGTCAAAAAAGTATCTGCCCAGGGAAATTAGGCGATCGCACTATATATAATATAAGATCAGCGATCGCACTCGTATTATTAAGCAATTTTGGAGGAATTAAACGGTTATGGTGCTTTAAGGCTCAAATATCGTTCATTTTCTCAATTTTAAGGTAAATACGCGCACATCACGCACCCTTGTATCTTAGAAGAAGTGGTAGACCGTCGCACCCTTGGTTGAAAAAACCGTTTTGTAGCATAGGTCGCCACTCTCTGACCGGCTCAAGACTCGAACAATCGTCTAGGGCATCAACCCCGCATCAAGGCAAGGAAGAGTTGCTCACGTCAGAGAAATCCCCAGACTGTGACCCAGCGCCAGTTACAAGGAGAGAACTCACCATGATGCAGTTTTCACGGATGCTACTTGACAAACAAAAAACTCACTATTATGATGATTATATCGTGGAAAGTTATAGATCGCGGAGAGCAATCATGCAGAATCTTCATTCCAATCTTCAAAGAAATGGTGGTAGTTTGCTGAAAGCAGCGGGAGTGTTGGCTGCCCCTATTGCCGCAGGATCGGGTGGGTCCTTATTAGCGCCCTTAGCGCCATTAGCCACCAACCCCATTACACTTCCCTTAGCAGTTGCTGGTGTTGTTGGTGTTGCTGCATATTTACATTTCAAGGATCAATGAGGACGCACAAAGTACAATCAATGATTGATCTTAATAAATGAGTGGAGTTTGATATTGATGTCAAACTCCATTTATGTGTAGATATTTGAATCTCATATCTCTCTCCACTTCGCCTAATTTAATAAGTTGGTTTTATCAATGTTTGTAAAGTATTTAATCGGTTTTCAGAATCTACAGATTTCAGAATTTGGAACAACTGTCGAACACGCTTTACCGTTCCATTGCTTTGACTCAACAATCGAGCTTTCTGATATGCCTCTACGGCATCTGAAATGTAGTTTTGATGGTCAATATTTCTACTCAAAGCCAAACCACAGAGTGCTAGAAATTTGGTGTCCCATGCTCTAAAGCTAGACTGCCTTTCAGATGTCAATTTTTCTAAATTCTTTAGTGTAGCTTGAAATTGATCATCAGCAAGTTTATGATTCCCTTGCTTTAAAGCAATCAATCCCAGTAACATTAAAACATAGTAATTATTTTGAGGATAGTCGTATTTCTTAGCTTCTGTAGCGGCATTCCAAGCTTCATTTAATTTATTGCTATATAAATAAGCACAGGCGCAAGCACTATAATTTTCGCTGTAAAGTTTGGGGCTATCAACCTGTTTGGCAATTTCAATGCTTTGTTCTGTATAAAAGATTGCCTCATGATAACGTTCTTCATCAATTAATACTTCTGCGAGTCCATGAAGTATTGTAGCTTTACTTTCTAAATCTTCTAAATCTTTGGTTGTTTCTAGGGTTTTAAGTGCTCTTTGACCATAAGTAATAGCACTCTGAGACTCTCCAATTTTTCCATAAAAATCACAAAGATTACAACAAGACATAACCTCAATTAGTAAATTTTTTATTTTCTCAGCTATTGCTAAAGCTTGTTGATAATGATAACGAGCTTGTTCTATATCTCCTAATGTGCTGTAACTACAACCAAGATAATTGTGATTCAATCCCTGTAACTCTTCGTTGTTCAAAGTTGAAGCAGTTTGTAGAGCTTTAACATAGTAACGAATAGATTCTTCAATTTGCCCCATACTATAATAGCAAATTCCCAAATTTCCTATAACTACTCCCTCTATCTCTTCATTTTTTAGCACCTCAGCCAGCAATTTTGCATCTTGATATGAGTTGATAGCTTCCTGGTATAAGCCTAGACCTTGATAGGCATTTCCTTGATTTAGTAATGTAACCATTTTATATTGTTTATTGGCAATAATGCTCAAAGTATTTTGGTACAGAGAATCTGCTTGACGGAACTGACCCCGGCTGTTGTAGAAGCTGGATAAAAATGCGTAAACCTTAGTAGCAATATCTTCCTCTTTCCCCAACAATGCCAGACGATGAATTTCTAACGCCTGTTCTTCGTTACATTGACAATCCAACCCCCACCATAACTGGTCTAAAACCTGGGCTGCCTTTTGTGCTAAATCTTCCTGACCTTCAGAGACAGACAACAATCCCTGTAATAAACGCGAAACCCGATAATAAGGCTCAGATCGCCGACGATCATAAACTTCAATTAACCCCAAAGCTTGACCCCGTTCTAAACAAAAATCTAAAGAAATCTTCGTTGGACAAATCGCCACAAAAGCCCTTTTAGGAACAGGAATAGTATAAATTATTTCCAAACCTAACAGTTGTCGAAAATAATCCGATTGTTGCGCTAACAATTCAGGAGCATGGATAGTTTCCAAAAACTCCTGTTGCTTTGCCGTCATTGCCAACAGAATGCTTTCATCATCCAAATCCGACTGCTTTAACACCAAATCCAGCCACTCCAACAAAAGAGGATTACCATCTGCTAGATTTAAGGCTCTTTCTCGTACATTTTCAGAGATTTTATCAGAATTAAAATTCTTTAACCGATTGAGTTTTTTAGTTAATTCAGCCTTTCTAAAAGGTTCTAACCCTTGCTTATAAAAATAATCCAATAAATCAGAATCAAAATCATAGCGACAGGTAATAATAATCCTATTTTCAGTTCCCGTTTCTTGAATTGACCTAACTAATGCTTCTAAAATGGGGGCAACTTCTGGCTTAAGAATATATCCACCTTGACGGGGTTCGAGATTCCATTCAAAGTCATCAAAAATTAATAAAAATGGTTTTTCTCCTAGTTCTGCTAATTGACTAAAAAGGTAAGCAAGTTTAACCTCTAAACAGTCATTATTTGATGCTAAAATATTACGAATTTCTCGTAATTCTGGTTTAATTAATTTAGACGATAGCTTTTTAATTAGGTTAGATTCATCAATTTGTCGCCACCAAAGAATCTTTTCATAATCAGGTAATCTATCCCACAGTCGAGAAGCAATGCTACTTTTACCCCATCCCCCCATTCCGTGAATTAATACCCCTACTTTGTTATAATCTGTTTTTAGAGTTCGTAAACAGTTTTGTAATTGACGACGACGACCTACAAACTCCTCTCGACTGGCTACCCTTAAGCGATTTTCATCATCCCTAAATTCTAAGGTTGTAGTCGGTTTTGGCAGTTGTTTCCGTCCCTTTGTTCTTAAGGGAGTCACTAAGGCTTGGGGTAAAGTATTGCTGATATATAATCGTAATTTATGCCAATCTCGTGCATTTTGCTTAATTAAAGATTGATAGGTAGATGCGATCGCTTTTGCCACCGTTTCCCCTTGGGATAACTCCCAATACAAGCGACTTGCCGCCTCAGTAGCATCCTTATCGCGGACATTTTGACCCCATCCTAAAACAGCAGTTGCACCCAGATTCAATAATTCTTCAGCCATCGAGGGAACTACACCATCACTAGCATAACCTGTACGGCAACCAGAGAGGAAAATTAAGGGAGGTAAAGGGTATCTTAATGCTGTAGCAATTTCTGATGTATTACTATAAACTAAACCCCCATATTCGTCTTCAGTAAGAAAGCAAGGTTTTTCATTTTGATGGGTTGCATGACCTGTTAAATGGAAGATATCAAAGTAATTTTTCTCATATTCCCCAACCACATAACTCAACTCAGTTAAACAACCACTTTCTTCTACTCTCAAATTAGCAGGAGTGCGTTTTGTTGCTTCTAAAATTTGCCCTTCTTCTGCTTCATAATCTAATTCGGGTTCAACATCTAAGGGAGAAGTTGCCATAAATAGCACATTTAAAGCACGATTTTTGGGTTGAGTTACTATTACAATTGATTGACTATTAGATACCCATCTAATAGGGATAATAGGGGGTTGTTTTTCTACTAGGAAACATTGACCATCATGTAATAATTCCCACGGTAGATGGGCCAGTCCCTTATCTGCCGCAATGGCAATAATCAACCCTTGTTGCTGAGATTCCTTGAGCGCATTGGCTAAAAGACGGTTATTCCCATCCAACCAATGATAGAGTTTTTGTCCTGTAATGGCATAATCTACGGGAATACGGGTATAATAATTCGTCTCTGCTTGGTTGCCTAAATCTTTAATTTCAGCCAGAGGGAGTCTGCGTTCTTCATATTGATTAGGATTGTCCCAAAAATAGCGTAAAGAGACATAATCCGAGCCTTGAGGCGTTAAGCTAATATGAAGGATTTTCATGTACCTAATCCTCTGGCGGTAAAGCTAACACAGTCTCAGTAATAGCATAATAGCCGATGAATGTCAAGCACAGGGTAATCGTATGAAGAACCTTACATTTTATACAAAACGACGTGCGATTACCCTGTAAAATCGAGAGCCTTCAGTCCAACATTGTAATTGCTCATTACTTAGTCCTAATCTGAATAAAAATCACTAGATCAAGTGCATTGACTTGGCAGCGGCGGTGAGTTCGTCTCGAAACGCTGGATCCGCTAGTCCGATCAAAGACTCCGCCCTTTCGGTTGAGGAGAGTCCCTTGAGATCGACAACACCGTTTTCAGTGACCACATAGTGAACATCGGTGCGGGGTGTCGTGACCGGCCCAGAAAGCCGAGGAACGATCTTACTGATCTTGCCATCCTTGATTGAAGACTGGAAGGCGATGAAGGACATACCGCCCTTCGAGGCATAGGCCCCCTGGACGAAATCCAACTGGCCACCGGTCGAGGTAAACTGATGACCGCCAACATATTCCGAATTGCAAGCTCCGGTTAAGTTCATTTCAATTGTGGAATTTACCGACACCACATTGTCATTTTGGGCAATCACAGCCGGGTCATTCACATAATTGACGGGATGACTTTCCAGCGAGATGTTGTCATTGATGAAGTTGTAGAAAGCTTCATCTCCCATGGCAAAGGTGAAGACAGATTTGCCCAGGTTGATTTTTTTCCATTTGTTGGTGACAACACCGTTCTGAATCAGGCTTGCTAAAGCAGGAACGAGTACCTCAGTATGAATGCCGAGATCCTGCCAATCCATTAGCGCCTCGCAGACTCCGCTAGGTACTCCACCTACGCCGATTTGCAGACAGGCGTGTTCAGGAATTCGTTCTGCAATTAACTGGCCAATCTTCCTCTCTTGCTCCGTGACGGGTCGAGGTTTCAGCATTGGCAACGGAACATGATGTTCTACGATGGTATCTACTTCGGAAATATGCAATAGATCTCTTGCATAAGTCTAGACAAAATAGGATAAAATAGTCCAAGAGTTAAGATTGAAAGATGACTTACGAACAAGTAAAAACTTTAAAGCCAACAGAG
>NZ_JACJSV010000011.1 GCF_014698335.1 Microcystis viridis FACHB-1342 | reverse complement strand
TCTGATAAGTTTTGATAATCCATAATTTTGCTAATAAACATAGCAAAATTATAGATGATTTCCTGACCTAAGATCACATTTTATTCTTTTTTCCACTTCAATCTAAGAATTGAGAAAAAAGCAAAACCTTATATTATACCATAAAAAAATTATGCAAGAGGTCTATTTCTTAACGAAAAAATCGAGATTAGGTATTGACACCGACAAAAAAAGGGTGTTATTCTTCAGATGCCGAAGTGATGAAGGCAGAAAAAACAAACAAGTTTCTGAATCCTCCATGACTTCAGCACCGTACACTTTCTATGAAAACAACAAAAAGGTCTATTACCATGGCAGTCGAAAAAACTAACTCTTCCTCTAGCTTGGCTGAAGTTATTGATCGTATCCTTGACAAAGGTATCGTTATTGATGCCTGGGCTCGCGTATCTCTCGTCGGAATCGAATTATTAGCAATTGAAGCTCGTGTAGTTATCGCTTCGGTTGAAACCTACCTCAAATATGCTGAAGCCGTTGGTCTGACTCAATCTGCAGCGGTTCCTGCTTAAGGATTGATCTCAGTGAATACCCTGCTGGGGTTTACAAATTCTTAGCTTTTCTTTCATCCCTATTGAGTTTAGTTAACCCTCTCTTGGGGCGCAATAGTCTATAACTGATCAAGTTGACACGGCAACGGATAGCGAAAACGAAGCTAGACCCCTACAAATTATTTTTGTAAACGTGATTTTGTCCTTTGTAGCTAGGATTACCCCCTATCACCAGAGTGTGAGACTCACTATTTTTCGGAATAGAAAGTCATTTTTGGTGTGGGAGCCGCGCCCCTGAGATGCGGTAGTTCCATATATCAATTTTGGGATCAGCACTGTACACTTTCTATACAACTAACAAAAAGGTCTATTACCATGGCAGTCGAAAAAACCAACTCTTCCTCTAGCTTAGCTGAAGTTATCGATCGTATCCTTGACAAAGGTATCGTTATTGATGCTTGGGCTCGCGTATCTCTCGTCGGAATCGAATTATTAGCGATTGAAGCTCGTGTAGTTATCGCTTCGGTTGAAACCTACCTCAAATATGCTGAAGCTGTTGGTCTGACTCAATCTGCGGCGGTTCCTGCTTAAGGATCCATCCCAGATTCTCCCATCGGCTGAGTGAAAACCCGACTGGGTTTTCCAGATTCTCGGCTTTTCTTTAAATCCCTATTGAGTCTAGTTACCCCTCTCTTGGGGCGCAATGCTCTATGATTGACAAGGTTGCCACGGCAAACGTGTTTTGACCCTTGCAGCTAGGTTTACCCCCTATCACCAGAGTGTGAGACTCACTATTTTTCGGAATAGAAGGTCATTCTTGGGCTAGGAAGCCGCGCCCCTGAGATGCGGTAGCTCGATATATCAACTTTGGGATCAGCACTGTACACTTTCTATACAACTAACAAACAAGGTCTATTACCATGGCAGTCGAAAAAACCAACTCTTCCTCTAGCTTAGCTGAAGTTATCGATCGTATCCTTGATAAAGGTATCGTTATTGATGCTTGGGCTCGCGTCTCTCTCGTCGGAATCGAATTATTAGCGATTGAAGCTCGTGTAGTTATCGCTTCTGTTGAAACCTACCTCAAATATGCTGAAGCAGTTGGTCTGACTCAATCGGCGGCGGTTCCTGCTTAAGGATTGATCCCAGATTCTCCTATCTGCTCAGTTAAAACCCGACCAGGTTTTCTAGATTCTCGGCTTTTCTTTAATCCCTATTGAGTTTAGTTACCCCTCTCTTGGGGCGCAATAGTCTATAATTGATAGGGTAGTTCACTATCTCAACTTTGGGGTGATAAGAAAAGTCGGACTCTACTGTCTCTCCCCCCAGTCCCCGTGAAGGTTTTCCTAGCGGGTGATTGGGTCTAATCCATTCCATAGTATTTAGTAATTGAGGACAACCCCATGCCTGCTCTCATCGAAAAGTTCCGCCAGGAGCGTTTATCGATTGCTGGAGAGGTAGCTAAACTCTCGCAAGAAGTCCAAGCTTTTTTGTCGGATGTTAAAACTGAAAGACAAAAACAAGCGCAAGAACAGGCAACTGCCTTGCGTCAGTCTTTCCAAAAAGTTCAACAGGAAAGCCACTTGTTTTTAACAGCTACCCAAAAACAGCGTTTAGCTCAAGCGGAAAAGCAAAAAGAGGATTTACGTCAATTTCAAGAACAACGTTTAGCGGCAGCGAAACAGCTAGACAACGACTTACGGCAACAGCGTCTAGATCGAGCCAAACAGCTGAAAGAGGATTTAAGTCAATTCCAAGAACAACGTTTAGCTGAAGCGAAACAGTTGGCGAACGACTTACGTCAACAGCATCTAGATCGAGCTAAACAGCTGAAAGAGGATTTAAGTCAATTCCAAGAACAGCGTTTAGCGGCAGCGAAGCAGCTAGAGGACGAATTACGCCAACTTCATCTAGATCGAGCCAAACAGGTGAAGGATGATTTAAGTCAATTTCAAGAACGACGTTTAGCTGAAGCGAAACAGCTAAAAGACGAATTGCGTCAATTTCGTCAAGATTTGTCTATCTACGTTTTTGGCAAATAAATCTCTAGGTTAATTCCAACCCACTTAAGCCTAGGGCTAGAGTTAAAACCCTCTAGTCCCTTTTCCTGGCTAAACTAGAGGACTATCTGAGAATAAAACAATAAGCCTTTGGTTTTCAACCTACCATGCTGATCCTGCTTTTCTAAGTTCCTAGACTCAACCTAGGAGTGTTGGGTTCCCATTTAGTCCGCTCTAGGTCTCTGGTAAACTAAAAAGTATGATAAAGCTTCACTCAGTCTATAGTTAATGTCGTGATTAGTAGTTTTTTATTGACAAAGGAGGTAAGGGAAAAGGACTGTATCTGGGCTTTTCATTGTTTAAGTCTTGAAAAGTAATCTATACAAGAATTGTAGCCCCTTAGCCCCTTGACTGATGAATATCCTAAAAACACCTTCAGAATCAAGGTTCTAGAGGTAATTGATGACACTTCCTGATCTTTTGGGATATTATATATTATGAGGTAAGCCTTAAAAGCCGAAGACGATTTTGCCTAATCGGTTATTGAGGGTAGATTTGAACGGGCAATTGTTAGCTCAAGAATACCCGTCCGCTCAAGGCGGGGATTATCAATGGTATTTACTAGACTTCAACTATGACATTTACTGAAACTCAAACAAGAAGATCCGTCCTCAGCCTCCGCCCCGGTCAATTTGTTGTTACGCCTTCGATTGATCAAGTTGCCACTCGCGCCTTACGTTATCTAAACGCTGGTTTTTCCATCCATCTATGTGGTCCGGCAGGAACGGGAAAAACCACCTTGGCAATGCACCTGGCCAATTGTTTAGCCAGACCTGTGATGCTAATCTTTGGCGATGATGACTTTACCAGTTCCGATTTAATTGGTAGCCAGTCTGGCTACACCCATAAAAAACTGATGGATAACTATATCCACAGCGTTCTCAAGGTTGAAGACGAGCTAAAACACAATTGGGTGGATTCTCGGTTAACAATGGCCTGTCGAGAAGGGTTTACCCTAGTTTATGATGAGTTCAATCGTTCTCGGCCTGAGGTCAACAACGTTTTACTCTCTGCCTTGGAAGAAAAAATTCTCACCCTGCCCCCCACTAGCCATCAACCCGATTACCTACAAGTCAATTCTCAGTTTCGGGCAATTTTCACCTCCAACCCAGAAGAATACTGTGGGGTTCATGCCACCCAAGATGCTTTAATGGATCGGTTGGTAACTATCAATATGCCTGAACCAGACCAACTAACTCAGACAGAAATTCTTGCTCAAAAAACGGGAATTGGTCGAGAAGATGCTTTATTTATTGTCAACCTTGTCAAAACCTTCCGGGTGAAAACTGGGACTGAAAAAACGTCGGGTTTGCGCTCTTGTTTAATGATTGCTAAAGTCTGCGCCTCTCACGATATTGCGGCCGATTCCTCTGACTCGGACTTCCGTGATATATGCGCCGATGTTCTGTTGTCCCGCACCAATTTATCTGTTGATAAGTCAAGAGCGATTTTATGGGAAATCCTCGAGGACAATCCGTTAGAATCCTTATCCTTTATAGAGGAAACGGAGCCTTCCGATGCCCAAGCGTCAACTCCTGAGCCTTCGACAGGAAATCAATCGTTAAAAGCCATTCAATCTTTACTGCGAGGCAACTTGCCCCAGCGAAAAGACTAATTTTATACTCTTATTGAGTGAAACCAACCGTGACTTCTTCCACTTTTGCTGGCTCGCTCAAAAACCAGTCAAGCAACTCCCTAAAAACAGCAACTCAAGGTTCGAGTTTAGCGGATATACTCGAACGAGTTTTAGATAAAGGAATTGTAATTGCCGGCGATATTTCCGTTTCGATCGCCTCCACTGAACTTATAAATATCCGCATTCGTTTGTTAATTGCCTCTGTTGATAAAGCCAGGGAAATGGGAATCAACTGGTGGGAAGGAGACCCCTACCTCCATAGCCAATCCCAAGCTTTACTAGCAGAAAATCGGGAACTTTCGCTCCGACTCCAAACCCTGGAAACTGAGCTTGAAACCCTAAAATCCTTAAACCAATTGAGTGCAACGGAGAGCCATGATACCAGTCCGAACGATGAAGCACATTCCTCAGATGCGTGAAATTCCTCACCTGAATCCTCAAAGGTTAGGAAATTTACACGAGACGATTGCCCCCCTTGATAAGGCCAGGGAAACTGCGATTAACAGCTTGCAAGGTTATCCCTACCTCCCTAGCCAAGGCCAAGCTTTATTCGCGGAAAACCTGGAACTTTCACGCCGACTTCAAACCTTAAAATCCTTAACCAAATGGAGTGTAGTGGAGAGACGTGATGGCAGTCCCAACGATCAATCACATTCCTCGTATATATTGAAATTCCTCAACTGAATCCTCAAACGGTCAAGAAGTTTACAGTAGTTAACGATTGCCTCTGTTGATAGAGCAAGGGAGATGGTAATTAATGGGTGGGCAAGCGACTCCTATCTCTATAGCCAATCCCAAGCCTTATTAACAGAAACCCTGGCAGCTGAACTTCAAGCCTTAAAATTCCTACCTCAATCGGAGGCAATCGAGGGCCATGATACCAGTTAAAATGATCAAGCACATTCCTCCTGTCGGGTAAATTCCTCACCAGAATCTTCACAGGGCAGGGGAAGGTTGAAATTGTTTAATTACATCGTTTTTTCCCTCAGATAAAATTTCTTGGCCAAGCCTCCCACTAGAGACTCACCCTTAAGAACTCCTCATTTACCAACTCCAACCATGACCCTTGCTTGCACACCTTACGATTCTGATAATCAAGCCTTGCTGACCCCTCCAGAAAGTAATAGCCAAGCTGGTTTAGCCCCTTTACTGTTAACTGTTGTGGAACTGGTACGCCAATTGCTCGAAGCCCAAATCATTCGCCGAATGGAAAAAGGGGTTCTCAGTGAGTCTGATTTAGATAGAGCTGCAGAAAGTATCCAAAAATTGCAAGAACAAGTTCTCCATTTGTGTGAAATTTTTGAGGTTGAGCCAGAAGAGTTAAATGTCCACCTAGGAGAGTTTGGCACTCTTTTACCGGAAGCAGGGAGTTATTACCCGGGAGAGGAGGGTGTTAAGCCCTCTGTGTTAGAATTAGTGGATAGACTTCTCAATACAGGAGTTGTTGTGGAAGGAAATGTTGATCTGGGTTTAGCTCAACTAGATCTAATTCATCTAAAGCTTCGTTTGGTTTTAACTTCTCAGCCGGTTTAATTTGGGAGAATACTGATGACAGTGGGTCTTTATTTATATGGCATATTTCCCGAACCAGTTCCTGACGGACTGGTTTTGCAGGGGATTGATAATGAGCCGGTTCACAGTGAGATGATTGATGGTTTTAGTTTTCTCTACTCCGCTGCTCATAAAGAGAAGTATTTGGCATCCCGTCGCTATTTAATTTGCCATGAAAAAGTATTAGAAACTGTCATGGAAGCAGGGTTTACAACGTTGTTGCCCCTGCGGTTTGGCTTAGTTATCAAAACCTGGGAATCCGTCACCGAACAACTAATTACTCCCTATAAAACCCAACTGAAAGAATTATTTGCTAAACTGTCAGGACAACGAGAGGTTAGCATTAAGATTTTTTGGGATAATAAGTGGGAATTACAAGCGGCTTTGGAGTCTAATCCTAAGTTAAAACAAGAACGGGATGCGATGATGGGGAAAAACTTAAATATGGAAGAAATTATCCATATAGGTCAACTCATTGAAGCTACTGTATTGCAACGGAAACAAGACATTATTCAAGTCTTTAGAGAGCAATTGAATCATCGCGCCCAAGAGGTGATTGAAAGCGATCCGATGACGGATGACATGATTTACAATGCAGCTTATTTAATTCCCTGGGAGCAAGAGCCGGAATTTAGCCAAAACGTTGAAGCGATCGATCAGCAGTTTGGTGATCGCCTAAGAATTCGCTATAACAATTTAACCGCACCCTATACCTTTGCCCAACTTATCTAAGGAGAGTATTAGTTATGTTTCTCGATCTTTTATTTCTTCCTGTTACCGGTCCTATTGGGGGTCTGATCTGGATTGGGGAGAAAATTCAAGAGCGTGCAGATATAGAATATGATGAGGCGGAAAATTTGCACAAATTGTTATTATCCCTACAACTATCTTACGATATGGGCAACATTTCTGAGGAGGAGTTTGAAATTCAGGAAGAAGAACTTTTATTAAAAATTCAAGCCTTAGAAGAAGAAGAGGCAGAAAACGAATCTGAATCTTCTCTCTAAACTTGCAATATTTCCCACCACATAGATCATGAACAAAATCACAGATTGTAAGCTTAGTAAGGGCGGATTTGACAAGCTGGAGAACTCGTTGAAGCTTGGTCAGAACTAGCCCTTGGTTAAGCCTTAATATTCTAGGTAAAAAGTTTGGAAATTACTGGAATTATTAGAGGAGTGAGCAACAGTTTTGGGGGAATCAGGTTTTTTAGCTACACTAGGAGGGTTGGCTGCACGCAAATTTTGAATACTTTGTTCTGTAGTCTCAATTTGCTCTGTCACAAACGTGAGACGATTTTTTAATTGCTGAATCTGCCGCTCCATCATTTCTAATTTTTCTTGGATACGTTGTTTTTCAGTAATTAACTTATAAAGCTCAAGTTGGTGATCTGCTTCAGATTGTTTCCGAGGCATGGTGCTAATTTTAGATCTAATTGGTCTGGGTGGACGAGTGGTTGTCATAACAATCCCTGAATAACTTAGAATATTCTAGCATATCAACGCCCCAATATAAAAATTTGTAAAAAATCGTCAATTTTCTTTTGGTAAACCCTATGAAATTGTACAATCTATATACTTACGCTTTTTTGAAAACCCCCATAGAAAGCCTAAAATTACCCGTTGGAATGGCTAACCCATTGTTACTGATAACTGTTGGCTCTCTCTCGGCCGTAGTCGAACCCGAAGTTGGTTTAGACACTTTACAAAATGATGATGAACGCTTGATTCAATCGGTTTTATGTCACGATCGAGTTATCTGTGAACTATTTCAACAAACCACTGTTTTACCCTTACGTTTTGGCACATCTTTTTTAGAGACAGAAAATTTACTGACTCATCTTTGTTCTCATGGCCAAGAATATCAAGAAAAAATTGAAGAACTTGAGGGAAAAGGAGAATATCTTTTAAAATGTATTCCCCGTAAGCCAGAGGAGCCTGTACTCTCTTCTGAAAGCAAGGGCAGACAATATTTTTTAGCCAAAAAACAGCTTTATGAAGCCCAACAAGATTTTTATACTTTGCAAGGTTCAGAATGGCAAAATCTCGGGCATTTAGTGACCCAAAGCTATCCGTCAACTAGGATTATTACTGCTCCGGGGACAGAATCACGAATTTATCTTTTAGTTAATTTTCAAGAAGAACCTTTACTAATCGAGCAAGTCTTGCATTGGCAGAAAGCTTGCCCCCGTTGGCAATTACAATTAGGACAAGTTTCTCCCCCCTATCACTTTACTTAACTTGATTTCTCTATGACTAACTTTAACTTGGTAAATAACGCTCTAAGTTGCTATGACACTCGACATTTAGTTATGTTTAGTGGCAAAGGAGGAGTGGGAAAAACCACCCTTTCCTGTGGATTTGCTCGCCGTTGGGCTAAATTATTTCCCGAGGAACAAATACTGTTAATCTCAACCGATCCTGCTCATTCTTTAGGGGATGTATTGCAAACAGAAGTTAGCGATCAAGCATCACCTGTAAAAGACTTACCCAACTTAAAAGTTAGGGCATTAGATGCGGAAAAATTGCTCTTAGAATTTAAAGAAAAATACGGAAAATTTTTAGAACTTTTAGTAGAACGGGGCAGTTTTGTTGAAGGAGAAGATTTAACTCCTGTTTGGGATTTAGACTGGCCAGGTTTAGATGAAATCATGGGTCTATTAGAAATTCAACGATTACTAATAGAGAATGTTGTAGATCGAATTGTTGTTGATATGGCTCCCTCTGGTCATACCTTGAATTTATTGGGGATTAAAGACTTTTTAGAGATTATTTTAAATTCTTTAGAGTTGTTTCAAGAAAAACATCGTGTTATTTCGCAAACTTTTGCAAAAACCTACAATGCCGATGATGTGGATGACTTTTTAGTCAAAACACAAGCAGAATTAACCGAAGGCAAACGAATCCTACAAGATCGGGATTTTACCCTTTGTTTAATTGTGGCAATTGCCGAACCGATGAGTTTATTAGAAACCGAACGATTACTCAATAGTTTGCATCACTTAAATATTCCCTGCGGCAGATTATTTATTAATCGCATTCTAACGGATCCTAATCAAAATTTAGATCGCTACAGTGAGCAACAGCAACTCCTCGATAAATTCCTAAAAATTCCAGGTCAAGAAACAATTTTCACCCTGCCCCAACAGGCAAAAGAACCCCTAGGAGGTGAAGCATTAGATCAGATCATGAGTCAAATTGAAATTATCGAAAAAGTAGAATTTATGGCCCCGCCTCCTATTCAATGGCCGCAAAAAATTCTGCCGAGTTTTAGTGATTTTATTGACGACAAACGCCAACTCATTATCATTGGTGGCAAGGGGGGAGTGGGAAAAACCACCGTTGCCGCAGCTATTGGTTGGGCCTTAGCTAATCGTCATCCCGAGCAAAAAATTAGAATTATTTCTATTGATCCGGCTCATTCTTTGGGAGATGCCTTTGGGACAAAGTTAGGACATCAATCCACACAATTAACTGCTAATTTAAGTGGTCAAGAAGTTGATGCTAATATCATTTTAGAAAAATTTCGGGATGATTATTTATGGGAACTGGCAGAAATGATTAGTGGAGAAGGTAAGGAAGAGGGGAACATCAAACTAGCTTATACTCCAGAAGCTTGGCGGCAAATTGTCGCTCAATCTCTGCCAGGAATTGATGAAATGTTGTCCCTAGTAAAAGTAATGGAGTTATTAGACCAGAAACAACAAGATTTGATTATTTTAGATACGGCTCCTACCGGTCATCTCCTGCGATTTTTAGAAATGCCAACGGCTTTAGGAGATTGGTTAAGTTGGATTTTTAAGCTTTGGATGAAGTATAAAGATGTCTTAGGGCGTGTAGATTTAATGGGACGATTGCGAATCTTAAGACAACAGGTGATGTCTGCCCAGGAAAAACTCAAAGACCCCCAACATACAGAATTTATTGGAGTTTTGCAAGCCCAAGATGCCATCGTTGCCGAACAACTGCGATTGACAGCATCTCTGAAAAAAAAGGGAGTCTATCAACGTTACGTCGTGCAGAATCGTTATCATGCTAATGAGGAAATTGATCGGGATTTATTCCCAGATCAAACTTTGATCCGCTTACCCAGTTTACCTCGGTCTGTAGAACCTCTAGCCCGGGTCAAAGCCGCGGCAGATCTGTTATTTTAAAGGTAATTAGTCTTTAAAGTCGGACTTCTTAACCCCATCTATTACCCAGTCCCCATCCTTCACTTGACTCAGGAGAAATTTTATGGTAGAACTATTCAAAGGCTTTGAGCAATTAGTCGAACTGGCTAAAACCTTAGAGGAAAAACTGGAAAAAGGGGAAATTAAAACCGAAGTGCAGTTTAACTCTCGTCCCTTGAGTAACATCCCCCGTGCTGGCGGTATTCCCCGTTCAGGGGGAGTTTCTCGCCCGAACAATTCTGGTGGGGATGATTTTGAGGTTAATCGCAATCGCGATACCCCCAACGATTCAGGGGTTGAAGACAGTGTGACACCGCCCGAAGGACCGACCACGGCTTCCCTGAAGGATGTTGGTGGCTTGACGGAAGTGATCAAAGAACTCAAGGAACTAATTGCCATTCCTCTGAAACGCCCCGACTTATTGGCCAAGTTAGGACTTGAACCCACTCGCGGCGTTCTCTTAGTCGGCCCCCCTGGAACCGGCAAAACCCTGACTGCCCGTGCTTTGGCCGAAGAACTCGGTGTTAACTATATTGCCTTAGTCGGACCAGAGGTGATCAGCAAATATTATGGGGAGGCTGAGCAAAAACTGCGGGGAATTTTTGAGAAAGCCAGTAAGAATGCGCCTTGTATCGTTTTTATTGACGAAATTGATAGCATGGCACCCGATCGCAGTAAAGTTGAAGGGGAAGTAGAAAAAAGACTGGTAGCCCAATTGTTGGGTTTAATGGATGGCTTTGCCCAAAGCCAGGGGGTGATTGTTCTAGCGGCGACAAACCGTCCCGACCATCTTGACCCTGCCCTACGTCGCCCTGGACGGTTTGACCGAGAAGTCCTCTTTCGGGTGCCTGACCGCAAGGGCCGTTTAGAAATCCTGCAAATTCTCACCCGTTCCATGCCCCTAGATGAATCAGTTTCCTTAGATCTGATTGCCGATAACGCGGTGGGATTTGTCGGGTCAGATTTAAAAGCCGTTTGCCAGAAAGCGGCCTATAGTGCTTTGCGGCGCCAGGTTCCTACGATTGACTCGCGAATTCCAGAAACAATGACGGTAGTCCAAGCCGACTTTTTGCAAGCCCTTAAAGAAGTTAAACCGGCGGTATTGCGCTCTGTGGAGGTGGAGTCTCCCCATGTGGACTGGGACAATATTGGCGGACTTGAACAGATTAAACAAACCCTACAGGAGTCTGTGGAAGGAGCATTACTCCATCCGCAATTATATACGCAAACCAAAGCCCAAGCTCCCAAAGGTATTTTACTTTGGGGTCCCCCCGGAACGGGAAAAACCTTATTGGCCAAAGCGGTTGCATCTCAGGCGCGAGCTAATTTTATCAGTATTAATGGACCTGAGCTTTTGAGTAAATGGGTGGGTGCGAGCGAACAAGCGGTGCGTGAGTTGTTTGCCAAAGCTCGTCAGGCAGCCCCTTGTGTGGTTTTTATTGATGAAATTGATACTTTAGCACCGGCAAGAGGTCGTTATAGTGGAGATTCAGGAGTGAGTGACCGGGTTGTGGGACAAATCCTCACGGAGTTAGATGGGTTGCAAACGGCGGCAACGATTTTAGTGATTGGAGCCACTAATCGCCCAGATGCCTTAGATCCAGCCTTATTGCGAGCGGGACGGTTAGATTTACAGTTAAAAGTTGATTTACCCAATGCCTCTAGTCGTTTAGCAATTCTCGGGGTCCATAATGATGAACGTCCTTTAGAGGATGTGGATTTAGGCTATTGGGCCGAGGCAACGGAAGGCTGGAATGGTGCAGATTTATCGTTATTATGTAACCAAGCGGCACTGATGGCAATTCGTCGTTATCGCCATCAGGGAATGACTGACCCGGCTGATATTCGCATTACAACGGCTGATTTTAATCATGCTTACCAACTGTTGGTTGAACAGCGTGCCAATTGATTTTTTTCCCCCTTACTTAAAGTAAGGGGGGAGAATCTCAACTCAGGAAAACTATCGTACAAAAGAAAAATTCGCCAAAATGTCTGCATTGACTGTTCGTCGGTGCTATTGTCTAGCTTTTGAGCGTTTTTTCCAGCTGGGCTACCCTTGCTTTCTGTTGCTTCAAATCGGCTAGTTGTTTTAGTAATTGTTCTCTTACTTCATAGCGATAGGCAAAAAAATGCTCACCTATCCCTAGGGTCGCTAGATACTCTTCTAGCAGACGGGGTTTGACCCAGGCAATCACTGCCAGTTGCCACCAGAAACGGAAGCGCGTCGGTCGGACAATCCCCTGCCGCCAGAGCAAGGAGCGGAACAATTGCCACTGTTGCCCATCTAATTTACGGTTCGATTTGCCGCGCCATCCCCCCATGATCATGAAATGGTTGAAGGTTCGTTTCAGGTAGTTAACAGGATCATAGATTTCCCAGAAAGCGTCGATGTATTCTTCGGTAATCTCTTCCACCGGGCGAGTTGGCTCAAAGTTCATCATGGCTCCCTGATGGACAGTGCCCATGCCATCTACCAGACGACCTTCCCGTTGCAGGCGATTCCACAGGGCGGTATTTTTCAGTGCCTGGAGCAGGCTAAACTGCCCCTGGGGAATACTCGCCTCCATAATAAAATCTTTGATCCGCTGCCCTGCGCCTGGTTTCTCATTGTCAAAACCGATAATGAAGCCAGACATAATCTGCAGCCCCATGCGGGTAATTTTGTGACAGGATTCGATCAGGGATTGGCGGGTGTTTTGAACCTTGTTAATGCCCATTAAGCTATCGGTATCTGGTGTCTCAATCCCCATAAACACCAGCATAAAGCCGGCCTTGACCATTAGCTCGATCAGTTCGCTGTCTTCGGCCAGATTAAGGGAAGCTTCCGTAATCAGTTTAAAGGGATACTGGTGTTGTTCCATCCAGGGGATCAACTCCCGCAGAAACACCTTGGCATTCCGCTTATTGCCAATGAAGTTGTCATCGACAACAAAAATGTAGCGCCTCCAGCCCAGTTGATATAACGTCTCCAACTCAGCCAACATTTGTTCTGGGGTTTTGGTGCGCGGTTTGCGGCCATAGAGGTTGATGATGTCACAAAATTCGCATTGAAAGGGGCAACCCCGAGAAAACTGCACGGTAATCGCCAGATAGGCATCCAGATCTAGTAGATCATAGCGGGCGATCGGTGTCATGGTTACATCGGGTTTCTCGCTGGCTCTAAAGACACCACTCGGTTCACCCCGCTCCAGGGCTGCCAGGAACAGCGGGATTGTCAGTTCTCCTTCATCCAGAATCAGGTAATCTGCTCCAGCTTTTTGGGCAACTTCTGGATAGGAGGTGGGGTAAGGCCCGCCCACCGCCACTTTTTTACCCAACTGCAACCCTTTGGCAATCAATTCTTGAAAGTCCTTTTTCTGAATGATCATGGCGGAGATGATGACCAAATCGCACCACTCCCAATCGGAAGCCGTTTCTAATCGGACATTGCGATCAACAAACCGGATTTCCCAATCCGATGGCAATAGGGCCGCCACCGTAATTAAACCCAGAGGCGGATTGGTTGATCTTAAACCGGCTAGATCTAAAGTCTCTTGATAGGACCAAAAGGAGTTGGGCATCAGCGGCCACAGTAATAGGGCTTTCATTCAGGTGTCTCCAATGAAGAAGCTAGATGCTTTACATACTAGCCACAAAGCCCAAGTCGATCAAGACTTTTTTTTTACTCATAAATTAGTTCTAAATATAGCATTTCCTGTTCACAAAAGGTACATTGTTGAGGTTGAAAAGCTTAATCAGCAAAGGTTTAACTGTGCCACACAGGTGTGAGAACTGCTATAAATTATGAAAAAATAGCTATTTTTTGGAGATTAGCACAATTAAATGAATGATGCTTGCTAAAAACTCCTGTTTTCCCATTTTTATCAATGCAATGTAGAGGCTGTTTGCCTCTTTTGGGTATTTTTGGGTAAGTTTACTAAAAAATGCTGATTCTGAAAAACCCTCTTAAAATTCGCAAGCACCGAATAGTAAGGGTTTCGTTTCAGTCACTAGGAAGTCTATTTGATCGGTAAAACACCAGTTACTAGACATCTCGACAATGACTATTTCTGGTCAGATAAACATAAGCGTAATTACACTATTTTATACCGAACCATCATGACTTAACTACCAGAAAATATAGTTTCTGTCTCTTTAATTTTGGATGATGAATAAATTAAATAACTTGTAATTATAGTCAGATTTATGACCAATATTAATTATATTCAGCTAGTTGATCCGATTAATTCTCCTCCCTTAGCAGAGGAACAATCTCGCAGATGGCCAGTCAATCATACTTGGGTGCGATTGTCTGGTTTTAACTAACTGCGGTAAAATTAACCTAAACTCTCTATCGGCAAATTCGATGACTTCCTTCACTACTTCCCTGGCTCTTTTAAGTCAATTTAAATTGGGAGATTTAAACTTAGAAAATCGTCTTGTGCTTGCTCCCATGACGCGAGCGCGAGCCGGAGAAAAACGTCTTGCTAATGAGATAATGGCCGAGTATTACCGACAAAGGGCCAGCGCGGGATTAATGATTACAGAAGCGACGGTAATTTCTCCCCAAGCTAACGGTTGGCAAAATACCCCCGGTATCTACACCGATGAACAAGCGCAAGCATGGCAAATGGTGACTAAAATCGCCCAAAAAAAAGGAACACCAATTTTTTGTCAATTGTGGCACTGTGGTCGCGCTTCTCATTCTAGTTTTCAGGAAAATGGGGCTTTACCAGTTGCCCCTTCCGCAATTAGGATTAAGGGGGAGTTGCATACACCCATAGGCAAACAGCCCTACGAGACCCCTAGAGCCTTAGAAACCGAGGAAATCGCCGCAATTGTCGCCGATTACCGTCAAGCCGCTCAGAGGGCAAAATTAGCGGGGTTTGATGGCATAGAAATTCACGGGGCTAATGGTTATTTAATCGATACTTTTCTACAATCTGTTACTAATCAGCGTCAGGATAAGTACGGTGGCAGTTTGGCAAATCGCTATCGTTTTTTACAGGAAGTAGTCGAGGCAATTTTAACTGTTTTTCCCAGTCATCGGGTGGGGGTGCGTCTGTCTCCCAATGGGGTTTATAATGACATGGGTTCCGAGGATTTTCGAGAAACTTTTCTCTATGTTGCCCAAAGATTAAATGAGTACAATTTAGCTTATTTGCATCTGCTAGATGGCTTGGCTTTTGGTTTTCATGAAAAGGGTAAACCGATGCTTTTATCCGAGTTTCGGGCTGTTTTTAATAGTGCTTTAATCGGCAATTGCGGTTATACAAAAGAAACTGCTGAAGCCGCTATTCAGTTAGGAGATGCGGATTTAATTGCTTTCGGTCGCCCCTATATCAGTAATCCCGATTTGGTGGAAAGATTCGCCAATAATTGGCCTCTTAATCCCGATGCTGAGATGAAGGATTGGTATTCTTTTGACAAGGAAGGTTATATCGATTTTCCCAGTTATAAACCCTAGTTAAGTAGGTAGGCGTTAAAAATTATCAGACACCCTCCTATCCCTTATAGGCATCTTTCTTAACAATTTTTTCAGTAAGCACTCCAACCCTGATCCTGACTTGATTTCAGTTTTTTCTTTGTTTTGTAAGGGTGTCAACAAGGAATATTACAAATTGTTAACCGAGTCTTGAAAGCCTTGTGCTACAAGGGTTTGAAATGTTAAGAAAGATTTGACTAAAGGACAGCAGGCAATGGTGACTATTTGCCCGAATAAACCCGCTAAAACTGAGACTATGGCTAAACTTAAGAACTCTTGGCTAAATCCCAGAAAACACACCTATTTTACTCGCAACGAAAAAACCGGGAAAAAAATCAAAGTCACCCAAGAGTTACCCAGTTTTAAGGCATTAGGTAAGGATGGCCTATGTCGGTTGCTATTTTATGAGACTAGGCTACTTTACCAACTTTTGACACACAATTTAGTAAAGTGATCTTTGGGACAAGATGGCTCTTCTGGTTTCTGTGTGGAAACGAAGCCTATACTGATAGTTTCTTCGGCAAAATAGTCGTAAAAGTCTTTCTCCGTCAACATTTCACGATTCCATAAGCAAAAATTATCACACAAAGTCGAGAAGAGCCACAAGATTGAGTTTAAAATCTGAAATAGATAATTTTTTTAAGGGATTGAGTTAAGTTTATGGCAGATATTGTCGATATTGCGGTCAGTGCCGATAATTTTAAAACTCTAGTGACGGCGGTACAAGCGGCTAATCTTGTGGATGCCCTAAAAAGTCCTGGCCCCTTCACGGTTTTTGCCCCCACCGACGAAGCTTTTGCCAAATTGCCCCCCGGGACGATTACAACCCTAGTGCAGAATATCCCCCAATTAACCCGAATTCTCACCTATCACGTCGCTGCGGGCAAATATATGCAGGAAGATTTGGCAAAATTGGCTGTAGTGACTTCTCTAGAGGGTTCACCGATTCCCGTCGATTGTAGCGAAGGTTTTGAGGTGAAAAATGCCACGGTGATCGCGGGTAATATCGAGGCGGATAATGGTGTGATCCACGTCATCGATACGGTGATCCTGATGGGTTAGTTTTTGACCGGCTTTTCCCTAGGCCGCATCTAGGGCAAATCTGTCTTATTTAGTCAGTAAATATACAGATACTTTTGCTTGTTTATGGTTTCGATGCTCGCCAGAGGAAAATGCCCACTTTCTGCACTTTCTTGTCTGTACCTGTTCAGACTAAATCCTGTTATTAAAGACTGATTATCTATTGATCCTTTTGCCTATTACATGAGTAGAAAACGGGTTTCTCGGAGAAACCCGTTTTCTGTGCGTTACTCAACGGATTTAGTATTAGCCATCTCGACAGTAATGGCAGCTCAGTTATCAGTTATCAGATGTTAGTTTTCAGTTCACTGATTACTGTTTACTGGACGGCTACGCCGTGCCTTTGGCAACACTGAAAAAAGCTTACCTATTCCCCAGAAGCATGAGGACCGATTTTGAGAACTAAAACCCCTAAAGGTGGTAAACAGAGATCGATCGAGTAGGGACGGCTATGATAGGACCATTCCTCCGACCATTTACCGCCAAGGTTGCCCATATTACTACCGCCATATTTACCCGCATCGCTGTTAAAGATTTCCTGATAAAAACCGGGATGGGGTACACCAACGCGATAATGGCTGTGGGGTTGGGGAGTAAAATTACAGACCACCACCAGAAACTCCTGCCAATTTTTGCTCCAGCGCAGGAAAGAAACGACGCTATGACTATTATCACTACAGTCGATCCACTCAAAGCCATCCTGACCAAAATCCTGGGTATATAAAGCAGGTTCACTCTTATAGGTGGCGTTCAAATCTGAGAAAAAGCGTTTTAGCTGTTGATGGGGTTGATGCTGCAAAAGACCCCACTCCAAATCACCCCAAACATTCCACTCACTCCACTGGCCAAATTCCATGCTCATAAACATGGTTTTCTTGCCGGGGTGGGTAAACATATAACTAAATAATGCCCGGACATTGGCGAATTTTTGCCACTCATCCCCCGGCATTTTGCCAATCATATTACTTTTGCCGTGAACCACTTCATCGTGGGACAAAGCCAGCATATAATTCTCGCTGTGGTTATACCACATACTAAAAGTGACATTATTTTGATGGAATTGACGGAACCAGGGATCCATGCCGAAATAATCGAGCATATCGTGCATCCAGCCCATATTCCACTTCAAATTAAAGCCTAAACCGCCCATATAGGTGGGCCAGGACACCATCGGCCAAGCGGTGGATTCTTCGGCAATTGACAGAATTCCGGGGAAATAGCTAAAAATTACATGATTGACTTGACGCAGGAATTCGGCGGCCTCTAAATTCTCCCGGCCACCGTACTCGTTGGCCACCCATTCCCCATCTTTACGACAATAATCGAGATAGAGCATAGAAGCCACCGCATCCACTCGAATACCGTCAATATGGTACTTATCGAACCAAAATAGGGCATTAGCCACCAGGAAATTTCTGACTTCGTTGCGACCGTAGTTAAAAATTAAGGTTCCCCATTCCTTGTGTTCCCCTTTGCGCGGGTCGCCGTGTTCATAAAGATGAGTACCATCAAAGAAAGCTAACCCGTGGCCATCTTTGGGGAAGTGACCGGGGACCCAATCCACTAGCACACCAAGGCCATTTTGGTGACATTGATCGACAAAATACATGAAATCTTCAGGATTGCCGTAGCGACTGGTGGGGGCAAAATAACCCGTCACTTGATAACCCCAAGAACCATCAAAAGGATGCTCGGCGATCGGTAATAATTCGATATGGGTGTAACCTAATTCCTTAACGTAGGGAATCAGTTTTTGGGCTAACTCGTAGTAACTCAAAAAGCGGGCCCCAGTGTTCCATTCCGACACGGGAACCGCTTCTCCTTCCCCGGAAAGTAAACGGGGTGGTTCGGCGCTAGAAGCGTGCAGCCAAGAACCGAGGTGTAATTCGTAAACGGAAACCGGTTGAGTTAAAGGATCGCTATGGCGGCGTTTTTCCATCCAATCGCTATCATCCCAAGTATAGCTATCTAAATTGGCCACGATCGAGGCGGTTTTCGGGCGTACTTCTTGGGCAAAACCGTAGGGATCAGATTTTTCGTAAATATGACCTTCCCAATTTTTGATCTCGTATTTATATTTAGTGCCAACACCGATTTCCGGGATAAACAATTCCCAGACCATATTATTACGTTTCCGCATTTGGTGATCACGACCATCCCAGTTATTAAAATCACCAATAATCGAGACATTGCGAGCATTAGGAGCCCAAACGGCAAAATAAACCCCTTTAATACCCTCGATTTCGGCTAAATGCGCCCCTAATTTTTCATAAATGCGATGATGGTTGCCCTCCCCAAACAGGTGTAAATCAAAATCGCTAAGTTTGGCAGAACGGAAGGCATAGGAATCATAGATTACCCGTTCCTGTTCTCCCTCGTGGATGCGTAATTGATAATTGTTCAGTTCACCGATATCGATAACGCACTCGAAAAAATGGGGGTGATAAGCGGTCGTCATGGGATATTCTTGTCTTTGGGACGGTAAAATAACCCAGGCGGCCGTGGTTTTCGGTAAATAGGCTCTAACAACCCATTTATTGACTTTTCCTTCTTCTTCTAGGGGATGGGCCCCCAAAACCTCAAAGGGATCGTGATGGAGGTTGTTGACGATTTGATGGACTTGTTCGGGGGATACCACTATAGACATTCATTTACCACTCTTGACATCTACAATACTTATAGCAAGGAAATAGTCATTTTTTCCCTGCCTTCTGGGAATTCTCAAACTAATGATATATTCTGCCTACTTAGGGTCTGCTGAAAAAGTTTTTCGTGGGGGTAGGGTGTGGGGTGTGGGGTGTAGGGTGCGGGGTGTGGGGAAGTGGGAAGAATAAATAAAATAATCTCCTGACGACCGACGACCGACGACCGACGACCGACTCCTGACCCTAACAACAATTTTTGATTTTTACAAGAGGTCTATGGTAAAACTGCCAATTTAATCTCGATTTGGTCATTCTCGATGTTAATCTAGCGGATAGCCTCGAATTTGACCTACTCTACATCTCTACAAAGTTGTCAACTGGAACGAGTTTGATCCCTAGGAGATTGACTTTCTTCTAATTCAGCTTTGATTTTTACCGAGTCTTCAATCTGCTGGGCCTCTCGCTTAAATTCACTTTCAAATTCCTTGGATGCTTCTTGAAATCCTCGAATAGTTTTGCCTAAACTGCGACCGATTTCTGGTAATTTCTTCGGTCCGAAAACTAGCAGGGCAATCAAGAGAATTAACCCCATTTCTGGCAATCCAATCCCAAAAATATTCATGTGTTTGCTCCTAATAAAAAACTTGCGGTGGGCAATAACCCACCTGCTAAAGTCCGAGAGACAATTCTGCGGCCAAAAATGCCGACAAGATTGTTGGAATCTGCTTACTGACCCCAATCCACATTAAATCCTTCTAAAATTAGGGAGGAGTTGTAGATCTGTAAAATAATCAGCAAAAAGACTAAAAACAGAGCCATAAACACTCCCATCAGCAAGGTAGTTCCCCAACCGGGAGAAACTTTACCATATTCTGAGTTGAGGGGACGAAGGATTTCACCTAAGCGTGTACGCTGTGCCATAAGTTACCAAGAAAGATCTGTAAATGATAATTTTGTATTGATCCGTAATTTGACGAACTGCCAACTGGTCAACCCAGTGAGATAAAATCTACTGCTGTTGCCAGTGGAACTTTTTTGGTTTAATTCCTAACGGAATCGTTTTTCGCCTGCCCTGCCACGCCCACAAGAATCTGCAAGCGCCTACAGTACGGGAATTATTCTAACATTGTTTGGTAATCTTCTCAGGATTTAGGAGATGGTCAATAGGGACTGACAGGTGTAGGTATTTTACAACTAAGAGGAAGGGGAGTAGTAAAAAGCATCAACGGGGGTGAGAGGGAAAGAACTTCAACGTTGACATCCTCGCCGCCCTAAAAGTGCGGCGATTCCTAAACCTCACGATTTAAGTTTCTGCTTCCACCACCGTCGCATACCACAGTTAAAAAACCATGTACTGTCTTACACAGAGTCCACAGACTTTCGCCCCATTTCAGAAGCCCGATTCCGTGTGTCCCACGGTACGTTGACCGCCTATAGCTTCTTGTACTTGTTGCGCGCGACTTTTTACCCAGCCAAGCTTTTCCGGTCGGAACCCCCTAAGCCGAGTTTTCAAGGTGCTGCGCCGTCCACTTGGTTTTCGAGACTGGCCTTTTAATTCTAACGTAAAGCCAACCTAGAACGGCGGGGTTTCAGACCCAAAATTTCCGATGAAGGTGAATCGACAAACCTTTCAGTAAATCAGCAACTAGGGTAATAGAACCCAGAAGAAAACAAGAAAGCTGACGTAAGGGTTTGAGGTGGAGAGTTTTACTAAAGACAGTATGTTGGGGGGGAAGTTGCTCTAAATTGGGTTCAGGAGATTGATTTTCCGCTTCTCCACCCAGCATAACCGTCCAGAGAGTGGCTACAGCCATAGCTAACCAAAGGCATTCGGCACGCTGTGGGTCAAGCAGGCTTTGTGTTTTGCCATTGCCAGCCGTCGGAGGGGAGTGGGTTTTGAAAGTTCGATTGGGAGTTTTATCATCTTATTCCATATTACCGAAGCAAAAAGCAAGCCGGCTGTACGGTCGTTAGGGAGAATAGCCTATCACCACAAGGCAAAAACCTTACTGCGACATGGCATCCCACAATTCGCTGAAAACCATAACTATACTTGCATTAGGGAACGCACCCTACCAGAGCTGATATTTGAGTAAGCCAGACAGGAGCCAGAAAAAGATATTTATCAGAAAAGTCATGATCAAGCTAGAGGTTTAAAGACTGATCGGGTTCCAATTATTTTTATTAATAAATATTTTACATAATTCATAGCAGGTAAGCAAGAGGGCTACGCCACTACTAACGAATCATTACCAGCGGCAGCAACGTTGTAGCCAATTTTGATCCCAAAGAGCCGAGCATGGGGGTGTTTCTCGCTCAATAAGTCAGCAGCGTGTAAGCCATTTTCATCAACTTTGTAGTCACCTGTTTCAATGTCAATGATGACCATCTTGCCAATTTTTTCTTCAACTTCCACCTCTTGGCGGATTCTGCTTTCGTACAGTTTCTCTGCACGTTGAGCAACTTCTTCACGGCTTAAAAGGATTGCTTGCATATACTAACTCCTGATTACGATTTGACTTCTGGAGACCTCTCTATAATATCTCATACTAAATCCGGGTAATAGATAATCAGTTTTCAATAACCGGATTTAGTATAAAGCTCTTCTGGGACTCTGGCAAAAGTCTTACAGTCTCTAAACTCTAGCTCTCTTATGGGGTAAGCCTTCAAGCTATCGCTAACTAACAGAAACCCGAAATTTGAGTTTTTATTAGAAAAAAAGTTAGCGATCACTTGTCAACCAAGGGTTTCAGAATCTGGATTCGGTCAGGAATTTCCGAAAGTCCCAGAAGAGCATTATAGCAGTTCTCACACCTGTGTGGCACAAGTTAACCTTTGCTAATTAAACTTTTCAACATCGATAATGTACCTCTTGCGAACAGGAAACGCTATAAATTGCTGCGTTACGCTTTGGCTAACGCACCTACGATTTATGTTTCTGTTTGTGGCTAAATTGACAAAAGTTGCTCAAAATATAGCCTTAGCAAAATAAATCGGCCTATTCCTAGGTAAGCTGAGTTGAGGATAAGCCGAAACCCTAATTTTACCCTAGCTGGTTAGCTCTATTCTTTCGTGGAAGTCATGGCAAAATCTCCTTAGTCCGATAATTCTTTGTACCAATCCCATCACACAAATGCCTATCTTCCTCCCTGACATTAATATTATTCTCTAAATAAACCCGCACCCAATCGCAACTACGCCCCATTAAAGCGTTTAAGTCCTGCATTGTCCTACAATCTTTCTGCATCGCCCTAAAATGCTTCTGCATCGTCCTACAATCCTTCTGTATCCTCACAAAGAAGTCTAAACCAAGATTAACGGGATTTTAGGATTAACTGGATTATTTACTTGGAAACTCCCAACAATCTTTTAAGGTTGAGCATCCTGAAAATCCTCTAATCCTCAAAATCCTGATACTGACTATTTACCCCCAATCCCATCACACAAATGCCTATCCTCCTCCTTAACACCAGAATTAGGATTGTGCAAATAAGCCCGTACCCAAGCGCAACTCCGCCCCATTAAACCATCTAAACCCCAACCATATTCTCCATTCCACAGTTTGATAGTTCCGTCACTACTACCGGTCGCTAATGTCTTACCATCGGGGCTAAAACTCACGCTAGTGACAGTGCTATTATGCCCTGTGAGAGTGCGAATTTCTTTCCCTGTTTCTACATTCCACAGTTTGATTGTGCCGTCATCACTACCGGTCGCTAATGTCTTACCGTCGGGGCTAAAACTCACGCTATTGACATTACTATTATGCCCAGTGAGAGTGCGGATTTCTTGACCTGTCTCTACATTCCACAGTTTGATTGTCTCGTCATAACTACCAGAAGCTAATGTCTTACCGTCAGGGCTAAAACTCACGCTAGTGACACTTTTATCATGCCCAGTGTTCTCGTAGAGTTGCAAGGGAAGGGTGCGGATTTCTTGACCTGTCTCTACATTCCATAGTTTGATTGTGTTGTCTCTAACAGATATCAAGATACCACTACCGGTCGCTAATTTCTTACCGTCGGGACTAAAATTAACGCTATTGACTTCCCTATTATGCCCAGAGAGAGTGCGGATTTCTTTTCCCTCGACATTCCACAGTTTGATTGTATTGTCATAACTACTAGAAGCTAAGGTCTTACCGTCGCTACTAAAACTCACGCTTAAGACAATTCCATTATGCCCTCTGAGAGTGCCGATTTCTTGGCCTGTTTCTACATTCCACAGTTTGATTGTCTTATCCTCACTACCGCTCACCAAAGTCTTGCCGTCGGGACTAAAATTAACGCTTCTGACACGGCTATTATGCCCCTTGAGGGTGCGGATTTCTTTGCCTGTTTCTACATTCCAGAGTTTGATAGTTTTGTCCCAACTACCGCTCACCAAAGTCTTGCCGTCGGGACTAAAATTAACGCTATAGACATAGCTATCATGCCCCTTGAGGGTGCGGATTTCTTTGCCTGTTTTTACATTCCAGAGTTTGATAGTTTTGTCCCGACTACCGCTCACCAAAGTCTTGCCGTCAGGACTGAAACTGACACTAATAACGTGCCAAGTCCGTATCTTTGAAATACTTGTGAAATCAGAGTTTTGAAAAAGTCGCACACGGTGTTACTTTTATTTACCCCATTCCGACTCACAATAATCAAACCTTCTTTTGTTTTCTTCATACTCCTCAACCGTTCCATAACCTTGTTTCCAATTCCTATCTCTTAGGAGTTGGTAACACATTCTCCCTCTCTCATGAATTTTGCTTGTCCTCCCTTGTTCTTTCGCGGACTCTACTTGTTCTTTCGCGGACTCTATCTCGTACTCTAGTTGTCGTTCAAGGTTATTTATTTCTTTTCGCTTTTCGGCGTTCTGCCATTGAATCAATATACCCAAAGCTAAAATCAAAATCGAACCTCCTGCTAGTACATAAACATAAACAGTCTGTCGTCTTACACGTTCTCGCCGCCTTTGTTCTTTGTCTCGCAGTTTTACACTTACTTGGATATAAAATAGCTCCCCTTCGCTCAAATCCTCTGGACGTTGTTTCAGCTTCTCTTCTGCCTCCGCCAACGCTGTACCCCGCAACAATCTGCTTTCATCCCATCCAGTTACGTCTCCATTTTCTATCTGTTGCCATTGATACATTCCTGCCCTTAATCGCTCTTGCCAAGCGCGAAAAACCCTGTCTGTATCCATCCAGCCCCGCAATTCCCCCCAATTGCGAATCAGTGCTTCATGCACCACTTCCACCGTCTCCACCTGTGCCTTTTCACTGCGACTGGTGACAACTAAACGCGCATCCGCCAATTGTTTCACCAGCGCCCAATTTACCGCCCCCAATTCCGCTTTTGTCGCCAGCCGCCGCGTATCTTCTGTGCCTTCCCCTGGGCGTACCAATTGGATGAAAATGCGCCGCACCTCTTTCCGTTGCGCCTCACTCAGCTTGTCATATTCTTCATTGGCATGGCGGGCCAAAGCACCCTGCACTTCGCCAATTTCTGTATATGCCAGATGGGTTAATTCTTTGCCCTGTCGCCGCTGCCACAATTCCGTTAAGGCAAACTCTAGTAATGGCAAATTCCCCGGCTCACTCTCCACATCATCGAGGATGCGCTCCACCAGTCCCGCTTCAAATGTCACCCCCAATTTTTGCGCCGGTTTTTCAATAACTTCTGTGAGTTCTTCTCGGTTCATCGGCCCCAATTTCAAGTCAGTATTTTGTAAGACATCGGCAAAGGGACGATAGGAAAGAGCATTCCCCAAGAAATCCGCCCGCATAGTTAATACCAACACCATTCCTACCCTTTCAAAGGGGAATGTAGTTAATTTATCGAGAAAATTACGGCGGATTGTTTCATCAGGACAGAGGGTATAAAGTTCCTCAAATTGGTCGGCAATTAGCAGTACCCGTTCACTGGGATAATTGTGTTTGATTTGGGCAAAAACATCAGCTAGAGGAATGTCGCCATCACGCAAATAATTGGCTAACTGACGCGCTTGGGCGAGGCGTTCTGTCTCATTTAGATTAGTTGTATAAAGGGGAACTAATGCTAAAGCTAGGGCATGAAAAGGGTCAGAACCGGGACGAAAATGGGTAAACTGCCAGTGACTTTCTTGTTGCAATTTGGGGACTAATCCCGCAAAAACTACCGAGGATTTACCACTTCCCGACGCACCTAATAGGGGGATAAAATTACGGGTTTGGGTTGCCTGAAATAGGGTTTTAATAAAGCTTTTGCGCCCAAAAAAGTATTCTGCATCTCCTGGCCCAAAATGAAACAAGCCACGATAGGGACAGGGCAGTTTATCATCGGCAACATCGGCAGAATCAGCAGGGGCTATTCTTGCTTCTTCTCGATAATAGTAATTGGTAATCGTGATGGTTGCATTGCCAGTCCCAGAGGCAGCAGCATATTGAGCTTCTGTAATATTTTGTTGAATTTCGCTTGGTTCTGACATATCAACCATCCTGATTAATTAAAATACAGTCTCAGTCATCCTTAGATGTGCCATGCTCGGTGATGCAGCTAATACTAGCATTACCCGTGCCAGAGGTAGCAGCATATTTAACATTACTGATATTTTGGGTGATAATTTGTTGTCCACCGGGTTGTTCTTGGAGCTTGTCTAGTAAATCTTGGGCTAATTTAGTGATTTCATTATCTTTATCAACCCCGGCTTCGACAATTTTATCTTTTAACAAACCTTCAGCTTTCTTGATATCCTCTGGTTTTGCCTCACCATTGCCTGTGCTAAAGCATCATTAGCAAACTTACGCTTAATCAAGGTTTTCAAACCTTGATATGTATCTTTAACGCCTTTTTCCGCCGTATCTTTAGCCGCAGCAACCGCACCAGCAGTCAAGGCGGCGATAATCAGAGAAACTGGTTCCATTGTTTGATACTCCCAATAAAATATTGCTGATTCAATCTTAGATCAAAACAATTTTTAATAGTAAGCCAAATCGCAATCAGCTAGAGAACTGGAATTTTACGGCCAAGGCACTAAGCCTTAAAAGTATTGCTATATAAGGATCGTAGCTGAAAAAGCCAAACTATGGTTTTCCCTGTGGATGGGGTTTATCAGTTATGAGATTTGAGTTTTCAATTCACTGTTTACTGAACAATGAAAAAAACTCTCTGGTTATCGCCGATGATACCAACGGGTAAATAATTTTTCTAACTCCACCCAAACGAATAACAAGGTACTAAATCCCAAACAGATTAATAATTCTTCTTTAGTTAAAAATTGAGTACCGAAAAAATCCCGCAGGGCAGGAACATAGATTAACATCAGTTGAAAAATTGTCGTCAGGGTTACTGCTACCCAAAGATAGGGATTAGTCAAAGGATTCATTTCTATGGTAAGATGATCGCTCGATCGCACAGAAATGGCATGACCCATCTGAGCTAAACAGAGAGTAGTAAAAACCATAGTTTTCCATGAACCGGTATTACCAAAAAGCGGATCCAAGCGCACAGCGATTAACATTTGAGTGATATTAATAATCGAAAAAATAATCCCAATTCTCACAATATAACTGCCCAAACCGCGAGCAAAAATACTTTCTTGGGGACTAAAAGGAGGGCGACGCATAATATTAGGAGAAGCGGGTTCCACTGCCAAAGCTAACGCGGGTAAACCATCAGTAACTAAATTCATCCAGAGAATTTGTAGGGGAGTGAGAGGAGTAGCTAAACCCAAAAGAGGCGAAGCAGCGATAGTAATCACTTCCCCGATATTACTGCCGAGAATATATTTAATAAAACTGCGAATATTGTTATAAACCACTCGCCCTTCTTCCGTGGCAGCGACGATAGTGGCAAAATTATCATCAAGGAGAATCATATCACTAGCCTCTCTGGTGACATCGGTGCCGGAGATTCCCATGGCAATGCCGATATCTGCTTGTTTCAAGGCCGGAGCATCATTCACCCCATCTCCGGTCATAGCAACAAATTTACCCTTTTTTTGCAAGGCGCGGACAATAGTTAATTTATGTTCGGGGGAAACACGGGCATAGATGTTAGTTTTGTCAATGATGTTTTCTAGCTGAATTGGTGATAATTTATCTAATTCTCGCCCTGAGATGACTAAAGCTCCCGCTTGGGCAATACCAAGACTTTTAGCCACCGCTAGAGCGGTTAATTGATGATCACCGGTGATCATGATTGGACGGATTCCCGCTTCTCGACACCTAGCCACGGCGATTTGTACCTCCGGTCGCGCTGCGTCGATCATACCGACCATTCCTAACCAAATTAGGGCATCTTCGCTGATTTCATTTGATTCTGGCGGATAAATCAGGTTTTTATAGGCCAATCCTAAGACTCGTAAACCCCTGTTAGCCATAGCATTGTTAGCGACTAAGACTTTTTCTTTTTCCCTATCCCCAAAAGGAAGACTTTCTAATCCCGATTGATAGGAGAGACACTGTTCAAGAATTAATTCCGGGGAACCTTTGGTAAATAGTACGGGATTGACTCCTTGACAAATGACCGACATTCGCTTTCTTTGAGAAGAAAAGGGGATTTCAGCGATTCTAGGGAACTCTTGCTTGGTTAGGGATAAATTTAAGCCCGCTTTCGCCCCTAAAACTAATAAGGCTCCTTCTGTGGGGTCGCCTAAAATGCTATCCTGACCGTTATCGAGGTTTAAACTGGCATCGTTGCAGAGGACACTGGCAATTAAGAGATGATGTAATTCTAGATCGGTTTTGGGATCGATCGCCCGTTGCTCGGTGTCTAAAAATTGTCCTTTTGGGCTATATCCTTCTCCAGTCACCGAAAAATTGCGATTAATTGTCCCTATCTCCCGCACGGTCATTTTATTTTCCGTTAGCGTCCCGGTTTTGTCGGAACAGATCACATTAACGGAACCAAGGGTTTCTACTGCCGGCAGTTTACGAATCAAGGCCTGACGTTTGACCATGCGTTGGGTACCTAGGGCGAGAGTTAGGGTGATAACTGCGGGTAATCCTTCGGGAACGACGGCTACTGCCATACTAAGGGAAACTTCCACTAATTCCTCTAGGGCCGACCAACCGGCATTGATCAGGCCGATGGTAATAGTCAGGGCCACTAGAATGAGAGAACCAGCAACAAGGACATTACCCAAGTGAGTCATTCTTTTTTGGAGAGGAGTGGGTTCATTGCCGACTGTTGCTAACATTTGAGCGATTTTGCCTAATTCCGTGGTCATCCCCGTATTGGTAACGATGACCTTAGCCCGGCCTTGCAGTACCTCTGTTCCAGTAAAGACAAAATTTAAGCGATCGCCAAGGGGAGTATCCCTGTCTAAGGGGTCAATGGAGGCGGATTTATTAACACTATTTGCCTCTCCTGTCAAGGCCGATTCGCGAATTTGCAGGTTAAAAGCTTCGATAATTTGGCCGTCGGCGCTGATTTGGGTTCCCGCTTCAATCAGCATGATGTCCCCAGGGACGAGATTAACCGCATCTATTTCTCTGCGTTGACCCTCGCGGATAACATTAACTTGGGGAGAGGAAAGTTTTTTTAAAGCGGCCAGAGCTTTTTCGGCGCGACTTTCTTGCAGATAGCCGAGGATGCCATTGAGGATGACAATTGTTAAAATAGCGATCGTATCTTTGAAGGGAACACCAATTTTAGCCAGATGACCGCGCTGCAATGCCAGTAAATCCAGTCCTCCGGAAATTATGGCCACGGCAATTAAGAGGAGGAGCATAATATTGGTAAACTGATCTAGGAGAATTTGCCAATTACTGCGCCCTGGACGTTCTTTTAGTTCATTTTTGCCATAATATTTAATTCTTTGGGCGATTTGCTCCCTATTGAGGCCATTAACAGCCGAACTACCGAGGATAGATAGGGTGGTTTCCACCGAATAGGTATGCCAAGGTTGTTGCAAGTTAAGTCTAGAATGGGCAGAATAGTCGGCATTAGCGGCCATGGCAAGTGAAGATAGTTGATCTAGATAGATCTTAGCCCTTTCTTTCCGCAGTCACAGAAAAAAACAAATGTTTAAACTAGCTCTTCCTGCTCATAGACAGTCTTAACGAGTAATGTAGATAAGTAGCTGGTTATAATTAAATTGAAGATAGATCCCCCCTGCCCCCCTTGATAAGGGGGGTGCCGATAGGCGGGGGGATCCCCCCTTGATAAGGGGGGTGTCTGAAAGTTTTTAACATCTACCTACTTAGTCAACAGCTTAGTAGGGCAAAGTAAACCAAAATTGTGAACCTTTTTCATCATTATTCATAATGCCAATTTCGCCTCCGTGAGCATGGATAATTTGACGACATAGATATAAACCTAGTCCTAAACTAATCTGATTATTATTATTGCCTCGTTGATAGCGATCAAATAATTGTTTTCTCTGGGTTTCGCTAATTCCCACCCCATTATCGGCAATAGTACACCGGAGATAATTGCCCTCTAGTCTAGCCGAGAAAGTGATAATTATTCCTTGGGGATTGTGTTTAAGGGCATTGGCTAATAAATTCTCAAAAACTCGCCAGAGATGGTGAGCGTCGGCATTAACTAAGGGTAAATCGGGGGAAAAGTTATTAATTAAAGTTGCTTGATTTTCCTTTAATCTTAACTCCCATTCCTGACCGATCTGTTGACCAATTTCGTAGAGAGATAAAGGATTTAGTTCTAGGAAAACTCCCCAAAGATCATTTTGTCGGGTTTCGACAAGAGAATCAATTAAAGTTAATTGTCGATCGCAACTGTTGGCCATCTGTTGTAAAATCTTCCGGGATACTTCTTTAGTTTCTCCCTGAGAATTTTTAATTAAATTATTTAAGATCATTGACATCCCGATCACGGGATTGCGGAGATCGTGAGAGACAGCATGAAGATAAATTTCTAAAGTTTCCTCAGTTTTTTGACGTTCTTTAATTTCGTTTTGTAGTTGTTTTTTTTGACGGCAAATAGTTAATTGATTTTCAATGCGGGCCATGACTTCTTCCCCTTGAAAAGGTTTAGAAATATAATCGACACCTCCCACTTGAAAAGCTTTGACTTTATCTAAAACATCATCAAGAGCGCTGATAAAAATCACGGGAATTTCTCTGGTTTTTTCATCAGCTTTTAACTGTTCACAAACTTGATAACCATTGAGATCGGGCATATTAATATCGAGGAGGATCAGATCGGGAATTAGCGATCGCACTGTATTCAGGGCCATCTGTCCATTAATCGCTTTGCGTACCTGATATCCCTTCTCGGTGAGCATAATCGACAATAGCCGCACATTATTGGGCAAATCATCGACAATTAAGACACTAGAGCGCGGTGTGGGTTGAGTCATGCCGGTTATTTTATAACTCAAACTATTTAGTAAGTAAGTGGTTATAATTAAATTAAAGATAGATTTTGGGTTCGATCCCCCCTGCCCCCCCTTGATAAGGGGGGTATCTGACAATTTTTAACACCTACCTACTTAAGAGTGTATAAAAAAACAGACGCGACACTCGCATCTGTTACAAAATTAACTATATTTTGAGGACAAGAACATCTAAGGATTTTCACCACCCACAGCGATGCCGGTACCATAAATCTGAGCATTTGTCAAGTTAATTCCCCCCATTGACGCACCCGTCACATCAGCATCATAGATCATGGCACTGGTGAAATTAACTCCATTGAGATTAGCTTGATTTAAACTGGCATTAGTCAGAAGAACTGCGGTTAAATTTGCGCCTTCTAGGTTAGCATCGGTCAAATCTGCGCCCTCTAAGTTAGCTTCCTCGAGATTAGCTCCCTGTAAATTCGCTTTTCTCAAATCTGCACCGATTAGATGCGCCCCTCTTAAATCGGCACCCCGGAGATCACACCCCGGACATTCCCCCGTATTCAATAATTGTTGCACCTGTCGGGGATTTTCCGCACCGACGGGGTTAATCAGCAGTAAGGAAGCTAGGGAACCTAGGGCAATCATTAAAGTCCTTTTCATCGTTTTAGCCTCCTCTTTCGTTTTCTTCTCTACTTTTAGGATAGGAAAAAAGCTGCTAACCAACTTCCCCCGATCGGGCTAATTCTCCTGTTATCTCACTTTTACTTGCTTTTGCTAGTCGATCTCTCCTTTCATTACTGTTGCGATCGCTGCTCGGGCATTTTCCTTAAATTCCTTGACATCGACGCGACTTAATAACCAAACTGCCAGGATCATTCCCAATGCTTGCACGAGGAAAACTAAGCTATAGGCTAAAACCGGACTAGAAAAGATAACTTTACCGATATTTAAAATCGTACCGCCTAAAACCGTGGCCAATCCCCTGGCGATCGCTTGTGATAATCCCCAAGCGCCGATAAAAGTTCCCGCAGTTTCGGCGGCGGTTAAATCTAACATTAAACTGGTAGCCCCAGCGGTAATCATTCCCGAAGCTAAACCGAAAAAGAGCAAGCTTGATTTTAATAAACTTTGATTAGCAGAAAAGCCGGCAAAAATCAAGAGAATAAAACAAATTGTTGCAAAAATACAGCCATATTTAGTGGTTTTTTGTTTACCGATGCGGGGAATTAGCATAAATCCCGTGGCAGCAATACCAAAAAGGGTTCCGGTTCCCCAAAAAGCGTTTAATTGGGTGGTTTGGGCGATACACATCCCAAAAACCTCGCCGCCAAAGGGTTCCATAATTGCATCCTGCATAAATAAACTCAAAGTCATCATCAGCAGAAAGGTGAAAAATAAACCGGTTTGCCGACTAGCGGTGAGAACTTGTAGGGCATCTTTAAAGGTAATTTGATCCTCTCTTTGCACAAGAGTGGACCGACTACTAAAACGAGAATATTTTTTTTCTACGCCAAAAGTCGCTAAAATACAGAGACCGAAAACGATAGCGGGCATAATCGCAAACACGGGGTTAATATTCGCCTGTAGTTGCGGAATATTGGCTATAGGGGCTGATTGAGTCGGATCATAGGTCAAAATATTTGTACCGCAGATATTGGGAGTATCCAGCAAACGAGAACTAACGATCGCCCCGACGACGATTCCCACCATCAGCATTGACCAAACTATAGCAACTAATTGCGATCGATTATCTTCATCGGACACATCCACCAAGAGGGCAGCAAAAGGGGTGGAACTGGCACTTAAAGCTAGTCCGTAGAGGGCGAAAATTAGGGCTAAGAGGGCAATCCAAGCGTAGGAAATGGTATTCCATCCCGAAGTTTGAATACTAAGTCCCAATTGCCAGACTACCTGCAAAGCAATAAAAGCTAAAGCGGTAAAAACTGCCGCCCCAATCCAGACATAACCGCTGCGATGATGACCGAAAATAGTTTTACCGTCGGATCTTTGCCCAAACCAGATGCGCGCCGGACTAACAAACTGGTGCATAGCGATCGCAGCTGCGGCGAGAAAGGGTAAAACTTTTAACTCATCGATCATAATCCGATTGAGAACCCCCAAAGTCAGCAGGGACATAATACCTAGTCCCATCTGAAAGAGTCCTAAACGAAACATGGTGAAAAGCCCCAGTTTTGGCAGGGGTTTTGGGGATGAGTGAGTAGAATGGGGAATATCGCTGGTAGCCATAGTTAAATCAATACGGGAAAAAAGCCGGTATTTAAAAATTTAACGCAGGACGAGCAGACATCTTCTGGGGATTTAAGTTTCTATCTCCGATAACCAAGCGGTCAGATCTGTCAAGCTAGTAAAATCGAGCAGCGCTTCTCCTAAAGTTTCTAATTGTTCTAGAGATAGTTCTCGGATTTGTTGGCTTAAAGTCGAGGATATTTCACCTAAACGACGGTTAAGTAGCCGTAGAATTAAAGAAACCGCTTCTTCTCGTCTTCCTTCCTCTCTTCCTTGTGCTTTTCCACTTTCCCGGATATCCTGATAAATAACTGATTCGCGCATAATTTCTTCCCTTAATAAGCTTCCGATGATTTCCTTACTTAATACTAACCCCGCCAGAATTGCTGTAGCGGCGGCTAAATTGCTTTTTTCAGTTCTACCCCCGATATTATCAATTTTTGCGGCTACTTGTCGTAGAATTTCTTATTGTATTATCCATTTTCTGAATTTATCCATATCATTATTGACTACTGCTTCAAATGCCACGTTAGCATCAATTATCATCCTTGTAAAATAAGTATTTATCGGCTGTATTTCAGTATCACTCTCGGTTGCAAATAAATGTTTTCTGATTTCTAAAATAAGTCTTAAGCTGTATTCCTTATTTCTTTTTGAATAATCTTCTAAAAGCTTACTTTTTGTGTTACTACTATGAACTAGCATATTTCTAATGCGATAGATATTATACACATCATTTTTGACATCGATTATTGCTTGTTTTATTTTATTCAAGCAAGTTGTGTGATCAATAAAATGACCACGAATCTCACTTATATATTTATCGAATTGACTATTTTTCTGCTCAAAATCATCAAAAATTAATTGAAAGTTTTCAAGAAAATTACTTGCGTTTATCCCAATAGAACCGTTATCTTTTTTACTAATAAAAAATATATTTAAAATTTCATCAGATACTGAGTATCTATCCCATGGAAAGCCTTTTCTCGCTAAATTATCCGCAAAAGTAATTAGGAGATCAAAAAACTTGGATTTAATGGTAACAATAGCGAGCAATAATTGTAGGACTGAAATATTGTCCGCATTGTACCATTCTCCAAAAACAGATTTATCAAATTCCTTTTCCTTCGGAAGCCTCACAGTAATTTTTTCCGATTTATTGATAAAATGCTCAAGGGAATACCAAGAATATAGAAGCGCGTCGGAACTTTGTACTGACTCAACAGATTTACGATATAGTTCAATGGCAGTTAACCATGTTTCAACGCTTTTATTAAGTGAGTTTTTAGAAGAAAGCCAAGGACCAATTCTGTCAGTATAAATATTATTAGGAATATCAAATTCTTCATTCGATATATAAGAATGCTCAAAAAAAGCACCCTCACCTAGATCGTCACAGATAATGTAATTATTTAACATTATTTGTATTTCGTTGTTATTTGTCTTTTTCATGAGAGTATCCTTTCGGAAAAAGACAGACACAGCCCTCTCTACTGTTCTTATCGCTTGATCCTTCATTGAATAAAAATCATTTCCTTCGATGTCAACAGCAACATAATAAATACTCTCGGACATCACTTCAAATTCCTGTATTCTTTTTTCAAACTGAACAAGATCAGAACTTTCATCTATGTATGTGTCGTCTCGAAAAATACTTTTTGTTATTTTTCCATGAATTCGCGGAATATAAAAATAAACGTTACCTATATTTAATGATTGAGAATTGGCTAGAGCAAAATTAGAAATTTTAAAAATAACCTTATACTTTTTAGGTGGTTCGACATAAATTTTTTTCATCAGAAAAATCCTATCTTTAAGCCCCAAAGAGTCATAATATTGCTTGAGGGCAATTTTATAGTCTTCGTCTTCAGAATAAACTTCCTCGTTATATTTGGGTGATTCATATATGAGTGCACGGTATAAATACAATCGATATTTACTTTTACTTATAAGGTTCCAATGATCTTGAAACAAAGATAATTGTTTAGGTAATAAATTTTCTAGAGTTTTAACATGGTATCCTCGCTCAATAAACATTATTATAATAGTGTTAACGATAAATTTTAATTCCTCTCGATTCATTTCTTCTTTGAGGATTTCTGTAATAAGTAAATTAAGTAAACCTTCAAGACTTTCTACTGAAATTATCTCTCTTTGTATTATTTCAACAAAATATAATATGTCTTTTAATTCAAATTTTTTAGAATCTGATGCTGAATTTAAAGCTTCTAAAATAAATTTCAACTGAGTAGATATTGGTTTTGCCCATAAACTCTTAGCCGATGGCTCCCCAGCAGATTTTTTTGGGTCTTCTAAATATTGTTTAATCTGTGTAGTAAAATAATTTCTGGCAAATTGATTTTTTGAAAATTTTTCTCGATTTTCTAAAATTTCTTCTTCTAAATCTGTTATAATTAAAATCAGGTGTTTGTTGTAATCATTGTCTTTTAATTCTTTAATTGCCTTACAGCTGTCTGTCCATATATTATATGTTACGACAATGAGGTTTTGACGAATAAACTCTGGAATATCTTCGATTTTAGAATCGCAAGCATCGCAATTGTGATCCATTTCTATTCTCTCAGTAAACTATAAATATAGTATAGCAGTTATCCTGCTGGTTTTACCCTCGTCAATCCCGCTATCGAATATCTTACTAACGAATACGGGACTTTCTATCGAGTTGAGGGGGAATTAATCGGCAGTAATCAAGTTCACCTATCCGTGCTAGTGGCGCATCGCGTGCGCCCAAAATATAATATGGATATTTCGACCAAATTGAGATGCAGCCGTCGAGGTAGGTGCAGATTACAATAAAACTGAGCCTCAATGAGACTCAGTTTCTAGTTTTTTAAGGACGGGAAATTAACGAATGTACTCTTTGAGGATACTATTACGGTTAGGGTGACGCAGTTTCCGCAGGGCCTTGGCTTCTATTTGACGAATGCGCTCGCGAGTGACGTTGAAAATCTGGCCGATTTCTTCGAGTGTTTTCATCCGGCCGTCATCTAAACCGTAGCGCAGCCGCAGCACATCGCGTTCGCGAGGACTAAGGGTATCGAGGACGTTTTCTAAATCCTCGCGTAATAAATTTTTAGAAACTTCATCTTCTGGGGTTTCCCCATCCGCTTCGATAAAGTCTCCTAAACGGGAATCTTCTTCTTTACCGATAGGAGTCTCTAGAGAAATCGGTAATTGGGCAGATTTGGCAATAAAACGCAGTTTTTCGATGGTCATCTCCATCTTGGTGGCGATTTCTTCCTCGGTGGGTTTGCGACGCATTTCCTGAGAAAGAATCTTGGTGGTTTTTTTGATCCGGGAGATGGTTTCGTAGAGGTGGACGGGAAGACGAATGGTGCGGGATTGATCGGCGATCGCCCGGGTGATGGCTTGACGAATCCACCAAGTGGCATAGGTGGAGAATTTATAACCCTTTTCGTGGTCGAATTTTTCGGCGGCACGGATCAAACCGAGGGAACCTTCTTGAATTAAATCTTGGAAGGAAAGACCGCGATTCATGTATTTCTTGGCGATCGAAACCACTAAACGCAGGTTCGATTGTACCATTTTTTCCTTAGCGCGACGACCATGGTACAAACGACGCTTAAAGGCCGATAAGTATTCCTTTGATTTGGCCAGCCATTCTTCCAGCAGGGGAGCCGTTAGCTCCGTCTTACCTAAATAAGCCTTAATATCCGATAGTTTCGGCTCTTTTTCCGATTTTTCAACGATAATTTTTTCGATGCGCTCGAACAGGAAAACCTGTTTTCCCCATTCAGCATCGCTATAGAGGCAAAAATCTTCGCGAATGCGTTCTAATTTCAGGAGATCGGCGATTTTTCTCGCTAATTCGATCTCCTCCTCCGCTCTCAATAACCGAATCCTGCCGATCTCTTGCAGATAAATCCGAATCGAATCTTCTGTATAGGGTTTTTTTCTAGCGGCGTCGCGACGACGAGCGCTGGCAAGGCGGCGGGTTTTTTTGCCATCGTTGCTATCGCTGGTTTCTTCTAGCTCTAACTCGATATCCTCATCATCGAAGTCTTCGTCTAGGTCAATCAAATCTAAATCCAATGGCGGCTCGGTAAGGGTTAGTACATCGTGGGCCTGCATCATGCCGTTTTCCTCTTGCTCCTTCTGTGCAAAACTAGAAGATCGAATCTCAATCTAGGTGATACTGAACAAATTTGTGTCTCAAATCCGAGACGGGGAAAGACTTTTCCGATTGTAGCTTTAATTACAACAAATGGGAGAAGATTTTTGCTTAAATTTCCTTGTGTCGATGCGATTTTAGCGACACGGAATGCCGTTTTAGCTCGGTCAACTCATAATCTGGCTCCTGCAAAAATTGGGTAAATGGCTGGAGGACTGGAATCCGATCGCCGGTTTGTCTGCGGTGTTGACCAGATAGCTAAGTATCAAAGGAATTATGGGATGGGTTAACTGTTCCCACTGGCAAGAGGAACATAATCCCTATTGGCCCTTGCTAATTCCTTTAGTCTTTAGCTATTGTATTTAATTTGATCGGATTCTTACGGACAAATTTCATCCCTCATTGCTTTTACGCGAATCCAATTTCAATACAAGTGTATTAAAATTGTTAGAGCGCAAGCTCATAATATTAACTTAGCAACATTTTAGAAATTTGCGAGACAAATTTAAGATTTTCTCCAATAGCACCGTGGGGAGATGGGGAGTGGGGTGTGGGGTGTGGGGTGTGGGGAAGTGGGGTGGTGGGGTAGTGGGGGAATTTCAACTAAAACCCTAAAACCCTAACACCCTAAAACCCTATCTAGACTTGTACCATTTCTGGGGTTTTTTCCTTCTGCTGCAGTGCGACGTGGAGACGGTTTAAGGCGCTGACGTAGGCACGAGCGGAGGCGACAATAATATCGGTATCGGCCGCGCGAGCAGAATAGGTGCGTCCTTCGTAACGGAGACGGATAGTCACTTCTCCCAAAGCATCGATTCCCTCGGTAACTTCCCGCACCGAGAATGAGATTAATTCGTTCGGAATCTGCACCACTCGATCGATCGCCTTGCAGAGAGCATCCACTGGTCCTGTACCAATGGCCGCATCGGATAACTCGCTACCGTCGGGAGTGCGAATCGTTACGGTGGCCGTGGGTCTGGCACTATTTCCACAGGACACTTGTACTAGCTCAAGGCGGAAGTGATCGGGAACCGTATCGATTTCATCGTTAACAATAGCTTCTAGATCGCGATCGGTGATTTCCTTTTTGCGATCGGCCATTTCCTTAAACTGGATGAAAGCGTTATTAAGTTCCGTTTCCGAAAGCTCAAAACCCAATTCCTGTAAACGAGAGCGAAAAGCGTTGCGGCCGGAGAGTTTACCGAGGACGATCTGATTATGGGTCAAACCGATCGATTCTGCATCCATAATCTCATAGGTGAGTTTATGTTTTAACACCCCGTCCTGATGGATTCCCGACTCGTGTGCGAAAGCGTTAGCACCGACGATCGCCTTATTCGGTTGCACGATCATGCCGGTAAGATTAGAAACTAGGCGAGAAGTGCGATAGATTTCCTTGGTGTTGATCTTGGTTAAAGGTTCCGTGGACTCTGGGGGACGACCGAGGAAAGGATTAAAATAGGAGCGCCGCACATGAAGAGCCATCACCAATTCTTCTAGGGAAGCATTACCGGCACGCTCACCGATACCGTTAATGGTACATTCCAACTGTCGAGCGCCATTTTTAACTGCTTCGAGGAAATTAGCCACCGCTAACCCTAAATCGTCGTGACCATGGACGGAGATAATTGCTTGGTCGATATTGGGGACATTTTCCTTAATTCCCCGGATTAAAGCCCCAAATTCGCTAGGGGTGGTATAACCGACGGTATCGGGAATATTAACGGTGGTGGCTCCTGCGGCGATCGCTCTTTCGAGGACTTGATAGAGAAATTCCGGATCGCTGCGGCCGGCATCTTCGGGGGAAAATTCCACATCATTAAGGAAGGATTTGGCATAGGCCACCATTTCCGGCACAATCTCAAGAACTTCCTGACGAGTCTTCTTAAGTTTGTATTGGAGATGTATATCAGATGTGGCTAGGAAGGTGTGAATTCTGGGCTTGGCGGCGGGTCTGAGCGCATCGGCTGCTGATTTGATATCTTTTTGAGTAGCCCGGGCTAATCCGCAAATAATCGGGCTATCAGCTTCGCTGCCGACGCTGGCGGCAATTTTCTGCACCGCATCAAAGTCCCCCGGACTAGCGTGGGGAAAACCTGCTTCAATGACATCAACTCCCAGTCGTGCCAGTGCGCGCGCTATGGTTAGCTTCTCATCCACATTTAAAGCGGCACCCGGGGACTGTTCCCCATCTCGAAGGGTGGTATCGAAGATAATCACACGGTCTGGACTGGTATTCATAGTTTTTTTGTACCGTTAACGAACTTGGGAGTTGTTCCTCTGATTATAGCAGCCGAGGCCGAGGGGGTTATAAGGAAAATTGCCCTGAGAATTTCTCGACCTGCTCGCGCTTTTCCCGCTTGCCCTTTTTTTGGCTACCATAGAGGATATAGATAAATTGGCGAGGGAGTTAACAATGTTTGGCAAACCAGCGAAGGAACCGAACCCACCGGAGGTAAAAGACTTACAGGAGGTGATGTTTTCAATTAAGCAAAATCTCGAACCAGATCAGGATAAAACTGATATTAATCTTGTTGAGACTCCTACTCCAGAGGTGGTTACTGTAGTTGAAAATATTAGTAAAATTCTCTCTCCCTATTTTATCGTTTTAGTGGGGTTATTTCTCTATGATCGAAATAGTTTTATCGGTTTTTTGTTAGTCTTTACGGGAGTTTTAGCAATTTTCGGAGTTTCTCTCAAGGATATTAATAAACTCATTGAAGAAGGGAAAAAGTTTTTCCAATCTAAATAGGTTTCTCGTATAGAGCAGTTATCTTAATGGTGAGGTAGCAAGTCTCCACTGTTAGGAAACGACTAGAAGGGTGCTTTTTTGAGTGTTCAGTCAGTAAACAGTGAACTGAAAACTGAAAACTGAAAACTGATAACTGATAACTGATAACTGATAACTGATATAAGATTATGTCTTTAGTTGCATCTTTACTCGATCGAGTATCTCCTCAGAGTTTACAACAATTGCGAGCCAGCGATCGAACTTGGCAAGCTTTGCGTTTAGAAAATCCGCTTATTCCTACGGTAATTAATCAAAGTCAAGAATCTTTAGGAGAGACGGATTTTGATCTAGTTATTGCGGGGGGAACTTTGGGAATTTTTATCGGGGCTGCTTTACAAACTAGGGGCTGGCGTGTGGCATTATTAGAAAGAGGTATTCTGCGCGGTCGTGAGCAGGAGTGGAATATTTCACGTTTAGAATTAAGCAGTTTTTTAGAGTTAGATTTATTGACCGAAGCAGAATTAAATCAAGCGATAGCGACGGAATATAATCCTGGGAGGGTGGGATTTTATCAAGGTTATGAGCTTTGGGTTAGAGATATTTTAAATATTGGTGTTAATCCGGTTTATTTGCTAGAGACTTTAAAAACTAAGTTTTTGCAAGCGGGAGGGAAGTTATTAGAAAATTCGGGGTTTAGTGGGGGGATTATTCATCCCGATGGAGTAATGGTTAAAACGGGAGAAATGACTTTAAAAACCCGTTTATTAATCGATGCCATGGGTCATTTTTCCCCAATTGCAAAACAGGCCAGAAAAGGAGAAAAACCCGATGGAGTTTGTTTAGTGGTGGGTAGTTGCGGTCAGGGTTTTCCCAGTAATGAAACTGGTGATTTGATTTATTCTTTTACCCCAATCTTGCACCAATGTCAATACTTTTGGGAAGCATTTCCCGCTAAGGATGGTCGGACAACTTATTTATTTACCTATCTTGATACCCATCCCGATCGCTTTAGTTTAGAATTTTTGATGGAGGAGTATTTAAGATTACTGCCAGAGTATCAAAAGGTGGATTTAGAAGCGGTAAAATTTCAGCGTTTTCTAGCGGGTTTTTTCCCGGCCTATCGTCAAAGTCCTTTAAAAATGCCTTGGTCAAGAATTCTAGCAGTGGGAGATAGTAGCGGTAGTCAATCTCCGGTCAGTTTTGGTGGTTTTGGGGCAATGGTCAGACATTTAAAAAGGCTAACTTTTGCCATCGAGGAAGCTTTACAAATTGATGCTTTAAACCGAGAAGATTTAGCCCTTTTACAACCCTATCAACCGAATATATCGGTAACGTGGCTATTTCAAAAAACTATGAGTGTTGCCATGTCTGCTAACCCTAATCCCAATCAAATTAATGACTTAATGAGTGGAGTTTTTCGGGTAATGGATAAGTTGGGAGATGAGGTCTTAAAACCGTTTTTACAGGATGTGGTGCAGTTTTCTTCCCTCTCAAAAACTTTGCCTTTGGTTAATCCTCAATTAGTTTTACCGATGATTCCACAAGTGGGTATCAGTCCTTTTATCGATTGGACGGGACATTATTTTAATTTAGCTTTGTATAGTGGTTTATATCCCTTGGCAGCCACCTTAAAACCTGTTTTAGAAAAGTTACCCGACAAGCAAAAATATCTTTATCATCGTTATTTAGATAGTTGGAAATATGGCTCTGGGGGAGATTTTATCAGTAATCAGTGATCAGTGATCAGTAAACAGTGAACAGTGAACTGATTACTGATAGGGTGCATCTCTTATTGGTGACATTCTCTCACATATTGGTGAGCAGCAGAAGTTATTCCAAGAGGGCGAATGCAATTCGCCCCTACAATAATATTATCGCGTCAATGGTAGGGGCGCACTGCGTGCGCCCAAATGTAATATAGATATTTCTACAAAATTGAGATGCACCCCATCTGATAACTGATAACTGATAACTGATAACTGATTTAATCTTTATCTTGAAAAAATTGTTGATCGAGATAATTAACTTTAGCATAGGGTTCTAAAGCGGAGAGAATTTGTCGGCCATAACTGCGAGCATTGACACGATTATCGAGGACAGCCACACAACCTTGACACTCCCGGAGAGACTGAACAGATTGCTGAATTTCCCTCACTGCTGTGGGTAAAAGATAGGCACGAAACCAGTCGAGATGTTGTCGTTTGTAGTAAGCAATTTTGCCAGCAACAAGAGGATTTTCGGGGGAAGGTAAGGGTAAAGTAGCGATAATTAATAAACTGGGGATGAGAAATTTTTCTTGATGGGTTTGCCAGAATTGCCAACCACAAACGAGAATAGTATTATTATTAATCTCGGTTTTTTCCACTTGTACTCGCGAACCGTAATCGGCTGCGATTTGGGTGGCAATTTGTGCTTTGAGGGGAACATCTTCAATCAGAATTACTATCGGTTGTTCACTGGTATGATTAGCACTAACTAATTCCCGCACTTGCTTTAATAACATCGGTTGAAATTCGGGGGTATTGGGGGCGCTGATGCGATCGGGTAGATATAAATGAATATATTCACTTTCGCGATCAGCTGCAAACTTTAGAGTTAAAATTTCTCCGATACCTTGATTTTGACGGTATAAATTAGCGGATTTTTCGCTATCTAAAAAACTGCCGATTAAAACAAAGGGTTGCTGCTGCCAAATCGGTTTGAAAAAACTAGCCACCTCCAAAGGACTGATTTTTAGGGTAAATTCTTCTCGATCTCGATCTACTGATGTCCAGAGGAGATAATTATGCTCGGGGATTTTTGCCGCTAAAAGTTGCCAAACAGAATCAGTGGTTAAGTCTTGATGCAAGCGTTGCAGGAGAGCAATTATATATTCTTTTTCCTTGGCATCAATAAGATAGCAATTATAGGGATTAATGGGATGACCAAGAATACTTTGGCTAAGTTGTGCTTTAATTAAGTCTATAAACTCTCTATGCTGGGGATATGCTGACTCTAAAGCAGACCATTGTTCGGGAGTAATGGTGACGGTAAGATAATCTACTAGACAAGTTTCTAAATCTTCGGCTCGATCGATTATAGTGGCGATATTCTGGGGAAAATGACCGAGATTGCCCAATTTATCCTCTAACCATTGTTGGGGTGTGGTGAGGAGTAAACCGGTAAAATTAGCCGGAAAGCGATCGCTTTTGAGGATATCTCGCTGAGTTTGTAACCATGCTTGCAGACGGGGGATTTCCACTTCTAACAGTAGGTTTACTTCCGACTCTGGAGCAACTATCAGAACAGGTGTATCACCTAAAAGAGCCGGGGTGAGATAACTGAGACAATAACGGGACAGAGTAGTTCCAGTTTGTATGAGAGAGGACCGTTTTAAGCGTAAAGCTCTAGCCACCAGTCGCCCCATAGTGAGATGATGAGACCAGTAAAAGCGTCCTTGTTCGCGTAAAAAAGCGCGTAGGGAAGAATGAACCGCTGCTTCTAATAAAACCATCTCATCTCAGTTATTGGTTATCAGTGGGAAGGGAGAGGTTTACAGGTGATCTTTCATCAGTCAAACCCACCCCCGCGAGTTTACCGTGGATACTTTAAGTTTATGGTGTCCCATCTGCTTTTTACTTGCGACTTGGTGTGAGATGATCTAGAAATGTCTATTTTATGAGAAGGATAAAGAAAAGTAATGGCAGAAATTCAGTTTTCCCGGGGGTTAAAAGAACCAGTTGTTCCCGATATCCGCTTAAGTCGCACTAAAACGGGAGAGAAGGGATCGGCAAAATTTTATTTTGATCAACCGACTATCCTCGGAGATCAACAAACCGAGGAAATCACGGGGATGTATCTCGTCGATGAAGAAGGAGAAATCGTCACCAGGGAAGTAAAAGGCAAATTCATCAACGGTAAACCCACGGCGATCGAAGCTACGGTGGTTTTTAATTCTCCCGCAGAGTGGGATCGTTTTATGCGTTTTATGGAGCGTTACGGCAGCGAAAACGGTCTAGAATTTACTAAATCCTCCTGATTTTGCCCTTAGCTTCCAGCAATCTGTCAAAAAACCCGCATTCAGGATAGATGCGGGTAGAAGTGAAAAATCAGAGGAAAAACCTATTTAACTCCCAACAATTCCACATCGAAAAGTAAAGTCGCGTTGGGAGGAATTACCCCACCGGCACCCCGCGCACCATAACCTAATTCTGGGGGGATAATTAAGGTACGCTGCCCACCGACTTTCATCGATGCGACTCCTTCATCCCATCCTTTGATCACTTGACCAACTCCAATGGTAAAGGTAAAAGGTTGATTGCGATCCTTAGAACTATCGAATTTTTTGCCGTCTGTCAGGGTTCCCGTGTAGTGAACAGTCACTTTTTGACCTTTTTGGGGAGTTTCTCCAGTTCCTTCCACGATATCGATGTATTTTAGTCCCGAATCGGTGGTAACTGCTTGATCTAAATCCATGGAGATGATTTCCTTATTAATAGTTTGAGTGATAGGGGGTGGATCGATTTCTGCGGCGATCGCATTGGCTTTTTCCCCTCCACCAAAGAGGGAAGCAAGGATTAAAAATAAGCCACAAACCGCAATGATAGCAAAACTGAGCAAGATTTCGCGCATTGATTTCATAGTTCCCTAACGCCAGAGTTTATTCTCTAAGTCTCTCACCTGTCGTTCTAATCTATCAATCCTTCCCCGCAGTTCGTCCATTTCCGATTGTCGGGGAACCCCTAAATCCTGCAAAATCTGGCGAATATAGCGTTCTAAGTTGTTCTCGAAGCTCCCCTGTTCAGACTTCATCTGTGTCATCAGATCATCGACAAAGTTTTTAGCCTGATCAGAATTGATTTTACCGTCTTTGACTAATTCGTCGCTCACTTCTTTGATCTTTTCTGCCACCATGGAAGTGGTGCCAATACCCATCAGCAGCAATTGTTTAATCCAGTCGCTATTATCCATTGTTTTCACACCTTTCAAGGAGACGGGGATAAAAATATTCCTATTCCATTATGGACTTTTGCGGCGGTAACGGCAGAGCGATCGAGCAGATAACCCGCCAAGGCTATCCCGGTGGAACTACCCCCATCTAGGTTTAAACCGTCCTTTGCCGCCATTAACAGCAAAATTCGGGCTAATTCGCCTAAAGTTGCCCCCCTTCCCCCGACGCGATTATGGATGGCAACTAGCAGAATTTTTCCTTCTTGACTAACTGCGATCGCACTGCGGGAAGCTTGTTGATTTTGGAATGCAGGACTAAATTTTTCGGCATTTCCATCTAAAACTATGCGCCCATTCTGCAATAATAGGGGGCCAGCACCTAAAATCTGAGGATAATTAGCAAAATCTCCCGGTAGGGTGACGCTATCGAGGTTGACTGTCTCACCAATATTTAAATTAATATCTGTCTTTCGGCAGATGACTAAATAGCCATTTTCTGGTACTTCTATACTGTTCTGTGGGGAAAGATTATTTAATTTCTCCGTTACGCGATCGCCTTGGACGACTAACCCAGTTTCCCGCTCGGTGAGGGGATGATAATTACTCCCCCAATCGCGAGTATAACGACTGCAGCCGGCTGCCACAAAGGCACTATTTAACTGGGTTAGGGGAAAACGTTGTCCGGTGGCAGTAATCAGGGTTTCCTCTAAACTAAGGCGATCGATCCTGATTTTACCACGATTATCCCATGCGATCGCTCCTCGGTTTAAAATTGGTCCAGATAACCATTTGCCATCCACACGAATTGCCCCCAAAGGTAACTGATTATTACGATTAAAAAAGCCGCCATTAATCATCGCTACTGCGTTACTTTCGCTATTAATCGTGATCAGGGGATTAGTGCCGCGCATTGAGGTGGAATTAGCGGTAATTGGTTTAATAGTTATCTGAGGATTTCTGGGATCGATTTCTAACCAAGTCACGGGAAACCAATCTTTGTCTAACTGGATATATTTTTGATTCCAGACTAATCCTGGTTGCCAAACAATGCGCTTTTCATCCATAGCATCGGGACGAGAATCAATGATAATTCGGGGAGGATTAGCCACACTGCTGATCTGTAATCCGTAGGCAGTGGGAAGGTTAATTTTTAAACGACTGATCACTCCATTATTTTCTAAGGAAGTGATCTGAGTGGGTAAGTTATTATTGGAGTTGCCTAGATCATCTTCATCGTTATTTTGGTTACTGTTGCTGATAGTTTGGGGTTGAAACCTAGAGATGAGCGATTGCTGGGCATTTCCTTCTAGGGTAATCACTGCTTCATTTTTTGCTTGACTAACTTGCCAAAAGGTCGGGCGATCGAGTTGAATAATAATCCTTTGTACTGCTCCATAATTTTCTAGCTGAATATCTTGAATCTGGGCAGCAGGAAAGTTAATAGTTAAACTATCACCATTAATAGTGGTTGTTGCCCCCATTGTTAGTAAAATATCCGTAACATCCAGCCAGCGATCGGAATTGATCAAATTAGCCGATAAAGTTTGTAAATTAAACCAGTTTATCGGTTGCTTTTTCGGATCATTTGTGCTAAGAAAATCCATGCCGAATAATTGTCTTGCTCCCGTGTCACCCATGGCGATTCTGGTACTATTTGCTGCTGTCCACTGTCGCCAAGAAACGGGCAAAGAACGACCATTAAGAATAATTTTTTTTCCCTGTTGCTGGTTTGATAAATCCCGAGAAGCTAAAGTTATTGGTGATCTATGATCGGCTAAAGATATAGCTGGACTGCCGATAATTATCAAGGAAGTTACCGTTAAACAGATAGATGATAAAGTCAGGTAATTTAACTTCATAATTATCCCCCTAAATCCCCTTGGTTAAGATGATAAAGAGCAATGATTTTTTCCGTGACTTCTGTAATAGTGAGATGATCGGTATTAACTTCGATCGCATCTGTGGCTTTTCGCAGGGGTGCTAGGGAGCGATTACTATCCAAATAATCCCTTTTTTCAATCTCTTGGGTTAATTCTGCGAGACTAATCCCACCATTTCCCTGCGCTTCTAAGTCTTTTAATCTCCTTCTGGCTCTTTCTTCGGGTGTCGCTGTCAAGAAAATCTTTAATTCCGCTTCTGGGAAAACATTAGTACCAATATCCCGACCTTCCACAACTATTCCCCCCGACATTCCCATCTGTCTTTGCAGGGTGACTAACTGCTGTCGCACCGCTTTTTGAGCGGCAATTCTGGACACTTGCGCGGTAATTGCGGGAGAGCGAATCTCTAAAGTCACATCCTGCCCATTAATCTTCACTATAGTCACATTTTCGGGACTATCGACCGGGATTATTTCTATCTTCGCTAAAGATAATAACTCGGCGATGGCCGCTTCTGCGGACAAATCCAGACCGGAATTCACCACTAACCATGTCACCGCGCGATACATCGCACCGGTATCGAGATAGGTTAACCCCAATTTTTCGGCTACTAAGCGCGTTACTGTCGATTTTCCCGCTCCAGCAGGTCCATCAATAGCGATAACTGCCCGACGTTGACGCAAGATAATATTATCAATTAAACGGGTTTGACCGATCGATCCAGCGATCGCTAACAGTCCCCCTGTCTCGATCTGCTCGATCGGTTGTAAACTCTGGGGATGGACTAAATCCAGATACTGACAGCGAAATTCTGGCACCCTGTCGAGATTTTTTTGGACAATAGCCAGTAGTTTTTCCCTTTGTCTTTCCCCTAAACGAAAACTTTCGAGAGCTAATTGCAAACTTTGGGCGATAATTGTCGCTTTTTCCCTTTCTGTGGCCGATAGATACTGATTGCGAGAACTAACTGCTAATCCCGATGTTTCTCGCACTGTAGCACAAGCGCGAATCTCGATCGCTAAATTTAAATCCCTGACTAATTGCCGGATAATCGCTAACTGTTGGGCATCCTTTTCGCCAAAATAGGCGATCGTCGGTGCAATAATATTAAACAACCTGGTGACAATTGTGGCTACTCCCTGAAAATGTCCCGGACGAAAAGCACCACATAACCCGCTAGTCAGAGAAATCGGGGGAACAACTGCGGTTATCTCCTCAGAATCACCAATTCCTAAAGTTTCCGCACTGGGAGCAAAAATAGCAGCAACTCCCAAAGATTCACACAATTGGCGATCGCTGTCAAGGCTGCGGGGATAGCGAGAAAAATCCTCTGTGGGGCCAAATTGTAGAGGATTAACAAAAATACTGACCACAGTTACCTCCGCTTCCGTCACTGCGCGTCGAATTAGACTAGCATGACCTTTATGGAGGGCGCCCATGGTTGGCACGAGGGCAATACTGTGATCATGGCGATAATCAGCCAAAAAAGTGCGTAAACCGGGGATTGTTGTGAATATTTGCACAGGGTTCACTCCTTTAATAGCCTATTCCACTACTATTCGCCAGGGGATGCTGCCCGATGATCGATTCGGCTGCTTCCGGGGAATCGGCTTTAAATAATAACATCCCATCGCCTCTTTCTGTCCAATAACTCGTTTTTGTCTCCCGTCCTGACTTGAAAGAGGGTGTAGGGTGTAGGGTGTGGGGTGTAGGGAAAGAAACCTCTTTCATCTGTGGGGGTGAAAATTTTTTCATCGGGACTGACTTGATTAAACGCTGCATATATGCTTGTTTAACAAACCGGGGCATAATTTTTTTCAGGACAATGACTGGTGAGCAGCCCGACAATTATATAGATTAATGGCAAAAAAAACTTGACAAAATCTCTCGATTTGACCTATACTTTCTAGTATAATGGGAATCCGTGCCGAAATATATATAAGCCTTTTTAGTCCAGACTATTTCAAAAAACTTTCTGCAATTACAACCCCAAAAAAAACTTGAAACAATATCAATTAATACACTTGATCGGTGAATCGAATACGGAACCTTCTATAGAGTCGAGGGGGAATTAATCAGCAGTAATCAAGTTCCCCTATCCGTTGTCACGATTTGGCTAAAACGAAACCTAGATCATCAATTTCAATTTATCACCCTCAAACCCCGAAAGGAAAAATAAACCATGGCGCAACTATACGAAGAAGTGACCCTAGCCCGCGACGTTCCCGAATACAATCTTAAGCAGGGTGATTCGGCGATTCTTGTTGATATAGTTGCCCATCCGAAGGGGGGTGAGGAAGGATATGTTTTAGAACTATTCAACGAAGTAGAAGAATCGGTTAACGTCGTCATTGTCCCGAAATCGGCGATTCAAGAAGAGGAAAAAGAAGGTTCTTCGTTACTTGGTATGGTTCGATATAGGGGCATAAATTGACTAAATCCTTATATGGCAAGAGACTTAATTGATTAGTTTGTTCTAGAGCGAAAACAATTGACAAAAATCGCAGCAATGTCTGTCTCTATCGGGGTTTTATTCCTTATAACCCCCTCCACTGCATAACACAAATAGATTAATGGCAAAAAAGACTTGACAAAATCCCTCGATTTGACCTATACTTTCTAGTATAATGGGAATCCGTGCCGAAATATATATAAGCCTTTTTAGTTCCGCTATAAGTTTGTCCGAGAAGCAATCGAGAAAACCATAAACGGGTCATTGGAGGAGCCTTATGCCAGAATCTAAATCTGAGATTATTTCAGTGAAAGTTAAAGAAAATGTCACCATGTTAGTGGAAGCGAGAAGTTTCGGTGGTGAACGGGAAGTATCCGATCAAATATTTGACTTTCAAAGTGTGGCTGATACAATTGAGGCAGTTACTGAATCGATCGCTGCTACGATAAGTAAAGTGCAGCCCAAAAAGGCAACCGTAGAATTTGGGGTAGAAGTCAGGGTAAAATCTGGTAAACTAACCGCTTTAATTGTGGAAGGTGAAGGAAAGGGAAATTTAAAAATTACTCTGGAATGGGGAGGATAAATTGATTAAATGCTTACCCCGGAATCTCTACCCCCGTACACTGTCAGGTTAAAGTTAATCTATGGGTCAGGAACAGGCTTTTTTGTGGGACAAGGGTTAATTTTGACCTGTCTTCATGTGGTGAAAGATGCGCGGGATAATCGCGAGACTATCGAGATAATTTGGCAAGGTCAAATTTCTGGGGCTAAAATTATCCACTTACCGAATCTAGATGGGATCGATCTGGCTCTTTTACAATTAAACTCGTCTTTAGATCACAAATATGTCGATTTTGATCACGATTTACAATTAACAGATAAATTATACACTTTCGGCTATACCAACGAGTATCCGAACGGTGATCCTAGTGACTTTGAGTATATAGGTTTAACGGGGGATGAAAACCCCTTAATCAAGTTTAAATTAGGGCAAGTACAACCCGGTTTTAGTGGTTCACCTCTGTTAAATTTACGCACGGGGAAAGTGTGCGGAGTGGTGAATATAACCAGAGATGAGTTTACTGATTTAGGAGGAAGAGCGATTCCAGTTCAGACTATTTTTAAATATTTTCCGCAATTACAACCCCAAAAAAATGCCCATAATCCTTTTAAACCCACTTCCGGAGGTATTGAAGAAATTCAGCAGATTTTTGGCCGGGAACAAGAAATTAAAGATATTTTTGAGGTTTTAAATTCCGGCAGTAGTGCTGCTATTATCGGGGAAAGGGGAACGGGAAAAACCACCCTGCTTTGGGGAATTTACCATCAAGCAAGGGAGTATTTACTTAGTCAGCGACAACCCTTGTATCTAAACTTAGAAGGATTAGCAGGAGATAAGGATTTTTATTATGAATTATGTCATCAGATTGGTATAGATGCGAATTACGATAAACCGCTCAAAGGAACTAGATTAACTAGGGAATTAGAAAAACACAAAATCCTGTTATTATTGGATGTGGTAGATAATATGACTCAAAAATATTTCAGCTATCAGCTTAGAAGTCAATTAAGAGAGTTGGCTAATCGTCCCGATCCACCTTTAAGATTAGTAGTAGCGGCTAATCGTTCCCTTGATGTTTTATTTCCTGATAACAAAGGAGGTGATTCACCTTTCGAGGGAATTTGTCAACAATTTCCGATTAAATTATGGGATGAAGCTAAAATTAAAGAGTTTATTAGTCATCGTCTAAGTCAAACTGGAGTGACTTTTACTGAGGAGGAAATAAGTTCTCTTGTTAGGCAAAGTCAAGGAAAGCCGCGAGAGGTGATGCAAAATTGTTTTAAACTTTATCAAACCAAAGTCAATAACTCAGCATCCCGAACTTAGGTTATAACTAAACAATAAGTTGATTTAATTTTTGGTTTGATCCCCCCTGCCCCCCTTGATAAGGGGGGTGCTGAATAGTAGGGTTGATTCATGAATCAACCCTACCTTGAGTAACACCTAACTACTTAATAAACCATCACCGGGTAAATAGCTAGAGATAAAAATTATGAAGGAAAGCACCGTCCCCAGAATTAATCTCGCTCCTAAACTCAGACGCGATTTATCTTTATGGAATCCCTTTGATTATCTTTTGCTGTTGTACTGGGTGTTTTATTTTCCCCAAGCAGTGCGCTGGTATGTGGAAACGAGAGGCGGCGGCGATAAATTAAAAGAACAGAAAACATGGCGCGATACAAGGCAATTTCTCCGCGACCATCCCGTACAATTGCGTCTAGGGATTCAGGGTCTTCTCTTAACTGTAATTACCCCTCTCATTATCTGTAGCATAGCGGCAAATTTAGGACTTTCTGTTAATTGGGTGGGCGTGGTGTGGGGCGTGGTGTGGGGCGTGGTGTCGGGCGTGGGGTTGGGCGTGGGGTACGGCGGCGTGGTGTTGGGCGTGGTGTTGGGCGTGGGGTACGGCGTGGTGTTGGGCGTGGGGTTGGGCGTGGGGTTGGGCGTGGTGTTGGGCGTGGGGTACGGCGTGGTGTTGGGCGTGGGGTACGGCGTGGGGTACGGCGTGGAGTCTGGCTTGGTGTCGTCCGGCGTGCTGTTCGGCGTGTCGTTGGGCGTGGACTTCGGCGTGGTGTCCGGCGTGGTGTCCGGCGTGGTGTCCGGCGTGGTGTCCAGCGTGGGGATTATATTCGCCTTTTTCCGTCCTGATAATTGGCTAATCGGGCTTTTGGCTGGTCCCCAAGGGCGACTTTTTCCCCGTATTACCCTTCTACCGCTGCCGGGGTTAACCTCGACTCTACAACAATGGTTACAGCAAGACTGGGAAACGGCTATTAATAACCTCAATCAATACCTTCAGTACAGCCGCCAGTTTATTCCTGTCCTTGTCGCCGTTAACCGCGTTTTATCGCAATTCCCAGAGGCAGAAATTATCTATCGCGTCTCCCGTCTGGCAGAAAATCCCTCCGATTGGCAATTGTTAAAATATGCGTCGGCGAAACTGTTTTCTTTTCCTCCCAGCAAAATCCGTCTCGATACCCCTGCTCGTGCCGCCGCCGCCGGTTTTTGGTATCTTCGCCAACGGGACACCGAAAAAGCCGAAAAAGCCTTTGCTGTGGTACGTTCCCTCGCCTACGGGGAAGAAATGTATAGCCTCGCCCAAACTTTACACCGATTTAGTCTGGCAGCAACTCCCGATAGTATCGCTTCCCTGGAGGTTGCCCCCATTGCCGCAGAACCTTCATTACGTCCGCAAACTTGGCAAGCTATCAGCAGTTTAAATCTAGTTATCACAGAAATGGCTTTAGTCCAGAGAAGTTACTCCCAACAGACCAGATCCCTCGCTCTTAATCGGATTATCGGGGAATTAAGGGATATAACCGACCAAAAGGCGGCTACTTTACCCCAAGCAGAAAAAGAATTAATCCTTTCTATTGCCGAAAAATGGGCAAAAATTAGCACATCCATCGCGGGAACGGTGGGAACGGTAACTATTACCCAACCGATTCCTAATCCCTACATTATCGGTGATCCAGTGATCGGTCAACGCTTTGTTGGTCGTGAGGATATCCTGCGGGAACTTCAGTCAATGTGGTCCGGAGATAACCTATCCTCCGTGGTTCTCTATGGTCATCGTCGCATGGGTAAAACTTCGATTCTACGCAATCTGGAGGCCTATCTTCCACCAAATGTCTCGGTTATCTACATTAATTTACAGCGCTTGGCCACAGTAACCAGCCTAGCCGAAGTTCTCCTGACTATGGCTGAGGAAATCGCCCAAACTTTGGCAATTGATGCCCCAGAAGAGGAAAAAATCTCCCAACATCCAGAAATGTATTTTAATCGTTATTTAGACCGTCTGATGCGCCAGATTCTGCCGAAAAAAGCTAAAACCGGTTTAATTATTGCCCTCGATGAGTTCGAGATAATTGAGGATTTAATCGAAGCGAATACCCTCCCCCCGAATTTCCTCGGCTATCTGCGTTCCCTTGTCCAGAGTAGTCCGCGTCTAGCTTTTGTTTTTGCCGGATTACATACCCTAGAGGAGATGACTGCCGATTATTTTCATCCTTTTTTTGGCAGTGTTTACCCGATTCCAGTTAGTTTCCTCTCTCCTGAATCTACTCGCGTTATCCTCGCTAATCCCGTTGGGGAAGACGAGGATTTTCCCCTAGACTATACCCCATCCGCTTTGGACAAAATTTATCAACTTACCCACGGTCAACCCTATTTAGTACAACTGATCGGCTTTCATCTGGTACGTTTTTATAATAAACAGGTCTTTGAGTTGCAACGTCCCCAAGATATTCGTTTTCAGGTGGAAGATGTGGAAAAAGCTATCGATGACGAGTTTTTCCAAAGGGGGAATTATTATTTTACGGGTGTCTGGAAACAGGCTAAACAAGATGCGGCCGGACAACAGGAGATTTTAATAGTTCTTTCTCCCCATCTGCAAGGATTAACCCGGGCAGATTTACTGTCCAGCACCGGACTAACTGCCACAACTCTCGACCGGGCCCTAAAAACCCTTGAAAATCATCATGTCATCGAATGCCAAGACTGCCGTTATCGGATTGCTGTGGAATTATTCCGTCGTTGGGTATCGGAAACAATGGCCTAAGGGACTTGCGCTTTAATAATGTACCTTTTGGGCGAACGCAGTTCGCCCCTACATTAATGTACCTTTTGGGCGAACGCAGTTCGCCCCTACATTGTGGACAAAATCCGTTACTGTAGGGGCGCAAAGCTTGCGCCCTCCGATCGGTTGGGATATTATTCCCACGCAGGTCCCTAAATTCTTTTGTTATATTTTTGGCTAATATTTCAGCCCCAAATAGGGGGGTTACAGGACAGCACGGATTCCCACTATAACAAAATAATAGAACAAATCTGGGAATTTGTCAAGGCCTTGGCAATTTTCCAGTTAAAATTGTTTGTTGAGATGGGGTCAGGGACAAGACCCCCCCAGCCTCGACGAAAAACTTTAGTATAATCAAGAACACTGAGTATTTATTAGCTTTTCTGTCTAAGATTGATGTTAAAGGCTGTTCTGTTCGATTTTAATGGGGTGATCATCAATGATGAACCAATCCATCAAGAGTTAATCAATGAAATCTTGCTCGGGGAAAATTTACTGCCCCTAGGGTCGGAATTTGCGGAGTTATGTCTGGGAAGAAGCGATCGCGTCTGTTTGCGTAATGTTCTCACCCGTCGCGGTCGTCAAGTGACCGAGGAGTATCTGACTAAGTTAATTAACAAAAAAGCGAGTTTATACCGAGAAAGATTAGAAAAATTAGAGAAACTTCCTATTTATGAAGAGATATACTCTTTTTTAAAACGAGTTAAGGCCAGGGATCTACAAATCGGTTTGGTGACGGGAGCAATACGCTCGGAAGTGGAATCAATCTTGCAACAGACGGGCCTTGGGGATTACTTTAGTGTCATTGTCACCGGTGATGAGATCAGCACCAGTAAACCCCAACCGGATGGTTATTTACTGGCCGTAGAAAGATTCAATCGTTGGAATTTTAATCTACAGTTGCAACCCTGGGAATGTCTGGTGATTGAAGATACTTTTGTCGGTTGCGAAGCGGCAAAAAGAGCGGGAATGCAGGTGGTGGGAATCGCTCATACCTACCCCTTCCATTTTATGCAGAGAGTGTCCAACTGGGCGATCGATAATTTCTCCCAACTAGACCTCGATCGCGTGGAGGAAACTTTTAGCCAAATCGGGGATACAAAGGAGCGATCGGGATTTTTAGGCAATCTATGACCATCTAGAGGCGATTAACAAGCTGAAAATCCCTACTTGCAAAAATTGGCAATTCGTGTTATGCTAACAAAAGTGCTAAGAAAATGCGGGTGTAGTTTAGTGGTAAAACCCTAGCCTTCCAAGCTAATGATAGGGGTTCGATTCCCCTCACCCGCTTAGGCTGTTGTGCAGTAAACGTCTAAGGAATTATCGGTAATATCAACGGCGATTCTGACTTAGAGATCGCTATCTTCTAAATATCTCCGCAAATCTTTGGTACGCTGCTCGGTGACATTTGCCAAACAAAAACCGTAAATCATGGGAGCTAGAGAGCCTCCCTCATAGGCACTTCTTTCAAATTCGCAACTGCTGTCTCTAAACTTAATCCAAGCTTGTTGGGCGCTAATTAATTTTTGTTTGCGAGCAGCTGACAGTCTTGGCAGTAGTTGTCGATAAACTTGATTTAACTTGCGATCGGCGTTTTGATAAGCGATGCTGGCACAAATGTTCATTTCGCTTTGAGTCTGGGGATTGTTACAGTTAGGACGTTGAGCTAGTTGCAAGTTTGTCGCTGCAGATGTGGGACTGGCAATGCTAGGGGTAGCCATCCCGACAGCAAACAAACTTGCTATGCTTAATACGGTTAGTAAAAACTTACCCATGGATACTTATTTTAATGACGGTAAGAAGAAGATAACAGAAATGCGATCGAATCGACCATAACTTTTTCATTCTGCTCGATTCGTTGGTTGGCTTGGTTAACCCTATTTCATTATTTCCAAAAAAGAAAATTAGAGGAGTTGATAACTAAAAAACCCAGACGGGAACTCGTTTATAAGCAGGAGTCCCACAGCGAGGATCGATTTTAGCTTTGAATAAAACATTAGTTTCGGGATAGAACATAAAGCCAACACCTTCGCGAATCGGACCGAAAATAAGTTCGATATTCTCTAATTTGCCGGCATCTCCTTGAACGGTGACTCGTTGATGTTCTTGAAAGCCCGCTTTTTTGGCATCTTCGGCGTTGATCAATAAACAATGACGGTGAGGCATTCCCCGATATTTATCGCCCACTTGATAAACGACGGTATTATGTTGTCCATAACTGCGTCCTGTTCCGAGAATCAGAGCAATTCCGGGTGCATTTTCTGGTTGATTGAAATCTTGCTTTTGCGGTGCTTTTAAAGTGGGTAAAAGCGTGACAGACATTTGCGCTTTTCCAGTCGATGTTGGAAAATGGGGTTCGGTAAAAATCCGTCCGCTAATGGTAAATTCTGTTTGGGTTTGATCTAATTGCCCGATCTTTTCATAACCAGGAATCGTTTTGGCGATTAACTGACGAATATAGGCGGTATCGTGTAATCTCGACCAATCAATCGGGTTTGTGCCTAAAACCTTGACGGCAATATTTGTTAACAGTTCTACTTCCGAGATGATATCCACATGGGAACCCTGTAGATGACTGCTTCCCCGCTCGTTAAAACGGACAAAATTATTGCCCGATTCGGTGGTTGTCGGGTGAGGATTTTCAAAACGAGCGAATACGGGTAAAATTATCGTATTTTGTCGGGCTAATCCCTGAAAATGTCCTAAATTTGGCTTAGTAGCTACATAAAAAATTGTATCAATTTGAGCTAAGGCTTTTTTGGCTTGAGTTAAATCTGGATTTGCTCCATAAAGATTACCTCCTAAACAGAAAAGAGTGTTAATTTTTCCCCGTTCGGCAGCTTCAATTAATGCCCTGGTATCATAACCGCCGGTTATATTTAATGGCTTTCCTAAAAGTTGAGCAAGTGCCTCGGCGATTTCCTGACGTAATCTCACTGTAACGCCCATAGAACCGAAGCCCTGTACATTAGAATGACCTCTGATTGGCATGGTTCCGGCTCCGATTTTGCCAGCATTTCCCGTCATTAAAGCGGTATTGGCAATACTGATAATATTATCTACCCCGTTTTCCTGTTGTGTAACCCCCATTGCCCAAGCGAAAACCACACGCTCTAAATTGCCGAAAAGGGCGGCGGCTGCTTCAATTTCTTCTCGGGACAAACCGCAGGTTTTAGTAATGGTTCCCCATGGTGTTTGTCGGGCATAATCTATAACAGATTGCCAATTTTCTGTATGGGATTCCAGATAATTCCACCGCACTAAATTTTGTTCGATCAAAGATTTTTGTAATCCGACGAATAGGGCGGTGTCGCTACCCGGAATCGGCTGTAGGTAGAGAGTTGAAATATCGGAACCGCCCCGCAATAAAGATTTAATCGGAAAAGCGGGCGAGGAGAATTTGACCAATCCGACTTCAATTTGCGGGTTAATAATAATAATTTTACCGCCGCGATCACGAATTTGAATTAATTCATTCATCAGGCGAGGATGATTAGCTGGAGCGTTAGAACCGATTAACACCACACAATCGGCTTGTTTTAAACTTTCCAGACTGACCATCGAAGTTCCGGTTCCGAAAACCTGTTTTAAGCCTACGGTCGAGGCGGCATGACAGAGATCGGAACAATCGGCTAAATTATTACTTCCTAATGCCCGGAAAAACAATTGTAAGAGATAGGCGGCTTCATTAGAAGAACGTCCCGAACTATAGGAGGCAATAGTCTCGGACGGTTGACGAAAAGCTTGTTCGGCTAATCGATACACTTCTTCCCAACTAATCCGTTGATAGTGACTTTCTCCGGCTTTTAAGAGGACGGGATAACTGAAACGACCCAAGCGATCGCATTCTAGGGAGGTTAAGGACTGTAATTGAGCGAGATGATAGGTCTGAAAAAAATCGGTTTTAATACCTGGCATTAATTCGGAAGTAACTGCCTCGACACTTTTGAGACAACGTTGCAGACTTTCCCCCGCTTCGTTGACAAAACCGCCCTTTTGTCCTCCCGTTCCCCAAGCGCAAGCTAAACAGGCACTTTTATGATTCAAGGTTTGCCAGAGTTTAACCCCTTGAGGAGAGAGAGTTTTTTCTGCCCAATATTGCAATACGGGAAAACCCCCGCCCGCCTCAATTTTGTTGGATGTTTCTCGTTCGTTCATCGTTTTTTTCTCTCGATTTTTTCTCAAATTCATCCGATAGGGAGAGTGTACCCAGTACAGTTGAGTTTATCACCATTTTAAAAAAAGTGCATCAGCAAGACATAAACGACTGGGTAAGCTACGGTTAGTTGTTGACAATATCCCCTGATTGTGATTTTATCAGACTAGGGAAAGGTCTATTGAAACGATAATTCCGATGGATAAAAATGAAGACTTTCAACATTTAGAAGAGATGATCGCTAATCTCCAAGCAAAACAGAAACAGATTCTGAAAGGGATGTTAGATTATCCGATTGAGATCGATTCGGCAATTCGGATACTTTCGGAACCATCTCGGCAATTGGCAACAACTGCTCATAATTTAACCAGAGTACATAAAATACTTAAAGAATTGGAAAAACAAGGATTGGTTAGTTTCCACGATTCTCAATATTCTTTGACTGAGTTGGGAAGGGAAATAGTAGGACACCTTAGCGATAAGAGTCCAACCCCAAGACGAGATGCACAGAGAAAGGAAAAACTGCAAAAAAGCTACGATTTTTTAGAACTCCATAGACAAGGATTGAGCTATCAGCAAATAGGGGATAAATACGGCATAAGTCGCGAGCGTGTCCGTCAAATTCTTGCCAGTAACCCCGAATTTGAAGCTTATCGGCAAAAACAAAAGGAAAACAGTTATCGTTGAACGACTGTAAGAAGAGCGAGAAACGAAATTTACAATCTTTCCAACAATTCCTCGCGGGATAAATTTGCCAAAGAAAGAAGCAATCCGGTGCGTTCCGAGATAGGAAGTTGGGCGATCCGTTCCACCAGACCAGATAATTCCGAATCTAGGCTGCCAAAGCGTCCTTCCAGAAGACTGGCTATCAGCGAAAGTTGTCCCTCTAAAGTACCTTCTTGCTTCCACTCTTCCCTTTGTTGTAAATAAGCTGGTGATAGATTCATGATGTCCTCCTGTTCTTCGGTACTTAAATTATCTCTCAATTCTAAGTTTTTGCGCCAGTTGGCCAGAATTTCTAATAAATTCTCTCGAAAAGGATTGCGTTCTGGCAGTTCAACTAACTCTTCTACTGCTCGTTTTTGAGTTCCTCCTTTACCTAATACTCTTAACCATAAGGTGTCTTCATTTACTGGTAATTGATGAATGACGATGATACCCGCTTTGAGAGACTTCGCTAAAAAGTAAACCCCTGTTAACCAATTACTCTCATCGCTGTGAGTCCCGAAATCTTCAATCATTCTAGCTGAAAAGGTGGGCGTTAGAATCCAGAGAACTGGTAGTTCAGCTTCTGTTAGAGTTTTGTTTGACCGTTTCGCTTTTCTCAAGACATCCCCATGAACCGCGTATAACTTTGACAAACAACTGCGAATCTCTACCTCGGTCGGGGGATTGCGGAAAGGTTCAAACAAACAGGAAGTAGCCGCCATTTTTCCAAGTAACCCTAAAGGTAACTCAGTGGGAGTAGGTGAGCTAAATGGTTCAAACCAGACATCGATTTCTTGAACCTCACTTTTTACTTTCTTACTTTTTCTAATCGTCCCTAGAGGTGTTAGTAATTCCTCTAAATATTCCTTAGCAAATTGGTCATGAATTTGGCGAGTCATTCAAATTAATAATCAAGCATAAAAAGGACGCTAATAATCTTATTATATCATTAATTAAAAAGGAATCCAATCGACAAATCGATCCATCTTCTGCTTCGGTAGTTTCCCAAATCATAATTAATTCTTCGGCTAGTTTTCCCATCGTTGTGGTGGGACGTATCCAAAACAGTCCCCAGATTTGTTGATTCTTTTGTCAATATTCCTCTAAATGTTCAGGCATACTGGTACGATTATCTGTCACCAAGAGTCGTTGAGATAATCCTAAATACTGACTAAGTGATGAACGCGAAAGCAGGGAAAATTGCCAATACTGAGATTTAGTTTTTTAGCCCCTCACAACTTTACTTAGTTTACTTAGTGTTATCTGTCCACAAGTTCCATCAGGAGACAATCCATATTTGTTTTGGAACTCTTCAATTGCTTTTGTTAATTCTCTATCAAATTCTTCATTTTCAGTATTTCCTTGATATAGGGATGCTTTGGCAAGCATTTTTTTTAAGTCAGATACTCTTAAACTCCGTTGTGTTAGCTGAAATATTGTATTCATTTTTTGAGTTGCTAACTTTTTATCTTCTGGCAAACTATTTAACCATTCTAAATACTTTCTATTCTGATCATCTCTTGTTTTTCTGCGGTCTTCGGTTATTGAGTCTTCCAGTAAATCAACTAGACTCAGTTTATCTCTGATAAGTTCTTGAAGTTTATCTCCCACTTCATTGACTATCTGTTCTGTTTGCTGTTGGAGTTTTAATTCAATATCTCCAACTTTAAATTGATCGATATAAGAAATAGAAGCGGCGGCAAAAGACCCAAAAAACCAAAATATAGACTGTTTTCTTATCTCATTTTCTTTGCATAAGAAAAATGTATAGATAGCCATCATAAACGAAAAAAATGCAAATAAATATCCTATTAGTTCTAGTTTGCTAATATTTTTTTTACTATTGGAATTTTTAGTCATTAGATAATTTCCTCAATTATTTTGATCTTAATCAGAAACAGACTTGTTTAGATACTCCTAATCGCTTACTCTCTCCCTTTTTTTCTTTCCGATTCTAAGTAACTTATAACTTGGGAACATCTCATTTTTATACTTGTCCCTAAAACTGGTTTTTAGCAATCTGCGGGCAGCGACCTTTTGGCTTGTATTCCTCTCAGATAAACCAGTAATGAGACCGTTCATCAAAGGGGGAGTTAAACTCATTGAAAAGGTTTCGGTTGAACAATCTTCGCCGTCACTGTCCCCACAGCATACTGCTCCCTAAGAACAGCGATCGCACTTTAAATTCAAAAACACGCCACCGCCCTACCCGCCAAACCGATCTTCCGGTAATAGTCGGGAAAAGCAGACCCAGTGCTTTTTTATCTATAGAATTTTCTATCGATAAACCATGCCAAAAGGCTCTAATTATTTCCCCCTTATTCAACTATTCTGATTCTATCTCCGATAATCTCAACCAATGAGTTTTTTTTCACAAAATTTAACGATTAGCCGACAACGAATCGTAGAAATATCCAGCGATCGCTAAAGTGCTTAACAAAAGAAATTATAATCTTATCGATTTTGACCGTGCCACTATCCAAAGGAATAGATTAGATTTCTCGAAAAAACAGATGCGGGAAAATTACCGATCGATCACCCGAACTTTTTCCTTATCGGTAAAGATCGGGCGATTTGCCTATTCTTGCTATTCCTAATACATCCGAGAGCGCCCGTCCTGTCGAATTTATCTTTAAACCCTAACTATCCCCGTACAATTATCAGCATATCGATCATAAACCTTGAGATAGGTTGCACACCATGAGCGAATACCAATATTACGAATTCCAAGCTATCGATCGCCCCCTCACCCAAGAGGAAAGGGCTGCCATCTGCGAGCTATCGAGTCGCGTCAAACCGACGGCAACGACTGCCAGTTTCAACTATAGTTACGGCAATTTTCGCGGGGATCCCAAACAGGTGCTGGCTCGGTATTTCGATATCATGTACTACATCACCAACTGGGGAACACAGCAATTAATGTTTCGTTTTCCCACATCCCTGATCAACCGAGAAACAATTGAACTTTACTGTATCGATAATTATATCAGCTTATCTTTTGCGGGAGATTGGGCAATTTTAGATTGGGAATTTAGTCAAGAAGAAGGTTTTAATGACTGGATAGAAGGAGAAGGGATTCTATCGGAATTGATAGGATTACGCCAAGAAATTCTCCAGCAAGATTATCGAGGATTATATTTAGCCTGGCTGAAAGCTATTGACTTATCCGAGGGATATATAGACATCGATAAGACCCAACTAGAACCTCCTTTACCCCCCGGACTAGGGCAACTTTCTGCCGCTCAAAAGGCTTTTACGGAAATCTTTGAATTGGACGAACACTTATTAAATGTTGCTTGTGCATCCAGTGGTAAACTAACAACTATCTCGGAGCAAACTTGGCAACAAGCTATTAGCCAATTATCGGCTTCTGAACGCGAAGATTTCCTATTAAGATTGGCTAAAGGAGAACATAATTTATCTGCTAAATTCAAACAAAAGCTATCTCAATTAATCCCTAATTCTCCTGCTTCTAACCAGCCTCGACGCACGATCCAAGAACTTCTTGAGGCTGCTGCTGAGGAAGGAAAAAAGGCAGAAAAACGGCGACAACAAGAAGCGGAAGCCAAGCGAATTGAGGAACTACAAACTTTAGCTAAACGGGAAGCGCAAGTTTGGCAGCAAGTCGAGTCCCTAATTCAGAAAGCTCAGTCTAAATCCTACGATGAGGCTGTTAAATTGTTGGTCAAATTAAGAGATTTAGCCGAATATCAAAACCGGTTGCCCGTTTTTCAAGAGCGCCTGAACCGGATTTACGAGCAGTACAGTAACCGGTCTGGGTTGAAGAGGAGGTTACAAGAAGTGGGACTTACTGACAGTAAGTGAATCGCTCTTGAATTTTCGGCGGCTGCATCTCAATTTGGTCGAAATATCTATATTACATTTTGGGCGCACGCAGTTCGATCAACTCACTGACCACGATGCGCCCCTATCATTGGCGCAATAACTGACAAGCGATCGGTTTTTCCTCCGGGGTAACGTGGAACGTGATCCGAAGGAATCTTTTTAACTGGAAAGACGATCTGTTAATGTACGGCTGTAATGCCTCATTTTGTCCTATAGGTCTAATAAAGTTGTTAAGTATTGCCGTTATCGATCGAGATCGGGTTAGCTTGGAGATAGCAGTGAGCATTCAGCTTTAAACACTTAATAACTGCTAACCGAATCACTGATAAGGGGGTTTTTTCATGGCTTTTAGCCGTTCTAGCGGTATTTTGCTTCATCCCACCAGTCATCCTGGCCGTTACGGGATTGGAGAACTAGGTAGGGAAGCCTATCAATTTATCGATTTTTTGGCTCAAAGTGGTCAAAAACTCTGGCAAATTCTCCCTTTAGGCCCCACAGGGTACGGTAACTCTCCCTACATGAGTTTTAGCGCCATTGCCGGCAATCATCTCCTGATTAGTCTCGATCTTCTTCGGGAGAAAAACCTGCTTAGTGACGCAGATTTCGAGGATATTCCCGATTTTCCCCTCGATCAAGTGGATTTTGAGCGATTGATCGCTTGGAAAATTCCCCTACTTAGAAAGGCGGCGAGCAATTTTGTCAAGGGTTCTGACACAATTCTTTACAAACAGTTTGCCGGCTTTTGTGATGGCAATGCCGATTGGTTGGAGGATTACGCCCTATTTATGGCTTTATCCCACGCTTACCAGGGTAAAGCATGGATGGAATGGCCGACAGAAATTCGCGAACGTCATTGGGGTGCGTTGGAAACACCGAAACAGGAGTTACAAGAGGAGATTTTTCTGCACAAATTCCTGCAATTTGAGTTTTTTGAGCAGTGGTTAGCCCTAAAACGCTATGCTAACTCCCTCGGTATCGAGATTATCGGTGATATCCCCATTTATGTCTCCCATAATAGCGCCGATGTTTGGGCAAATCCGCAGGTTTTCCGACTAGATACCCAAACCGGTAATCCCTTGGAAGTGGCCGGGGTTCCCCCGGATTATTTCTCAGAAACGGGGCAATTATGGGGCAATCCTCTTTATAACTGGGATTATCTCAAAAATACGGGCTTTGACTGGTGGGTACGCCGTTTAAAAGGGGTTCTTTCCCTAGTCGATATTATCCGTATCGATCATTTTCGCGGATTAGAGGCCTATTGGGCGGTGGCTTTTGGCCAGGAAAACGCTATTAATGGTCATTGGCTCAAGGCCCCGGGTTATGATCTCTTTAATACTATTGGCGCTCGTTTAGGTAAATTGCCGATTATTGCCGAAGATTTGGGCGATATTGACCAAGCAGTCCTAGATTTTCGCGATCACTTTGCTTTCCCGGGGATGAAGATTCTCCACTTCGCTTTTGGGGGTGATGCGGGTAATCCCTATCTTCCTTTTAACGTCGAACGCAACTGTGTGATTTATACCGGCACTCACGATAATAATACTACTGTGGGCTGGTTTCAGGATAACGCCAATGACTACGAAAAAGCGCGACTATATCAATATCTTGGCGCTCCCAGTGGTCAGGGAGTGGCTTGGGATCTGATTCGACTGGCCTATAGTTCCGTGGCTAATCAGGCGATCGTACCGTTACAGGATGTGTTAGGTTTAGGATCGGATGCGCGGATGAATACCCCCAGTGTCGCAGAAGGGAATTGGTCATGGCGCTATCGTCAGGAAGCTTTAACCGGAGAATATAGCGATAGATTGCGAGATTTAGTCAATCTTTTTGGCAGAAATCGTTAAATAGCGTTTGCGGCAAAAAGCTTTTCCTGGGGGCAGGGTGTGGGGTGTGGGGTGTGGGGTGTGGGGTTTTACCGATTTTGAGGTAGTCAATTACCTAATTTTCAGGGAAAAAGTACCTGAATTTTCCCCCCGATCCCCGCAACGGCTGGCACTTTTTGAGGAAAAAAAAGTCTAAAAGTCTTATCCAACAAGGTTTTTAGATTTATTCAGCAGACCCTAAATATCAACCCTTTTGTCGAGACGTTACCCCTAACGTCTCTTTTTGTCCGGTTAATGTGAGGGAGAATTTTTTAGCAATCTTTGCCGGATGCGATCGAGATTTTCTCGACTATTGACAGGTAAATGGGGTAAGGGTAATTCTAAATTGGGCCAATTACTCAAATCATGGCAGGGACAGGATAAACCCGATTGGCCCAGCACTTCAATTGGTACAGGTATAGTACAACGAGCGCAGGGATGAAATTCCCATTGAGGGGAAAGTAAGTCTTGGATGGTTTGTTGAGTACCCTCTAGGTAACAATCGCCACTTTGAGGATCAAGCATTTTTTGCCAACAATCTTCAAACTCCGACGAATAGCGATCAGCATTGAAAATTGGCAGCGGAAATAGCATAGCTTGGTTTTTGGGACAAATAACTTTTTTTCCCAATTGAAACCAATGGGCGAGATATTTTTTAACGGCGGAGGTGTCTGACATATAGTTAGGTGTGGAGGCTGCCCTGATTATTGCTCTTACCATCAATCCTAGCGTTAACTTCCGGTGTCGGACAGGTCTTAGGATGATTGATGATCGAGTTTAATAATTATTTTAGGTAACTGAGCATCTGCAGCTAGATTAATCCCAATAAACTCACCATTAAAGCTTTTTGGGCGTGCATCCGATTTTCCGCTTGTTCCCAGACTTTTGATTGTACACCCTCGATCGCCCCGTCGGTAATTTCTTCGCCCCGGTGAGCAGGCAAACAATGGAGAATAATCGCGTCTTTGTCAGCGTGACTCATTAGCTGTTCATTGACTTGGTAGGGCTGAAAAACGGGAATTCGGGCATCAGCGAGGCTTTCCTGTCCCATACTTGCCCAGACATCAGTATAGACTACCTGAGAGTCTTTTACGGCCGTAACGGGATCGTCGGTAATCAAGATTTTACTACCGGTTTTCTCGCCAATAGCCTGGGCGCTGGCGACAATTTCCCCATCGGGTTGATAGTTTGCAGGGGAGGCAACCCGCACATTTAACCCCATCAAAGCACCACCCAAGAGGAGAGAATTAGCGACATTATTACCATCCCCCACATAGGTGAGGTTAATTCCCCGTAAAGTCTGAAAAGTCTCTTGGATAGTCTGTAAATCGGCTAATATCTGACAGGGATGTTCTAAATCCGTTAAAGCGTTGATAATCGGGATGCGCGAGTAATTGGCAAAAGCTTCTAAATCCTCTTGTTTAAAGGTGCGAACCGCGAGAATATCGAGATAGCGATCGAGTACCCGGGCTGTATCGGCTAAGGGTTCCCCGCGCCCCACTTGGGTTACACTGGGGTTAAGATCGATCACCTGTCCCCCTAACTGGTACATGGCGACGGTAAAGGAAACCCGGGTCCTGGTGGAAGCTTTATAAAATAGCAATCCTAAGACTTTTTTGCAGCTAGGGTTAAGAGTGCCAGCTTTAAGCTGTGCCGATAGATTGAGTAGGGCGCTGATTTCTTGGCTACTCATGTCGGTTATTCTTAAAACATCTCGTCCTTTTAAAGTGGCTACCATTGGTTTTTCTCTCGATAAACAGGGGTCTTGATTGGGTTTTATGGCAGTTAGCGATTAGCAAAAATCTTGGGTAAAGACCTTATTATAATCCAGTTTTTTCGCTATTAGGCAATTTTTCCCGAAAATTTTCACTTTGGGGGATGTTAGTCCAGCTAACACCCCCACTTTTTCTGTTATCCGAGGACTAAAAACAAGCAATTGCCTAATTTCTACTTAACTAATTTTGCCCCACACTTAGAACAAAAATTAGACGAGGGCGGGTTTTTATGTCCACAATTACCGCAGATAATTAAAGCTGGGTTAGCCACTTCCGTCACCGGAGAAAGAGGAATTTCTCCAGCGCTATCCAACTTATAGTTATGGATTAACTGCAAAATAATTGCATCTTCCCGTTTATATTCTGTATTGTCTTTTCCTCCTGTTAACTCCTCGGAACGTTGTTGTAAATATTCAATGAAAGTCCGATACAAAGCTTGTTTTTTCTCCGGAGTAGCTGCAGCCTGTAACTTAGCTGTCACCTGACTTTGAATTTTTTCCTTATCTTCGCGACAAGCTTTTACTTCTAACACCTGTACCGCATCTTCCCAACTGGTGGCGATATCGACTTTTTTTAATCCCGTTGCGGTTTTAATTTCATAGCGAATTGTTTTCTCATTAGTGACTCGATTGACTTCTGGGAAAAGCACTTTCAAAGCTCGGGCTGTTACCACCAATTGATAAATACTCGGATCTTCGGGAAAAACATCCCAGAAAGGCGGTTCCTTTTGGATATGCACGGGGATGGGTAAATCGCGATTTTCCCCCATTTGTTGGGCGCGTTTGGCGAGAATAAATTCTCCTTTCCAGTCCTGATAGGATTGGCGCAACTCTCGCATTCCCTCGAGACAACGTAGGGAAAAACCGCCAATTTCCTGCACGAAGACAAGACGATATTTTTCCACGTCTCCCAAGGGTTTAATATCGTCTTCGTTGGCAATAAATTCCCGCAGTTTCGGAATAATTTTTTGGGCTGCCGGGTTACTGGTATTTCTTCCCCCAATCAGGGCCACATTTTGATTTAATTGGGGTGTAAAACCCGCATCTTTTCCCCGCAAAACCGCAGGATTAAGCATAATTAGGGGTCGCGATTTTTGGTAGGCAATGCGAAGATTATTGATAATATCGGCATCGTTGTTATAGATTTTTAACAAGCGATCACAAGCGGCCAATTCCTTCTGAATGCGACTACTAGCGGGAGCATTTTGTAGGAGTTGATTAGCTTGGTTTAGGATAACTTTTTGAAAATCACCTTGACGAATATCAGCAATCTCGGTGATGTCAAATAAACGCATATTTTCATCGGAGCGCCGCGTTTCTTTCCAGAGGGGACTAGATTGCTTTAAAATCTCTTCTGAGAGAGGTAAACAAAGGTTATCCATACCCGTATCGTAGGCGTTTTTGTTACCAGCAATCCCCGAAGCAAATTGTTCGATAAAGTCTTGATAAAGACCATTTAATTCTTGTCTATCAAATAATTTAATCCCATTAATTAACAAAGCATCGGCACTATCAATCTGTTGGTTAGCTTGCAGATTAAATAGATCGCGACTTTGAATTAACTTCTGACGAAAGCGATTAAAACGGCTTTCTAATTGATTAAGATGTTCCAGTAAACGATTAATAACCTCTACTCCCGCACCTCTGGTTTTTCGTTGAATATTGGCCATTAAATAGCCTTCCAATCCCGTTAAAGCTTGTTCACAATATTCTTCCATCTTATCTTTTTTTGAGATATGAAGTTTATCTTTCATATCATTAATTTCTGCCAAGGCTGTGTCGTATTCTCGTTGACGTTTACTTTCGTTTTGACTCCAAACCTGTTCTTGATCGCGACGGAATTTTTCCGCTATGTCGGTGAAGATTTGTCGTACTAAAAAAATAAAACTCTCGGCAAATTTTACCCCACGGTTCCGATCCTCAAGGATATTATAAAACTCCATTTCTAGGGACTTTTTACCCCGTTGAATAATTTCATCTCGGTTACTATAAATCTTTTTCAGATAATCGCCGTGCATCCGTTCATCGGGACTCAATTCTAGTAAATGATTGCGTTTAAATTCCTCGACTCTTGGCGTTAAATAATCATTAATAAACTGCAGAATTTTTCCCTGTTCATTGCCTAAAATATTAACACCCTGTTTGGTACAAGAGAGCCAATTATCTTGATTGATTTCCTGACGAGTTTCGTTAATCCATTGGGAGATTATGGCAATTAAAGAGCGATCCTTGTCGGCACATAAATCCATAATTAATTCCCCTTCGCTCAAGCGCATTTTTTTGAGGATATCACCTCTTACTAAGTCCAACATTTGAGCGGGTAAAATCACGGAATCATTCAGCCACCAATTAATTAAATCTTTGGCTAAACGTTCCGATAAGGAAGCACGAATTTGGGCAATAGGAATTTCAATAGTTGATAGTCCAAAACTCATAAATTGCTTAGGATAACCGCGTCCCCCCGGGTCAGCTTGCGCCCAAGAACCCTTAATATTATCTCTAATAGAACGTTTATGGGGGGCAAAATCAGAGGTCATATCTAGGAAGATATTTTGGGCGATCATTTCCCGAATTTGACCGAGTTTAAAATCACCTTCGCCGTTTTTTGTCCCCACTAAATAGGTAAAATCAAAGGGGGGTAATTTACTAACCACTTCATCGACTAAACCGCTGCTAAACTGTTGCTGATATTCAGTTCTGTAGTCAGAAAAGTAATTCAATTCCATCAAGGCAGCGTAACCATTAGCCAAAACTCGATCGCCGACACTAATCCCCGCAAATGCTTCAGGAGTCGGAACAATTGCCGTACTCAAAGGACTACTTTCCCCTCGTAACCAATTACGAATACAGTAACCTAGATCGATTAACATTCCGCTACCCGTACCACCGTTTAAAGACCCCGTAGTAAAGACATTAATAGCACTATTACTAACTTTAATTCCATAGCGATCAAGCATAAAGTTTTCTTGTCCTTTTACCCGTCTCACCGCGTCTAGAAATTTTCTTTGGATCTCATGATAATTACAAAATAAAGCAAAACGACCACAGGCGCGAATTTGTCCCGCTCCCGCTTCCAGGGAAGTAATATTTCTCTCTAATTCCGGGGGAAACCAACTATTAATCCAGGGATATCTATCCATATCAGATACCATCTCCTGTACCTGTTTTCCACTCACCCGGGCCCAGTGTTTTTCGTTATCTTTAAAAGCACTGCCAGCAGCTTCAGGATTACTGATTTTATAATCCTTATCCGTGTCAACCACCAAAAAACTGACAATCGGAAAATTGCTCAAACTGCCATAACTTTCCTCGATTAAGCGACGCAAGCGCGATAAAATCTCGTTACCCGTGCCACCAATACCCACTAAAACCGTGGGAACCATGCTTTTTTCTTCTACTGCTGCTGGCATAATTACTTAACTCCTAAGGCGATTTCTTGACGGTTGCGGGGGACTTCGTAGGTGAGGAAATCGTAGGCTAATTTAGTGTTAGGAAAAATTGCCCGCGCTTCCTCTAACAGATTGGAAATATCCAGAGAATTCCCCGGTAGATAACGGGGACTAAAATGGGTCATTAATAACAATTTTACCTGGGCTGCCAAGGCCACCTGGGCTGCCATCGTCGAAGTGGAGTGAACACTTTCAAAGGCTAATCCGGCATCTTGGTGTGCAAAAGTCGCCTCATGAATTAGCACATCTGCATTTTGTGCCAATTCGATCGATCCTTCACAGAAAATAGTATCGGTACAGTAGGCAATTTTACGGCCGATTTCCGTTTCTCCGCAGAGGGACTGACCGCGAATTTTGCTGCCATCGGGGAGGGTGACAGTTTCTCCTTTTTTCAGCTTGCCGTAAATTGGTCCGGGGGGAATACCTAAAGCGTTGGCTTTTTCCACATCAAAACGTCCAGGACGGTCTTTTTCGGCGATACGATAACCATGGGCAGGAATACGATGTTTTAATAGCTGACAGGAGACGGTAAATTCTTCATCTTCGTAGAGTATGCCGGGGGAAATGGGATGGACACGCACCCGATTGGCTAAATTAGTATAGGAATACTTAGCACAAGCACGCAGATAGTCCCCTAGTCCGGGGGGTCCGTAGATATCAATATCCTGAGCAGAACCGGCTAATCCAATACTGGCTAACAATCCCATTAAACCAAAGATATGATCCCCGTGCATATGGGTGATAAAAATGCGTCGGATTTGGGAACTTTTCAGGTCGCTACGCAGTAACTGGTGTTGAGTTCCTTCTCCACAGTCAAACAGCCATATTTCCGCCCGTTGCGGCAAACGAAGGGCGATACTAGAGACATTACGCGAACGAGTGGGAACCCCGGAACTGGTTCCTAAAAAAGTAATCTCCACAGGATAGCTGTCAGGATAGAGGATTCTTTTTCTAGTCTAGGCTGTTTTTATCGATTTCTCGATCGAATTGCTGCTTTTCTGTATTTCATCACTTGAAAACAGGAAATCCCCTGATTTTGACCTAACTCTGCAATAATTACTCGCAGCCGGAAATACTTTGACGCACCCATCATACTTTGTGCTTTTTGTCAAAAAAACTTTTTTTTTGCAATAAAACTACACAAAAAAAAGATCATCGTTATGCGTGAAATTGACTAATTTACCCTTCTTAATTAGGATTACCCTGTAGATGTGGCAAGGGTTTCAACCATTGCTGCCCAAAAAAGCACAAAACAACCCATTATGAAATTCAGTAAAATCGCTGTGACCATCATAACATCGTTGTTAAATAAAAATCTTTCTCAATTAATTCTTAAGAATTTGTAAATATTGCGAAATGTTAATTTAAATATTCTCAAGTTTGTGGAGTCAATAAATAATTTTTGCTTATCTTTGTCCAAAATTGGGTTAGAAGTCAGTTATCAGTTATCAGCCGTAGCGACTGTCTTGATTGTCAAGGGGTAATTCAAAAAAACTCAAGCGGTTGCCGTAAAACTCAAAATCTCAAGCCGGAAAAAAGCGCAGCAAAAACTAAGTCGCTCAGGTTAAACCAAAGCAAGCGCAACCCTTGATCAGAGATAACAAAAAGTGTAAATCTCTAGGAACAAGGTGGTTGGGTTGAGCTATCATTATTGAGCAGGTATTACCAATCGGCTCACAAGGCGAAACCCAACCAAGATTGTGAAAATATTCCGGGAAGTTGTTGGGTTTCATGCTTCAACCCAAACTAGGAGTTTTACTCAGACTAATCGAGTTGTTATAGATACCAATGTTTTTATTAGTGCTTTACTCAATCCACTAGGAACACCCAGAAAAGTAATCAATCAGTCAATGTACCATTCTTCAGAGCAAGGCAACTTATCAAGAATTGGCAACGAGAATAAGCAAAAATAAATTTGACAAATATTTAGAAAAGGTGCTATTATCCTGAATAATAGTTGACTTGTGTTAGAATCGGTTGCACTCTTGTTGTTAATTTAAGGGATAGCTACATGAAAATTGTTACTGTTACTGAAGCCAAAGAACAAATTGATGAATTAGTGAATGATACCAATGATAATCATCAACCGATTTTGTTATCTGGTACGAAAAAGAATGCTATTTTAATTGCTGAGGAAGATTGGAACTCTATTCAAGAAACGCTTTATTTGTATTCTATTCCTGGTATGGTAGATTCAATTATTGAAGGTGGCAACACTTCTATTGAAGATTGTGTGGATGAGGCGGGTATCAGAGCAATTTTAAATGGATAATTGGCAGTTGGTTTTTACCAAACAAGCGAAAAAAGATGCTGAAAAGCTGGCTCGTACTTGGTTGGCAAAACAAGCTAACGAGTTATTAAATATTCTTAAGTCAAATCCGTATCAATCTTATCCTGTTTATGAGAAACTCAGTGGCGATTTAGCGAGCTATTATTCCCGAAGTATTAATATTCAGCATCGTTTGGTTTATCAGGTTATTCCAGAAGAGAAGGTTGTCAAAGTTATACGGATGTGGACTCATTATGAATAACCCCTCTTATTTATTTTACACTGGTAACAGTATAGACTGAAAATGATTGACTTGGATTGTAAAAATATAGCAATTTGCGAATGAGTGAGGCACATACTAGGAACGTGAAAAGTTTATGGTATAAGACTTTTGCCTTCCGCAAAACGGTATAAATACCCCCAAGATAACATAAAAATACGATATAAATTCCCCTCCTCAACTGACTGAATGAAGGGGCATTTATGGTATTTTTAGAAACAATTTAGCTGGCTTTTGTGGTTTCTTTTTCGGTATATTGGGAAGGTTTCAGTTTGCGGTTGAAGAAAATACCATACAAGATCATGTTATCGCACTAAGGGAAAAATTTATAAATTTCTTGGCGATGAGCAACTCGTTGATAGATAATAGTTTGATGATTTGACCTCTCCCCCAACCCCTCTGGGAGCAGGAGAGGGGAGTTAGTCTGGATTGATTGGTAGCCTTATTCGTCTTCGTTTCTTAAAGGTATAATTCCTTTAAGAATCTTTCCTCTAATAATCAAATAGGCAGGAAAACAATACACCCAAAGGAGAAGTAAAAACAAAAAAACTGACCATGAATTACCAAATGATGGTACGAATGATCCTGTAATTTTATACTTATGAATTTCTATTCTATGGGAATCAATTGCTGCCCAAAGTGCTGTCCAGAAGACAAGTCCACGCATTATAGGACTTCCTGTAATCGCTCCAAGACCAATGCCAACAACCAAAATCAACAATGTTAGTAAAAGTGAATTTCTCCAACCCATAATGAATATTAATCTTTTTAGTAGTGTTTCTATCGAATCGAGATAGACTCGCGCATCCTTGCCCATGCCATTGTTGAAATTGCGGGTAGTGCGATCGCCCTCCCTCGTAGCTAGATCAAGCAGCACCCCAACCCAACACCAAAGGGAGATAGCAGAAGCATACACACTCCCCCCCCACAACTGTAGCAAAAGCTACAATTTAATAAATCTTTATATTCTTCTCCCTAGCTTAGGGATTCACAGGGGAAAGAGTTTCAGGTATTTTCCCCTGTTTTACTGCTTCTCAGGCGACCTATCGCCTTCCGTGAGGGATTGTGGCGCGGTGTGTCAGATTCGATAATAGGGTTCAAAATTTCGCTAACATTGTTAGGTAATTATTTATTAACTGTTGTTAAGTCTTGCATCTCCCCGGTAGGCATGATTTCTAGACTTAGAGGTTATCTTGGTAGTTGGGAGGGTGTATTATACATCGCTTGCGATCGCAGTATAATTTCTTAGTTTATGGAGTTAGAGTGAAAAGATGGAGTTCGAGTGGGATGACCAAAAGAACAACATCAATATTGAAAAACACGGGATCGACTTTAATTTTGCCAAGGAAATCTTTTCAGGAGTCTGGATATCAAAACCTGATAATCGCAGAGACTACGGCGAAGAAAGATTAATCGCTTTGGGACTTTTAGGAGAATTTGTCCTAGTTGCAGTGTACACTCTACGAGAACAGAAAATACGGCTTATATCTACAAGACGCGCTAATGCAGAGGAAAGGGGAATTTATTATGAGTATGTCGAGAGAGGAACAATTAAATATCCTTGGTCAGATGAAAGATTCTGATATAGATTATTCAGATGTAGCTGCTACTGATGCCGAATTTTGGCAAGAAGCTACTGTTAATTCTCCTCTAAAAGTTCCTGTAACTCTGCAGCTTGAACCCTCAGTTGTTGCTTGGTATAAACAGCAATTTCCCAAAAAATATCAGACTTTAATTAATGCCGTACTAAAAAAATATATGCTAGAACATAATTGTTAAGTGCGATTTCCGGTTCATAGAAAACTTTTACTTGAGCCATAAGTGTTTTCCCTTAAGCAGAATTTACGCCGCCTCCAGTTCATAATGCAAGACCAGAAGCTCATCGCCTGGCAGAATAGCCATCGCATATTCCCGCCCCTGACTGTCAGAAAATTCCACTAAATATTGATAGCGCGAACCTTTTTCATACACCTCAACCACCGTTCCCACCTGTCCGCTTGGCAAGCTGGGGACAGCTTCATAATCTGGCTCAACTAAAGTCAATCGCTCCCGAGGGACGGAGTTGAGGATGGCAACCGGATCTAAGAGTTTGATGTCTTTCATGGTAGTTTACTTGATAAAGGCAGAAATTAGGCGAGGGTTAGGATTAATTAAGCTGATTTCCCAGATAGTTCGCAGTTGTGTTCCTTCCCGTTTTGGTATCGTCCAATCCACTTTAAACTGCTGGCCGAATTCCGTGACCGCTTGTTGCACAACTTCCCCCTCCAGGGCAGCCTGTGAGATGAGCGATCGCAAAACCTCAGCGTTCTCGGCAGTTATTCCCAGACGAGAGCGAAAGACTCTGGCTTTATTTTTTCCCCTGGAATGTTCTGGATTTAAGCAATAGCCAATCAGTTTTTCCATCGAGATTTCTGCCAGTTCCCCGTTGGGTAATTTCATCTGCGGCACTCCGAACTTTCTGACTTCCCTCAGAGCAACTCGATTCGCAATTGGCGGCCCACCACAGAAGCCGCCCGTTGGATAGTATCGAGGGAAACGCCCGTCTTTTCGGGGTCGAGGAGGCGGTCAAGTTGCGCTCGACTGGTCTGCATCCGCGCCGCCATCTCCGTTTTCGTCAGAGAGAGCCGTTTCATCTCCTCAGCCAACTGCCGCAACCGTAACCGTTTGAGTGCCACCGCACTACAGTCCTCCTAGACCTTCTTCTTTGAGAAAATCATCGAAATCGGAGCCAGTATGGGGGTTAGGGGTCATATTTTTTCTGTTCCTTCTTACGATTGAGAGCTAAATCGATTTCCTGTTTTGGTTTTTTTTGGGACTTCTTGATGAAAGTGAACGGCACAGGGGCAGCCGATGGGAAAGCTAAACTCTACGTCCTTGATATCGCTGCCAATAATCCGGCAATCTTCACGGCTGAGAGTTTTCCACCAATCTTTGACTGGCTCCGACCCACCTTCGGCTCGAAAAAACTTGGCTGGCAGCCTTTTCAATCCTTACGTCCTCAGTTATCGCGCCTTATATGGTACATCAATAATTATCATTTCTGCATTAGTTTTGTAGAGCGACAGTTGCACAGGGGTTAGGTTATAACTGCCAGCAGCCTTAATTTTTGTTAAGGATTTTAAGCATCGCCCAAACTCACCACTGACTAACCCACCCTACTGATACGGATATCCCCCTTCCAGCTAATGTAAAGAAAACGTTACAGTAACAAGTAAAGCCCAGTAGCCAGGAAGCCGTCGATCATGTTTGAATACTTTAACCAGAAAGCTATCAAAGCGGTGATGTTCGCCCAAGAAGAAGCCCGTCGTGCCGGTCACAGTGTCGTGGGTACGGAGCATTTACTGTTAGGATTGATAGGAGAAGCCACCGCCGCCGCAGCCTTAATTCTCAAGGATTTAAAAGTCACCCTGCACGAAAGTCGCCGCCTGATTGAAGGAATGACCGGCCGTGGCAGCGGTTACAGTCCCGTTAATATCCCTTTTACCCCGAAAGCGAAAAAGATGTTCGAGCAAGCATTTCAGGAAGCTCGACAATTAGGGGAACAGGCGATCGCACCTGAACATCTATTACTCGCTATCACCGCCGATCCCGAATCCCTAGCCGCTAAAATTTTAATTATGCAGGGTGTTGATTTGATCAAACTTCGCGGCCTTTTACTGAAAAATGCTGGGGAAAAAGTCGCTAGTGGTCGCTTCACGGCAAGCAGTGACTATGAAGACCAGAAAAATGCTCCCCAAGGCGGTATTTTAGCCCAATATGGTCGCAATTTAAGCCAAGAGGTCAAAAATGGCAAAATTGACCCTGTAATCGGTAGAGAGCCAGAAATCGAGCGAGTTGTCCAAATTTTAGGCCGTCGTACCAAAAGTAACCCGATTTTACTGGGTGCGCCGGGGGTAGGCAAAACAGCGATCGCTGAAGGGTTAGCACAACGCATCCATAGTGGCGATATTCCCGAACTTTTGCAGGATAAACAGGTAATTGCCCTCGATATGGGGTCTTTACTGGCGGGAACCCGTTTTCGCGGCGATTTTGAGGAACGTTTAAAGGGTATCGTGGAGGAAGTTCGCAAATCGGGCAGTATTATCCTGTTTATTGATGAAATTCACACTCTTGTGGGTGCTGGTAGCATGGGGGGAGCTATGGATGCTTCTAACCTGCTTAAACCTGCTTTAGCTCGCGGCGAGTTACAGTGTTTAGGGGCAACCACTCTCGATGAGTATAAACAGCATATTGAGCGAGATGCGGCTCTAGAAAGACGTTTTCAGCCAGTTATGGTGGGAGAACCGACCAAAGAGCAAGCGATCGAGATTTTACGCGGTTTAAAAGCCACCTACGAGGATTTCCATCAGGTAAAATACGATCAAAAAGCGATCGAAGCTGCTGTTCATCTATCCTCTCGCTATATCAATGATCGCTTTTTACCGGACAAAGCGATCGATCTTCTCGATGAAGCGGGATCCCGCACCCATCTACGCTATTCCCTACAAAGTAAAAGTCCTGCGGAGGTTAGCGAAGAATCACCCCTAATTAACCCCGAATCTTTAATTCCGGTGGTGGATGCGGAGGAAATCGCCCAAATTGTCGCCGCTTGGACTGGTATTCCCGTTACCCAATTAACTGAAACTGAGTCGGAATCGCTCTTAAATCTGGAATATCAACTGCACGAGCGGATTATTGGTCAACAGGAGGCAGTAAATGCCGTTTCTCGTGCTATTCGTCGAGCGCGAGTAAATTTAAAGAATCCTAACCGTCCGATTGCCTCGTTTATTTTTGCCGGTCCCACGGGAGTGGGTAAAACTGAATTAACGAAAGCCTTAGCTAAGTTGCTCTTTGGCTCGGAATCCAGTATGATTCGCCTAGATATGTCGGAATTTATGGAATCCCACACGGTTTCTAAGTTAATTGGTGCGCCTCCCGGATACATCGGTTACAATGAAGGTGGTCAGTTAACGGAAGCTGTGCGTCGTCAACCCTATAGAGTGGTTTTGTTTGACGAAATCGAGAAAGCACATCCCGATGTTTTTAATCTTCTCCTGCAACTGTTAGAAGATGGTCGTTTGACCGATTCCCAAGGTCGTCGGGTGGACTTTAAGAATACCCTAATTATCATGACCTCGAATATTGGCTCAAAAGTCATCGAAAAAGGCGGTAATAGCTTAGGATTCGAGATGGCTGACGATTTTGCTCAATCGCGTTACCAACAGATTTCTAATCGGGTGACAGACGAGTTAAAACAATATTTCCGTCCCGAATTTCTCAACCGTCTCGATGAAATCATTGTTTTCCGACAGTTAACTCGCGAAGAAGTTACCCAGATTGCCGATATTCTGATCGCAGATATAGCCAAACAATTGACAGAAAAAGGCATTTCTGTGGAAGTTACCGCCGCTTTCAAGGATTTGGTCATCAATGAGGGTTATGATCCTAGCTACGGTGCGCGGCCTTTACGTCGTGCTTTAACTCGACGCTTAGAGGATAGTTTAGCCGAGGCGATGTTATCGGGAAAAGTCAATTCTGGAGACCATGCGCTATTAGATGTAACTGCGGACGGTGTGGTGACAGTCTCTAGTCATCAGCGCTCTGAGCAGAGCGATATTCTCTCGCAATTACAGTTACAATCGGTGGGTTAATCCGCTCAAAAATTGCTTTTTTTCGGGGTTGAAAAATGTTCAACCCCGATTTTTACCATCCTGGAAAAATAACTTCTAGGGGAGCGGGAATCATCTCGGTGCGAAAGTCCAGAATCTGGACTAGGATTAAATAGGCAACGGCGATTAAAATCGAAATCGCTCCCGTGATAATGGCGATAATTTTACCAGAATTCATATAATTAACCGATAATTTCCTGAGATTGCCGCAAAAGCTACCGAAATTTATTCTCATCTACGATTGCGAGCCTAAACAATTGAAACTGAAGATATCTTACAGCACAATTCTCCCGGACGGTTGAGGGAAGGGAGTGCGTCTCAGTAAAGCTGTCCCTTGAAAATTTGACAGGAGATAGTTCTTGTGTTTCAGTATATAGACTAAAATCTATGGTCAAGCTTTAAATTATTTTTTATTTGAATCCATGCAAGCAGCAAAACCCTTGTTATAATCGCCAATATATGGTATGAGTCCAATTCCATCCACTGCATCGGCATCTTCAAAGTTGATCAACCTCGCTTTGTTTTAAGGTAGGCTAAGGCCTGCCTTACTTTTTTGGGTTGGGAAGAGGGGAGCAGGGGGAAAAGAGGAAAATGGGTCATTGAAGCTTAATTATCAGGAAAAAGCTCTGATCGTGTCTAAATTCTAGCTTTCTTTCGGGGCAAGCTTTCGGGTGATCAATAACTAACAGAAACTAAATTTTCGAGTTGTTGTTAGAAAATAGGCGAGCGCTCGCTTATAAAATAGGAGTTTCAGCACTTATGTGTTGACAGGGATTTTCCGAGATAGAAGAGTGATAAGATTTTTATTCACCTATGATCAACCTATGGCCTAAAATAATCATAAGGAGACAACATCACTCAATTTAAACTACTGACAGGAGAAGGAAAAGTCGGGACATACGGCGACTTGTTAAAATTAGGTCGTAGAGGAGATAACTTAACCCCTCATCATCTACCATCCAATGCGTATATGAAAGCGAAAATCAAAGGTTACACAACTAATCAAGGAATTGCTATCATGATGGAACACTTATCCCCCGGAAAAGGAGGTCGTCATCGTCAAACCTTATCTTATGGTAAAAGTCCAGACTTAACTCTTTCCCCTCGACAAACCTTAGCACAAGAAGTTTGGGATATTCGCTCAATTTATCTAGGTCAAGGATTATATAATGCAGATATTAGAAAGGGATTACAAGAACTCATTCAACTTAATAAAACTACTTGGTCAACCTTTTTTGATCAAGGAGCAACAACCCCATGAATTTAATAAAAATCCTACAAGAGAATCGCTTAATGAAAACACCCCAAGAAATTAACTTATTTGAGGAAACATTAAAAAAACTTGCCAAATATCCTGATGATAAAGATTTAAAAGACTTACATCTTATCCTAGATGATAACTGTGAACATCCTGAAATTATGTTTAGTTTATTGCATTTTTTAGAAGATTTTGAACCCCAACAACAAATACAGGCTTTTATTGAAGTGATTCCTCAATTAATGATAACTGCACCAGAATGGACAAAAATCATTCACTATCGAATGATTAATGATGAATCTGCTGTTAAAATTTATCAGAATAGTCTGGAATTAGCCAATCAAAAAACACCTCATTTTTTGTATCAACTTTTACTAGAAAGCGTCAAAAATCAGATTAATTCATCCTCGGAGGTCATCTTAACCTAAATTTTTGTATGACTTATAGAAATTAAAATGGTATTTTGGTATCTGTAATCCCTTAAAAAATGTCGCTTTTTCTGGCATTTGTTCAAGCTTAATTAATTTAATTTGAGACTCAGCGACTTCCCCCAACCCCCCAAAAGCTTGGATTGAGTAATAAAATCAAAAGTAAACGCCAATTTTAAAAGAGAGTTTCCCCTTAAAAATCCCAACCTATATCTTGAGCAATTAAACCCTCGACACTGTGGCCATCTTCTCCTTGAGACATGAGGTAACGTTCAATTAAAGGCAAACCCCTGTGTTTGTCAAGCAGGGAGCGGGAAGCGGGGAGTGGGAAGCGGGAAGTGGGGGGAACAAATAAAATAATCTCCTGTCTCCGAGTCTCGTGACGACCGACTGCTGAGGGCTGATAGCGAAAATAACTGATCTGATCCCCTAGCGTGATAAGCTGTGTATTGGCTAATTTTACAAAAAATTAAGACTTTCCCCTTGTGGGAGTTATCAGCTAAAACCCAGAGTAGACATAAACAATGGTAGCGACAACAGAAACTAACGTTGGTAAAATCGTCCAGATCATCGGTCCTGTCATCGATGCCGAATTTCCCAGTGGCAAACTGCCCCGTATTTATAATGCCTTAACCGTAAAAGGAACCAACTCCGCTGGTCAAAATCTATCGGTTACTTGTGAAGTGCAACAGTTACTCGGTGATAACCAAGTGCGGGCTGTTGCCATGAGTACCACCGATGGTTTAGTGCGCGGTATGGATATCGTGGATACCGGCGCAGCGATTAGCGTTCCCGTGGGTAAATGCACCCTCGGTCGGATTTTTAACGTTCTTGGTGAACCCGTGGACGAAAAAGGACCGGTTAACGTCACCGAAACCTCTCCTATTCACCGTCCCGCTCCCAAATTAGTCGATCTTGAGGTAACACCGACGGTTTTTGAAACCGGTATCAAGGTAATTGACTTGCTCACCCCCTACCGTCAAGGTGGCAAAATCGGCCTCTTTGGGGGTGCTGGTGTGGGCAAAACCGTCATTATGATGGAATTAATCAACAATATCGCCATTCAACACGGGGGTGTCTCGGTTTTTGGCGGTGTGGGTGAAAGAACCCGCGAAGGAAACGACCTCTACAACGAGATGATCGAATCGAAGGTAATCAACGCTGATAACCCCGAAGACTCGAAAATTGCCCTCGTTTACGGTCAGATGAACGAACCCCCTGGAGCGAGAATGCGCGTCGGTCTCTCTGCTTTGACCATGGCCGAATATTTCCGCGATGTCAGCAAGCAAGACGTACTCTTATTTATTGATAATATCTTCCGTTTCGTGCAAGCTGGTTCGGAAGTATCGGCGCTCCTCGGTCGGATGCCTTCTGCGGTAGGATACCAACCCACCCTCGGCACTGACGTAGGCGACCTGCAAGAGCGGATTACCTCCACCAAAGAGGGATCGATCACTTCCATCCAAGCGGTCTATGTACCGGCGGATGACTTGACTGACCCCGCTCCCGCTACTACCTTCGCTCACTTGGATGGAACTACTGTACTATCCCGGGGTCTGGCTTCCAAAGGTATCTATCCGGCGGTAGATCCCCTCGGTTCCACCAGCACCATGCTCCAAGCTGATATCGTCGGTGATGAACACTACGGCACCGCTCGCGCTGTTCAATCTACCCTGCAACGCTATAAAGAGTTACAGGACATCATCGCTATTCTCGGTTTAGACGAATTGTCGGAAGAAGATCGTCTCACCGTTGACCGCGCTCGCAAAATTGAGCGTTTCCTCTCGCAACCTTTCTTCGTGGCGGAAGTGTTCACCGGTTCCCCAGGTAAATACGTTACCCTCGCTGATACGATCAAAGGCTTCCAGATGATCCTCAAAGGTGAACTCGATCGCTTACCCGAACAAGCGTTCTATATGGTCGGCAATATCGATGAAGCGATCGCTAAAGGCGAAAAACTCAAAAAAGGCTAATTAAAAGTCAGTAGTAACCGCGTTTAGCGGTTACTTAACCCAGAAATCTGCCAAAATTATCGTTATTATCACCAATGAGCATTACAGTACGGGTTATTACACCCGATCGCATTGTCTGGGATAACGTGGCCGAAGAAGTAATCCTACCCAGTTCCACGGGACAATTAGGTATTCTTAGCGGTCACGCTCCTTTATTAACTGCCCTGAATATTGGCGTAATGCGAATTCGACCGGGGAAAGACTGGGAAAATATCGCGGTTTTGGGCGGTTTTGCCGAAGTCGAAAATAATGAGATCAAAGTCCTCGTTAATGGGGCGGAATTAGGCTCAAAAATCGATAAGGAAAAAGCTCGCGCCGAATACGAACGGGCCCAAACTCGTCTCGATGAAGTCAGTAAAGGGGATGACCGTCGCAAAACTATCCAAGCGCAACAATCATGGCGCAAAGCTCGCGCTAGATACCAGGCCGCTGGCGGTTTAGTATCGGTTTAAACCCAACCAAATCAAATTAAATTAAAGCAAAATCGGGCGGGTTTATATAAACCTACCCGATTAATTTTCAGTTATCAGTTATCAGTTATCAGTTATCAGTTAAGTAGTCGGACTTAACGGAGGCAGGGGGCAGGAGGCCGTTTTTGTCACGGGGATTTATGCCCCGCTCCAAAAACTTTTCGCCTTAAGGCGAGGTTTTAGACCCGATTTTTTCGATAAATTAATTGCTACCACTAAAAACAACTTCGGGGAATTTTAACTGTGCATCGGCCATGGTGATTTGTCGGCCTTGATTGCGTAACTCTTGCCAAAAATTAATTACTTCTGTGGCTTTGTTGAGAACATCAACGCGATCGGACTCATCAATCCAGTGTTTTGCTTCTAACTCCTCTTGCAGTTGTTGCCAAGCATCATTGCGCGGCCAGAAAAAATAAGCGGTGAGGGGGCTAGTTCCTTTGCCGACCACCTGATCTACAGCGATCGCTACGTTCTGATCTAACCACAATACTTTTAAAATAAACTTTGATTCGGAACTGACTGTCATTGTTAATCGTTAATCGTACAATTCTCCATTATATCATCTTTTGACTCAATTCTCCGCAGTCAGTTTTTAACTATTTTTTCCTATTTTTTCGCCAATAACCACTATGATTCCCGAAACAGACTCTTTAGCTTCTAAACAAATCGGTGTGGCCGTAATTAGAGATGATCGAGATTTAATTTTAATCGATCGCCGTCTGGCCAAGGGACTCCTAGGCGGTTTTTGGGAATTCCCCGGCGGCAAAATCGAAGGCAATGAAACGGTGCAGGAATGTATTAAACGAGAGATATTAGAAGAAATTGGCATTGACATCGCAGTGGATAGTCATTTAATCACCATCGACCACACCTATAGTCATTTTCGGGTTAATCTACAAGTATATAACTGTCGTTATCTCAGCGGCCAAGCAAGAGCGATCGAATGTGAAGAAATCCGCTGGGTAACTATCGAGGAACTAGATAATTACACTTTCCCCGCGGCCAATCAAGAGATTATCAGAGCCTTAAAAGACATGGTAAACTCGAAATGATTGCTGTTAATCGTCGAGTGATTATGCTTAATCCTTCTATTCGTCAAGAACCCCGCTACGAACCGGCCGCGGTTATTCCCCTAAAAAAAGACGCTTCCATTGTCGAGTGGTTAGAAAAAAATAATCGCATGATTCCCCGGGATAAAATCGCCGAACCGGATCTGACTCTCGAAGAAGATGTGGAACTATCTGAACTGATGGATGTCGATGATATCGGTTATGATGACGACGAGGACGAATTAGTCTTAGATGAAGATTAATCCTGTCTTCTTTGGCAAATTTTACCCTTATCTGACGCTTTAGTCGTGAACGCTAACATTTTTTCCGCCCCTATCTTTAAAAAACCCACTGGAACCCATCTCCTGATTCTACTAACGGGATTACTATTTCTGTTAGTAGTTTTTTTTCAGTCCACTAATTCCCTGTTAATCCCCCTGATGGCCACAACGTTAATCAGTGCTGGTCTTGGCTGTCAAGTAGTACCGATGCTACGGCGCTTGAAAATGGGTCAGATCATGCGCGAAGATGGACCCCAGGCCCATTTAAAGAAAGCAGGAACCCCGACGATGGGAGGCAGCTTTTTTGTGCCAGTAGCCCTTATTTTCGCTTTAATCTGGTCTAAATTTACTCCTAATGTGGTGGCGGTTGCTTTGCTGACTTTTGCTTACATGGGTATCGGTTGGTTAGATGATTGGCAAATTTTGCGTTATAAGTCGAATAAGGGCCTATCTCCCCGGATGAAGTTAATTTTACAGATAACGGGGGCGGTGCTTTTTTGCCTCTGGATGTCGTTCAATCAGGTGAGTACCGATATCGGCCTTTGGGGTCGATTAGTCATTCCTTTGGGCTTTTTCTTCTGGATTTTGGCGGGATTTGTCCTTGTGGCTGAAAGTAACGCCACTAATCTCACCGATGGGGTGGATGGATTAGCGGGGGGAACAGGTGCGATCGCTTTTTTGGGTTTAGCCATTATTATCGCTCCTAGTCATCCAGATTTGGCGATTTTCTGCACTTGTTTTGCTGGTGCTTGTCTAGGCTTCATTTTTCATAACCGCAACCCCGCTAAAGTGTTTATGGGTGATACGGGTTCCCTCGCTTTAGGATGCGCTTTAGCTGCGGTGGGTTTAATTACTGGACATCTCTGGGGATTATTTTTAATTAGTGGTCTGTTCTTTCTGGAATCTCTTTCGGTAATCGCTCAGGTTATCTATTATAAAGCCACAAAAGGACCCGACGGCAAGGGCAAAAGATTATTAAAAATGGCTCCTTTTCATCATCATTTAGAATTAAGTGGTTGGACGGAAACGAAGATTGTGGGAGCTTTTTATCTGGTTAATGCGCTTTTAGTTGTCTTGGCTATTTGGAGCAGTTAATTAAGCGCTAAAGGAAAGACCACAACCGCAGGTATTTTGGGTGTTGGCATTGGTAAAACGCAAACCACCACCCATGAGATCTTCTGAATAGTCTAATTTTAAAATTTGTAGGTAGCGATCGCTGTCAGGATCGACTACAATATTAATACCCTGACTTTGATAAAAGCGATCGTTTTCTGCCGCAATAGGGGTTAATTCGAGATGATAGTGAAGTCCCGAACAACCACCATTTTTTACTGCCAAACGCAGATAGGAACCAGTCAGACGACGGCTTTGACTCCAACGTTCAATTTCTCTAGCGGCGGCGGGACTTAATTCGATCATTGTTTTTGAGACTATTGTAATAATAATATCAAGTTCTTGTGAAGTTATACCACAGTTATTATCAAACTTTATGTTAAGTAGCTGGTTATAATTAAATTAAAAATGGATTTTAGGTTCGATCCCCCCTGCCCCCCTTGATAAGGGGGGTGCCGATCCCCCCTTAGTCCCCCCTT
>NZ_JACJSV010000109.1 GCF_014698335.1 Microcystis viridis FACHB-1342 | reverse complement strand
ACAATATCAAGCTATTTCTGCTAATGAGCAGGGTTATCTATGGAGTGAAGAGTTAGGATTATATTTAGGCATATTTGACCGGAAACTGCGTTATTTTACCGCTGATGGTCAATTGGTTCCCACTCCCCAAGAAGCTGAATTACAGCAAAGACAAGCAAAGGAACAGATTCTTTTAGAAAAGGAACAGATTCTTTTAGAAAAGGAACAGATTCTTTCAGAAAAGGAACAGGAAAGACAGGCAAAAGAACAGGCTCTCCTAGAAAAAGAACAGGCTCTTTTAGAAAAAGAACAAGAACGACAAGCTAAGGAAAGATTAGCGGCAAAATTACGAGAATTAGGCATCAATCCCCAGACAATTTAGCCGGTTAAAATCTGCAAACAGCGATCGATAACCCCTTGAGTTACAATTATCTTGATTTGACTGGATAGACCCGAATGCAACTCACTCCCGAACAATACAAAGAAAAAATGCAGCGCCGCAAGGCAATCCAAGAAGAACGTTTAGCCGAAAAAATTGCTGAAAAAGGTTTAATTATCGTTAATACTGGCGATGGTAAGGGAAAAACCACGGCAGCCCTCGGTATGGTTTTACGTTCCCTCGGTCATGGTTACAAAGTGGCGGTGGTACAATTCATCAAAGGTGCTTGGGAACCTGCCGAACAAAAGATTTTTAGTGTTTGGGGGGAACAAATCGAGTTTTATGCAATGGGGGAAGGTTTCACCTGGGAAACCCAAGATAGAGAAAGAGATATAGAGAAAGCCCAAGAAGCATGGCAAAAAGCCCTAACTTTTCTCGAAAATCCCCAATATCAATTAATTTTACTCGATGAGATCAATATCGCCCTTAAATTCGGTTATCTGGATATTCAGGAAGTTATCGCTGGTTTAGCCCGAAAACCCGCTAATTGCCACGTTATTCTCACTGGTAGAGGAGCTTTACCCGAATTAATCGAGATAGCGGATTTAGTCACGGAAATGAAGTTAATTAAACATCCCTTTCGTCAACAGGGAGTGAAAGCGCAACCCGGCATCGAATTTTAACTACTGCTTAAGCGTTGTACCGTCTCTCCCGACAATAATCGATGAGTTTCAGCGAGAAGATGGGGAATTTGATCAGCGTGGGGACTAGCGGCTAAACAGGCAGTTAAATCGAGTTTTTCCACCTCTTTTGCCTGTTGACCCTGGAACCAATGACCCCCATTCCCCAAGAGATTGTATCTGGCCTTGGCAAAGTCAATCATATCGTAGGCGATAGCGAGATTGCGTAACCAGAGGATAGAAGGAATATTGATGTGATTGGGGGTATTTTCCCAGCTAGGTAAACCCAAAGACCAAGTTTTCACCCAATTATCGCCTAAACAGTTGATCATCTCTCCTTGCAATCTCTCGATAATTGCTGGTAAAATCTCCTCGGCCCGATCAAGTAAGGGTAAAGTTTTCAGGTGTTCATCAAAATCCTTGGCTCGCGCTGCACCAATACTCAGGGTATGAACAGCCGGATGACTGAGACAGAATAGGTCATTAAAAACCATCGGACTGAGAGGAGAACAGAGAGCGACGAGCTTAGGGGGAGGATTGTAGAGATGGCCGCCCTTATCGGAGGGACTAATGATAAAAACGCCCATATCGTGCTGTTTTGCCGCTTCTATGGCCAGCCAGTTATTCTGAAAAATATAGTACCAGTGCAGATTGAGGTAATCGTAACAATTTGTTGCAATAATCTTGACAATTACATCAGTTGGTGCATGGGTGGAGAAACCGATAAAACGAACTTTTCCCTGTTGCTGTAATTTTTTCGCCTCTTGCCAACAACCGCCCTCGGCCATAGTATCATCGAGAATTTCAGCGGTGTTGACGCCATGGATGCCCAACAAATCCACATAATCTAATCGTAAAAATTGCAGGGATTGCTCAAATTTACGGCGAAATTCCCGCACATCTTGACTAGGAGAAACTTTCGTCTGCACGATAATCTTATCCCTCGGTAGTTGCGGCAAAATTTTGCCCAATTGCATCTCGGAAGTGCCGTAACCCCTAGCGGTTTCGATGTGATTAATCCCCACTTCTAGAGATTTATTTATGATTGCCTCTAAATTGCCTTGATTCTCGTCGGGAATTTGCGACATCGGCACATCCTGCCACTGAAATTGATAGCGCATTCCCCCACAGGAAAACACCGGCATTTGTAGATTAGTGCGACCGAAACGACGATACTGCATATATTCAGTTATCAGTTATCAGTTATCAGTGGGGAGATGGGTGACCACTTCGTGCGCGTTGCGGGGGGTGATGGGGTATTAGTTGAAACTTCCCTATTTCCCCATTCTCCCATTCCCTGTTCCCTAAATTTAATCGGGTAAAGTGAGAATTTCGACACCGGTTTCAGTGACGGCAATGGTGTGTTCAAATTGGGCCGAAAGTTTACCATCTTTAGTAATAGCAGTCCAACCGTCTTTTAAGAGAATATGTTGCCAAGTACCCTCATTAATCATTGGTTCAATGGTGAATACCATGCCGGGGCGAATTGTTTTGCCTTTGCCGCGAATGCCGTAGTGGGGAACCTGCGGACCGGTGTGAAAAACATTACTAATACCATGACCGACAAAATTTCTAACCACTGAAAATCCTTGTCCTTCGGCGTATTCTTGGATAGCCGCGCCGATATCGCCGATTTTACCCCCCGGCTGCACTGCATCTATGCCTCTTTGCAGACATTCTCTAGTCACTTCTACTAACTTTTTCGCTAGGGGGGAGGGAGTACCGACAAAGAAAGTCTGGGAGGTATCGCCGTGATAACCCTCTAAAATCGGGGTGACATCGATGTTAATAATATCGCCGTCTTTAAGGATTTGAGCGGCGCTGGGGATGCCGTGACAGATAACCTCGTTAATGCTAGTACAGATGGACTTAGGAAAGCCATGGTATCCTAGGGGCGCACTTTTGGCTCCATGGGCGCGAGTCCAACGTTCTGCCTCGTCATTGATTTCTAGGGTACTTACCCCCGGTTTAACCATATCTGCCAGATGGTCTAAGAGTTTAGCTGCTAATCGTCCGGCTCGACGCATTTTTTCAATTTCCCGAGAGGAGAGTAAGGTGATGGTATCGTTGCCCATGAATTATCCGACTGTTAAGAAAGATTCTTGTTACATTTCTTATCCTAGCAAAATCGGGCAGCCTTATGGTTTCGGAAGTGGGGTCTAGGGAGTGGGGTGTGGGGTGTGGGGTGTGGGGTGTGGGGAAGTGGGGAGAACAAAGCTGCCTTTTGCCTTTTGCCTTTTGCCTTTTGCCTTTTGCCTTTTGCCTTTTGCCTTTTGCCTTTTGCCTTTTGCCTTTTGCCTGTCCTGATATGTAGCGCATACTCAACGGATTTAGTATCAGACCCTACAGATAAACGTTTTTGTTGTCCTTTTGTCCATCAGTTTGATGTGTTTTCGATAACATTCAACTTTAGAATTCTTAATTATATATCAACTTTTTTTGAAATAATATTATGTAGTTATTGACTGATAACGGGGACAGAGACAATGAGTAAAAGCGACAAAAATTCTGTGAAAATGGTATTTTCTGCGTTAAGTATTTTTGGAATTAGCCTACTGTCGGCCTGTGGCATAGGGGAATCTCCAGCTAACAAATCAATTAAAATTGATGGTTCTAGTACCGTATACCCGATTACCCAGGCCGTGGCCGAGAAATTCAAAAGCAGTCAACCGGGTACAGCAGAAGTGAGCGTAAAATTTTCGGGAACCTCAGGGGGATTTCGGGAATTCTGCGAAGGAAAAACTGATATTAGTAATGCCTCTCGACCGATTCAAGCCGATGAGATGTCCCTGTGTAATCGCTATGGCGTAAGATATATTGAATTACCCGTGGCTTTTGATGCCTTAACTGTAGTCGTTAATCAGGAAAATAACTGGATTGATAGCATTACCCTAAAAGAATTAAAGAAAATGTGGGAACCGGCTGCTGAGGGTAAAATTACCAATTGGAATCAAATTAGGCCGGAATTCCCCAATAAACCCCTAAATCTCTTTGGTGCAGGCCAAGATTCCGGAACTTTTGACTATTTTACCGAAGCTGTGGTCGGTAAATCCGGTGCTAGTCGTAAGGATTATGTAGCCAGCGAGGATGATAACACTTTAGTCCAGGGAGTCAGTCAAGATCCGAATGCTCTTGGTTACTTTGGACTAGCTTATTATGAACAAAATCCCCGAAAATTGAAAGCTTTAGGCATTGATAGCGGTAAAGGGGCGATTTTACCCTCTAGAGAAACTGTAGTTAACTCCCAATATCAACCCCTTGCTCGACCTTTATTTATCTACGTCAATGGGGAGAAAGCGCAAAAAAGCCGAGCTTTACAGGAATTTGTGGAGTATTACCTCGATAATGCCGAGAGTATTGTTAAAGAAGTCGGTTATATCCCCCTAACGGATGAACATTACCATTTAGCCACAGTCACCTTCTTTAACGGTGAAGTGGGAACGGTTTTCGGAGGACAATCGCAATTTGATGTCACCCTAGCGGAATTATTGCGGCAAAAAGCCAAGTTTTAGAGGAGAGCGTTGGGGAGATAATTGCTTTCTCTCCCCAAACAATGGCGATTTTTTAACCAAATCGACCGCTAATATATTCTTTTGTTTTCTCGTGAGTTGGTTCTTGAAACATAATTTTAGTTTGTCCAAACTCCATCAGTTCACCCAAATACATAAAAGCTGTGTAATCAGAAATCCGGGCTGCCTGTTGCATACTGTGGGTGACGATTAAAATGGTAACTTTTTCCTCTAATTTACCAATTAGTTCTTCTATACTATTAGTGGCGATCGGATCGAGAGCGGAAGTGGGTTCATCAAAGAGGATAATTTCAGGATCCGTAACTAAAGCGCGGGCAATACAGAGACGTTGTTGTTGTCCCCCCGATAAATCGTAGGCACTGGTGTTGAGACGATCCTTGACTTCATCCCACAAAGCGGCACCGCGCAAGGCTTGTTCTACTTTATAATCGATAAACTCCCGTTTTTTTTCACCCCTAACCCGCAAACCGTAGGCGACATTTTCGTAAACAGATTTCGGGAAAGGGTTCGGTTTTTGGAAAACCATACCAATCCGCATCCGCACCTCGATCGGATCGACCTTGTGATCTAAAATATTGACGGTATCGATATAAATGCCCCCTTCGTAGCGATTAGCGGCATAAAGGTCGTGCATTCGATTAAAACAGCGCAAAAGCGTCGTTTTACCGCAGCCAGAGGGGCCAATTAGAGAGGTGACTTGTCTTTCGGGAATGGTGAGATTGATACTTCGCAAAGCGGGTTTATTGGTGCCAGCGTAGTAAAAGTCAAGGTTTCTCACCTCAGCTTTTGGTTGAAATTCTTTGATATTAGACATCATCGAGGGAAAAATAGAGTTTACCATTTGATACCTTTGCGGAAACGATAGCGGAGATAGATAGCTACAGCGTTCATACCGAGAGTCATCACAATCAACACTGTACCAGCGGCAGCCGCATTGACTTCAAATTCTGGCTCTGGACGAGAAACCCAGTTAAACATCTGGATAGGCATAACTGTAAAGGGTGCTTTTAGCCAATTAAAGTTAATAAAGGGAAAATTTGCTTGTAAAGGAGCATCGGGTAGAAAGGCAATAAACGTGAGCGCACCAATAGTAATCACGGGAGCCGTTTCTCCAATCGCTCTGGAAAGCCCGATGATCACACCGGTTAGGATACTACCGAAGGAGTAGGGAAGAATATGATCGGCGACTACTTGCCATCTACTTGCTCCCACGGCATAGGCCGCTTCCCGGAGACTGTTGGGTATTGCCCGAATTGCCTCTCTGGTGGTGACAATAACCACAGGTAGGATCAGCAAAGCTAGGGTTAAACCGGCGGCAATAATACTTTGTCCGAGATTGAATTGATAGACAAATAAACCGAGGGCGAGTAAACCATAGATAATTGAGGGAACACCCGCTAAATTAGTGACGTTAATCTCAATAATTGCTGAAAGCCAATTTTTCTTACTATATTCTTCCAGATAAATTCCCGCCGCAATACCGAGAGGAATCGCAATCAAGGCTGTTACCAACATCACTAGCAAGGTTCCCACCCAAGCGGAAAGAATACCAGCTTCTTCAGGGTGACGACTAGGAAAAGAAGTAAAAAACTGGGGGGTAATGCGCGGCAACCCTGCCATTATCATCTGGGCAATCAGGATAAAGAGAATTAGGGTAGAAACAAAAATAATCAACAACCCTAAGCCAGAAAATACAGTGCTAATCAGCTTGCGCCTTTCAATATTAGCTCTTAAATTCGATAATTGTTCTTTTTCCATGATTAGTAAACCTCCCGATATTTTTTGGCGAGGAAATAACCGATAATATTAAAGATTAAAGTCAAAATGACTAGCATAATACCGGCGGCAAAAATTGATTGATACTCGATCGAACCGTGGGGTAAATCGCCTAAACTAACCTGAACAATATAAGCGGTAATGGTGGCCGCTTCACTAAAGGGATTGAAGGTTAAATTTGGCTGTAATCCTGCGGCGATCGCTACAATCATCGTTTCTCCCACGGCCCGGGAAACTCCTAAAATATAAGCGGCACTAATACCAGAAATAGCGGCAGGCAAAACCACATTTAAAGCAGTTTGTAAACGAGTTGCTCCGGTAGCGTAGGAACCTTCCCGGAGGGTCAAAGGTACGGCACGCATGGCATCTTCACTGATGGAACTAATCAGGGGAATAATCATTAATCCCATGACCAAACCAGCACTGAGCATATTAAATGAAGGCAAGTCAGGCAAAAAAGTTTGTAGGAAAGGTGTGACATTTAAAAAGGCAAAATAACCATAAACTACTGTCGGTATAGCCGCTAATAATTCTAGACAGGGTTTAACCACTTCTCGCAGGCGCGGGGGGGCAAATTCACTGAGATAAATAGCAGCAATTGTTCCCAAAGGAATAGAGACAAACATCGCCACGATCGAAGTGGTTAAGGTTCCCGAAAGTAGCGGTAAAATACCATAACGCGGATCGGCAAAAAGCGGACTCCAAACTGTATCGGTTAGGAATTGAATCAGGGGAACTTTCTCGAAAAAATGCACGGATTCTAGAATCAAAACCTCCATAATGCCAATGGTTGTCGCCACAGAGGAAAAAGCCGCCAAAAATAGAATAACTTCAATAATAGTCTCTTTTAGGTTGCGAATCTTTTTGGGAGTAGCTGCCTGAATCCAGACACTCTCTGATTTAATTGCTGGTTGAGTCATGCTTTAAATATCTGGCTGATGATCTTTTTAGCTGTTTAATTAGAAATGGGGTTAGGCACTTGCCCCCCCCATTATCCTAGTGGTTTCTAGTGAGAAACTATGGTTTAGCTTCTAAGCGAACGATATCTTGGATTGTTAAACCCACAGTATCACGGCCAACGAATACACTTCCTGTTTTATTATTTCTGAAGTTGTTCATTACCGATTGATAGACATTAGCGGGTAAAGGAACGTACTTAACTTCCCGGACTAATTTGGGGGCATTGTTGATGAAAAATTCAACAAAACTTTTCACCTCTGGACGTTTGGCTGCATCAGCATTAACGTAGATAAAAACAGGACGGGAGAGGGGATTATATTTGCCGTTGTTGACATTTTCTGCTGAGGGAGATATGGCTCCTTTGCCGTTATCAATGGCTAGGGCTTTCAGACGACCTTTATTTGCTTCATAATAGGCATAGCCAAAGTAACCTAAAGCGTTACGATCTCTGATAACTCCCTGCACTAGAACGTTATCATCTTCACTGGGGGTAAAGTCGGTGCGACTTTTCTTCGATTCACCGACAATTGCCTCGGTAAAGTAATCGAATGTTCCCGAATCAGCACCTGGTCCGAACAGTTTTAGGTTGGCATTAGGCCATTTAGAATTAACTTGATTCCACTTAGTGATCTTCCCTTGAGCAGAGGGTTCCCACATTTTTTTCAGTTCAGAAACCTTGATGCTATTAAGGGGATTTTGTTTATTGACTACCACTGTTAAAGCATCAAAAGCGATCGGCAGTTCTAAGAATTTAACGCCATTTTTAGCGCACAATTGACGCTCAGAATCCTTAATTGGACGAGAAGCATTAGAAATATCCGTTTCACCAGCACAGAATTTTTTAAAACCGCCACCTGTTCCCGAAATACCGACAGTTACCTGTGTCTGACGATTTATCTTTTGAAATTCTTCCGCTACTGCTTCTGTAATTGGGTAAACGGTGCTAGAACCATCAATTTTGATAGTATTGCGGCTTTGGGAATTAACCGCCGGGATGGTGAGAGCTAGGGCTGCTCCTACTGCCGCTAAACCAGCGCTGATTGTCCATCGATTTAGTTTGAATTGGAAATTCTGCATACTCATTTCGCTAATTATTGCTGGTTCGGGAATCAAAAAATTAACTTTTAGGTTGGATTGTACATAAAACCCTAAAATTATGATCAATTATTTGAGTTAATTTAAGGTTAAGGTTAAGATTTGGTTTGGTTAAATTTAGTTTAAGCTTGGGTTAATTAAGCTTAACTTAAACAAATATGTCTCACATTTTTGGTTATTTAAATTAGTTGATGACCACCCTATTGCAAATTAAAGTTAGTCAAAACGCTCAATAATAGACCTCTTGCATAATTTTTTTATGGTGTAATGTAAGGCTTTGCTTTTTTCTCAATTCTTAGATTGAAGTGGAAAAAAGAATAAAATGTGATCTTAGGTCAGGAAATCATCTATAATTTTGCTATGTTTATTAGCAAAATTATGGATTATCAAAACTTATCAGA
>NZ_JACJSV010000108.1 GCF_014698335.1 Microcystis viridis FACHB-1342 | reverse complement strand
ACGTTCTCCTTGTAACTGCCCTCGATTCCACATTCTCCAAGCAGTGTCATAACTGATCCCTTTTTTCTTAGCATAATCTGATAGTTTCATGTGAACTGCAACGTAAACTTGTACTAACCATATTAGCAGTTGTTTGCAGTCATTTGCATATATTTTTTACAAAACTTTACAATACAAGGTGAGGCTCAGGCATGGGACACTTCACTTGACTACTCTGCCTACATCTTGCCGCTAGACCCAAACTAACTTTTGGATACGATGCACAGTTGGCATTCATACTAAATCTGGTTATTAAAAACTGATTATTTATTCCCCTTTGCCTTTTACCTCTTGCCTTTTGCCTCTCCTCATAACTAGCCTGTACTCAACGGATTTAGTATCATACCTTGATTCTGCAACGCCTAGACTTACAACTTCAATCAATGTGCATGGTGCGTTCCCCAAAAATCGATCTGTGGAGCGGTAGAAGTTGCATTAGGGAACGCACCCTACAAGATCGGCGATCGCTAATAAAAATCCCCCCTAAGACCGGGGGATTTTTTTCAGGGTAAAATAGCAAAAGTTGAAAGCCAAGCTTAGAGATATTATCTTAGACTTAAATGCTGATGCTATTGAGTATTAGAGAAGGTTTTAGATAGGTATAGGGTACGATCCGTTTTTGATTATTGGCATCAATCTCTTGTTCGTTCATATTGAGATTTTGCTGAAATTGTCGAAGGAAGCCCGTAATTGTTGCCTGATCACCCTCGGCAAAAACCTCCTCAAACTTCCGGCCATAGAGTTCTCGAAAAGCTTTATCGTAATAGCCCAATTGATCGTATCGATAGTCGGATAAAGTGAACAGACTTTGTAACTGATCGGCAGCCTTTTTATAAGGAGGCAATAGCTGAAGAATGTCTTTTTCGGTAATTGATCCTCTGGCATCTCCAATTATTGATCCTGTAGTATCCTTAATCGCTTCTGGAAGATCACAGTAAGCGGCCAAGGGCATATTAGCGGCAAAAGTCATGTAATCATACTGACCATAGTTAACAGCTGAATGCAGTGGCCCGCAGATAAAAATAATTGTGGTAACGACTTCAATTAAGTCCTCTACATCCGTAAAATTGGCCGGCATTCCCTTCACATTGCCCCCTTGATCTGCCGCAGAATTAGATAATTCTCCGGCCCATGCTTGCAATTCTTGATCGTTAGTGATGTCTTGGGGGTTTGGGTAAAAATAATGGAGATAATCAGAAACAAACTGATTAATAGACTGCCAAACCAGCATCCCATCATCCCGGTAAGGGTAGTGGGGTAGTCGTTCCGTATCGTCCATACCCCGGTTACTTATTTCTTTGGGAAAGGCAAAGTCTCGAAGATTCCAGTTTGCGTAGGCATCCTTAACCAGTGCCATCGACTCGCCCAAGGTGCCGGCCAATAATTCATCCACCGGTCCACCAGGGTTGATCAGTCTCTCTTGTCCCAGATGGTTGTTCGTTAACATAAATCTTAGGTGTGGCTTAAGCAGAAGACTGAGGGGATGATTTTCTGCCAGTTGCCGGGCCGTGCCGATCGCGATCGGTTCCATGACAAAATGAGTTCGACAGAGATGGGAATTCATCTCGTGGTGATTGCTATCGGCCACCTGAACACAAATTTTAGCAAATAGCCAAGCAAGGGGGTTTTTCTCAAAAGGAGTATAAAGCTTTTCCGCATTTTCCCCAAATTGGATAGCGATCGGAACTAATTTGCCCCGATCTCTGATGCCACTTTTCCGCCACCAAAAGAAGGCCCTGGGTTTCGGTAAATATTTTCGCCCTTTGGCATGGGTTCCCCCTTGAATCAAAGAGGGACCGAGATAATTAATGTCCGTACCCGTATAATCGGCAATATAAATGTTTCCCGCTGCTAATTCTTGATTGACCTGAAACAATGGCTCGAAATCTGTCTTAGAACTAGGGATTTGATTGAGAACTTGGGCGCGAGCATCCCCCGGCTTCAGTAAATGTAATACTAGGGGATTAGCTCCCGATAGACGTTGTTCGGCAAAGGCATCATTGGTTTGATAGACTTTGGCGATTTTGGGTAAGGGGATAATGGCAAAGAAGTCCTCATAATCTTGTAGCTCATCGAGGGGATCTAAAAAAGATTTGACTTTGACAGCCAGCATATTGGCCGGTAGTTCCGCAGTTGCCGCCAACCGTTCAGTAATGTACTGAAAGGAAAAGTTTTCCGCTGCAGGCACGGATTCCATGAGGACTAAGGGTGGGAGATACTGATAGTCGTATCTATAGGCTTGGCGTTGAAGATTGAGGGAATCAGCCCGCCGATTCGCATCTGGTTCATTTTGGGGCAGACAAGGAGTGGGAGGAGGGGTATTAACCATTCTGATCAAGTTTGAAAAAATTTAAGTAATTGTACCTTGTTTTTTCTTCCTTACATTGATTTCTGAACATTTTTTAATAATTGATTCTCGCTATCACCCATTTTGATTCTCAACATCTGGCTTTCTTTTTCATCTGGCAACAAATATCAGAACGGGAATATCAATATCAGAAACTCCTCGGGTTTCCAAATCCCAGACAAATTGTTCAAAATTAGGATACTCTGACAAACATTCTTGAATAAACATGGGTACAGCAAAAAAAGTTAAGGGATGTATCTATTGATAGATAAGGGGTTGTGGCTATTGTAGTAGATACGTTTGGAGTCAGTTGAGATAGACAAAAATAGTCAAAATATTTATAATAGAAGATTGGACTAAAATTTTCTGTGACTTGCCCATGTTATTGTCTTGCGCCACCGGTAGCGAACAATTTTTAGGGAGTGAAGCGATCGCCACTTACGCCAAAGCTAAGGCCGTAATCCTGCCGATTCCCTACGAGGCCACCACCACCTATCGCAAGGGTTGTGAAACCGGACCGGCGGCGGTGATTACCGCTTCCCAACAATTGGAAGCTTATGACGAGGAACTTAAGAGGGAAACCTGTTTAGAAGTGGGCATCTATACCCATGATGCGATCGCAGATACCCGTCAACAACCGCAATTGTCCGCCGAGGAGATGTTAGCCGTCACCACAGCTACAGTTTCTCGTTTAATTGCCGATGATAAATTTGTCGTCGCCGTCGGGGGTGAACACGCTATCACTACGGGAGTAGTACAAGCTTACCGACAGGCTTTATCGGACCCTTTTACGGTGGTTCAAATTGATGCCCATGGCGATATGCGTTTTGAGTACGAAGGATCGCACCATAACCACGCCTGTGTGATGCGTCGGGTGTTAGAAATGGGTTTACCCACCTTACCCGTGGGAATTCGGGCTATTTGTCGGGAAGAAGCCGAATTAATTGCTAAACAACAGATTCCCGTGGTTTGGGATCGAGATATCGCCGGTGATCCGAATTGGATCGAAAAAGCGATCGCCAAAATCACCACCGAGAAGGTATTTTTAACCATAGACGTGGATGGCATAGATCCGGCTTTAATTCCGGGGGTGGGAACACCTGAACCGGGGGGGTTAAGTTGGCATCAAACCCTAGGCTTTCTCCGTCGTCTTTTCCAAACTCATCAGGTGATTGGCTGCGATGTGATGGAATTGGCCCCGATTAGTGATTCGGTGGTTTCGGAATTTACCACTGCCAAGTTAATTTATAAGTTAATTGGCTATCAATTTACTGCCTAGGGGCTTGCCTAATTAGGAGCAATCGTGTTATAATAACAATTCGTACGGACGTATAGCTCAGTTGGTTAGAGTACATCGTTGACATCGATGGGGTCACTGGTTCGAATCCAGTTACGTCCATAGTTAATTTTGATAGCTTTCAGCAACGGGCAAAAGCTAAACCTGACAAGCTGGCTTGATGTTCGGTAAATTTACGGTATGTCAGACAAAACGCTCTGTCGTGAGCTAAAAATATCAAGCCCGTGATTTTCTGGCCTTTAGATTGTTTTTTTATGATTTTCTAAACATGACTAACAATAAAAATGATAACTATGCTAACTTGCCAGATGAATTACTAGAAGACATTCTGGAAGATGCTCCTAAAATAGCAGAAAAAATCAAGCCACTTTTCAATGAATTACAACAACAAAGAAAAACCCTGCATCAAATCTTGGATGATAATGATTTAATTTGTAGAGTTGACGATTTAGAAAACCCACCTATTCCTTCTGTTGCAGCGGTTGACGGTGGACAAGCTATTGAAAAATCTATTGGTGCTGATACTTTAATTGCAGTTGGTGTTGGTGTTGAAGGATTAGTTAGAGAAGATCAGCGAAAATGGGGTTCAGTTCAATACAAAAATTGGCAAGATGTTCTCCCGCACAGTTCTGAGAGTAATCCTAAAGTGACTAGAGGAGCGATGACAGCTTTAGAATTATTAGTTATTAGTCAAACACCACATGATGTGATTATTGCCGATGGTTCTCATCAAACACCAGTTATCGGAATTAACAGCTTAACCAGTATGTCAACGTTGGATGAACCGCATTTTCAACAAGCTACATGGGATATCATTAATAGGTTTAGCTTGATAGATTCTCTTAAAAAAGCGATGACCAATCCCAATATAGTATATATGGTTAAATATGATTCTTCTCAAGAAATTGGCTTAAGTGTTTTAAAAAACTTTGACCTCAAGCTTGACGATAAAACCAGCATGACATTAATTTTAAATGCCGGTGAATTTACTAAACCGTTACCTGTGGGTCAAACCACAAAAACAGAGCGAGTTTGGAAAGATTTATATATTTCAGTTTCAAGTAAATTTGATTTTCAAGGTAAGCGAGACAAGATAAAAGAGGACTTAAACCAAGCTATTATTTTGCCTAAAAGCCGAAAAGTATATTTTACTTATTATAAACCTTATCAATGGTCGCCAGCTTATAGGATAGAAATGAAAGAAAGCTGTGCTAATACAGAAATTGAATTAGCCAAAGTATTAAAAGCTATCAAAGAACAAGTTGTTTCAACAGAGATCAAAGAACCTTATCCTCAATATTTAGCGGATCTGATGGCTAAAAGTATTAGTGATGGTTTAGAAGCGTTAAGAGCCGTGGTACAATATCAATTTAGTGATAACCCTGACTTTCTCCAATTGTTGACCCAATCTTACAGAACTTAATCAATCTTCATCAAATTACAGGAAAAAGACAATGGATTTACTTGACAAACTCAACAATCACTCAGATCAATTTAACATCGGTAGCGTTGGTTCACCGAGTAACACGACAGAAATTATTATAGATATTAATCAAAAAAGTGAGAAAAAGAGAAATTTAGGGCAGTTAGTCTGTCTGGTTCAACCGCAAGATCAAGAAAATTTAGTGGTTATCGGACAAATTAGTGAGATAGAAACTCAAAATCGCTGGCATGAAGATTTAACCTTTAGAGGTATTATTAAGCGTAGAGGTTCACTTCCTCATCTTAGTGAAAAAGCAGATGTGAGAACAGCTAAATTAAACGTTCAGGCTTGTTTTAGTATTGCGCCAGATGGAAAAATCACCGCAGGAACGTTAGGAACTTCCCCGGCAACGGGTACGCCTATTATTTCAGTTCGAGATGAAATTTTAGATAAGCTTTTAGAGCAATACAAAAATCAAATTATTTACTTAGGTAATGCTTATGCTACTGATGTTAAAATGCCTCTTTGGTTAAAACATTTTGATAGAGGAGAAGGGGGTGCGGGAGAAGCTTATCATATCGGAGTTTTTGGAAAAAGTGGCTCTGGTAAGTCTGGTTTAGCCGCTTATATGCTTCTAGGTTATGCTCAACATAAAAATATGGGCATCATTTTCATAGATCCTCAAAATCAATTTGCAAGTCAGACAGATTTGCCCTTTAAACTGCATGACTCGCTCCGAAAGTTAGGTAGAAAAGTTGAAGTTTATCGTTTAACTAATCAAATTAGATTAGGAACTAAAAATAATGCTGTAAATTTATTTTGCTCTCTTTTATTAAAAACAGAGTTTTATAGAAATATTGGAGTTAGAAGTAAAGAAAATCAAGACTATGCTTCGGAAGAAATCGCTCGAATCATCAGAATTATTTTATCTCAATTGTCAAAACAGCAAGGAAAAAACATAGAATTTGAATTGAATAACTCTCCTGACAATTTGTTACTTAATGTATTAACTTGTCTTAGAGATGATAATAATGCTCTACAAAGAATATATGCTACCAAACAAACAAAGGAAAGATTAGAACAAACTCTTGATAGCTTTCTTGAAAAAGAGAATGATACAGATTATCAAAAATCACAGAAGTCTCTAGAATTTCAAAGAATCAAAGACGATATTTGGCAACCTGTATTAGATTTATTTCTTAAAAATGATAGTCAAGGTAATCATAGAAGCTCATTGTGGCATATTGTTCAAAAATCTGCTACTGATGAGCAAAAGCCTATTGTATTTTTAGATATTAAGGGTGAGGGTACAACTTTCGCAGATAATGAGGAAATCAAAGCACTGATTCTTAAAGAGATTAGCACAATTTTAAAAGTAGCGGGAGAAAATGCCTTTAAAGAGGATAAAAAATTAAACTGTTTAATTTGTCTTGATGAAGCTCATCGCTTTGTTAAATCCTCTTTTGGTAATGATGATAATAGTGAAATGTCCAACCTAACAAGAACATTTGTAGATGGTGTAAGAACCACAAGAAAATACGGCTTGGGTTATATGTTTATTACTCAAACAATTGCATCTTTACATAAAGAAATTGTCGGTCAATTAAGACTTTACGCTTTTGGATATGGTTTAACTTCTGGTAGTGAATACAGACAAATTGAAGAATTAGTAAGTGATAAACAGGCTTTAAGCTTATACAAATCATTTGTTGACCCTCAAAGTAATAAACAATATCCGTTTATGTTTCTCGGTCCGGTTTCCCCTTTGTCTTTTACGGGTTCTCCTTTATTTGTTCAGATGTTTACAGAATTCAGTCAATTTCAAAATGCTAATAATCTTCAATCCTCGGATGAGTTCCATTTTTAAACATGAAAAAACACCAAAAAGATCACGTTCGAGATCAATTGTTATCAAAGTTATCTGAATATGGAGTTGAATGGGATTTTGACTCTCAAAAGTTAATAGTTGATGATTTACGATTTATGCAAAATCGATTAGCTCAACATACGAACTCAAAAGGTTTAAAATATGAGGAGGAATTTAAAAATTGTTTAGCTAAACCTGAAGAAATAAATATTCTTAAAATCAATCCTTACTTAGAAGTTGTGAACACCCAGAAACAAAGAGAACTTTGGACTTATGCTACTTCTTTTTGGTCAATCCCTGTTACAACTGGTTATGGTAGAAGAATACGTTTTTTAGTTTTTGATGAACAAAATAATAAATTAATTGGTATTTTTGGCCTCAGTGATCCAATTATTGGTTTAGGAGTTAGAGATCAGTATATCACTTGGACAAAAGATCAAAAGCTAGAGAGATTATATAATTGTATGACTGCTTATATTTTAGGTGCTGTACCTCCTTATAATCTAGTTCTCAGCAGTAAATTAATTGCTTTATGTTTGATGTTCCCTGAAGTTAGAAAGCACTTCTATGAAAAGTATAACAATAGAGTATCCATTATTTCTGGACAAAATAAACAAGCTGATTTAGTTTATATAGATACTTTAGGAGCATTTGGAAAATCAGCAATATATAACCGTTTAATGAACTGGAAATTTATAGGTTATACAAAAGGTCAAAGCCATTTACATATAACGGCTAACGGAAGTTGGGAATTAATTAAACAAGTCGTTCCAGAAACCATTTTTGATACTTATAAATTTGGTCAAGGTCCCAATTGGAAACTAAGAGTTTTAAAGAAAGGACTAAGAGAACTAGGATTTTCAGAAGATATGCTAAGTATTGGTTGGCAAAGAGGATATTATAGTTGTCCACTAGCTGAGAATTGGCAAGAGTATTTATTAGGAGAATCCAATCAACTACAATGGAAGATTTTAGATCGTAATCAACTGATTAAATACTGGAAAAATCAATGGATTATCCCACGTTTAGATAAATTAGAGGAAAATCTAAGGAAAACGAAAAGTTTAGATTAATCAAACAGATTATATAGCGTTTATCATACCTGTGTGGCACAGTTAAACCTTTGCTGATTAAGCTTTTCAATATCGATAATGTACCTCTTGCGAACAGGCAACGCTATAATTAGACAGAACTGAATCATTTTAAGTAAACTTTTGTAAAATTCCAGCAGGAAAGGTCATCAAATTTTCTGGACTCACTGAAGGGTTATGTTTCCATTGATGAGGAGTAGAGTTTCGTCAACGAGAGAATAGGGGTTTCAGCCCTGACAGGGGGACAAGCGAGCTAGAAAATTTGCCAACAAAGGCTTCTGGCTTCTCTCGCTAGAAATAGATCGAGCGATTCTAGGCAAAAAGCTAACGAAAGAATTAGGGATAGGAGCGAGCTTACTAGGAATCATTATTAATAAGTGAGAGATGGTGCGGCGAACTTTTTCGAGCTAAAATCATGAAAAGTTTACGATATATGGATTTCAGCTTTCTTGTCCCCCTGTCAGGTTTCAGCCTTGCCTACTGCAATCTCATCCTCCTAATTACTGCAAAGTTATGCTTCCAGTCTCATAATCTTCATTTCTAATGATAGGATGAACGATCGAAGCTCTCCAGAGAAACCCTATGACTAGCTTACTGCGCGACTTTTGGTATGTGGCCACACCGGCAAATAAACTTAAACCCGGTCAGCTAATGGCCAAAAAAATGCTAGGTGAACCGATTGTTGTCGGTAGGAGAGAGGATGGAGAAGTGTTCGCATTGCGGGATATTTGCCCCCATCGTGGCATTCCGCTGCACCATGGCTGGATTGAAGGGGATGGGGTGTACTGTTGCTATCATGGCTGGAAATTTAACACTAGCGATGGCGTTTGTTCTGAGATCCCCTCATTAACGGAACACGATCGCCTTGATATTAGCAGAATTTGTGTCACCAGTTATCCCTGTCGTGAAATACAAGGTCATATCTGGGTGTTTATTCCGGCAGACTCAAAAAGAGAAATTAATCGAGAAAATCTGCCTCCTGTGCCGACTATTGCCGATTTTGGCAAACTTACCCCCAAAATAGCCGAAACTATCACTTTTGACTGCAATATTGACCATGCAGTGGTGGGATTGATGGATCCGGCCCACGGTCCCTACGTTCATACTTCTTGGTGGTGGCGCAGCGGTCCGCGCAAATTTCGGGTCAAAGAAAAACAATACGAACCTGTTCCCCTCGGTTTTCGTCTTGCTCCCTATGATATGCCTGTAAGTGCGAAACCCTATAAAATTTTGGGTAATAAAGTATCGATTGAAATCGTTTTTGAATTGCCCTCGGTGCGTACAGAAATACTACGAGGCGATCGCTATTTGGCCTGTGCTTTTACGGCAATTACTCCCATCGATGAAAATCACTGCGAAGTCCATCAAAGTTTATACTATACGATTCCTTGGTTGGCATTTTTAACCCCTCTTTTGCGTTATTTAACTCTACAATTCCTCAAACAGGATCGCGATGTGGTGATTAAACAACAGGAAGGACTTAGTTATCATCCAGCTTTGATGTTAATTGATGATGCCGATACCCAGGCCAAATGGTATTATCGCCTCAAGCAGGAATACGAAAAATCTCAAGCAGAAAAACGGGATTTTGTCAACCCCATTAAAGCACAAATTTTACGGTGGCGCAGTTAGAATTAAGTAGCTGGTTATAATTATACTTTGCACGGTTATAACTTGCATTTTTTACTCAAAGACAATAATATAGTTCAAGAGTCATAATTAGAAGCAAAGCACTCATTAAAAACATGATTAACCTAGAATTCACGGAAGAAGAAAAGAACTCACTGTATTATGA
>NZ_JACJSV010000107.1 GCF_014698335.1 Microcystis viridis FACHB-1342 | reverse complement strand
TATTATTGTGCCAATGGTAGGGGCGCATCGCGTGCGCCCAGAATGTCCTAAGTAGGTAGGCACAATTATTTGAGCGAATGCAATTCGCCCCTACAATAATATTATTATTATTGTGCCAATGGTAGGGGCGCATCGCGTGCGCCCAGAATGTCCTAAGTAGGTAGGCACAATTATTTGGGCGAATGCAATTCGCCCCTACAATAATAATATTATTATTGTGCCAATGGTAGGGGCGCATCGCGTGCGCCCAGAATGTCCTAAGTAGGTAGGCACAATTATTTGGGCGAATGCAATTCGCCCCTACAATAATATTATTATTATTGTGCCAATGGTAGGGGCGCATCGCGTGCGCCCAGAATGTCCTAAGTAGGTAGGCACAATTATTTGTAGGATGGGTTAGCGGTAGCGTAACATAATCGGGCGTTGGGTTTCATGCTTCAACCCAACCTACGTTCATTTTATATTTAATTCCACCCACCTACTTATAGATATTTCGACAAAATTGAAAGGCAGAAAAAGGGTTTATAAAGAAACCCTTTTTCTAGTTTCCAACTAATCCTATTTGACCTAATAGGTAAGGATTAACAGCGCAACTTGACAAAGAGATGAGTCTTATGTTTCCAACTAATCCTATTTGACCTAATAGGTAAGGAAGTTTGAGATCATGAACGCAATGGGTGAGTATGGGTTTCCAACTAATCCTATTTGACCTAATAGGTAAGGAGATCTGTGTGACAATCTTGGTTTACGACCAGAACGTTTCCAACTAATCCTATTTGACCTAATAGGTAAGGGGAGCTTTCCATGAGCCGAATATTGTGGTTTATGTGCCGTTTCCAACTAATCCTATTTGACCTAATAGGTAAGGTCGGGGTATCCCGATTATTCAAGAGTTTGCAAAGCAGTTTGGCGTGTTTCCAACTAATCCTATTTGACCTAATAGGTAAGGATGCTCAAACAGCAGCATATTTAGGAATGCAGCCAAGTTTCCAACTAATCCTATTTGACCTAATAGGTAAGGATGGGTGACCTCATAATCGATTCTATGATGCGTGTTTCCAACTAATCCTATTTGACCTAATAGGTAAGGCTCGCCACTATCGAAAATTCGTAGCGGAAGGAAGAGGTTTCCAACTAATCCTATTTGACCTAATAGGTAAGGTTGATTACCTACAGGAGACAGGTAACACTGTCCCTCGGGTGTTTCCAACTAATCCTATTTGACCTAATAGGTAAGGAGTACCCCTTGGAAAGTCTCATCGAGAGGGGAAGACAGACCCCCAAATCGACGCACCTGCAAAAAGAGGGTTAAAAGGTGGTATTGGGGGGGGTAAAAGTCCCGATACCAAAGGGTAGAACCCTGACTGGGAGAGCAATCGACGCACCTCAACCAGAGAATCGGGGTTTTAGGTCGGGGAGGGGGTGCATCGATTTTCAGTCAAGAGTTAGGGGACAAGCTAGATGATATAGAGATTTGGGGGTGGTTGAGGAGGAGAACCTCCCATCACCAACAATCTAGAGACAGCTTCTTCGGAAATCCCATAGAAGCGCACATCATCCTCTTGAGGATTGACCCTTTCTACTACTTTAGCGTACAGTTTCCGCCTCTCGATGTGTAATTAATTTTGCTTAAGTAATTATCTGTAATTAAGTAGCTGGTTATAATTAAATTAAAAATGGATTTTAGGTTCGATCCCCCCTGCCCCCCTTGATAAGGGGGGTGCCGATAGGCGGGGGGATCTGACAATTTTTAACGCCTACCTACTTAATTGTCTAGCTACTGATTAAGGAGGGTAGCGGGGGTGGGAGTTTTTTTTAAGGATTTTTTAACCCCCAAAATCCCCCGATTCTGGCGAGCAATCAGTATCATGGATAACAACAACAAGCTATAGGTCTAATCCGATAAAAATCATGACCTACCTATCTCCTAAATTATTCACTTTTGAAGACTTTTTAAACCAGTATGGAGATGACCCACGCTATCAATTAATTGACGGGGAGTTGCGAGACTTGGAACCCACTGGACCTCAGGAATCTGTAGCGGGAAAAATCGCAGGAAGACTGTGGGGAGAAATCTTGCGATTACATCTACCCTGGACAATTCCTAAAAACTGTTTGCTCCGTCCAGAATCGGGTCAAGCTACTGCTTTACGTCCCGATGTCATCATTTTAGATGAAGTGGACTTTAGCACCGAACCTCTCTGGGAAAAACAAGCAATTTTAACTAGCTCCCCAGCAATTAAATTAGTGGTAGAAGTGGTTAGTAGTAATTGGCAAGATGATTATGCACGCAAAGTTGAAGAATACTCATCTTTAGGTATTGCTGAATATTGGATTGTCGATTTTCGTGGATTGGGTGGCATCTCTTTTATCGGTAAACCCAAACAGCCTACTTTGACTATTTGTCAGCTAGAAGGTGATGAATATCAACAAAAATTATATCGTCTTTATGAGCGCATTAGTTCGGCAGTTTTTCCCGAATTGTCTCTGTGTCTTCTCGATATTATGCCCTAAATCTCTAGTAAAATTATGCTGAAATCTCTTAAAAATGTCCTTAGTAATCTGCGTCAATATCCCTATAATATTATCTTTAATCCCCTCACCAATGCAGCATTAGCCATCGCCGCTATTTTAGCACTAATTGCCGATCAATTTGGCCAGGGATATTATCTAATTTTTCTGATTACTTTGGCTCTAGTTATCATCGGTATCTGGCTAGAATCTCAGAAATACGACCTCTATAAACATCAGGCGATTCCTCTACCGATAGTGATTAAAATTGCTAATCCTGCCGATAGTAATAAGGCTCTGCAATCGCTTTTTAATATCATCGAAACAGAAAATAAATACAAAGATCATCAAAATAATCTTGACCAGTATCTCAATATTAGCGAAACAGACTTAATTTTTAACTACTCCTGTGATATTTATGATCAAGAAATGCTGAAAGCTTTTCTGCAAATACTCCGCTATAATCTAGAGAAACTTAAGAAAAAAACTCCCCAAAATACTATTATTTATCTTGCCTATATCGGTCCGATTAGCGTCGCTATTATGGTCGGTACTATTCTCGCTACCGAAGGAGTAAAAATCTTTCAATATAATAAATCTTCTGATAGTTATTATCCTGTGGTGGCAATTAGCGATCGCAAACTCAAAGAAGATATTAAGGAATACGAAAAATTTGAGCGTGTTGTCACCGAAAAAGGTCAAGATAGAGTAACTATAGCCATCGATGTTTCTTCCCATAAAATTAATCTTAATGATCAGAGTATTGAAAACTACGGCGATTTAATTTATCTGAAAAGTAAAGGCAGTGGTACAATTGAAAAAAATGAAGATTGGCTACAATATTCTAGAGAAATCTTTAAAACTATCAACATCGCTCAACAAAAAAACTATCAAGAGATTAAGCTAGTTTATTCCATGCCTATAACTTTGGGAATACTTGTCGGAATGGCCGTTCAACAATACTGGCCAATTCTCCTAACTCAATACGAAAATTCTACCTACAGAAATCTTATTAATCTTCAGGAATTTAAACTTTATCGAGGACAATAAAGATAAAATGAACTATACTGTAATTACCTTTGCTCCTGTGCAAGGATTCATCGAAAAATCGCGTAAACTAAGGGACTTATACGGTGGTTCTTTTTTATTATCCTATCTTGCCGATGCTATCTGTCAGGCAGCGGATAAATATCCTGAATGTAGCCTTATTTCTCCGGCTTTAATTGACGTTAAAAGAGGAACTCCCAACCAAATCTTAATCGCGGGTAATTTTCCCAAAAAAGAGGCCGAACAAGTCTTCAATGACGCATGGCAAAAAGTGGTTAATAAGTGTCGGGTTTGGATTGAACAAAATTTACCACAATACAATTATACTTGGCGACGAGAATGGAACCTATGGATTAATCATACTTGGGAATTCTTCTGGGCGCAAGAGGACTCGATCGATTGTGCGTTTAAAAGTCTGCAACAGAAAAAATATCAACGAGATTGGACGGGAATTAATTGGCAAGGAGAAAGTTCTAGCTTATCGGGTTCCGATGCCATTGTTTGGTATGGAATGACGGATCAAACCCATCCTTTATATTCTAGTATTTCCCAACAAAATCAGCAAATCACCGAATTTTATCAGCAATTAAGTCAAAAACTTTCTAATGCTATCCTCGATGAAACCGAACGTCTTAGCATTCCCGAATTAGTCAAAAGAATGATTACATTATATGATATTGGCAAGCCTTTAAACCTAGAACTTCCTAAAAAATTTGTGGAACTAAATCGCTACGAGGAAAAATCCTATACAGGATGGTTTCAAGGGGACGGTGACGGGATGGGAAATTACCTAAAAAATCTGTCCATATCCTCAAGAAAAGAATTTAGTCAAAGAATGCGACAATGGGGAGAAGAACTAGAAAATCATCTTAACTTTGGTCGCATTATTTATGGAGGAGGAGATGACTTTCTAGGGGTTTTGTTTTCACAAAAATCAGAACCAAAATTAACCCTACAAGATTGTCTATATTGGTTTGATCAATTTCATCGGGAAATCTGGCCAAAACACGGTTATTCTCAGGATATAACTGTTAGCGTCGGTTTCGTTTGGGCAGCTTCAGGAGTTCCTCAGCGTGACATATTGCAACAATGTCGAGAAGCAGAAAAATCCGCTAAAAATCAAGGTAAAAATCGTCTAGCGGTGCGAATACTTTTTAACAGTGGTAACTATTTAGAGTGGGTTTGTCCCTGGGAAAACTTAAAAGATATCCTCGATAGTTATTGCGATCGCAGTGAAGGAAAAAACTGGACACATTTCTATAATGATATAGCAACTTTAGAAAATCGCCGCGCTTTTACCGATGATAATCACGATATTGCCAATGCAGTTTTTAACCTTTATTTTAATCAAAATATACCCATCGATACCACCTCTCACCAAGATAGAAATAACTGGGTAATTAACCTCTCAAAAGTGGTCAATCATCTCACCTAAACATAGAAAAATGTTGCAATATCTGATCATAATTAAACCTTTGGGATTTCTCTACGGTAGCGCCGGTCCGTTTCTGTCTCCAGAAAATCTAGTTGGACGTTCAGGAAATCGTTTTCCCCCCACTGCTGCCACAGTTTCGGGACTATTTGCTCACAGCAATCCCACCAATATTCGCGATTTACAAATTGCCGGCCCTTTTTGGGCAAACAGTGAACAACCAGATAACTTTTTTGTCCCCACTCCCTTTATTTATTTGGCTAAAAAACCCCTCGCAAATTATTTTCAAGACCAAGAAAATAACGACAATGGAAAAATTCAACACACCTTAACATGGCAAGAAAAATGGCAAGAGAAAGACAGTAAACAAATTGAGGGAAAATTCGATCGAGATAGTTGGATTCCTATCAACCAATGGTATAATCCTCAAAAAGCCTATGGTTCTCCGTGGCAATATCATCCCCATCTCCATCCGCGTTTGTTAGAGGAGCAAAGAAAGGTAAAAACTGGAGAATTATTCCTCGAAAATGCCGTCCAGTTACATCCAGATGCTTGTCTAGTTTATTTAGCTAATCAACCCCTAGAAAATGGCTGGTATCGCTTTGGTGGAGAATCCCATCTAGTGGAAGTTAAATCACTTGAACTAAGCAGCCATCTCCAAACTTTATTTAATCAAGATGTCGGTCAATATTTTGCCCTCATTACTGCCGCAATCTGGGGAACAAATCGCCTATCAACTCGCAATCCCAGTGATTGGCAATTAGAAACCATCAACACCGAAAGACCAATAACCTATCGTTATCGATTCGGAGGAAAAGATAAAGTTAAGCGCTTATCTAGGGGACGTTATGCAGTTCCCGCAGGAACAGTTTATCGCTTAAAAAACCCCTTACCATCTTGGGAAAATTGGCAGGAATCTTGGTTCCCCAGCGAAGGGGTTTCTCTCAAACGTTGGGGCTGCGGATTAGCCTTACCCTTAGAAAATATTGCCAAATAAAGCCTATAATTATTGAGTAGGGTAAATGAGACGAGAATAAGTGATAGCTATGGCAAAACTAAAAACTAGATTTCCCCGAAAAGCTTTATTAGATTATTGAAAAAGTGGTAATAATCAAGGCTCAAAAATTAGCAAAAATAAAATGCTGCGTATGTTTTTAGATTTTTTGGTAGAAGATGCCTTTAAAAACCCTTCTTCTCTCACTCCTTACACAGAGGAAATAGCTAAAGAAATCGATGAATTATTAAAGGGTGTTGCAATTGATTAGGAATAAACCTATAGCTTTGTGCTGTCCTAATAGCCTAAATACCACGATAAAATATTAACAAAATCTTAGAAAATCCTGACATTAATATTAACCTAGTTTAGAATAATCCCTAAGCATCTAAAATACTCACTTTTACCAAAAAATGTATCACAAAAGTTATGGTATACTTGAAACCTTAGCACCCCTTCATGTGGGAGCAACCGCAGGAGAAGAAACGGGTAATCTTAACCTCATTTTTCGTGACCAATTCACCCAAACAGCAATTATCCCTGGTAGTTCTATTCGCGGCCGTTTTCGTGCCGATATGAACAATATAGATGAAAAACATACATGGTACGGACACGAAACAATCCCAGGACAAGAAGACGGAGGAACCACCGAAGCAAAAGTTAAATTTGAATATGCTTCCCTCGTTTGGTTGCCGGTATTTTGTCCGGGGCAGCCGATAGTTTGGGTCACTTCTCCCCTATTATTAAAACGCTACAAACAAATCACGGGAATCTCTGCAAAAGTACCCAATCCCTATACTGCTTCCCCTAGTTTACAAGCGCGAGTAGTGCAGGGAGTTAACCGCAATAGCAAAGTTTTATTTTTTAACTTAGGATTTCTCGAAATTGAACACTTAGAGGAGCTTTCCCCGTGGATTCCCCCGCAAGCGGATTTAAAAGCTTCTCAATTAGTCGTCGTTGATGATAACGATATATCCATGCTGCACGATATGGCACTCTACCGACAAAGCCGGGTTAAACTACTAGAAGGTCAGAAAAAAGTGGATACAGAAAAAGGAGCTTTTTTCAATGTGGAAGCTTTACCCGTGGGTAGTATTTTAGTTTTTCCCATTGCTTGCAAAGAAACAGGATGGCAACCTTTTGGAGAATCGGTAAACCAAAAAGAATTATATTTCGGAGGATTAGAATCCATCGGTTTTGGTCGTTGCCAAGTTACTATTTTAAACTACGCTAATCAATAATTATATTTTATCTAATATTATGGCTTGGAAAGAATACAATCTCGATCGCATTGCTCAGAAATTAGTTCTCGCTGCCAAACTACGGGATCGAGATTCTCTCAATCAATCTTTTAAAATGCGTGAATCCGTTTCCTATGGACTAGAAAGATTCTGGGGTGAACATCTGCGCTTACAATCCAAGGAACCCAATAAGGCACAATACTGGAAAGAAACTTGGGATAAATTAGTCGAAACCATGGCAGAAGCGGGGATTCCTATCCCTAACGATACCGTACAGGTAAATGATACCGAATCTGTTCAAGTAATGGCAGAAAAACTCTGGGAATTAAAGCTAGAAGACCAGAGAATTACCCTCGCTGTTTTAACGCAACTATGCGATTGTTTAGTTTGGTGGACTCAAAGATATAAAGGAACAAAGGAGCGATAAATTATATGGTTAATATTCCCGATATTGGTGACAAAATCCCCCTGATGTTTCGCGCACAAACCAAAGGGCGATCGCAATTACAATATATTGACTCTAAAAAAGATGAAAATGATAGCCAAAAATGGGTAAAGGAATGGATAGAACGAGTCGATGAAAATCCTCCCCAATTTGGTCAAGAAGTAAAAACCAAAGAATATCAAATATCGTGGCGATTCGTCACTAATGGGGGACAAGATGAAGGAATAATTCGGCCTGTAATGGGTGCTTATGGCATACCATTTTATCCCGGTTCCAGCATGAAAGGAGCCTTTTGTCAAGCTTGCACCCCCGAACAAAAACAACGTTATCACCTCGAAAAAGATAGCGATAACCCTAGTCTTTTGCGCTTCCATGGCGGTTATCCCGTTAATGATTGGACGGAAAATCTTTTAGATATTGTTCACCCGCAACAGGGATGGCAAGTAAAAACCCCAAACACTCGACAAAAACCCAGTGGAGAAAGTGGTTTTGCTTTAATTTCTCTCTATCAACCTACCCTAAAATTTGGCATTTCTACCTCAATAGAACAACCCGATTGGGAGGAGATTTGGACTATCTGGGAAAGAGCTTTAGAATCTGGTCTAGGATGCCGTGTTAGTAGCGGTTACGGCTTACCAAAAGACATTAAATCTTCAAAAGAACCTTTATATAAATGTTTTCTGAAAGGGCAAGGAATGGCTCCTAAAAGCCTCGATGGTGCAAGGGAATTTCGACCCAATATTTTTCGAGGAGCAATTCGCGGTCATGCCTTGCGTATTTTTGGCGGTTTAACTGATGCTAAAAATGCCGAAAAGTTAGTTAATCAGCTATTTGGAGGAATTGACGGAGAAGCAAGCCAAGGTTTACTAGCGGTCGATTTTTGTGTCAAATCTCTAGAGTTAGGAACCTTTGCCAAGGGTTACAACGAACCCACCTACACAGTAACAGGAGAATTGCGCTGGATTCTCACCCAATCCCAATCTCTCCCCGAAAACCAGCAAGAATGCTTAAAAAAATTAATTTGTTTTCTCACTCGTTTTGCCATGTTATTAGGAGGATTTGGTAAATCATGGCGACGAGCAGATCATAGTATTTTCTATGAGGATTATTATCCCAATAAACCCTTAATTGGCTGTCATTGGCAATGGGGGGATAAAAGTTCTTTAATCAACGATAATAAAGTCATAGATTTAACTCATGTTCATCCCTTTATCAAAGATGTTCGCACTATTGCTAAACAATGGATGTCCTTACAACAAAATATCCCCATAACTCCCGATAATAGTGCTAACTGGCGAGAAAGTTGGCATCCTAAAAATGTCGAAGTTTGGGGAAGAATTGCCGAAGATAAAGATGATTCCCTGTCCATAAAATGGCTTCACAAAGCCTATCAAAAATTGGATAATTTAAGTATCTATAAAACCTCGGTGACAGGAAGTATCGATCAAATTGGTTGTCTTTGGCATCGAATGTATCCCCTTGTGAATATTATCACTACTGAACAGGGCAAAAAAAGACCGAAAGACACCTATAAATATCTAGAATTATTAACAATTTTTCCTGATGACTCTGATGATTGTGCTTATTTTCTAGGTTTTCTAGACGAGAATAATGGTCAAGAGGGAAAATTTCAAAAACTTTGGCCGAAATAATCCCGTTTATAGTTAAGTACCTAAGCAAAATTAATGACAAATTAGGATTAGTTGGAACCTAAAAAAGTAGGGCTAATTCCGGAATTAGCCCTACTCTTATCTCTTACCTATTACTGGACTTCCCTGTTGACAAAAGGCCATAACCTGTGCTGTAGGAGGGATTAAAAGAATTTCCGCCGCCCCGTTACTGGGTACAAATTAGGGAAACCCCTAATAAATCTAACGCATGATTGTTGTAGTTCAGTCGGTCAAGTTATCTTAGAAAAACGATAACTTCCTTCTCTAATCGTACATTCTACTGTATGCAAGCAAATTGTCCCCAGGTCTTCCAACAAAGTCCGAAAGCTATGCACAGGGAGGTTCTCCTGATTCCGTTTTTTTCTCTCTTTAGATTGCACCGATTCACTGCGACTAGCTTTAATCACATTCAGAGAACCATCATCAATTTCTTCATCCTCAAATAATAAAGGAGCCAAGCACTGTTTTAAATGCCATTCCACATAATAAGCCAACATACATAAAAAGATATGAGCTTTGACTCTATCATCCTGATAATGATAGGGCCAATTCAAGTCTGAATTGCATCACTGTCTGATCTACCTTTATAGAATACCTCATTCGGGGTACGATAGTCAAGACATTTTCGAGGACGATTGTTAATCAAGTTTACGGCTCTTTCCACCTCCTCTGGCTTAACGATTTTAAAATTCGTTCCCTTGGGGAAAAATTGTCTTAACAGTCCATTGGTATGCTCGTTTAATCCCCTCTCCCACGAATGATAAGGAGTAGCAAAATAAAAATCTGCTCCTAGTTTC
>NZ_JACJSV010000106.1 GCF_014698335.1 Microcystis viridis FACHB-1342 | reverse complement strand
AGTTATCAGGATTCAGGAGTCGGGATTCAGGAGATTATTTTTATTTATTCTCCTCTCCCCTCTCTGGGCTCTTCTAGGTTCTGTGTGATAAGTTTAACTTATACCAATTCTCCAAAGTCTGACTACAGAAATTTAATCCCCCTAAATCCCCCTTAAAAAGGGTGACTTAAATTCGATGTGTAGTTTTCATTTAGAGAAATGGTATTACATATCAGGAAAGGCACTGCTGCAAGGGGAATGACTCTCAAATTATTACAGATGTATCAGCAGCTGCGTGTAAGCATCCCACCGAAAAACTAATGCGCTTCGGGGTTTGGGGGGTTCCACCCCCCAAAAGCTTGGATTGAGTGATAGAATCGCAAGCAATACTAAATCCGTTGAGTATGGGCTACATATCAGGAGAGGCACTCCTGCAAAACGGAGAATAAATAATCAGTTTTTATAGCGTTTCCTAAGCTAGTGAGGTACACCTGTTTTTCTTCCCCTTAGCCTTTTGCCTCTTGCATGAGTGCCTAAAACCCATAACTTTTGTACCTCAGCAGACTGAAAAACGCTATAATAACTGGATTTAGTCTGATTACCCTAACGGCAAAAATGCTGTTGATAGGCAATAATCCCTGATCGAGATAAGATTAATTCTGGTGATGATAGGGAAGACAGTGGTGAATAAACTAAGCATTCTGGTTTTACACGGACCGAATTTAAACCTATTGGGGAAAAGAGAGCCGAATCTCTACGGTAACATCAATTTAGAAGCGATTAACCAGTTTTTAAGTGAAGAAGCCACCCGTTTAGGGGTGAATTTAACCGCGCACCAGTCCAATCAGGAAGGGCAATTAGTGGACTGGATTCAGCAAGCATGGGGTCAGCATAACGGTATTTTGATTAATGCAGCAGCTTATACTCATACCAGTATCGCCATCCGCGACGCACTCTTAGGCACAAAAATCGCCTGTGTGGAAGTACACTTAAGCAATATTTACAAACGCGAGTCTTTTCGTCATCATTCCTACATTGCCGATATAGCCATCGGACAGATTAGCGGTTTTGGGGCCGAAAGTTATCGCTTAGGATTATGGGCATTAGTCGATTATTTGCAAAAGAATGGGAAAATTTAAGACAAATGCTGGAACTTCAGGCTTTTAAACCCAAATTTTCGATAAACTAGCGTAGAGGCCGTCTTTGGTTAATAAATCTTCATGGGTTCCCGATTCGACTAATTCCCCGCGTTTCAGGACAAGAATTCGATCGACATTGCGAATAGTGGAGAGACGATGGGCGATAATAATAGCAGTACGATCGACTAAAATCTGTTCTAAAGCTTCTTGAATTAATACTTCTGTCCCCACGTCTAAACTAGCAGTAGCTTCATCTAAAACTAAAATTTCAGGGTTACGAATAGCGACTCTCGCAAAAGCGAGTAATTGTTTTTGTCCTCCCGACAAATTTGCGCCCCGTTCGCGTAAAAGAGTATGATAACCATCCGGTAACTCCTCGATAAAGTGATCGATATTAGTTAATTTAGCCGCTGCCTTCACCTGCTCAAAATCATAATTTTCTCCTAAAGTAATATTGCGAGTCACATCTCCAGCAAAGAGAAAAGTTTCTTGGAGAATCACACCGATATAACGTCTTAATTCCGCTTGGGGAAGATAACGGATATCGATACCATCCACTAGAATTCTGCCCTTACTTGGTTCGTAAAGACGACAGAGAAGACGAATAATCGAACTTTTTCCCGCACCAGTGGGACCGACTAAAGCGACTTTTTCCCCCGGATTAATGGTAAAATTGAGACCTTTGATAATATATTCATCTGGTTTATAACCAAACCAAACATTTTCAAAAATAATCTCGCCAGTTTTAAGTTTTGCTGGGAAAGAAATCTCTTTATAATTGTTAGAATCAGTAATTTCAATGGGAATACTCATTAATTCCCCAATGCGTTCAATAGCAGTAAAACCCGATTGAAACATGGTAAATTTTTCGGCAAACTGACGCAGGGGATTAAAGAGACGTTGGGAGAATAAAATAAAAGCCGATAAAACCCCAAAATCAATGGTTTTTTGGAGAATAAAAATACCCCCTAACCATAATACTCCTGCCACGGCAATTAATCCGATCCATTCCAACGTAGCTGAGACGGCCGAATCATAAAAAATTGTTTTATCTAGGGAGCGACGATACTGAGTATTGATATTGCGAAACATTTCAGCGTTAAAGCGTTCGCGGCGAAATAATTGAACAATATTAACTCCGACTACATTTTCCTGTAATTGGGCATTAAGTTTTGATAATTGCTCGCGTACCTGATAGTTAGCCCTGCGATATTGTTTTTGAAAAAAGATAATTAAAGCAGTGACAGGAAATAACATCAACACCAACAATAGAGCTAATTGCCATTGCAGGGTAAACATGGTGAGGATAATAACTAAAATATTGACCAGATCACTGACAACTCCGATCGCCCCACTAGCAAAAACTTCTCCTAATGCTTCCACATCGCTGGTTAAACGAGTGACTAAACGTCCCACGGGAGAGCGATCAAAAAAACTAGAGGAAAGGGAAGTAACATGACTAAATAAATCTTCCCGGACATTAGCAGTAATTGACTGACCGACTTTCTGCACTAGATAACCTTGTGTTGTCCCTAAAATCAGTCGTAAAATAATCGAAACCGACAGGATAATAATTAGGGTATTAATGGCTGCTGTTAAGGGCATTTGAGACAAAAACCCCCAGGTTTGTTCCTTTTGCAAAAGGGAAACCGCTTGACCGATAATTAAGGGTTGGATCGCCCCCGTCAGAGATAGGGGAAAAAGAAGTATTAATGACCAAAATAGCAGGGCTTTTTGCTTTTTTGCGTAGGGAAGTAATCTTAATAATAAGCTCCAGTCATTTTCTTTGACCGGAGATGACACAGGGGAGGATGATAGACTCATGAAGTGATTTCCCATGAAATTCTGGGCAGCAGGGGAGAAATTACGCCCCTATTGTTAACTTTTCTAACAGGCGATCGATTTGGAAATGTTCCCCCATTAATTCGCGAATACAAGCGACTTTTACCTGTTCCTGTAAGCGAATTTTCCCGAAGGCCTGATCGACGATTTCCACGGTACTGAGAGTATCTAAATTTACCGAGAGAATCGGTACTTCTAAATCCTCGGCCCGTCCCAAAATTAGGGGATCTGGAGAGATAGAACCAGTTAAGATCAAACAGGTGGTAGAAGTTTCTAGGGCAGCTAACTGGAGGTCTGTGCGATCGCCGCCCGTGATCACGGCCATATTTTCCCCCTTGCGAAAATATTCTAAAGCGGCGTTGACATTCATCGCCCCGATCGCTAAACTTTCTACCATCCAATCTAAACGATCGGGACGACATAATACTTTGGCCCCCAAAAGATGGACAATTTCCCGAACACTAATACTACGCAATAATTTACTAGCAGGTAACAGTCCTAAAACTTCCACTCCTTGGCGGGACAAATAGGGTTTCAGGAGAGATTGTACTTCCTCCCAATCATCTTCCGGGATATCACTAATCACTACCCCCAGCAGCTGATTATTTAATTCCTCTCTTGCTTTCAGCAGACTCTCGGCAATTAGGGGAGAACTATAGCGGGCCACCAATAGGATTGGAGTCTGGAGAATTTTGGCCATCTCCCCCATCGATAACTGAAAAATACTGCCTTCCCAGAGAGTCCCCGGCCCTTCGAGGAGGATAATATCACTGTTAACTCGATCGAGATAACCAGCAAGAATATTGCCGTAGTTCTGTTGATCTACACCTTGTAAACGTTTAGCAACGGAATCCGCATCAGTATAGATCAGGGGTAAACGCAGCTGCTCAGGGGATAATTCTAATAATTGCCGAATAAATTCTACATCCTCATCGACCAATTGCCCATCGACGTAGCCCGGACAATTGCCCACTGGTTTGCCGTAACTTATCTCTAGTCCTTTTTGTCGCAAGAGATGCGCTAAACCGACGACAGTTCCCGATTTACCACTGAGGGGTTCCAGGGAAGAGATAAGTATAGATTTGGCTGATTTGGCCACGATTTGCTCCTTTTAACCCGTAAAATCCCGACTTTTATCATTCAAATTGCAGCAGTTTCCGATAAAATCCCTGCGAAAAGTCGGCCGAACCTAGCTGCTTAAAGGTTTTAATTGCACCGATGAGATATTCGATCAACTCGGCGTTAAGAATCGTCATCTCATAGCTTAGGTCGGCCTGTCCTTCAAATTGTAAACGACAACGGGTCAATTCCGAGGGCAATTTTGATACATACCAAGAGGCCACAAAGGGAATCCCTTCGCTATTTTCTATGGGACGACGACCTTCTAAAGATCCTCCTTGATACAAAGCGATCGCATAGGGCAAGATACTATGTTTGTCCTTGGCATAGTAGGGCATATATACTAACACATCAGCCTTATTAGCGGGTTCCAATTGTTCGATCATCGACATAATTAGTCAATTCTTTGCTTCACGGCCAAGTTACCAGTGACACTGATATTTTCTATATATTTTAACCGATCGCCCCCATAATCTCCCGATCAAGAAAATAGGCAGATTTTACGGCCAGATCAGCTTTCTTCACTGAGGTGATCATCGGCTATAACTGGCATACTAACCCGAAAAACCGTGCCGGGGTAAGGGGAACTTGTTGGATCGGGATTAGGACTGATAAATTCAATCGTCCCCCCCATGCTGGTAATTAATTCTTTGGCGATCGCTAAACCCAATCCCGTACCAGGTATATCTCCCCCTGCTTGCACTCCCCGGTAGTGACGTTGAAAAATTCTTTCTTGATCACTCCTCGCTATACCATAACCCGTGTCTTTAAAAACAATTTCTACACTATTCTTAACATTCTGCACCTCGACGGTGACTTTTCCGCCAGCAGGAGTATATTTGAGAGCATTATCAATTAAATTGCTGAATACTTCCCGCAAACCGGGGATATTGGCCCGAATAAGTGGTATGTCTTCCCCGTGAATCGTTTCTAGACTGAGATTTCTCTCTTTGGCTACAGCCTGGGCCGAAAGGAGCAGCGGATCGAGAATATCATGGAGATCGATCGGAGTTAGTTGGCTGCTGCCAGCAGGCAAGAGAAAGGTGGTGGGGGAAGATTGCGCTTGCAGGAGAGGAATATCGACGGTGGGGTAATTTTCGCTTTCTTGCTGAATTTGTGCCTCAAATTCGGCAATTAAGTCCCGAACTCGATCGCTTTCCCTCAATATACCGGTAATGGCAGGATCGTTACCTTCTTCGGCTAAAAGCCTTTTGAGTAGAAGTTTACCAAAGGTTTTTAAAGCGGTAAGGGGATTGCGGATTTGATGGAGAAAAGTATCGAGGCGCTGACGTTGCCATTGTCGATAATAACGTTCTTCTCCCAATTGGCGATCAAGTACACAGGCTAAAGCGAGGGTTTGGGTGATTTTTGCCATCTGGGTTAATTCCCAACTTTGCCAAGGTCGTTTTTCTCTGGTTGTCACCAATAATCCGATCATGCCCTCTTCATACATTAAGGGTAAAAACAAGCGATGACCGCTGACGGTCTCCTGATTACTCCAGAGGTGGGATAAATCTTCTAACTTAACCGCAGTTAACAAGTCAGCCGCCGGTTGCCCTGGTTGCAAGGAAAGCCGCTTTTTTTGGGGAGAAGGGGGATTAAAAGGCGGATAAACAACGACTGGAATTAAATTACTCGATAAAGGTTCAGTTAAATAAACCGCACTTCTGTCTGCTTCCATTTGCTCCCGCAAAAGTTCCATCTGTGTCTGACACAGGGCAATAAAATCATCACTCAGGGGAGTCCGGGAGGGGGAGGAGAAGGGCATACTAAGAAAGTAAAAAGTAAAAAATCAGAAAACCTTGATAAAGCTAGGGTTACGAGTTTTATTTCCCAGTTGACAGGGGAGAGAATGACTCTCTCCTTGGGTCGGGTGCAGCCAGTAAAAAGCAATTAGGATAAGGGTTTGGTCACTGTTTTCGGGGTGGATCACGGTATATATTAAAAAAAGTTTAAAAATAATAAGTTTTGTATCGGGATTTGGGGCTGTGTTTTTGTCAGAAAAACTTAAACATAGTCCCAGTCTAGCTTCCGGTCAAACTTGTCCGTAATTGGCTTTCTAAGGGACACTTGATTTCTCGATCTAGAAGGGATATAATCGCTACGGCTTTTGTAACTATCATTACAACGATTAGCCAAAACAGGAGGTAATTGGGTTGGCCAGAAAACGGAAACGTAAGAGTCGCCGTCGTCAAGAAGGACGTAAGATACTTGAACTTGTACCCCAGTATAGTATTGAAAGTGGCGAAGATAAACCCGTAACTGCGGCGCGTAAGTATATTCAAGCTATAGGCATTAGCCCACCAGCTTTATTGGTTGTTAAGCGTAACGAGCATACAACCGATCGCTATTTCTGGGCTGAAAAAGGACTGTTTGGAGCGCAATATGTGGAGGAAAACCACTTCCTTTTCCCAAGCTTGCGCGATCTGCAGCCCCAGCCTCAGCCCGTCAAAGCACCGGTAGCAGTTGCCAAATAACTCAAAGGACTATTAATCGTATCATGGAAAGTGAACTCGTTTACAGAAAAGTAAACGAGTTTTTTTTGAGGATAAGAGGAGCGGGGACCTTTAAGTGATCAGTAATCAGTAAACTGAAAACTCACATCTGATTACCGAAAAGGCGGACAGCTAAGGAGGGAATGGGGTTATGAGAATCTTTTAGGGGTTATTTAGGCTAATTTTGGCTTTAAATCGCTTTAATCAATTAAATTTTCTCATTTAAACCCGATAGGATTGCTGAGGTAATAAATTATTTTCGATCAGGATCGTAAAGTTCAACCTTTAAGGTATGATTGGGAACATTAATTATTTTTTTATGTATTGCACTAGAACGTAGAGGGCAAGCAGCAGTGATTAGAGTAGCGATCAATGGTTTCGGACGGATTGGACGTAATTTCCTAAGATGTTGGTTAGGACGGACTAATAGTGGCTTAGAAGTAGTGGGGATCAATGATACATCCGATCCCCGGAGTAACGCTCACCTGCTCAAGTATGACTCGATGTTAGGCAAACTTAACGCTAATATCGATGCCGATGATAATTCTTTAATTGTTAACGGTAAGACTATTAAATGTTATTCCGATCGCAATCCCCTCAATCTGCCCTGGGCAGAATGGGGTGTAGATTTAGTGATCGAAGCTACCGGTGTTTTCGTTGATGAAGAGGGCGCTTCTAAGCATATTGTCGCAGGAGCTAAAAAAGTCCTCATTACTGCACCGGGTAAAGGTTCGGGTGTGGGAACCTATGTCGTTGGTGTCAACGCTCACGAATACGAACACGATAAATACAATGTCATCAGCAATGCCAGTTGTACGACCAACTGTCTTGCTCCTGTCGTCAAAGTGATTCACGAAAACTTCGGTATCATCAAAGGGACGATGACCACCACCCACAGTTACACTGGTGATCAACGGATTCTGGATGCTAGTCACCGGGATCTGCGTCGCGCTCGCGCCGCCGCCGTTAACATCGTTCCCACCTCCACCGGTGCCGCTAAAGCTGTAGCCTTAGTTATCCCGGACATGAAAGGGAAACTTAACGGTATCGCTCTGCGTGTACCCACTCCTAACGTTTCTGTGGTGGATTTAGTGGCGCAAGTGGAAAAAAGCACGATCGCGGAACAGGTAAACGAAGTCCTCAAAGAAGCTTCGGAAAATTCTTTAAAAGGAATTCTCGAATATAATGATTTACCCCTCGTTTCCTCTGATTATCGCGGTGTTGATGCCTCCTCGATCATTGATGCTAGTCTCACCATGGTGATGGGTGGCGATATGGTGAAAGTTATCGCTTGGTACGATAACGAATGGGGTTACTCCCAACGGGTGGTTGATCTCGCTGAAGTCGTTGCCAGCAAGTGGAAAGGCTAAATCAGTGATCAGTCAACTGTAATCGGTGAACAGTGGGCGTTAATTAGGAGTCAGGAGTGGTTAGTGATAACTGACTAACTGATAACTGTTAACTGATAAGTGATAAATTCTCACCGAAAAAGCGCCGATAGATTCCCTCTGTCACCAATTGAGCGGTGATTAGGTTAGCTAGGGCAATCATAAACAGGATCAGTATCTGGTAGGAAGCGGCGTTTAAAGGTTCACTTCCTGCCAATACCTGTCCGGTGAACATTCCGGGTAAACTGACTAAACCCACCACCATCATCTGATTGAGGGTGGGTATTAAACTAGCTCGAATCGCTGCTTTTTGGTAAGATGCGATCGCTTGTTGAGGGGTTGCCCCTAAACAAAGATGGGTTTCGATTTCCAAACGGTGACTTTTAATGGCACTGCTTAATCTTTCCCCGGCTAAAGAGGCACTATTCATGGCATTGCCTAACACCATCCCCGTCAAGGGAATCAAGTATTGGGGTGAGTACCATTGTTCTGGTTGAATAATTAAAGCGATCGCATAACCTAAAGTTAGACAGCTACTAATCAATAAAGAGCCAAAAACTAGGGGTAATAAGCCTTTATCTCGGCTATCAATGCGATTTTTAGCAACAATAGTCGCGATAGTCATCATTACTGCCAAAATCCCCAGCACGGCTAGAGGATTATCCAGGGAAAAAATAAAGGCGATAACGTAGCCTACCACTAATAATTGCAGGATCGATCGACCGGTCGCCAATAATAATTGGCCCTCTAGAGCTAAATTTGACCAACGGGAGAGGATTAAACAAATACCCATCATCCCCAAAGCCCAACCCAAATCCACCAGATTTAGTTCTACTAATCCATCCATAAAAATAAAAGAAACAAATTACAACAATACTTAATCTATAAATAGCAAGTTTATAATTATTTTTGACTAATTATTCCTTCTTTTCCCCAACAAATCCCGATTAGTCTCTAATTTTGAGTGAAAGCGCGTGAGTACAATTCCCCCCGTCGATTTATCCCGTCAATACCAAGTCATCAGCGAAGAAGCTAACCATGCCGTGTTAGAAATCCTCCGTTCTGGGCGCTATATTGGCGGTGAAGCTGTGAGCGAATTAGAACGACAATTTGCCCTCTATCATGGTGTTAGCGATTGTGTCGCCTGTAATTCGGGAACCGATGCCCTTTATCTGGCACTGCGCTCCCTCGGTATTCAAGCGGGGGATGAAGTAATTACTTCCACTTTTTCGTTTATTGCCACCGCCGAAGCGATTAATTTAGTCGGGGCAGTGCCGGTTTTTGTCGATATCGATATTAATACTTTTAACCTCGATGTGGCACTGTTGGAAAAAGCGCTTACTCCCCAGACTAAAGCGATTATCCCAGTACACCTTTTTGGGCAATCTGTCAATATGTCTGAGGTAGTAAATTTCGCTCGTTCCCATAATTTATTTGTAATCGAGGATTGCGCGCAGGCAACGGGAGCAGAATGGCATGGGCAGAAAGTGGGGAGTATCGGCGATATTGGCTGTTTTAGCTTCTTTCCCACCAAAAATTTAGGCGGTTGTGGCGATGGTGGCGCAATTACCACCAATAACCCCGAGTTAGCGGCACAAATTCGCATGGTTAAAGAACATGGGAGCAAGGTGCGTTATTTTCATGAGGTAATCGGTGTCAATAGCCGCTTAGATGCCATTCAAGCGGTTATTTTGCAAATTAAGCTAAAATATCTCGATTTTTGGAATAATCAACGGATCGAGATTGCCCAACGTTATCGGGAATTACTGCAACCTTTGCCTAATATCACTTTACCTACCGCTTTAGCCGGAGGTAAGCACGTTTGGAATCAGTACACAATCCTAACGGAAAATCGTGACCAAATTCGGGCAGCTTTGCAGGAAAAAGATGTCCTATCCATGGTTTATTATCCGATTCCCCTACATTTACAGCCGGTTTATCAGTATTTAGGCTATAAAAAAGGTGATTTACCCATGGCTGAATTGGCCAGTGAAAAAGTGTTATCTTTGCCTATGTTCCCCGATTTAAGCTGCGAGGAACAACAACAGGTAGCCTACGCGCTGAAAGATTGTTTGCATAGTTCCTAAGTTATCAGTGGGAATTATGAATTATGAATTATGAATTAAGTAGGTAGGTGTTAAAAATTGTCAGATTCCTCCCCTTGATAAGGCTATCCATTAGTCACATCTTTCTTAACATAAAATTTGACAAAAAGAGAAAAGTGTGCAAGATGGCTCAAGGGGGTTCTATGGGGGGACTAATTTGATGAG
>NZ_JACJSV010000105.1 GCF_014698335.1 Microcystis viridis FACHB-1342 | reverse complement strand
TCTGATAAGTTTTGATAATCCATAATTTTGCTAATAAACATAGCAAAATTATAGATGATTTCCTGACCTAAGATCACATTTTATTCTTTTTTCCACTTCAATCTAAGAATTGAGAAAAAAGCAAAACCTTATATTATACCATAAAAAAATTATGCAAGAGGTCTATTAACGCAAAAATTAACAGGACTGCGGTGGTGGGAATGTTCAATCCCAGAGATGTTCTTGAGTTGGTCAATAATAGTCTCGACAATAGAACGCTTACGGGATAAAAGCTGGTCATGAAGGCGGATTAAGCGATTTTTCAGGTTCCGTTTGGGTTTAGCAAAAAACTCAATATCCGTCGTCGACAGGACAGAAAAGAGCTTCTCGACTAGACATAGATGGGTTGGGGGTGCTGAGTTTATATATTTTTCAGCTTACTAGCCCCCGCCTTTTCTTTCCACCCTTATCCCGAACTGACGTTATGGTTATATTCTCCGACCTTATAGATCAAATTAGCTACGAGTCCTGTCCAACCTGTTTGATGGCTTGCTCCCAGTCCTTGACCGGTATCTCCGTGAAAATATTCGTAGAACAGTATTAAATCCTGTCCATCAGGGGTTTTGAAAAGCTCGCGAAGTTTTGAGTTATCTCCATAAACTGGTCGTTTCCCTGACTCATCAGGCAGGAAAATACGGATTAAGCGTTTGGATATTTCTACCGCTACTTGTTCAAGAGTATTTCTTCCACGTTCTCCAGTGGGAAACTCCACTTTAAACTCATCTCCTAGACAGTCATGAATGTAATCATGAAACTTATAAAGCGAATCAATGATTAGAAAATTCACAGGAAACCATATTGGACCGCGCCAATTAGAATTACCTGTATGTACAGGAGAGTTACCTGCTTCTCCCGGTTCGTAGAGAATTCTGGAAGGTAAAACACTGCCATACATATCTTTCATGAAGCAAGGAATCGAGTAAGGCGAACCAAACTCAGAATTAGGATCGTGAACTTTTGAAAGACTGCGAATACCATAGTCGCTCAAAAACTCCTGTTTATCCAGTAGCTTTTTGACGATTAATTGCAACTTATCAAAGTCAACAATTGACAAATACATTTCTAGGTTATTATTATGATTGTGCTTGTCTGCGATGTAGAAACTTTCATATTTTCCTCTCAAGTAATCAAAGTCGGTTCCTGGCAAGAACAATTGGGACAATGAATTAGGGTTAGAGAACTTAGATTGAAAAGCATCGATTATCTGGTTTTGACATTCCTGACTGTCGGATTCAAAAATATCAATCGCACATAGGGGAATTAAACCGACTAATGAACGACACTTCAAGGGAAACTCTAGGGTCAAATTTTCCTGAACAATACTGAGAATATCGTAATAGAATTCATCCTTCTGATCCCACAAATGCGTTCTATTTTTTTCAGTAATATCATTGATAGCATTGGCGATATTCAGGAATTCTTTGAGGAACTTGGTTGCAGCTTCTATCTCTTCGCTAGATGGGTCTTGACTTCCTAACTCTATGGCAATTCTCAGCATATTTAAGGAGAACATAGCCATCCAGCTTGTTCCATCTGCTTGTTCAATTTTTACATCATCAGTTTTAAAGTGACTGCGATTTATGAGACTGATATTATCTAGTCCTAAAAAGCCTCCACTAAAAAGATTCTTTTCGGGTATTTTTTGAACTTCTAACCACCAATTAAAGTTACTATTCAGCTTGTGAAATATTTTTCTTAGGAAATCTTTGTCCGAAAAACCATACATATCTTGCTCAATTTGATAAACTTGCCAAGCTCCCCAAGCGTGAACAGGTGGATTACCTTCACTAAAGTTCCATTCAAAAGATGGTAACTGTCCATTAGGATGGATATACCCTTCTTCCAAAAATAGGCATAATTGTTCTTTAGCAAAATCTGGGTCTATTAAAGCAAAAGTAACAGCATGAAAAGCTGAATCCCAGACAGCATACTGGGGATATTCCCATTTATCTGGCATAGAAATTATGTCTTCATTATGTAGATGAGTCCATTTGGAGTTAAATTTTCTAGTGTCGGATTGTGCTTTATCTGGTAGGCTATCTGAGGGGTATATTTTATGCCACTTTCTGTCTTGATATGACCAATCTCCTTTGAGCCAATCTTGAACTATATAGTAATAAAATTGCTTGTTCCATAGCATTCCTGCAAATGCCTGTCGTTGAACTTGTCGTTCCTCATCTGAAATTGGAAAATCTGAAGGAGTAATAGCTTGATAAAATGCGTCAGTTTCTTCTTTGCGCTTGTCAAAAACCTTCTCAAAATCACTTCCAAAAGGATTAGCATCAGGTAGTTGATCTGGCGCAATATCTGTCAAGCGCAACCATATCACTTGAGGTTTATCAGCATCAGCTTCAATAGTCAGATTATAGTGAGCGGCGGCTTTTGTCCCTTTCTGTTCAGGGTTGACTTTATCTAGCTCTTGATTAACGACATAATTGTTGATTCCGTCCTTAACATATTTACTCGCATTAGGAGTATGGAAAATGCGTTCGTTGTTAGTTTCATTTTCAGTAAATAACAGAGGAGTATCTCCTTGACAATAGAGATAATAATCACCTAACTCGCTATGATGGGCTTTAATAGTAGCTACATTATTGGCAACTTTCTGCAAACTTGGTTTTTGTTTTTCCCTTTCTGCATCTCCCAACCAAGACCAAGTGTTACGAAACCAGAGAGTAGGTAAAATATGTAGTGGATGAGCTTCAGAGCCTCGATTCCCAACAGTAATTTTAATTAAAATATCTTCAGGAGTCTTCTTGGCATATTCAATAACAACATCAAAGTAACTATTATTGTCAAAGCAACCTGTATCAATTAGCTCATATTCAGGGTGTTCTTCTCCTCTATACTTAGCATTTCTTCGTTTTTGATTCTCTTCAACGAGATCATCATAAGGAAATTCATAAGGATACTTATACAATGCCTTCATATAAGAATGAGTGGGGTTATTATCTAGATAAAAGTAATATTCCTTGACATCTTCTCCATGATTTCCTTCGCTTCCTGTTAGTCCAAAAAATCGCTCTTTAAGAATAGTATCTTTACTATTCCAAAGAGAAATAGCAAAACAAAGATGCTGACGCTCATCAGAAATTCCCAATATTCCATCTTCTCCCCAACGATAAGCACGAGAACGGGCATGATCATGAGTAAAATAGTTCCAAGCATTACCATCCTGACTATAATCTTCTCGGACAGTGGACTATTGGCGATCGCTTAAATAGGGACCCCATTTTTTCCAAGGGATATTTTGTTCACGGACTTCTTGCAAGCGTTTGTATTCTTCAGTTTGCTTCCGAGCTTCTGCGAAGGAATTATCTTTTTGGGTATCTTGAGTTGTCAACATGACTTTTCTCCTTTATCTTCATTTTTTGTCCTGTACTTAGCTTTTTGCAGTCCTTAGATTTTTTGTCCTGTACTTAGGTACTTGGTATGGTGGACTTGTTGAACCAAGAATCCCTCCCATGAGCGCTTCGGGGAGCGTCAAATCACCAACTGCCTTTAAATCCCGAAGCTCCAGTCACCAGAACCTTTTTCCCAGACCACTGGTCTCCTAATAGTTGGGGGATAGGCGTTCCTTGCATGGCTATAACCTCCTTTTCTCTGAAAAAGTGCCTTATGAGGTTCTGACTTGATTCTATCGAGAAGCCAACTAAGTATAACTACTTAAGTAAAAAAACTTAATATAAATTGGGTTGGGGATAGGCCGAAACTCTGCTGCTATCCCAGCCAGTCAACCTGATTTTTTGGTGGAATTCATGGCAAAATCTTCTTAGCCTCAACTAACTTTAATCAAGCCCAACAATTTCTCCCTTACCGGCAATCACTTCGCCGATTTGGTAGGCATTAATCCCAGAGGATTGTAGTTGATTAATAGTCAATTGCGCCAGATCTGATGGGACAATGATCACAAAACCGATACCCATATTGAAAGTATTAAACATGGCTTCGGGATTAACCGAACCCATCTGGGCTAACCAGTGAAAAATTGGCAAAACTGGCCAACTTTCGCGGTAAATCCGCACAGACTGCCCTTTACCCAAGCAGCGGGGCAAATTTTCCGGGATGCCACCCCCAGTAATGTGGGCCATGGCGTGAATATCTAACCCAGAGCGTAGCAGTTCTAGCACAGGTTTAACATAAAGTCTAGTGGGAGTTAACAAAACTTCACCTAAGCTAGAGCCGGCTAAAATTGCGGGGCAATCTTGCCAATTTAAGCCCTGGGTGTCGATAATCTTACGAACAAGACTAAAACCGTTACTGTGAACCCCACTACTGCCTAAACCGATAGCCACATCGCCGATTTGCACCTTACTGCCGTCGAGTAATTGACTTTTTTCGACAATACCGACGCAAAAACCCGCCAAATCGTACTCTCCCGCCGAATAAAACCCCGGCATCTCCGCCGTTTCCCCTCCCAAAAGAGTACAACCACTATCACGACAGGCACTAGCGATTCCCGATACCACCGCCGCTAACTGTGACGCTTCCAGTTTACCAGTGGCGAGATAATCCAAGAAAAATAAAGGTTCGGCCCCGGAGGTTAGGACATCGTTGACGCACATGGCCACCAGGTCAATTCCCACCGTATCATGGCAATTGAGACTATGGGCAATTTTCAGCTTGGTTCCCACACCATCAGTTCCCGATACTAACACCGGTTGCTGATAACCAGAAGGTAACTGAAAATAGCCGCCAAAACCGCCTAAACCGCCGATAACTTCGGGACGGAAGGTACTTTCCACATTTTGGCGAATTTTCTCGACGAAAGCGCGTCCCGCTTCCACATCCACGCCTGCTTCTTTATAATCCATGCCCAATTGACCGATTGTATCTCTCAAATTTTACCCGGATTTCAGTCCTATGGGAATTATGAGTTATAAATTATGAATTATGGTTCTTCGGTTTGTCTTATGCAACGGACAGGGTTATAAGGAATGAAACTCTTACAGAGAAAGGCATTTGGCAATTTAGGCATTAGGCAATAAGCAAAGGAGAATAAATAATCAGTTTTTAATAACCAGATTTAGTAAGTAGTCGTGCAAAATTAATTTCCTAGTGAAGATAGGCAAGAGGCAAGAGCGGGGTTAGATATGTGTAATTAATTTTGCTTAGGTACTTAGCAGGATTTCCTAGGGATTTTTACTGATCAGAGAAAGGTTATAACTGGTCGTAAAGTGAAAGAGATAACTATTTTGGTTATCGTCATTTCAGATAAGTCTGATACAATCTAGACTGGTTGAATCCTTATGAACTCTGGCATTGATATTCTCAATCTGAATTGAAATGACTATATCTAGATCACCGACGGTCAAAATTCCCTTGACTGAATCGGGGATGCGCGGAGATTGTAACAAAAATTATCGATTTCTTGACAAAAAACACCGATCATGCTATCAACTGAACCTAAAATCAGCAATTCTGGACAAAAATATTTAGCCTATCAAGATTGTCTATCCCCGAATCAAACCCTGTTACCCCTGACAGCCAAGGTTAATAACCGCGATTGTCTAGAAATCGGTGGTTGCGATGTGACCACCCTAGTGGAACGTTTCGGTTCACCCTTGTATATTATCGATGAAGTCACCCTCCGCACTGCCTGTGGTCAATACCTGCAAGGTTTCCAGACACATTATCCCGGAGAATCTAGGGTAATTTATGCCTCGAAAGCGTGGAATTGCCTGGCCGTATCGGCCGTGGTCGCTAGTGAAGGATTAGGTTTTGATGTGGTGTCGGCCGGAGAAATTCACACGGTGTTAACCGCTTTAGACCAGATCAATAAAACCGCTGTGCCAATATACTTTCATGGTAATAACAAATCGATCGCCGAATTAGAATACGCGATCGAGCATAACTGCATTATTATCGTTGATAACTGGCTAGAGTTAGAAAATCTGGTTAAATTAGGCGAAAATCGTCCTGATACCCCTATTCCGGTTCTATTGCGGTTAACCCCCGGTATCGAGTGCCACACCCACGAATACATTCGCACGGGTCACTTAGACAGTAAATTTGGTTTTGACCCCCATCAAATCGAAGCAGTATTTGACTATGTTTTAGCTCATCCGCAGCTGAATTGTCTGGGTTTACACGCTCACATCGGTTCCCAGATTTTTGAACGTCAACCCCACCAAGACTTAGCCGCTGTGCTGGCAGATTGGTTTAAATTAGGTTTAGAACGGGGTTTACCCCTAGAGCAATTAAACGTCGGTGGTGGTTTAGGGATTCGCTACCTTGAAAGTGATGACCCCCCAAGTATCGAGGAATGGGTACAAGCGGTGTCCTTAGCAGTGGCCAAAGCTTGTCAGGAAAGAGGTATCGCTTATCCGCTGCTTATTGCCGAACCGGGACGCTCTCTGATTGCCACCGCTTGCGTAACAGCCTATACAGTGGGTAATCGCAAAGAAATCCCCGAAATCCGCACCTATATCGCCGTCGATGGCGGAATGTCCGATAATCCCCGACCGATTACCTATCAATCGGTTTACCGGGCCGTGGTCGCCAATAAAATGAGTCAAGAATGTCAGGAAGTGGTGACAATAGCTGGAAAACATTGTGAATCTGGCGATATTCTAATTAAGGATATTGCGCTACCGAAAACCAACCCAGGGGATATTTTAGTGGTTTTAGCCACGGGGGCCTATAACTACAGTATGGCTTCTAATTACAACCGCTTACCCCGTCCGGCGGCGGTAATTGTCCAAAATGGAGAAGCTAATCTGATCCTTGAACGGGAAAATCTGGCGGATTTGCTGCGTCAAGACCGCTTACCCAATCGACTCTCCTTAATATAAACCTCATCGCTATTGTCCCCCCATGTCGGGTTTTTTTCTAGACCCTCGCCGGTTATTGTCCTGGATTCTCAGCCATGGTCTGTCATTCCTAGACTTTGGGTTAGTTCTCCTCCTTACCTATATGCTGCTGCTAATTATCGGCGAGCGGCGTACCTTTTGGATGGTGCGAGGACTAATCTATTTAATGCTGGCCTCGGTGATTAGCGATGCTCTAGGATTGCGCTTGCTGGGGTTAGTCCTAGAAAAATTGATTTTGGGGGCAGCTGTGGCGATCGCTGTGATTTTTCAGTCGGAATTCCGCCGTTTTTTAGAATTATTGGGCAAAGGTCAAGTGTGGGAGTTATTTCAGAAAAGTTCCCCCACTCCCAAGACCGATAATGTCATTGATGAGTTAGTGGACGCGGTGAAGGATCTATCTCAAAATCGCACCGGTGCGCTGATGGTATTAGAAACCAGTGGCAATCTCGATACCAAGGTGTTTGTCAATCCGGGGGTGACGCTCAATGGCCAAGTATCTAAGGAATTAATTCAAACTATTTTTCAAACTAAAACTTTACTGCACGATGGAGCCGTATTTATTCGGGGCGATCGAGTGGTGGCCGCTGGTGTTATTCTACCCCTATCGGAGCGCAGTACCTCTAGGCAATTAGGCACCCGTCATCGGGCAGCCATGGGTATTACCGAAAGGATAGATAATTGTATCTGTATTGTGGTTTCTGAGGAAACCGGCTCGATTTCCCTCGCGTCCGGAGGTAATTTGGATCGGCCTTTAACCAGTAGTAAACTAAAAGAGCTGCTCGAAGCGAAGTTTTCTCCGTCGGGAGAGGGGGAAGTGGTCGCACCGAGTTGGGGACGTTTAGGGCGTACAATTGGCTTAAAAGGTCGTCTAATCTTAGAAAAATTCTCCCGTTCGCCCAGCGCAACCCCGAAAGATAGAAAATGACTGTTAAACCGAGCTTATCACCAGAATTACCTACGGATTTAGATAAAAACCGTTTGCCTCAGCACGTCGCAGTGATTATGGATGGGAACGGTCGTTGGGCGAAAAATCGTGGTTTACCCCGGATTATGGGCCATCAACGGGGAGTAGATGCACTCAAGGACTTGCTGCGCTGTTGTCGTGACTGGGGGATTCCCGCTTTAACTGCTTATGCTTTTTCGACGGAAAATTGGGGTCGTCCCCTCGAGGAAGTAGAATTTTTAATGACTCTATTCGAGCGGGTTTTACGGCGGGAATTGGAGGAAATGATGCAGGAAAATGTTAAAATTCGCTTTATTGGTAATTTATCAGCCTTGCCAGAGTCTTTAAGACGGGAAATTGCTAAATCTCAAGCAGAAACTAGCAAAAATTCCGGTATTCAATTTACGGTGGCTACTAATTATGGCGGCCGAGAGGAAATCGTGCAAGCTTGTCAGGCGATCGCTCGTCAGGTGCAACGGGGTTTAGTCTCCCCGGAAGCGATCGATGAATCTCTCTTTGAACAGTATCTTTATACTGCCGGGATTCCTAACCCAGACCTGTTGATTCGCAGTAGTGGGGAAATGCGAATTAGTAATTTTTTACTCTGGCAAATGGCCTACGCGGAAATCTACGTTACTGACACCCTCTGGCCCGATTTCGATCGAGTGCAATTTCACCACGCTTTAAAAGATTATCAGGGTCGTCATCGTCGTTTTGGCAAATTATAAGGGCTACAGCCCAAATTTAGCGAAATAGCCCCTGTGGGGCAGTTAAAGGACAATTTTTGATTTTTCACTTTTTATCTTAAACTTCCTGGGGCAACGGTTAAACCGCGACGGGGGCCGTTTGTGATCCTCTCCATTTCCCCAATACGGTAATCCGTAAATCGGCCAGAGCTAGACTTTTTCCCCGGCTAAAATAAAATAGGATGGAAAATAACTATCGACGATAAGCAGTTTTAAGATTATGGGATTCTTTGACTCAGAAGTGGTTCAACAGGAAGCTAGACAGCTATTTGAGGATTACCAGTCCCTCACACAACTGGGCAGCGAGTACGGGAAATTCGATCGAGAGGGTAAAATCATCTTTATCGATAGGATGGAGGAGTTAATGGAACGCTACAAGATATTTATGAAGCGTTTCGAGTTATCTGAAGATTTTTCCGCCCAAATGACCGTAGAACAGCTAAAAACCCAATTAGGTCAATTTGGCATGACTCCGCAAATGATGTTCGACCAAATGCAGCAAACCCTTGAGCGGATGAAGGCAGAAATTCGCTAAAATTGCCGATATTTATCGGGTATTGGCTGTCTTTTGCCCGATAATGCTCTCTCCAGTTTACTGCTGAGAAATTTGGGGTTTCTGCGGTTTGCGGTTTTTTGAGAACGATGATCTAATAATTTTAAGTAGGTTAGCTGATGAACTCTAGGCCAGATTCACAAGAAAATATTGAGCCACCTCAGTATAGTGAAAAAACTAACCGCATTCAGGCAATCAGTCAACTGATTAAGGCGATCACCCCGTTAATTTGGGCTATAGTTGTTCTAGTGGTTATCGTGCCTCTTTTAGGGAAAATTTGGCTAGGAACTGCCAGCAATGAACCGTTAAAAACTAAGGTTGCTACAGAAACTAACCTAGAGATTCCCATCACTATACCCCAAAAATCTAACAGTAAAATCGATCGAGAAATTAGCCAAGCTTTACAGACAGCGAGAGCCAATTCTCAAAACTTCGCCCTAGGAGAAATTGAGGGATGGGTGGAGGAGTTGATGACACGAGTAGATCAGGGTTTTTTGCCTTGGTATTTTAACTATTTCAATCAAAAACAATTTGAGGGTAAGGCCTTTTTAAGCGGATTATACTCCTCGATCGCTCACTGGGTCAATACAGATAATCCACCCTCGGAACAGGTGGTGGCAGAAAATTTGACCAAAACTATTCAAACCGAGTTTACTAAACGGGTAATTCGTCCCCAAGAAGCACAATTACGTCTAGAGAGAATTACTAGGGATGCTGTTAATTTATATGTCAATAATTTAAGCAATGAATTAGAGAATATTCAGGCCAGTTATCAAATTCCCCAAGGTAAATGGGACCGTTATCTTAGCGATATAGCCATAACAATTCAAGATACCGAGGGCAATATTTCTAACACATCAATTAAACTTTTAGTCGGTGGTGCCACTGCTTTGGGAGTTAAATCTCTCATCCCAGTGGTGAAAGTGGGCAGCACAGTTTATTTGTCCCTAGCGGGAAAAACCGGGGCGAAAATTGCCACTAAAACGGGTGGAGCAGTAGCGAGTAGTTTTGGCGCAGAATTAATCGATCCAATCGTGGGAATTGGTTTGATAGTTTGGGATTTATGGGACTATCAGCACACGGTAAACATTGAAAAACCGATTCTGCGGGATGCCATTTTTAATTATTTACAAGAAGTCAAATATGATCTAGTCAATAATCATCAAGGTAGCGTCCTTTCATCCATTTATCAAATTGAAACCAGTGTCAATAAATCCCTAGGCAGAACCTAAATAAAATCATCTAAGTAGGTAGGCGTTAAAAATTATCATATATCCCCCTTATCAAGGGGGGATTAAGGGGGGATCGAACCTAAAATCCATTTTTAATTTATACTTTAGACGTTCATAATCTGAGATTTATTAAACTTCTGAAATCGTAGAGTCAGCAAGGAATCCAGTTCTTTTTTATGTTTCAGATGGGCATCATTCA
>NZ_JACJSV010000104.1 GCF_014698335.1 Microcystis viridis FACHB-1342 | reverse complement strand
GAAACTAGGAGCAGATTTTTATTTTGCTACTCCTTATCATTCGTGGGAGAGGGGATTAAACGAGCATACCAATGGACTGTTAAGACAATTTTTCCCCAAGGGAACGAATTTTAAAATCGTTAAGCCAGAGGAGGTGGAAAGAGCCGTAAACTTGATTAACAATCGTCCTCGAAAATGTCTTGACTATCGTACCCCGAATGAGGTATTCTATAAAGGTAGATCAGACAGTGATGCAATTCAGACTTGAATTGGCCATTTAAGACCAGATCGCGCAATTCCTCATCGTCCAATTCCGAGGGAATAGGGATAATCCGGATAATTGACTCGCGCATGGGGACAGCAGTAGCGACTCGTTTGCTAGTAATTTTATTTTCCTTGAGGACTTCTTGGATTAATTCCGCTAAAGCGACGGAATCGACGATTTTTCCCTCCTCAAAGATGCCTTCTGGGATATCCGACGAACAACATTTAACTAATTTATAATTTTGTTTCTGTTTGGCGATCTGAACCACGTTAAGACGCTCTGGGGTAATCTCTAACCCAATACCTTGAGTTTTTTTTGTCAATAGCTTCTTAAAAAAACTTACCATAGATTTTCTGGGGCAGCTCTAAGGGAATTGGTGATCAACAAAGCCAATAATCTTGATCTTTTCACCTGATTTTATTTAGTATCGATCAAGGCAGTAAATCAGTCTATAAACGATCCTAACTGGGTAATTTACCCAGAACAGGTGAAAATCGAGGGGGAGAGAAGCTATTTCTGCACTAATATTAACCTGATTATCTGTGTTCAGACCGAGGTTAATCCTAACTGGATAGGAGCAGAGGAAGCAGCTATTGATGATGATATTGTAATCAATTTTGGTGAAAGAACCAAGTCCAAGCTAAAAATTGGCCATTATCCCCCCCTTCTGCTCCACTAGATCAAGTCAGCTTTCCCTAGTTAGAGTACCCAAATATCTCGAGAAAATTCAAATTTTCTCGACACTATTTTTTCTTGACTCCTAGAAATAGGCGATCAAATGCTTCTGACGGGCGTGATTTTCGCGTATAATTAGGAGTTTGCACAGTGACAAAAAAATTTAAGGAGCGAGTTCGATGGCACGAATGTACTATGATGAGGATGCCAATTTAGACTTATTAGCGGGGAAAACGATCGCTATTATTGGTTATGGTTCCCAGGGTCATGCCCACGCATTAAATCTCAAGGATAGTGGCGTTAATGTGATTGTTGGTCTATATCCCGGCAGTAAATCGGCCATCAAAGCCAAAGAAGCCGGTATTCCGGTTTATGATGTGGCCGAAGCCGCTAAAATTGCCGACTGGATCATGATCCTCTTACCGGATGAAGTGCAGAAAACGATTTATCTCCACGAAATTGCCCCGAATTTAAGCGCAGGCAAGGTGTTATCTTTTGCCCACGGCTTTAATATTCATTTCGGTCAAGTGGTTCCCCCGGATAATGTCGATGTGGTTATGGTTGCCCCCAAAGGACCGGGCCATCTCGTCCGTCGCACCTACGAACAAGGTCAAGGAGTCCCCTGTTTATTCGCCGTCTATCAAGATGCTACCGGCCAAGCACGCGATCGGGCAATGGCCTACGCTAAAGGTATTGGTGGCACTCGGGCCGGGGTTTTGGAAACCACTTTCCGCGAGGAGACAGAAACCGACCTTTTTGGCGAACAAGCAGTATTATGCGGCGGTTTAAGTGCTTTAATTAAAGCTGGCTTTGAAACCCTCGTAGAAGCCGGTTATCAGCCCGAATTAGCCTATTTTGAGTGTTTACACGAGGTAAAACTGATCGTCGATCTGATCGTCGAGGGCGGTTTAGCCAAAATGCGCGATAGTATTTCCAATACAGCCGAGTACGGTGACTACACTCGCGGTCCGCGGGTGGTGACGGAAGCAACTAAGGCCGAAATGCGGAAAATCCTCCTGGAAATTCAATCGGGACAATTTGCCAGAGAGTTTGTCCTCGAAAATCAAGCTGGTAAACCGGGTTTCACCGCTATGCGTCGTCAAGAAGCAGAACATTCGATCGAAGAAGTCGGCCAAGATCTGCGGGCGATGATGAGTTGGCTAAAACGCTAGTTCTCTTTTTTTTCGCTGTCGGGTTGGACGCAACCTGGCAATTCTTGCCCTTGCGTCCACCCCGACACCCGATCCCCCACTCCCCAAAAGGAAAACTTCCTACCTAGTAGATCGCCTCCCGTGATTTGACCAAACCGATCGCCCGTAAACCGGCAATGACACCACAACCGATCACCATACCGACGAGGGAACGAATCAGATTTTCTACGGGGATGATCGGAATTAAAGCGATCCAGACTTCTTCGGGCCAGTTAAAAATCGAGTAGGTAATGGCGACGGCCCCTAAATGGGAGAGGCCGCTGGCGGTCCAAGTCCCGCCAAAAATTCCCGCAGCTACTAGGACAAAGTTACTACCTTTGATCCAATGGGTAAAAAGAGTCCGGGTTGGTAGGATAAATAATACCAAAGCCGACCAATCGACGAAAGCCCCAGCAATAAAGACTCGTGGCGAAATGCCGTTCAGTCCGATCGCCCGGTTAGCGTAGATAAACAGGGGAATCAGAAAAATTAACGTCAATCCTAACCACCAATAACGGCGTTTTTTGCCTAAAACCATTGTTCCCGCCACAAAACTCGACAAAATCGCCCCAAAGACCGAAATAGCGGGAATTCCTGCCGTGTAGGGGGCAAGGAAAGCCCCAATTAAGGACCCAATGCCACTAGCGATCGCCCCAGCGATCGGGCCGAGTAACCAACCCAAAAGGGGAAAAACCGCTTGACTGAGGGGCATACTACCGCCGGAAGCGAGGACAATGGAGAAGGGAATAAAAGAAAGGGTAGTGACAATGGCCGCTAAGACGACAATATAGGCGATCGGCGCCCCATCAATAGCGGCACTACTGACAGCTTCTACTTTGCGTTCTTCCCCTTCAGGGATAATATCTAGGGTCATAGATGAAAGGGTAATTCTAACTTTTCTATCATCCTCTGGTTTTATCCGCTTCGGGCAGTTAATGGTCAACGTTATAGCAGAGGATTTGAGCAAGCGGAAAGGAGGCAGTCGCTGCATCCCCACCGGTGTACGCTCCTGTGGGGAATTCCTCTGCTATATTTTTCTTAACCAAGAATCTTAATGATATTTTAAGATTTTTTAAAAAACCGTCCCTATCGGAGATGAACGTATATCCTAGAGGGGAGCGAGTATAAATTCTTATTCCCGTTCGATCGCGCCCCAATTCTCTGGAGATCAGCACCCATGCTTACTTTGCTCCGTTCTCTGCTATTTTCCACCCTATTAAGTTTTGTTGCCCCCGTCCTCCTGGTGGGTTCGATTTTAACTGCTTTATTCGCCACCAGTCACGTCCCCGGCTTTACTTGGGTTTCTCAGACTGTTTTTAGCCAAATTCTGCAATTTTTAACCATTTTCGGTGGCGGTTATCCCCTACAAGGAATGTTAACCATCGCTGTTACTTTTGCTTTTGTTGGCAGTTTATTCGATTTATTTAACTTTTACGTCTATCAAACCAATCGGGGACAGTAACAGACAAAGGGTGATAAGTAGTCGTGCAAAATTAATTTCCTAGTGAAGATAGGCAAGAGGCAAGAGGCAAGAGGCAAGAGGTGGTTAGATATGTGTAATTAATTTTGCTTAGGTACTTAGACAATGTCTAGAATAAGAATGAGGTTTTTATGGGATCGAATCGTCTATGCGCCTTATTTTCTCCCGTTTTTGGCTATTAACAATAATTTCTCTGCTGCTGAGCCTGAGTATCGGGATTATCAATCCCCAAAACAGTTCCGCGCTCTCGTGGATGGATTTACTTTTTCGGGGTGTGCAAGTTATTCAACTCTCCACTATTTCTCCTCAGCAGGAAGTCGCCATCGGTAGGCAGATTAATCAAGGTTTATTAGAATCAGGTAAGGTGAAACTGTCCAAAGATGCCAGAATTAACCAATATGTCCAAGAAATCGGGCAGCAATTAGCGGCAACTAGCGATCGCCCTGACCTTCCCTACACTTTTCAAGTGGTGCGCGACAATAGCATTAACGCCTTCGCAACTATGGGTGGATTTGTCTATTTACACACGGGATTGATTAAAACTACTGATAATGAGGCCGAATTAGCCAGCGTGATTGCCCATGAAATCGGCCATATCATTGGTCGTCATTCTATCACCCAATTACGCAATACTGCCCTCGCCCAAGGACTTCTCAGTGCGGCGGGATTAGAGACAAAAACTTGGGTACAATTGGCGGTTAATCTCGCCTATAATCTGCCCAATAGTCGCAAGGATGAATTAGAAGCGGACCGACTGGGTTTAACAAATTTGGCCAGGGCTGGTTATGAACCCACGGCGATGATCTCCTTTATGCAAAAATTAACACAACAGGGGGGTTCTACCCCGACAATTCTCAGCACCCATCCGGCTACAAGCGATCGCATTGTGGCACTGCAAAAACAGCTTAATTCGGTTAATAACTGAACTTCCCCCAGACATTTTGTCTAGGCTGAATTATAGATATAGCTTTGGCTGCTAGAATTAAGGCATTTCAAGACCAACCTTCCTTTTCCCATTACCAAAAAATTGAGTCTTTAGCGGGGGAAGATTGGTCTGATTTAAAATTAGACTTGTTAGATTACTTGCGCGAGTTTAGCGGTGGACGTTCCACAGAGGCTAAAATCGATATATTTCTCCACGAAAATTTAGTTAGAGATGCAATTAAAGTCGTTTCTAATAATTCCTATGTGCAGTCTCACCTAATTTGGCGGATAATGGATGCGGCTGCTACCGTCGCTCCTAACTGGTTGATCGATCATGTACGTCCTGCTGCGGAAAAGATACTCGACGAAAAAAAGGCAGATCGCTACGAAGAAACGATTAAATGGCTGAAAAAAGCTCGTAATGCCTTTTATATGTCAGGAAGACGGGAAGAATGGCAAACTTATCGGGAAAGTTTAATTAAGGAACATGGACGCAAATCGAAATTTATGGGGTTATTTAAACATCAGGATTTACAATAATTTAAGCTTCTAGCCGTCAGTTATCGGCTAGAATCAGGCTGTTTTTAGCTTGTAGAGTGGAAATTGTCCTAATCTTAGGCCTAGTGACATTTCGGGGCAAAGTGGAGTATAATGGAAGATTGGTCTAAACTTATCTCCAGACTACTTATACTGAATATTCATTGTCAAAAAATATGACTGAAACTATTCGCTTTTTGATGTGTTCTCCCGATCATTACGATGTGGATTATGTGATTAATCCTTGGATGGAGGGCAACATTCACAAATCTTCCCAAGAAAAAGCTAGGCAACAATGGCAGCAGCTTTATCATGTTCTCAAAGATCGGGCGCTCGTGGATTTAGTCACACCAGAAAAAGGCTGGCCTGACATGGTTTTTACCGCTAATGCAGGTTTAGTTCTGGAAAAAACTGTCGTTCTCAGTCGCTTTTTACACAAAGAAAGACAGGGAGAAGAACCCTATTTTAAACAGTGGTTTGAAGATAACGGTTTTACAGTTCACGAACTGCCCAAAGATTTACCCTTTGAAGGTGCAGGAGACGCATTATTAGATCGGGAAGGACGTTGGTTATGGGCAGGATATGGCTTCAGAACTGAGTTAGATTCCCACCCTTTAATCGCTAAATGGCTCGATATCGAGGTTTTATCCCTACGTTTAATCGATGAACGTTTCTATCACCTTGATACCTGTTTTTGTCCCCTTAGTGGCGGTTATCTACTCTACTATCCCGATGCTTTTGATGCCTATTCTAATCGATTAATTGAGTTAAAAATTCCCGAAGAAAAACGCATTATCGTTGAAGAAGCCGATGCGGTTAACTTTGCTTGTAATGCTGTGAATATCGGTCAAGTAATCGTCATGAATAAAATTAGTGACGACTTACAACATAACTTAGCTGCAAAAGGTTTTGAAGTGGTACAAACTCCCCTAACGGAGTTTTTAAAAGCAGGAGGAGCCGCTAAATGTTTAACCCTGCGTACCACCGAACCCTTAATTCCAGACCATCACGCTAATGTCACCATTGAAAGTCGCATTCTCCAGCTAGAAGGTCATCTGCTCGACGCGGGAATTATGAATAAAGCTCTCGATGTTGTGGTAGGAAATGGGGGCAGCTTCAAGGTTTTAAACTTCACCTTAGGGATTGAGCGCCAAAGTACCTCCTCGGCCGAAGTGCGCGTTTCTGCACCCTCTCACGAGGTAATGGAGGAGATCATGGTACAATTGATCGACCTCGGTGCGGCCGCTCGTCCCCAAGAAATCTGTGATGTCAATACCGCAGTGGTGGCACAAGATGGGGTCGCTCCCGATGATTTTTATGTCAGCACCATCTATCCCACGGAAGTGCGGGTTAACTGTGAATGGGTGCGGGTGGAAAATCAACGCATGGATGCAGCCATCGTCGTCACTGAAAGTCCGGAAGGCAAAACGGCAAAATGTACTCTGCTGCGGGATTTAAAAGCTGGCGATCGCGTTATGGTGGGAGTTGAGGGCATCCGTACTATCCGACAGGCGGAATCCAGGGAACAACGCAACAGCACTCAGGAATTTACCTTTATGGGTGCGGGGGTTTCCAGCGAGCGCCGAGTCGAGTTAACCGTGGAGCAGATTGCCTGGGAAATGCGCCAAATTCGCGACCAGGGCGGTAAAGTGGTGGTAACGGCAGGTCCGGTGGTCATTCACACTGGAGGAGCGCAACATCTCTCCCGTTTAATCCGCGATGGTTACGTTCACGCTTTACTGGGGGGAAATGCGATCGCAGTTCACGACATGGAACAGGCGATCATGGGTACTTCTTTAGGGGTGGATATGCAGAAAGGCATCCCGGTGCGCGGTGGCCATCGTCACCACCTCAAGATTATCAACCTCATCCGTCGCCACGGCAGCATCGCCAAAGCTGTATCGGCCGGGGTATTGACAAAAGGCGTAATGTATGAATGCGTCAAGAATAATGTCCCCTTCAGTTTGGCCGGTTCAATTCGCGATGATGGTCCGCTTCCGGATACGGAGATGGATTTAATTAAAGCACAGGAAGAATATTCCCGCTTAATTCAAGGTGCCGACATGATTCTCATGCTCTCTAGTATGCTCCATTCCATCGGTGTGGGCAATATGACACCGGCGGGGGTGAAAATGGTCTGTGTTGATATTAACCCGGCCGTGGTGACAAAATTAAGCGATCGAGGTTCCGTAGAATCCGTGGGTATCGTCACCGATGTGGGTTTATTCCTGAGTCTGTTAACCCAACAGTTGGATAAGTTAACCCGTCCCTTGGTAGAAACGGTTTAAAACCAATACTCTAAAACATAAAACTTATGAGCTTTGGGGGTATTTAAACCCCCTTTTTTGGGACTATTAACCCCTATCTCTATAGGTGAGTTAGCAATGGGTAACTAGAATAATAAAGGAGAACCATTGCCGAAAAACGAGAGCGCTATGCCAGAAGAAACCATTTGGATTATCACCGCAGAAGATACCCCCGTCACCGTCGATGAAGATGCGAAAGGAAACGACACCTATCGCAATCCCTGGGACACGAGGAAAACTATCACCGAAGCTGCGACTCGTGGCGTAAAAGTGAGCATAGAGAAGCTAGAGACAGAACTTTCCCATTTTCTCCAGCTTATCGGCAAAGTCTTCAATCAAGCACAGAAACAGGTCAACCAACAAACCGGTTTTAAACTCGATGAAGTAGAGCTTTGCGTAGAGATTACCGGGGAGGGTGAAGTAAAATTGTTAGGGACGGGGATTAAGACCGGCACCAAAGGCGGATTAACCCTAAAATTCAAGCGAGACGAGAAAAACACACCGACTGCGGACTAATGGCGAACTGGGCATTTATCATCGGCATTACAGCCTATAAACAGGGACACTTTAACAAGCTAGATTGCGCCATCGAAGACGCGAAGGCTATGTTTCGCTATTGTAAAGAAGAAGCCAAGTTTGACGAAGTTTTCCTCTTTACCGATGATTCTGACTCCATTAAAACGCCTAGCGGTACTTTTCTAGAAACGAAACCCACCGCCACAAATTTAAAAATCTTCCTCCATGAATTTTTCGAGTCCCCGCAGTTGGAGACGGGGGATAACTTCTGGTTTTTCTTCAGCGGCCACGGATTACGACATCAGGAACAGGATTACCTCGTTCCCCACGATGGACACTCCCAATTGCTCCCAGATACCACCATTTCTCTCACCTATCTCACCCAACGCTTACGCAAATGCGGCGCGGATAATATCATTCTGTTGTTGGACTCTTGCCGGAACGAGACGCGATTCGGCAATAAATCCGCGGGAGGAAAACCCCAACAGGGAGTGATTACCATCGCTTCCTGTAGTCCGGGGGAAGAATCCTATCAAATTCCCGCTTTGGGAATGAGTTCGTTTACCTACGCGCTTCTGGAGGCTTTGCGAATTGAGGGGGAAAGGAATTGCGCGACGGTGGAGAGACTTTGTAATCATCTATTCCATCGAGTTCCGGAAATCAACCGACAATACAACAAACCCCCGCAGACTCCCCACTCCACCGTCGAACCAAACTACAAGAATCATCTGATTCTGTTACCGAAACAAGCAACTATCACCGATATCGCGTTACTGCGAGAGGAAGCGTTAGATTTAGAAGGTGACGGGAGACTAGAAGAAGCAAAACAGTTAATGAGGCGAGTATTAGCCTTAGACCCCACGAATCCGAAGGTTTTAAAAGTTTATGACCGGATTACCCTGAAACTAGCACAACAACCCGTCCCACCGTCCCCTAAAACGGAACCGATAAATGGTGAGTCGGCGAAAACGATAACAGAAACCCCGAAACCCGCACCACCGCCAGAAATCGAACTTAAAAGCGCCAAAGGAATCGATTATCGGAACTTAGAAGATTTATTAAAACGGCAGCAATGGAGGGAAGCGGACGAGGAAACAAGAGTCGTGATGCTACAGGTAAATCGCACAAAAGAAGGATGGCTACAGGTAGAGGATATGGATAATTTCCCCTGCGAGGATTTGCGAACCATTGACCAATTATGGGTTAAATATAGTGGCGGTCGCTTTGGTTTTTCCGTGCAGGCGAAAATCTACTGCGAACTCGGTGGGAGGGGGGAGTATAATGAAAGAGTTTGGAACGCTTTCGGAGATAGGGTAGGCTGGCGAGTGAATAATAGCTGGATATACTACAGGGATGTTACTTTTGACCTAAAAGCACCCCTAGGACACCTCCCTGGACCCTCTGGTTTTTTGGGTGTACGTCGGGGTTCTGTTTTTGGTTTTTTGGGTGTACGTCGGGGTTCGGGTGTTTTGTTTGGGTTTTGGTATGGGTTTTTGGGTCGGGGGTTTTTGTATTTCTTCTGGGTTTTCGATGTACCTCACCCAGGCCCCGGGTCCGATCCGCGACATGATTGTAGTATGTCTCCGGCGACGCGGGGGTTGTAGGCGTTGGCAAAAACGAACTGATCCGCCACCGCGAGAATTTCTGGGGTGACTTCCTCCCACTCCTCCCACCAGAGAGACAATTGGCCCGGAGAGGATTTTTTAGACCTTTTCTTCGGCTTTATCCCCGCGAGTAGCTTACTTCCCCAGTGGTTGCGGGTTTCCGGTTTCGGTCGCGGCCGGTATTTCTTGCAGAATCCGCGATATTTGGCCGCGCATTCCTCTAGGGTTTCTCCCAGACTCAAAAACGCAGGATGCCAAGTGGTTAAGCCATCGTCTCCGAGTCGGTCATAGACCCCGTAATCGCTAAAATCGTAGAAGAATCCGACTTGGACTCCCGCAGCCTTCGGATTGGCGTGAATATAGCGTAGGGTATTCAGCGCTCGCTTAGTATCCGTGGTGGGAAAACCGCTACTGTGATAGCGTTTCTCCCAGAAGTGACCAGTTCGATTCAGCATTCGGTTAAAACACATGGCGGTGTACCAGTTCAACCAGTGCATAATTTTGGGCAAGTCTTCCGCGTCTTTCGGTTCGATGAGATAGTGAATATGGTTACTCATCACACAGAGCGCGTAGAGTTTGAATCCGTACTTTTCGATCGCTTTTTTGATAGCGTAGAGTAACACCTGTCGGCATTCTAGACGGGTCAGGCGAAATTCTCGGTTATTACAGCGAATGGTTATATGATAGGAATAGCCTGGGATTAGTTCTCGTTTTGCTCGTGACATTTTGCGTATTTTTCCCCGCGAGGACTTGTAGAATAGAACACCTAACAGAAAGATACCGCTATCTTTATCCTGTCCGCGACTTTTATCTGTTAATATGGAACTGTAAACATATTACTAATGCTCAAATGCAGATCTTGTAGGTGGGGTTTAGCGAAACAATACTGGATCGAAAATGGCTCAGTTTTGACATCCTCACCGCCGTAAACGGACGGTGATTCCCAAACCTCACGATTTGGGTTTCTGCTTCTTTCCCTTGCGGGGTTCCGCACCTGCCTTAACAGATTTACTCTGTTCTGGTCTTATGGTCGCTCTACAGACTGACACCGCAAGCCCTGC
>NZ_JACJSV010000103.1 GCF_014698335.1 Microcystis viridis FACHB-1342 | reverse complement strand
GTAAGCAGATAGCGCCTCTTCATATCTTCCTAAATTCGCTAGTTGATTACCTTTACCAAGCCAAGCGGCTTCATCATCAGGTTTCAATCGAATAGCTTCTTCGTAAGCAGATAGCGCCTCTTCATACCTACCTAAATTTGCTAATTGATTTCCTTTCCCATTCCAAGCGTAATCATCATCAGGTTTCAATCGAATGGCTTCTTGGTAAGCAGACAGCGCCTCTTCATACCTCTTTAAATTTCCAAATATAAGTCCTTTATTGTACCAAGCGGCTTCATAATCAGGTTTCAATCTAATGGCTTCCTCGTAAGCAGACAGTGCCTCTTCATACATTTTCAGATAATACAGACTGTTCCCACGCATCAATTGAAAATTTTCATCTTTAGGAAAATATTTAACTAAAGCATCATAGCCCCTCAGCGATTCTGCATAGTTTTCCTTATCGTACAACTTATTGCTCACCTTATCCAGCGCCTCTTTGACCTCGAGGGGAAATCGGTCTAACAGGGCTAAAAATAACCCGAGTAGCTTTTCCAAATAATCCTCTAGACTCAGTAACTCCCCCTTTCCCTCGATCTGCCCATCGCGGGGGGATAAAATTCCCTCCCTCGCTTCTAATTTTTTTAAGGCCTTTTTAATCCGCCACTGATAGCGAACTTTTTGCCAGCGATTTCCCCGGACTAACATCAACGCGACTCGCTCCACCACAAACGCCTTTAGGGGGATATTCGCCTGTTGTAATAAATAAACAGCGTCGTATAACTCTTTAGCCAAAGGCTCTAACTTAAACGCGTCTTGATAACACTTTTCCCAAGATCCCCGGAGAGTATCCTTAAAATTTTCTCGACTTAGGGACAAAGAACGACCCTCCTGACTGTCGCCAGCCAGTAAAATTTCAAAATTGTTCACCAGATTTTGAAATGTTCCGTCATTACACCCTGCGATCTCTTCCGGGGGGCATTCCAGTTGAATTCCCGTAAGATTCGACACTCTTTCTAACCAGGACGCGACCGCCTGATTTTCCGGTTTGGGTAATCGATAGCGCGTAAACCGGCGCCAGAGGGGGTATCGCTCCCATTGCAACATCTCCCATGGGCTAACCAATCTGGGATCATCGCTGACGGTTTCATCTCTAGCGGTCGCCAAAACCTTGATCCGCCTATCGGGAATATAAAAGCGATCGCAATGATCCAGCGCCGCCAATAATCGTTCTTGTAACGGTCGGTCGGTCGGCAAGGATTGCTCTTCTGTAGCTCGATTTTCCCGAGTCGGTTGACTGCGCCTCATTTGAATATGCAAATCGTCAAATATAAAAAGCACATTTCTTCGCACATCTAGAAACTGTTCTCGAGGAAATTGATCTCCCTCCAACGTACCAGTGAATACCATTACCGTCCAACCCCGACGGATGAAACGAAGGGCGACTTCCGCCATCTCTCTAGTTTTACCGATCCCAGCCGGACCCGTAATGATCACCCACAGGTCATCATTTAATAACCTTATTATTTCAGCTAAATGGTTGATATCCAGTTCCCGATCTTGAAGGGGAATATCCCAGTCAATCAGGCTAGGATAGAGATATTCTGCCCTCTCCCGTCCAAAGATCGCGGGAAATACATCCTGGTTTGGACGCACGACTCTAAAGGGCAAGCTATCGCCTGCGATTCTTGCGCGGCGCCGTTTTTGCTGTTTTTCGCGCCACCAATTCAGCCCCGTCAAGCCAAAGCCGGAAAAGGCAGTGGTTAAGAGTAGGTTCACCGGATCTTTATGGACGTTATAAAACTCCCAAAGTATCCGGGCCGCATTAACGACGGGATCGAGCATAAGCTGTGTGCCTTAACTTAAGCTAAATTGTAAAATCAGGGTTTCACTTTAGGACAAAATCAGGTTAAATGTCGATTTGATCCCAAAAAAGCCCCAATTTTCTCCACGGCAGCCTCTAGAATATCGGGATCGTGAACTAAGGCAAAACGCACATAACCCTCACCACCCTTACCAAAACCGGAACCGGGAGAGACCGCGACACCGGTTTGGGCCACCAATTGCCGACAAAAATCGACGGAATTACCCGCCCAACTGGGGGGAATTTTCGCCCAAACGTACATAGTGGCGGCCGGAGTGGAAACAGGCCAACCGATGCGATTTAGGGCATTAATAAACACATCCCGGCGTTTTTGGAAGATAGCGACGGTTTCCTTGACCGAATCTTGATTACCGGTTAAAGCAGCGATCGCACCGTTGAGAATGCCCAAATACTGATTAAAATCAACCATGGCTTTAATCTGTCGCAAAGCCATAATTAACTGCGGGTTGCCAATGGCGAAACCGATGCGAAAACCGCCCATATTATAGGACTTGGAAAAGGTAAAAAACTCGATCGAATTAGTTTTATCTCGATCGGCCTGTAAAATTGACGGGGGGGGCGATGTTCCCTCAAAAAAGATGTCTAGATAGGGAAAATCGTGGATTAAGACTAAATTATGCTGACGGCAAAAATCAACCGCTTTTTGAAAAAATGCCAAAGGTGCGATCGCTGTGGTGGGATTATGGGGATAACTCAAGACCATCAGCTTCGATTGTGCCAGCACTAGGTCAGGAATGTCCTCTAAAACTGGCAGAAAGTCATTTTTTGCCAAAATTGGCATTCCGTAGATTTGACCGCCTGCAAGGGCAACACCGCCCAAATGGGAGGGATAACCCGGATCGAGGAGTAGGGCAAAATCTCCGGGATTGAGAAGGGCCAAAGGTAGATGGGCCGTGCCTTCCTGAGAACCAATTAGGGGTAAAACCTCCGTTTCTGGATCGATGGGAACACCAAAGCGATCGCTATACCAGTTAGCGGCAGTTATTCGGAAGTCTCTGGTCCCATTATGGAGTAAATAGCCGTGGGTGTGAGGATCGTGGAGAGATCGCTCAATAGCATCGACAACGTGGGGAGCAGCCCCAAGATCGGAGGAACCGAGCGAAAGATCGATAATGATATTACCCGCTTCTCTACTGGCAGCTTTTGCCCGATCCATATCGGCAAAAACGTTGGATTGGAGTGCCTGTAAGCGGTGTGCTAGGGTTAAGTTATTCATAACCACAGATACCTAATTAGCTGACATAGGTATCGATAAAAGATTGTAATTGTTGTTTGCCGATCGCCCCTTCATGAGTGGCAATAAGTTTTTTATCTTTAAAGATGCGTAAAGCGGGAACACCTTTCACATCACATTTAGCCACCGAGTTGGGGTTAGGGTCCACCTCTAGTTTAACTACTTTTAGCCGTTCGCCGTAGGTGTTGGCTACCCAATCGATCGAGGGGGATATCAGACGACACGGACCGCACCAACTCGCCCAAAAATAGACTAAAACGGGTTTTTCGACCTCAAAAACCTCTTGGTCAAACTTCTGATCGCTAATGACAGTTACGCTACTCACAGTATTTATTTCCTCGCCATCGTTACTGATCATCATAGAGGTTCTGGGTACTTTTCGGCAATTATCCAGTTCCACAGTTCCTCAAACATGAGGATCGAAGACATCGCGTAAACCATCACCGATAAAATTAATACTTAACACCGTGATCACGATAGCTAGAGCGGGAAAAATGACCAAATGGGGGGCAGTTGTCAAGTAATCTTTAGCTTTAAATAACATTTGTCCCCAAGTCGGCACATCGGGGGGGAAACCCAAACCCAAAAAACTCAGGGTTGACTCGGTAATAATCGCATTACCCACGGCTAAAGTGGCCGCCACGATAATCATTCCCAAAACATTAGGTAATAAATGCACCCAGATTAAACGGAAAGGAGTGGCCCCCAAAGCAATCGCAGCCGAGATAAACTCCATCTCTCGTAATTTTAAGAAATTTCCCCGCACTAATCGCGCCACCGACATCCAATTTAAACCCCCGATCACCAAAACCACGAGGATAAAAATACCCGTTTCGGGTCCGGCGATTTTCTTGATGCTATCGCGAAATAGATAGACAATCAGCAAAAGTAGGGGTAATTGGGGCAAAGATAGAAATAAATCCGTTAATCGCATCAATAAGCCATCGATCGCCCCCCCGTAAAACCCGGAAATAGCCCCGATCGCCGTTCCTAAAATCATCGCCACCATCATAGCAGCAATCCCCACCGCCAGGGAAATTCGACCCCCCACCAAAATCCTCGCCAATTGATCCTGTCCCAGATCATTAGTGCCGAAAAGATGTTTTAAACTAGGGGGAGCAGTGGTTTGACTAAAATCAATGGTATCGATGGGGACCCGATAAAAAATCGGACCGAATAGGACGGCAAGAATAATTATAATTAATGCGATCGCTCCTATTGTTGCCAGGGGATCTCGGTAAAAACGTCGCCAAGTATCGATAATTGCAGAAGACAGGAGAGACATAAGCTGTTAAGTGTTTAAATTACTTTTTGAGACGAGGCACTCTTGCATTAGGGGAGATTCCGCTAATCTAAGAATAAACGGTTTAAATGAGTCTTTTTAGTCTGCTGTATTTTAGGTAAAATCTCAAGATGAGTCCCTTTATTGAAGGAACCGTTGTGTTATAGTATAACTCAAGTTCAGAAAATAGAGAGTAAAACTATGACTGTTAAAGAACTTATTCAAACAGCAATTGATAATTTACCTGAAGAACAACTAGATGAACTTTATCAATTAATTAAAAATTTCACCGCCAGCAAAAACAACTTATTAGAAGAAAAACCATCCTTATTCAAACGTCATTTTCCAGTTGAGAATATGGTGGGTAAAGCTAAAATACTAGGTGATATGGTCAGTCCTATTGTAGATGAAGAAGATTGGGAATGTCTGAAGTAATTGTGCTTGATACTCATATTTGGTTGTGGTTAATAAATGGCAATTTTGACAGATTTCCCGAGCATTGGCTAGAAAAATTTGAGTTAGCAGAATCTCTCGGAGTTTCCCCCATTTCTTGCTATGAAATAGCCCTGGCTAACCAACGGGGGAGATTAGAATTAAGTTATCCCCTTCAAGAGTGGATTCAACAAGCTTTAACAGTAGCTAAAATAGATATATTTTCAATTACCCCCGAAATTGCCATTAGAGCCGTTAATTTATCTCCCATTCACAAAGATCCTTTTGACCGTATTATTATGGCTACAGCCTTAGCATACGGGGCAAAACTGGCTAGTATTGATAACTTATTTTCTAAATATCTTGAAATCAAAGATCATCTCATGGAGAGAGGGAAATAGTAATAAGTAAGAGGACAAAATCAACAGATGATTAAAATTTACACGGAAATCGAACGGGGGCAAAATTGGTTAGAGCGCCATCAAAAATCTTCTCCGATATTTGCCCTAGTTTTAGGTTTTACCGAGACGGGATTAATCCCCGGAATCTCCACCGCTGGTGCTACCCCGGAAGATAGAAAATATACAGCGATCGCCGATGCCGAATTTATCGTTAAAGGAGTTTCACCCCATCCCCGTTATCCCTTACCCCCCCTAACGGTGGGAGCCTCTCCTGCCTATATTACCCGCGCCGTGGTGGAAAAATTAGCCATTCCCGTCCTCGTTTTTAACGCCGGTTTACCCTTGCCCCCGGCCGTCGATTATATCGAACTGGGGGGACAACCGGCCCGTTGTCTCTCCACCGGCCGCGCCCTAGATCTCCCCATAGTAAAACACCTGTTCGCCCAAGGACTAACCTGGGGCGAAAAACTAGCCCGCCAGTCTAGTTATCTAATTATCGGCGAGTGTGTGGTCGGTGGCACCACCACCGCCCTCGCCATCCTCACCGGATTGGGTTATCGAGCCAACGGCAAAGTTAACAGCAGCCATCCCCAGTGCAATCATGCTCAGAAACAGGCAATAGTTGAGCAGGGATTAGCCGGAAAAGAAATTTTTGATCCTTTTGAGGTAATCGCCGCCCTAGGCGATCCTCAGCAGATTTTCGTCGCTGGCATGGCCATCGCCGCCAGTGGGCAGGGTGGGGTACTTCTCGCCGGAGGAACCCAAATGTTAGCCGTTTCTGCCCTAATTCAAGCTCTAGTGACTAAATATGCCTATCCGGTTAACTGGGAAAATATCATCGTCGGCACAACTCGTTGGGTAGCGGAAGATAAAACAGGGGATACGGTGGGATTAGCCAGCCTGATCGGAAAAATACCCCTATTAGCCACACAATTAAACTTTTCCGCCTCTAAATACCCGGTTTTGCAAGCTTATGAACAGGGTTTCGTCAAAGAGGGAGTCGGTGCGGGGGGATGTGCGATCGCTGCTTATCTGTACCAGAATTGGACTAATCAAGATTTGGTCAAGGCGATCGAAAATTTAATCGGGTTTCAACTATAGTAGTTATAGTCATTTCAGATAAGTCTGATACAGTCTAGACCGACAAAATTCTTCAAAACCCTTATGAACTCTGGGATTGATATTCTCAATTTTAATTGAAATGACTATAAGTGATTGGCTACGTTTACCGATTACGAGAATTTAAGGTGTATTAAGCTACGTTAACACACCCCAAATTTATCTATATTTAACCGATAACATCTTCCGATTTAATCAGATGCGCTTCTAGGAACCAGAGACGTTTATCGATGTCCCGGGAGATTTCCGTATAGAGATCTGCTGTGTCGGCATCCCCTTGATTGCCAGTGGTATCAATAGCAGAACGAAGATGGGCGGCGTATAAGGCATAACGTTCGGCTAAAGCAAGGATATGTTCACTACCATCGACGATATCAGCCGGATATTCCGGTAGAATCGAGTTAGCGGCGGCGATGCGCGCTGTTCCCAAAGCGGTTCCACCTAAAGCGGTAATCCGTTCTGCTACCATGTCCCCATAGCCTTCTAATTCCGTGGCCATTTCGTCGAAGAGGCTGTGCAATTGGTAGAAATTTAAACCTTTTACATTCCAGTGGGCTTGTTTAACCTGAGTTTTTAGGTCTAAACTAGCGGCAAGGGTTTGGCTTAGGATTTCAACAATAGCTTTGCGGATATCTAATGCTAAATCGATGCGGGTGGCGTAGTATTGTCCCGTGGTTTTGGTTTTGACTGGAATGGCTACCATAATCTTTCTCCTTGATCAGTTAACAGAATACTCGATAATTTTTGTGGGTGCATAAGGGACTGATTTTGATCCTATTGGACGTTGATAATAAACTGAAAAACGGCCAATTAATTCGGAAAACAAGTAGCTGATAACTGATACTTCCAATGCGCTCAGTACAAGTAACGGCTCGAATCAGCGGCATCAGACAACCTTGAACTGAGCATCAGCAGCCTTCGTCCGTCTGCTGCACTCGAATTGTCAGACCTCTCTTATCGCTCATCTCATGCCAGAAACAAATTCTTGTACCGTAATTCCAGCAGTACGAATAAGACTACGAAGCGTACCCTTTGCCACTTCACGATGATCAGGAACAGAGAGTGTTACCTGTTCGCCCTCCTTAACCATGATAATATGGCTGGCACTTTGACGCGCAACTTGCCAGCCGAAGGTTTCAAATACTCGGACTACCTCACGTCCGCTGAGAACAGGAAGAGCAGAGGACATGATTAGGCCATTACCTCTACTTGGTGAGTTTCAATCGTTAGGGGTAGCCCACGTTCTGCACGAACTTGAAGGCAGGCGATAATTGCATCTCTGATATTTTCAAGAGCTTCTGCTCTCGTTTTACCTTGGCTGACACAACCCGGAATGCTGGGGCATTCTACAACCCAAACTCCATCTTCGTCACGGTCAAGTGTTACAGTCAACTTCATAAGTTTTCACCACAATCTCCCCGCTTATAGTTTACCTCGTGTTCTCACCTACCTATTAGTGGATGACAAGAACCTTCAGTAATCAAAGCTACATCAAGGAAGATACCGAATTGGGTTTTGCCCACCTTCAGCAAACTCAACCCAATTTACGGATGTTGCCCCTATGTACTGAACATGAGTTAATCGAATGTCGTATCGACCTTCCCTGTCTGCTGGCTCTGCACCAGCATGGTTCGCTATGTACAAATTATTCGCATTATTCTCATCATCACGATGATAAAGAATAATACGGTCAACTTCACGATTGGGATCGATCTTCCACTGACCCGTTGAACCAGTGTTGTCATCGTGGAGAACAAAGTGTTTTCCCTCTGTAAAGATAACGACTACCTTTTCATTTGGCTTTATGAAGTCACGGGCTTTCACAAAATCAGCAATTCTCATACTTGTGAGGCACAAAGTTTCTGGTTTTAGTTAGGGAACAGGCAACAGATGGTGTACTTTATAAGACTGAGAAACGCTATAAATGATTAACGAAATACATCAGACTACAATCACACCCAACAAAAAAGCTCTAACTTGCCCGGGCAAAACCTCTCACAGATATCTCTCCAGTTGCAATGGAAAGATAACGGCTCTTCTCGACTTTGTGTGATAATTTTTGCTTATGGAATCGTGAAATGCTTATCGGGTAACACTTTTAGGACTATTTTGTCGAAGAAACTATCAGTATAGACCTCGTTTCCACACAGAAACCAGAAGAGCCAGATAACTTGAGGTCTAACTGATTGATTATGCTCCTAAATGAGCCGCTAATTCTTCCGAACCGCCAATTAATTGGCCGTTAATGAAGACTTGTGGGGTGGTGGTATTACCACTCATAGCCCGCAGAGAACGACTGGTGGCATCGCGTCCGAGGATAATTTCTTCGTATTGTAGGCCTTTTTCTTCTAACATTTTCTTGGCCCGGAGGCAGTAGGGACAGCCCACTTTCGAGAAAAGAGAGACTAAAGGCGGTTTTTTGGCTTCTGGGTTGATGTAGTGTAACATCGTTTCCGCATCGGAGACTTTGAAAGGATCTCCCGGTTCTTCCGGTTCGATGAACATTTTCTCGATAACACCATCTTTGACTAGCATCGAATAGCGCCAAGAACGTTTACCGAAACCTAAGTCAGCTTTATCGACTAACATCCCCATTCCTGCGCTAAATTCGCCGTTACCGTCGGGAATTAAGACGACATTATCACATTCTTGATCTTTTGCCCACTCGTTCATGACAAAGGTATCATTCACCGACAAGCAAACAATAGCATCTACGCCATTTTCCCGAAAAACAGGGGCTAATTCGTTATATCCAGGTAAATGGGAGGTGGAACAGGTGGGAGTGAATGCCCCGGGTAAGGCAAAAAGAACAACGGTTTTTCCTTTGAATAATTCCTCGCTGGTGATGTTCACCCATTGATTATTTTGACGTACAGGAAAGGTGACATCGGGAACTCTCTGTCCTTCTCGGTTTGGTAGCATAATCTTCAACTCCTAATTACTAAGTCGTACTCATTTCGAGTTTGTCTAAATTAAGTGTACTCATAACGACTACGAGTTGTCAACAAGTATTTATACTTAAATCAGGAGATAGGAGATAGGAGACAGGAGATTAGGAGACAGGAGATAGCAGATAGCAGATAGCAGATAGCAGATAGGAGATAGGAGATAGGAGATAGGAGAATGGGAAATAGACAAAAGGCAGTAATATTGATTAGTTAATTTACCTAACCCCCCACACCCAACACCCAACCCTTTTTTTACTGAAAAATGATGTTTTCCTTCCTGAAAAAAAGCTATAAATGGCTAGGACTAGCGATAATAACGGTGATTTTGGCGATTACACCCGCCGTCATTGCCCAATCAACCACTAGCACCATACCTCTGGCAAAAATTAACTGGTTACAGGCGATTTTTTTGGGATTTGTGCAGGGAGTGACGGAATTTTTGCCGATTAGCAGTACCGCTCATCTAAAAGCGATTCCCGTCTTTTTGGGTTGGGGAGATCCCGGTGTCACCTATACAGCAGTGATTCAATTGGGCAGTATTGCGGCGGTATTGTCCTATTTTTGGCAGGATTTAAGGCAAATATCCACGGGAATGGTGAAAGCGGTGGCTAGTTCCGATTATCGTTCCCAGGATTTTCGTTTAGCCGTGGGGATTATCCTAGGCACAATTCCGATCGTTTTCTTCGGTTTGTTAATGAAACTTTTCATTCCCGATTTAGATAATTCCCCCCTGAGAAGCATGACAGCGATCGCCAGTGCCTCCATAGTCATGGCTTTACTCTTAGGTACGTCCGAAAAAATCGGGAAACATAAACGCAGTTTTGAGACTTTGCGACAAAAAGACGGGGTTTTAATGGGATTAGCCCAAGCTTTAGCCCTCATACCGGGGGTATCTCGTTCTGGGTCCACCTTAACTGCCGGGTTATTCATGGGTTTAGAAAGGGCCGTAGCGGCGCGATTTTCCTTCCTGTTGGGGATTCCGGCGATAACTTTAGCCGGTTTAGTGGAATTTAAAGGAGTTCTCGACCAGATTAACACCAGTGAATTAATTCCCCTCGCTATTGGGGTAATTTCTTCGGCGATATTTTCCTATCTTTCGATCGCTTGGTTATTAGATTATCTCAAAAAACAGAGTACCTGGGTTTTCGTCTGGTATCGTCTCTTTTTCGGGGTTACTATCCTGATTGGTGTAGCCTTGAGGCGTTTTTCCTGACCTTTTGGCATTCTAATTAGGGTTTGCTGAATAATGGTAAAAACCTTACAGGAAAGGGCTTTTAGCTTGATTGAGAGCTTCCCAAATGCACTTAAATCTGCTAGAATCTCTTAAAACCCTTGCATCACCCTTGCATCTTCTCTAATTAGTGCTAATGTACCGTAAAAGCGAGTTACCCTCAACCCCACCAGAAAACTTCGAGCTGCCCTTTGAGGG
>NZ_JACJSV010000102.1 GCF_014698335.1 Microcystis viridis FACHB-1342 | reverse complement strand
TGATAAGGGGGGCGCAGATCCCCCCTTGATCCCCCCTTGATAAGGGGGGCGCAGATCCCCCCTTGATCCCCCCTTGATAAGGGGGGCGCAGATCCCCCCTTAATCCCCCCTTGATAAGGGGGGCGCAGATCCCCCCTTAATCCCCCCTTGATAAGGGGGGCGCAGATCCCCCCTTGATCCCCCCTTGATAAGGGGGGCGCAGATCCCCCCTTGATCCCCCCTTGATAAGGGGGGCGCAGATCCCCCCTTAATCCCCCCTTGATAAGGGGGGCGCAGATCCCCCCTTAATCCCCCCTTGATAAGGGGGGCGCCGATAGGCGGGAGGATATGAAAACTTTTAACACCTACCTACTTAGGTACTTATTAAAGTATAAGATAGATGTGCCTTTGATTGGGTGCATCTCATTTTTGTAAATCTACTAATTTGGAATTTTTCATGGGAAACTTTCTCCTAAAATTGGGCGTTACTTTCGGTTTTATCACTCAATCCAAGGAGCTTCTAGGTTCTGTGTGATAAGTTTAACTTACTCTATGATCGATCAATCTTTGTGTCCTTTGTGTCTTTGTGGTTCCTTCCACTCCCTCGCTAGGAGGAATGTATCTTAGAATACATTTTACCCACCAAACCTAAGAGATCCGAACAGCTTACTAAGAGCTAATTTCACGGCCGAGGTACTCAAGCTTATCTAGAACAGATTGAAGCAAAGATCGCCGCTGCTCGACGACAATATCTAAGTTAGCCAACATATACTTTACGTCTTTGTAGGCATTGTCTAACAAGGCTAGTAATAATTCGCGATCGCCAGCGCTCTCTTTTTCTGATGGGGTGCGGGTCCGTTGGGGTAATAAGTCCGCCGGTGGAGAAGGAAGGGAGGGCGATCGCTCGGACTCTAGCTGTTGAATGGTTTGTTGTAAATTTTCAATCACCCCATACATTTCCATCGGGTCAAAAACCCTTAACAGACTGGTTTGTGTGACAATGCCCAACCCCCGACCCCAGTTCCAAGAAACCACCAAACGCCCCACCCGCCGTTTTTGCATTTCCTGATGGGCCGTCCACAGGGAATCCTCGGGGTTGAGGAGAAATAACGGCGTACTCATCACCGTCTGGGCCCTAGTTTTGTGCAGATCGATTTGAACTGCTTGAAACTGGACAAGATCTCGCTCTGTCACAATACCCACCGGGCAGTCATTGTCTTCGGAATTTCTCTGGGTGATCACCACACAACTGACACGATGTTCCGCCATTAACTGGGCCAATTGCAAGACTGTGGCGGTGAGTGGGGCCTGTACCACTTGACTGGTCATCACATCGGATACGCGACGAAACCGCAACAGATTGGCCGGACGCAATATCTGGCGAATACTTTCATGGGAGATCACCCCGATTAAGTGTCCTTGGTCATCGACAATCGGCAAATGGCGAATGCGGTAGCGCCGAAACAAAAACAGGGCAGCAAAAATGTCTTGAGCAGATTGCTGGGGCAACGTGATCAGGGGATGCACCATCACATCGGCAACGGTTGTCTCGGTCAGGTTAATTCCTTGGGCGGTGAGTCGCACCACATCCCGTTCTGTCAAAATTCCTAATAACTCTTGCCCTTGCACCACCAGCAGACAGCTAACACGCGCTTCTCCGGCCGGAGGAGCTAGAGGAGATAGGTCATCGGTGAGCAAACACAGACGACTATGGGCCTGACCAATCATGGCGATCGCATCTGCCAGGGAAGTGGTTGGCGGCACCGTCAAGGGTTGGCGATTGATCGCTTTTTCCAGATCGGGGGCCCAACTCAGAGGTGTATCAAAGGACATCAGCACCATCCTGCAATCGCAAAGGCCAAGATAGACAGAACAGCCACTGGGCAAAGAACCCAGACTCTCAGAGTTGCCAAAACCCGTTCTAAAACTATCTCAAAGTGTAGCGTCATTTAACTTTTTCCTAAAAGATGTAACGTTTTGTTACAATTTTTATTAAACTCGTAAAGATTTTAGACCCACTTCGGTGTATCATAGAGGGATGTAACAGGTTAAAGCCTGAAACTTTTTATTTAGGGGTTATTCAGCCTCTAATGGTTTCAGGAGCGGTATCACCAGACGCTGGGGTGAGTACTTCCGGGTTCTGGTCGGCCTGAAGGGTTACTCCGGAAATTCTGGACACCTTTCCATAAAGTCGATCCAGCACTCGCTTTACGGAAATACGCTGCCATGGTTGACCGCGTTTGGTGGTGTAGCCCTGTTCATTAAGCCAATCGGCGATCTTCTGCAAGGATTTCCCTGATTTGTGATGACGGCGAATCAGTTCAATGACCCGGCACTCTTCCGGATCATCCACTAATTCCCCATCGATCGATCGTTGTCCAAAGGCAGGGGAGCCGTAGCCCGCATAACCACCGTTGCTTGCTTTTGCCTGTCTGCCTTGTTCTAGCCGCTCCCAGGCAGATAAATCGTTGGAAGGGGTCGCTGTCATAGGGTATCTAAATGCAATAACTTGCAAAACCATATTATCGCAACTTAACGTCGCAAATTTGTTTTGATTGGGAGCAGCCGATGACGACTTACAAATTAAAACCCGCGCATGAGCAGGGACTAGATGTCACCATCGATGTCTGGGACAACCAAACTATAGACGATACCCCCGGGAGGCGGACAAAGTTAAAGGGTCAAAGGCCAAGCATTTTTAGATGAGGAGCGGTTCAAAGCTGAATTTATCTTGTAAAACGCAGCGAGCAGAGAATTTGTACTAAGTTACACAGCATCAATCTGGAGATATAAACATGGGTACGGCTACATTTATTCAAGATGAAACTGAATTTGATTCCCTCTTAAAGAGTGAATCCCTGTTGGTGGTAGATTGCACGGCAACCTGGTGTGGACCTTGCAAACTGGTGGCTCCGTTGATCGATCGATTGGCCGATGACTATCGCGATCGCGCTAAAGTCTTCAAACTTGACCTAGACAGTAACAAACCCGTGGCCAAACGCTTTGGAATTAAAAGTATTCCTGCTGTCATGGTGTTTAAACAGGGGAAATTGATAGAAACATTAGTTGGGGTTAAACCCTATGAAGAATTTACGGCAGCCGTAGAACGACAATTATAGTCTTCCACCGTGAACAAACACTCTGGGCAAACGTCCGAAGTTGACCCTTTCCTTCTCACACCACTATTCAATTTTGAGGTATGGCGATGAACAAGCTTATAGAAATCCGGTGTCCCAACTGTGGCAGCGTAGCTCAACGGCTCTTGAGCGATCGCCTGCCCGCAGGATATAAGTGTCCGGCCCGGCAAGTTGCTCAGACGGAATGCCCAGTGTGTGATTATTTCATCGCCATGTGTTGGCAAAACGGTGCTGTGCTGGAGGCCTATGCTCCGGGCATTCAGGGGAACACAGCTGCGGCCATGCCGCCCCAGCCCCAACCAGCGATCGCCCATTGGTCTTTGTCATCTGTGTTCAAAGTGGCACTCAGCCCACAAGAGTCTAGGAAATTGCTATCGGGACAACCCTAGTCAACTTTTGCATTTATACCAGTTCTTTAATTTAACAACACCATCCAACTCCTATGCTGCAAGCTCAAGAAATTATGACCCAAAACGTTGTCACCATTCGTGGTTCGGCAACGGTTGCCGATGCCGTGAAATTGATGAAAGAAAAAAAACTGCGGGGTTTGATTGTCGAACCGCGCCATGAACAGGACCCCTATGGAATTGTCACCGAAACCGACATCGTTTACAAAGTGGCGGCCTTTGGCCACGATCCTAAAACTATGCGGGTCTATGAAATTATGGCCAAGCCCTGTGTGGTTGTCAATCCCGAACTGGGTGTGGAATATGTGGCCCGGTTATTTGCTCAAACCCGCATTCGCCGCGCACCAGTGATTCAGGGCAAAACTTTGCTGGGTATTATTTCTGTCAGTGATATTCTCTTCAAGAGCGATTTTGTTGAAAAGCCCAAGCGGTTGTTCATTGAAGATGAAATTGAAGCAGCCCGGGAAGACGCACGGGCAATTTGTGCGGCCAAGGGTGAAATCTCTCCCGATTGCGCCGCAGCCTGGGATGTGGTTGAGGAACTCCAAGCCGAAGCCTCCCATCAACGGGTCAAAAAACAGGGGACTAACTCACTTCAGTCCTACTGCGAAGCCAATCCCAATGCCTTAGAGTGCCGCATTTATGAGGATTAAATCCTGGCGGGTTTTGGGAGAATCGATCGCCTTGAGGATCTTGCCGATCGGTTTCCCCAGGCGATCGAGTTCTTGATCTCCACCTTTTCGGATGCGATATGGATCGATCGCTTGCGCTTACCGAATTCGACTTGATCGGGGGTCTGTGGGTACATACACCCCTAATTCCCCTGAGAGGAGATAATCAAGAAAAGTCTTGGCGATCACGGATAGTTTTTTATCCTTGGGATAAACCACATACCAATGGCGTTGGATGGGAAAGTCTTCCACGTCAAGGATGGTAAATTCCCCATTGGGAGGATCTAAATTTAAGACGTGCTGAGACAGAACCGAGATTCCTAAACCACCAGCGATCGCTTGTTTAATGGCTTCATTATTGCCGATTTCCAAACGCAGAGATACAGTGATGCCATGGTCGAGAAAAATTTGCTGTACTGCCCGTCTAATTCCCGATCCCATTTCCCGCATAATAAAAGGTTCCCCTTGCAGCCGTTTAATCGGAATTTTTTTCTGTCCCGCTAGGGGGTGATCTTTGCGCGCAATAACCACGAGGGGATTTTCCAGAAACGGTTGAATATCGAGGTTTAGCTCTTGGGGGGGTTCGCTTAAAATATATAGGTCATCAACATTATTGATCATCCTTGCTTCTAGGTCTTGGTGATTGGTCAATTCTAGGGACACATCTACCCCTTCGTACTGTTGACAAAAAGGACCTAGGATCTGAGGGATTAAATATTGGGCTGTGGATACCGCCGCTAATCGCAGTTTACCCTGTTTAATGCCCTTGATATCAGCGATCGCCATCTCAAAGTTATCAAGATCCTTGAGGACTGCTTGACAGGTTACTAATAAACTGCGTCCGGCCTCGGTTAAATACAAACGTTTGCCTATCTGTTCAAATAAGGGTAAACCCACTGATTTAGTCAGTTGTTTCATCTGGGTGGAAACGGTGGGTTGGGTGATCGATAGTTCTTCAGCAGCCCTGGTGAAACTGCCATGACGAGCGGTCGCTTCAAAGACAATCAGTTGATGTAAAGTGGCGTGAATCAAGAGAGGCCTCTAGAGAGCTACACTTCTGTTACTGCCTTGAGGAGCTTTGCTAAACAGAAGCAGGAATGGAGGGGAACGAGTGAAAACCTCCCCACCCCGCTTACATCATAGGTTTAAATCAATACTTTTGTAAAGATATATCGATTTAAACTCAATTTATAAAATTTGCTTGTCAAGATATCCGTTCTAGTATAGATTTATAACAATCGATCTTTAAAAACCATAAACTTTTGTCTATCAAGGCTGGTCTCTCAACCGCCGGCTTTGTTGTGGCAAAAAACCCTTTGCTCAGTTGGATTCTCATGGAAATAACCAATCGTATTCACTTTGACAATTTGCGGGGCGATATATTCGGTGGTCTAACAGCTGCCATCGTTTCTCTCCCTCTAGCTCTCGCTTTCGGTGTAGCTTCTGGGGCTGGAGCGATCGCTGGTTTGTACGGTGCTGTCTGTGTGGGTTTTTTTGCTGCCCTTTTTGGTGGCACACCCACGTTAATTTCGGAACCAACGGGGCCGATGACGGTAGTAATGACGGCGATCGTGGCCAGTTTAACCGCCAAAAATCCCGAATTAGGCCTACCCATGGCCTTTACGGTGGTCATGTTAGCGGGCATTTTCCAGATTCTGTTCGGTATCTTCAAAATGGGTAAATACATTACCCTGATGCCCTATAGCGTTATTTCCGGCTTTATGTCTGGGATCGGGGTAATCCTGATTATTCTGCAAATTCCGCCCTTTTTAGGGCAAGCCGCCCCCAAAGGAGGGGTTTTAGGCACAGTGCAGAAAATCCCAGAACTACTCTCTAATATCAATCCCCCTGAAGCCATTCTGGGGGCGATCACCTTGGCGATCATCTTCCTGATGCCCTCGAAATTCAAGCGTTTTGTCCCCCCTCAGTTATTAGCTTTGGTGATAGGAACTCTGATTTCGCTGTTTTTCTTCCAAGGTGTTGAAATTCGCCGGATTGGGGATATTCCCGTGGGTTTACCCACCCTGCAAATGCCCACCTTTAGTGCTGCCCAAATGATCACAATGTTGGTGGATGGGGCAGTTTTAGGGATGTTGGGTTGTATTGATACCCTATTAACGGCGGTAATTGCCGATAGTTTGACCCGTACCGAACACAAATCGAATAAAGAATTGATTGGTCAAGGTATTGGTAACTTAGTATCAGGAATCTGTGGCGGTTTACCCGGTGCCGGGGCCACGATGGGAACTGTCGTCAATATTCAAACCGGTGCGACCACTGCCCTTTCTGGCATTACTCGCGCTTTAATTTTATTAGTCGTCGTTCTCTGGGCCGCCGGTTTAACTAAGAGTATCCCCATGGCGGTATTAGCGGGGATTGCCCTAAAAGTGGGGATCGATATTCTCGACTGGAGTTTCCTGAAACGCTCCCACAAGATTTCTCTAAAAGGGACGCTAATCATGTACGGTGTACTGTTATTAACAGTATTCGTCGATCTGATCGTTGCTGTGGGTGTGGGGGTCTTTATTGCTAATATTCTCACCATTGATCGCCTCAGTGAACTGCAAGCGCAGGAAGTGAAAACGATCACCGATAACGATGACGAGATTCTCCTAAGTCCAGAAGAAAAACGGTTACTCAACCAAGCTAACGGTCGCATCATCCTATTTTATCTCAGTGGTCCGATGATCTTTGGAGTCTCGAAAGCGATCGCCAGAGAACACACAGCCATGAAGGAAGCGGATGTTTTAATCTTGGACTTGAGTGATGTGCCTTTGTTAGGGGTGACAGCTTCTTTAGCGATCGAAAATGCGATTAAAGATGCGATCGATAAAGGTTTACAAGTCTTCATCGTTGGTGCCACCAGCAAAATCCAGCATCGTTTGGAACGTCTCGGCATTTTAGCCCAAATCCCCCCCGATCATGTGCTAATGGACAGAACCATCGCCCTACAACAAGCGGTAACTTTTGTCAAGACCCATCCTCACCAAGAACCAGAGGATTTTGAGGTTAATCAAGGGGTTTACCCGACATAAATTTAACCGCTTTGGGAAGTACGCCTGCTGTTGGGGTGAAGCACCTGACCCTTATTTTCTTTAACTCTTGAAAGTTCATTTGTATTAATACTCCTCATCAGGGGAGGCTTAAGGAGGTATTCGTGGATTTTTTCTCATTGTTTGTCATGGACTTTATCCAGCAGTTGCAGTCCCCAACACTGGCCTTTTTGATTGGTGGGATGATCATTGCTGCTCTCGGGAGTGAATTGGTCATTCCAGAGTCGATTTGTACGATCATCGTCTTCATGCTGCTGACCAAAATCGGTCTGACCGGCGGGATTGCCATCCGCAATTCCAACCTGACGGAAATGGTATTACCAATGATCTTTGCCGTCATAGTAGGGATTATTGTGGTCTTCGTCGCGCGCTATACCTTAGCCAATCTGCCCAAGGTGAAAGTGGTGGATGCGATCGCTACTGGGGGATTATTTGGAGCCGTGAGTGGCTCGACTATGGCCGCCGGTCTGACGGTACTCGAAGAACAAAAGATCCCCTACGAGGCCTGGGCTGGCGCACTCTATCCTTTTATGGATATCCCGGCGCTGGTAACGGCGATCGTGGTGGCTAACATTTATCTTAACAAGAAGAAGCAGAAAGAAGCAGCCCACGACCACGAGTCTTTTAGCAAGCAGCCGGTGGCGGCCGGGGATTATTCCGATCAGCAGGATTATCCCAGCAGTCGGCAGGAATATCTCAGCCTGCAGCAGCCGGCGGATAATCGGGTCAAGATCTGGCCGATCATTGAAGAAAGCCTTCGCGGACCGGCCCTATCGGCCATGTTATTAGGTCTGGCTTTGGGCATATTCACCCAGCCGGAAACTGTCTATAAAAGCTTCTACGATCCCCTCTTTCGTGGCTTGCTTTCGATCTTGATGCTGGTCATGGGGATGGAGGCTTGGTCAAGGGTGGGTGAACTGCGTAAGGTGGCCCAGTGGTATGTCGTCTATAGCGTCCTAGCACCGTTTATACATGGTCTAATCGCCTTCGGTCTCGGCATGGTTGCCCACTACGCCACCGGGTTCAGTTGGGGCGGTGTGGTCATGCTGGCCGTCATCGCTTCCTCTAGTTCCGACATCTCCGGGCCGCCCACGTTGCGGGCTGGTATCCCCTCGGCTAATCCCTCTGCCTATATAGGCGCGTCCACGGCCATCGGTACGCCCGTAGCGATTGGCTTGTGCATACCCTTCTTCCTTGGCCTCGCCCAGGCCCTAAGCGGCGGCTAATCCCAGAAGGATTGTGGTAGGTCGGTGATCCCTCGATCGGACAGACCAAGCAAATAAATGTACATACTTAAGGAGATAATCAACATGGCTAAACCAGCCAAAAAGCTCGTCATCGTCACAGAAAAGATTTTGCTGAAAAAAGTCGCCAAGATCATCGAAGAATGCGGGGCGACCGGTTACACGGTGATGGATACTGGCGGTAAGGGCAGCCGCAACGTGCGCTCTTCGGGACAACCCCACGTTTCCGAAACCGACACTAATGTCAAGTTCGAGGTACTCACCCCCGATCGAATTATGGCCCAGAATATTGCCAAGCAGGTTGCCGATCAGTTTTTCCTCAATTTTGCGGGCATGATCTATATCTGTGATGCGGAGGTTCTGTACGGACAGAGTTTCTGTGGACCAGAGGGCTGTGAAATCTAGACAACTAAGCTTGTCTTGATCTGGGCAACCCCATCTGCAGCCTGACTGTCCTGGAGCGGTGGCCCCTTTTCCTATCCCCCAGTTTTATGACCACCTGAAATCTTTAACCCTCATCCCTTTAAACTGATGATTTTGTCCTATATTCTGCCTCCTTCGATCGGGGAGATAGCAGCCCCCATGACTCCGCTCCCCTTGCTTGCCACCGTTGTGGCCGAGGATTCACCGATTATTCTCTCTGGCGTATTGCTGACACTGGTGGTGATTTATCTGGCCAGCAAGCTCGGCGCAGAGGCCGCCCGACGATTGGATTTTCCGCCCGTACTGGGAGAACTGGTCGCTGGTGTGATCGTCGGCGTTTCGGCCTTGCATCTGCTCATCTTTCCCGAAGGGGGACTATCGGCCTCTGACTCGCTGATTATGACGGTACTGCAAGGATTGAATCAATTGGCCCCGGCTGCCGTGGACCGGATCTTTGAGTCCCAAAGTGAAGTGATTTCGGTTCTAGCTGAAATCGGTGTGATTATTCTGCTGTTTGAAATTGGCCTAGAATCCGACCTGCGACAACTCAAGGAAGTGGGAATTCAAGCCACGGTTGTGGCCTGTGTGGGGGTTGCGGCACCTTTTGCGGCAGGTACGGCCGGGTTAATGCTCGTCTTTCATGTGGCGGCTATCCCGGCGATTTTTGCAGGGGCTGCCTTGACAGCAACCAGTATCGGTATTACCTCGAAGGTGTTGTCCGAGTTAGGTCAACTCAAATCCAAAGAAGGGCAAATTATTGTCGGTGCAGCGGTGATCGATGATGTCCTTGGTATTATTGTTCTGGCTGTGGTCGCTAGTTTAGCCAAAACCGGTGAGATTGATGTGACCAATGTTATTTATCTGATTGTCAGCGCTACGGCCTTTTTGATCGGATCAATTTTGTTGGGAGGTATTTTTAACAAAAGTTTTGTGGCGATCGTGGAGCGGCTGAAAACTCGGGGAAATATTGTTATTCCCGCATTTGTCTTCGCTTTCTTTATGGCATTTTTAGGCAATGCTATTCATCTTGAAGCGATTTTAGGGGCCTTTGCTGCGGGTTTGGTGCTTGATGAAACTGATACCCGCAACGAGTTGGATGAGTTAATTAAACCGATCGCCGATTTGCTTGTACCGATTTTCTTTGTGACGGTGGGAGCGCGTGCCGACCTCGGTGTTTTAAACCCAACGGTACCGGAGAATCGGGCTGGACTTTTGATCGCTGTCTTTTTGATGGTTGTGGCGATTATCGGTAAACTGGTGACAGGCTGGGCAGTTTTTGGCATATCCGGAATCAATCGCCTCGCCATCGGTGTGGGTATGATTCCCCGGGGTGAGGTGGGTCTAGTTTTTGCCGGGATTGGCTCGGCCAGCGGAATTTTGGATAAGCCTTTGGAAGTGTCGATTATTATTATGGTAATCCTGACTACTTTCCTCGCTCCTCCCTTCCTCAGAGTCGCTTTTGGTAAGACGGAAACTGTTGCCGAAACCCTGGAAAGCAAGGGGCCAGCTAATCCTATTCCTTAATTTTGCGGGTAAAATCTGATTTTTTAGACGAGGCTGAAGCATTTTCAGCCTTTTTACAAATCTATGCTCAGGATAAGGGAGCGATCGAGGTAAGATTTGAGAGTATCTAATCTTTTTCCTATGTTCGAGCAGACATTTAATACCAATTCTCCAAAGTCTGACTACAGAAGTTTAATCCCCCTAAATCCCCCTTAAAAAGGGGAACTTAAAGGGGGATTTAAATTCGATGTGTAGTTTTCATTTAGAGAAATGGTATAACTGAACTTTCCCCATACATATATACTATAATAGCCGAAAACCCTTATCCATCAATGGATACGCTCCTTAACTTTTCTTAATGTACCCATGTAATTTGTAACATTTCTTAATGGACAAGAATTCTCTCTATTTGCTAGAATGATAGCCATGTATATAGAAAAAGTT
>NZ_JACJSV010000101.1 GCF_014698335.1 Microcystis viridis FACHB-1342 | reverse complement strand
AGGGTGATAGAGTCAAAGCTCATATCTTTTTATGTATGTTGGCTTATTATGTGGAATGGCATTTAAAACAGTGCTTGGCTCCTTTATTATTTGAGGATGAAGAAATTGATGATAGTTGTCTGAATGTGATTAAAGCCAATCGGAGTGAATCCGCTCAGTCTAAAGAGAGAAAAAAACGGAATCAAGAGAACTTTCCTGTGCATAGCTTTCGGACTTTGTTGGAAGACCTGGGGACAATTTGCTTGAATACAGTGGAATGTACGATTAGGGAGGGAAGTTATCGTTTTTCTAAGATAACTCGACCGACTCAACTGCAACAAAAAGCGTTAGATTTATTGGGAGTTTCCCTGATTTGTACCCAGTAACGGGGCGGCGGAAATTCTCTTAATCCCTCCTACAGCATAGGTTATGGCTTTTTGTCAACGGGGAAGTCCAGTGATAAAAAGTCTAAAAGTCTTACCCAGCAAGGTTTTTAGATTTATTCAGCAACCCCTATTTAACTGTTTCTAAGATCAACTTCGATCGCTTAACATTATCAGGTACAGGAATCGGATAATCGCCATTAAAACAAGCAGTACAGAAGGTTTTCGGATCTTCTTTCGTTGCTGTTAACATCCCATCGTGACTGAGATAAGCTAAACTATCCACCCCGATTTGTGCCTGAATTTGGGCCACCGATTTAGTTGCCGCAATTAATTGCTCTTGGTTGTCCGTATCAATGCCATAAAAACAGGGATGAGTCACCGGAGGAGAAGATATTCTCATGTGAACTTCTCTTGCTCCAGCATCGCGTAAAGCTTTAACTAATTTCCGGCTAGTGGTTCCCCGCACGATCGAATCATCAACAATAATAACTCTTTTTCCCTGTAAAACATCCTTTAAAGGATTCAATTTCATCTTAATTCCCGACTCTCTCATGTGTTGGGTTGGTTGAATAAAAGTCCGTCCCACATAACGATTTTTAATCAATCCTTCCGCGTAGGGAATATCAGAAATGCGCGAAAATCCGATCGCAGCCGGAATACCCGAATCGGGAACTCCCATTACCATATCTGCTTCTACCGGCGACTCTTTGGCTAATTGTTCCCCCAAACGTACCCGATAAGTATATAAAGATTCCTCGTGAACAATGCTATCGGGACGAGCAAAATAAATCATCTCGAAAACGCATAATTTTTTCTCCGGTTTCATGGCCCAATCCACCGAAGATAAGCCATCTTCACTAATCCAAACTAATTCCCCCGGCTGCACATCCCGCAGATAATCGGCCCCAATAATATCTAATCCGCAGGTTTCCGAAGCTAAAACATAACGGGGGGGATTGCCTTCTTCTTGCAAAACCCCAATTACTAAGGGTCTGACACCATTGGGATCCCGCGCCCCGATAATTCCCGTCGGTGTGCCGATAACAAGGCTGTAAGCCCCGCTACAATAGCTAAAGGCATCGATCGCCGCTTCTATCCAATCCTTGCCACTATCCACTTCCTGACCGATAGCGACGGCGATCATTTCCGAGTCGGTGGTGGTGACGAGATCACAACCGCGCTGTTCTAATACATTTCTTAACTCAAAAGTATTGACTAAATTGCCGTTATGTGCTAAGGAAAGTTTACCTAAACGGCTTTCGATCACGGCAGGTTGGGCATTGGCGCGACGGCTAGAACCGGTGGTAGAGTAACGAGTATGACCGACGGCGTGAGTACCCGGCAAGGTTTTAAGGACAGTTTCGTTAAAAACTTGGGAAACTAAGCCCATTTCCTTGTAACAATGCACCGTTTCCCCGTCGTAGGTGGCAATACCTGCCGATTCCTGTCCTCGGTGTTGCAGGGCATAGAGTCCGAAATAGGTCAGTTTTGCTACTTCTTCCTCGGGGGCATAGAGTCCAAAAACTCCACAGGCTTCTTCAGGCTTATCGACACTGGCAAAAGATACAGATGAGTCGGGATGGCTAGACATGGGAGGGTTGGGGCTGCAGAATACTTTGGTAACAAAATCTTAACCGATCTTAATCTTCTTTTAACGATTTATTTATCAGCTATCAGCCTTTATTTACCGATATAATCGGCCATCTTATCTAGCTGACGGCCTCAAGATTACAGCCTTCTTTCGATCGCTTTTGACCAAACTTGCTGTATAGTTTCTAGACTAACATCGATCGCTGGTTGTTTATCCCGGTCAAAAATCCGAAGATTCTCGTTTTTTTCGCTAACTTTGCCAGTTATTTGCCAATAGTCTCCCAATTGTGTCTTTAGATATTCTTCCCAATCTTGCTGATTTTCGGGGGAAACGGAGACGATAATGCAACTAGCTAATTCCCCGAATAATACCGCATCAAAACGGCCCTGATGCTGCCAAGAAAGGTCAATTTCCGCCCCTAACTGCCCACTAATACAGCATTCTGCCAGAGCAGTGGCTAAACCTCCCTCGGCGCAATCGTGGGCAGATTTCACCCAACCGGCGCGAATTCCCCAACGACAGGCCGCTTGTACCTTTCTTTCTAACTCAAAATCAATTACCGGCGGTTTTCCCGTCACCAAACCGTGAATAACGGCTAAATATTCGGAAGCGCCGATAGTTGGCAAGGAGAAACCCAAAAGATAGATTAAATCCCCCGCTTTTTGCCAACCTTGGCCGCAAATTTGCCCGATATCCGGCACTAATCCCACCATCCCAATCACGGGAGTCGGATAAATAGACTGGGGGCTGCCAGCTGCATCAACGGTTTCGTTGTACAAAGAGACATTACCCCCAGTCACCGGTGTATTCATTTCCCGACAAGCTTCAGCAATACCCTGACAAGCAGTGGCTAATTGCCAATAACCGATTGAATTCTCTGGACTTCCGAAATTGAGATTATCCGTGACAGCAATGGGGTCAGCCCCAACACAACTAAGGTTTCTGGCCGCTTCCGCCACGGCCAACTTAGCTCCGTTATAGGGATCAAGATAAACATATCGCGGATTACAATCTGTAGTCGCCGCTACACCTCGCCGAGAATTTGCGGGATTAGCACCCAGAGGACGCACGCGAATCACGGCCGCATCGGCCCCCCCGGGGAGAATAACAGTGTTATTCTGGACTTGATGGTCATATTGACGATAAACCCAGCGTTTTGAGGCAATCGAGGGACTATCCAGCAGTTTTAATAAAATCTCGTTATAGGATTCGGGAATAGGAATCGTGCTATCTTGCCATAATTGAGCTTTTTGGGCGTATTCCGGCGGTTCTGTTAGTAATTCCCGATGATAAATCGGAGTATTATCCGCTAGGGCCGTGGCCGGAATTTCGGCGGCAATTTCCCCTTTAAATAATATACGGACGATCGGTTCTGCAATTACCTGGCCAGCGACCACAGCCTGAAGTCCCCAACGATGGAAAATCTCGATTAATTCGCCTTCTCGTCCCGATGCTGCCACAAATAACATTCTTTCTTGGGATTCCGACAGCAGATATTCGTAGGGGACCATCCCGGTTTCCCGGACGGGTATTTTATCGAGGTCTAATTCAATTCCCACCCCTCCCTTGGCCGCCATCTCGGAGGTAGAACAGGTGATCCCAGCAGCCCCCATATCCTGGGCTGCCACCACCGCACCGGTCTTAAATGCCTCTAAACAAGCTTCTATCAGGGATTTTTCCAGAAAAGGGTCGCCCACTTGCACCGCGGGCCGGTCATCCATAGATTTATCGGTTAATTCGGCACTGGCAAAACTCGCCCCTCCCATACCGTCGCGGCCGGTGGTAGAACCAACGTATAAAACTGGGTTTCCCAGACCTTTTGCCCCGGATTTAACGATTTCCTCGGTTTCCATTAGCCCTAAAGCCATGGCATTAACTAGGGGATTGCCATTGTAGGCATTATCAAAGTATATCTCACCGCCCACCGTGGGAACGCCCACACTATTGCCATAATGACTTATTCCCTCCACGACTCCGGCAAAAATGCGACGATTGCGGGCATCTTGCAAGTTACCAAAACGGAGAGAGTTGAGGATAGCAATGGGCCGGGCCCCCATGGTAAAAATATCCCGCAGGATACCTCCGACTCCGGTAGCGGCACCTTGGAACGGTTCCACCGCAGAAGGATGATTATGGGACTCGATTTTAAAGGCTAATCGCAATCCATCGCCTAAATCCACTACTCCGGCATTTTCCCCCGGTCCGACGAGAATTTTTTCGCCGGTGGTGGGGAATTGTTTGAGCAGCGGCCGGGAGTTTTTATAACAGCAGTGTTCCGACCACATCACGCCAAACATTCCTAATTCGGCTTTGTTGGGGTGTCTTCCCAGTCTTTTGACTATTTCTTCGTATTCTTCGGGTTTGATGCCTTCTGAGGCAATTTCTGCGGCAGTGAAGGGGGTAGTCATGGGACAATGCGATCGAGGGACAAGATTTATTGTATAACGTCTGATGAGATCGAGTTACAATGCTTAGTGAAAGACAAAAAAGTTAAAAAGGTTTGCGCTAGTAAAGTTAAGCTAAAGACATAGTTTTATGATCAGTGGGAACGAAACTATGGCAGTAGAAACAGCTTTATCAATGAAAGCCTTATACGATCAGGATTTTGTTCTCTGGACTTCAAAAACCGCCGAACTTTTAAAGCTAAAAAAGTTTGATGAGGTGGACTGGGAAAATCTGATCGAGGAAGTGGAGTGCATGGGGAAAAGTGACAGACGGGCTGTAGAGAGTTTATTAACCCAGCTTATCGAACACCTGTTTAAGTTAGCTTATCACAGATCGGAACGGGAGCGAGAACGCAACGTCTGTCACTGGGTAGGAGAAATTGCCAGTTTCCGAACTCAACTAGGAGAGTGGCTAGAAACCACTACTCTCAGTAACCATGCGCGGGATTATTTTCAAAAAGCCTACTCGAACGCTCGAAAAACCCTAATACAAGCGAAAACCGTCACTGGCGATGCGATTCCTGTGGAGCCTCCTTTCTCCCTCGAACAGGTATTAGATGGGGAGTGGTTCCCGATTGATATCGATCATTACTTCGACGTATAAGAACAAAAAAGTTAAAGATGAATATTAAAGTTATTGTTTGGCAAGAGGATGATTTATGGTGTGCCACCGTTCCAGCTTTCCCCAGTTGTCATACTTGGGGAAAAAGTATATAAGAAAATCTATCCAACTGCTAAACTAGAGGCATCTTTTTCGCTGACACTGCGGGAAAGTTCCCCGTCAATGGTCACTACGCGATCGATCAAGCCTTGAAACTGTCCAATAATTGGTTTTAGGTATTGTTCTAGATTAATGGCTACTTTGGCCATTTTGATCGCTTCTTGTTCCAGATTATCTAACTCCAGCTGCAGCTGATACACTTGTTTATAACCGTTCAACTCACCGATCATTTTCGAGAAAACCTGTTTTTGTGTATCCTGATACTGTGTAGAGATGAGGAGTAATTATTTATGGAAGCTGGCGGTTCACAACGAGGGATTTCCCCAACTCTGCGGCAAAGTGGTATCGGTTTAATGTTACTGACATCGGGGGGAATATTAATCTGGTTTGTCGCTTGGTTAAGTAATTTTAGCTTCGGGGGACGCAGTTATCGAGCCAGCTTCCTTTTTCCTAATGTGGGTGGCATGATGGTGGGAACCCGCGTCGGTTATCGGGGAGTGAGAATCGGGCAAGTGACGGCAATTACCCCAGAACCGGAGGGAGTCGCCGTAGAAGTGGAGATTTCGCCAGCAGATCGCCTAATTCCCAGTAATTCCCTCATCGAAGCCATTCAATCCGGTTTAGTCGGTGAAACCACGATCGATATTACTCCCCTGCAAGCTTTACCCGTCGGTGGTGTCAAAGAACCCCCTTTGAGTCCTAACTGCAATGGGGAAGTGATTATCTGTAACGGTTCCCGTTTACAAGGGCAATCGGCGCTCAATGTCAATACCTTGATCAGATCTTTACTGAGAATTTCTAATCTAGTTAGCGATCCCGATATGGTGGCCGGATTTCGTTCCTTTACCCAACGCGCTGCCAATGCCTTGGGGGGACTCGATCGCTTTAGTGGTGAGGCAACCACCGCTTTAAGCGAGGTACGTCGCAGCGGTACTCTAGGTAAACTTAATTCGGGTATGAGATCCCTAGAATCTTTACCGCAAGTATCCGGTTCCCTCGATCGCCTTTCTAGTGATCTTTCCGGTGTCGGGGGATTGAGTCAGGAAGCGACTACTTTACTGAGAAGTTTACAGGGAAGTGGCGGCCTGAGAAATTTAGACGCTACCCTAGTAGAAGCCCGAAAAACGCTGCTTTTGGTGGGAGAAACTACCGAAGAACTGCGGGTTTTTTTGGCAGCTAATCAAAATCGTTTAATTGCCACTCTCGATAGTATCAAAACTACCAGCGATCGCCTACAAACTACTCTCGCTGCTTTGGATCCGATTCTGACACAAGTGCAGAAAAGCCAAATTATCGACAATTTAAACACTATTTCGGCAAATGCTGTTAAATTAAGCGAAAATTTGGGTAACTTTACTGCTTATCTCTCCGATCCTGCCACTGTTGTCACCCTACAGCAACTCCTCGACTCCTCTCGTGCCGCTTTTGCCAATCTTCAGAAAATCACCTCGGATGTGGATGAAATTACTGGTAATCCGCAACTGCGACAGGAAATTATCCGCTTAATTCAGGGTTTAAGTCGTTTGGTTTCTTCTAGCGAACAACTACAGCAGGAATTCGCCCAAGGTCAAGCAATGACAAGAATGGCCGCCCAAATTGCGACAATAGCCCCAAATCCCGCCCCTAATACCCCAGAAAAAGACCCTAAGAAACCTGAATCTGAGTAGCAGAATTTGGGGTTAGGGGTTGGGAAAAAAAAGTCCGAGCATTTGTACTAAATTTTTCAAGACCCAGTTTCAATACACAACAGTTTGCCTAATTTTTTGTCATAGCTAAATGAGGAATTTCTTCACCATGTTGACGATAACTTTCTTTAACGCCTTCCCAAGCTAAAATTAATTGATTGAGTGCTGTTTGGGGGCGATCAGCAAAAGCGGAAACGCTAGGCATTTCTACTAAGTATGCTATCCAATCTCCCTCCTCATCTTGGAAGATATTAATGCTAAAACCGTTAAAATCGTCGGTTGTTGGATTCATTTTCTTCCTCCTGTATTTTTAAAAATTGTTTAACTTGATAAGCTTTCGCTTCACCGTTTTTTGTCGGTTGAATAGATAGACGGACTCTCTTAGATGAATACCAAATGTGATGACTTCCTGTTTGATGGTCAAAAGTCCAACCGCAAAGATTAAGCAAACTCTCAAATTCGCTAAAACGTAATCCTTGAGATGAGTTTTTGGCCTTTTCTAGCAGTCTTTCTTTTTTTCCCATCGATCGATCACAACGAACTCAATCTATTTTAGCTTAAAGTTAAAAGAAGGAGATCGCATTTATACATTAGAGATAGAATGCAATTCGCCCATACAATCGCCGAAAATCGCTTAATTTTGCTAATTTTTGAGTCATAATTAAAAACTCCATTTTTAGATAAAAAACCATAGCGTAGCACAGAAAACCTCAAACTAGATGAAAAAATGATTAATTTTTTGCTCAAGATGGCCTTAAATGAGCTTTGGGATAGAGAGACTTGTGGCAAGATATAATTAAGGTATATTTGGGGGAAGAAATTGGATTATGGAAGAACTTTTAGAATTAAAAGCTTTGCTCTTAAAAGGTGATATTAAAGGTTCACTGGCGATTGTAGAAGACCTTGAAGATATGAGCAAAAATGGGATTATTAGCACCATTCGTGGTTATGCTGTTATCTTATTACTTCATTTAATTAAACAACAGGCAGAAAACCGAACCACTCGTTCTTGGGATGTCTCCATTCGCAATAGTGTTAGAGAAATTCAACGCCAAAATAAACGCCGAAAAGCAGCAGGATATTATTTAAGTGATGAAGAATTAACAGACACTTTAAACGATGCTTATCTTAATGCTTTGGATGCCGCTTCTTTAGAAGTCGAAGCAGCTTGTTATCAATCGGAGCAAATAGAAGCTTTAATTGACAAAAATAAACTGATTAGTGCTGCTTTTCTTCTCATAAAAACCGTCTCTCCTTAGAAAGATTATGACAGACTCAATCTCTCAAGAACAAGCCCAAGAAATGTTACGTTGGTTAAACAAAAATTGTGAAACCGTGCTTGATTTGTATAAAAATCAATACATTGCCTATAATGAAAAAGTGGTCATTGCTCACGGTGAAAATTTACAGAATGTTCTGGAATAAGCCAACACAACCAATCAAGAATTTGTCATTTATCTTGTTCCTCGTTGTCGTTATTCTATTCAAATTTTACCAGTTCAAGTTTAAAGTAGTTTAAGATGATTTTGACAACGGCAAAATTCTATGAAAATAACCCTTTATCAACCGACGTTATCGTTATTATTGCTACTGTTGCTATCTGGTGGTTGTGCAGTCAATCAGGAAAAAGGCAAAATCATCACTCCGCAAGCACCTCCCCTAGCAGAAATGGTTCCTTGGCAGACCGTCGAACGGGTTACTATTTTAAAAGCCGATCAGGATCCCATCTATGCTTTGGCTATTAGTCCCGATAACTCCAGGCTGCTGAGTGGTAGTTTTGACGGCACTGTCAGGGAATGGGACCTAAAAACCCAAAAACCTCTCAGGACTTGGCAACTAGGTGATACCGTTAACGCTATCCAATTTAGTCCCGATGGTAAGACTTTCGTAACTGCCGATGCGGGGGGAAAAGTGCAACGCTGGAATACGCGCACGGGAAAATTAGAAATGACCTATCCCGGCCATGCTTTTCTCGTTACTGATGCCGCTATTTCTCCCGATGGCAAAATTTTGGCCACGGGTAGCTGGGATCGTACAGTCAAACTCTGGGATTTTCAGACGGGTACACTGTTAAAAACCCTGCGCGGTCATAATCATCCGATTCAGGCGATCGCATTTAGTCCCGATGGTAAAGGAATTGTTAGCGCCGATTACGATGGCTTCGTTAAACTGTGGAAAGTGAGTACCGGTCGCTTTATTCGTGCCTATGCAGGTAATTTATTCCCCGTTTATCGGGTGCTTTTTTCTAAGGATGGTAATACCGCCGGTACTGCTAGTCAAGACGGTTCGATCCGCGGTTGGCAAGTGAAAAGCGGCATCGGCACCACTACTATTCTCGCCCATAACGACGCTGTTACCGATATGGCCCTGCTGGATGGGGGTAAAGTTTTGGCCAGCACTTCCGGGGATGGCACTGTGAAATTTTGGGATGTTAATACCCGTCGGCACTTGAATACCCTCAAGGGAAACGTCATCTTAAGAATGGTTGCCAGTCGAGATGGTCGTTGGTTAGTCACTGGAGATCGGGACGGTGCGATCGCAATCTGGCGGGGAATCTAATTGACTATAATTAAGACTAGAGTGTTTTCTAGGGTGAAATATAGCTATGGCAGCAGTGATTTTAAACTTAGATACAGTCAATCTCACCGATGAGCAGTTTTACCGTCTCTGTCAAGTTAACCCAGATTGGCAATTGGAAAGAAACGTTCAAGGAGAATTAATTGTGATGCCACCTGTTGGGGGAATTAGCGGCAACCGAGAGGCCGATTTTATTAGTTTGCTTTGGTTGTGGAATCATCAAACCCAATTGGGTAAAGTCTTTAGTTCGGCGACGATTTTTCGTTTGCCGAAGGGGGGAGATCGCGCTCCCGATGCCGCTTGGGTGAGTTTAACTCGTTGGCAAGCTCTAAGTCGAGAAGAACAGGAGAAATTTCCGCCTATTTGTCCTGATTTCGTCATTGAACTGCGCTCCCGTAGCGATTCCCTCCCAGAAATTCAAGCTAAAATGCGGGAATATCTCCACAGTGGTTTGCGATTAGGTTGGCTAGTTAATCCTCAACAACAACAAGTGGAAATTTATCGTCCTCAGCAACCCTTAGAAATTATGGAACTACCCGCTAATTTCAGCGGAGAGGATGTCTTACCAGGCTTTAGTCTATTTATCTCCATTTTTGAGTAAAATATAGTCAAGACTGATGTATGATTCTACTTGTAAATTTATCTCCCTGGAATATTCGAGAGATTTAGCCACTTGGTTATTAGGTAAACCTTTGGATTTAACCGAAATTAAACCCTCAGAGTTATCATTAGAGCCGATAAGAGCCGATAGTTTAATCTTTTTGGAGTCAGAAGAACTAATCTTACATATTGAGTTCCAAGCCGACCCTAAAGAGGATATTCCCTATAGAATGCTCGATTATGCCACAAAACTCTATCGACGCTATCAAGGCAAACCTATCTATCAGGTAGTGATTTATCTAAGGAGAAGTACCTTACCCCTAGTCAGACAGAATGACTATCAACAGGGAAAAACTTATCATCAATTTGAGGTGATTAGACTATGGGAACAACCCTATCAACCCTTATTGCAAGCACCGGGACTATTGCCCTTTGCTATACTAGCTCAAGCTGAGGAGCAAGAGAATTTACTGCGGCAAATCGCCCAAAAAATCGAACAAATCAGCGACAGTCGAGAACAAAGCAATCTGGCTGCCTCCACAGCAATTCTCGCCGGATTAGTATTAAACAAAGACATCATTCAACAATTGTTGAGGAAGGACATTATGAAAGAATCTGTCATCTATCAGGAAATCAAAGGGGAAGGAAGACAAGAAGAAGCCATCAATTTGCTTCTACGTCAATTAAATCGGCGTATAGGTGGCATTTCTGCCGAATTATCTGCCAATATCCAAAGTCTTTCTCTAGAAAATTTAGAAAACTTAGGAGAAGCTTTATTAGATTTTCAGTCAGTAGAGGATTTAGAACAATGGCTAGAAAATGAGCGTTTTTAACTAATTTAATGCGGTTATTTTTCTTCTATTAATTCCCTCTATGGCTCTTCTCGACTTTGTGTGATAATTTTTGCTTATGGAATCGTGAAATGCTTATCGGGTAACACTTTTAGGACTATTTTGTCGAAGAAACTATCAGTATAGACCTCGTTTCCACACAGAAACCAGAAGAGCCCCTCTATTAAGTACCTAAGCAAAATTAACTACACATATCTAACCACCTCTTGCCTCTTGCCTTTTGCCTTTTGCCTATCTTCACTAGGAAATTAATTTTGCACGACTACTTATCATTATGTCAGATCATCAAGCTAGTTATGCCGTCAATGCAATGTTAGGTCGATTGTATTTCTTGACTTCCCCGTTGACAAAAGGCCATAACCTATGCTGTAGGAGGGATTAAGAGAATTTCCGCCGCCCCGTTACTGGGTACAAATCAGGGAAACTCCCAATAA
>NZ_JACJSV010000100.1 GCF_014698335.1 Microcystis viridis FACHB-1342 | reverse complement strand
TGCCGTCTATAAATACCCAAAATTTGTCAGAATATACCAAGGTTCTTTTGTTTGAAAACCCCGATAGGTTTTTTTCCACTTACCCGCTAAGTTAAACTCGACAAATCCCTGCTCTTTTGTAATATTGACATCATTCAAAAATAGTTGAGTTCCTGGACTTAAACCTAACTCTCTCATTTCTTGATAAATTCCTTCTTTTGTCTTGACATTTGTACTTTTTTTTTGTCTTAAACAAAAGTATAAACTCTGCTTCTGAAGCCACTTTCCAAGACTGACCGAGCAAAATTCTCTATCTCCTAACACCACGATTTTATGACCTGATAGCACCGTCAATATTTTCCCCAATACTCGCTGCTGTTCTTCGAGATTACTACTTCCTTTTTTATCTAATATCTCCCAATAGATTGGGATGGCTCTCTTGTCATAAATTAGACTCACCATCAAGATATTAATTGCTCCCCAACTCGTTCGGTCTATGGCAATATATACTAATCTTTTTGTTGTGAATCTCTCCTGCTGTTTTAACATCTCTTTTAAGCAGAGAAACCAGATTTTTTCAATATTCAGAATTTCCAGCTTGAAAAATCTTTTTAGTTTTTTTCTCCGACTCTCAAACAGGATTGGTATTGGCAGTGCTTCTGCTAATATCTCTAACTTAGCTTGCTTTAGTATTTGCCAGGTTCCAACTATCATTAACAACAGTAGATATCTGGCTCGTCCCAGTTCATTTTCTAACACTTTCTGGTATAGTTCACTTATCATTTTCGTTATTTAGGTCATATATGGTAAATATGACTTATCTTTTTTTGGAGTCCGTATCTGTATTCCTTGCTACACAAGCTTTTCAGCTTGCTTGTCCCCCTGTCAGCTAAGAGGGTTTTGCCAACTCCGGGTACATCTTCCAGGAGAGCGTGGCCACCACTGAGTAAAGCCACCAGCACAATGCGAATCGATTCGGTTTGGCCGACGATGCTCTGGCTCAAATTTTCCATCAAAATATCAATAGCGTCTCTCATAGCACAAATGGGGTATTTTGTCAAGAAGATTAATGTTAAGTTTTTTTTATCTTAACGATTCTTTTCCCAATTTGCCCACACTAGCGAGGAAAGTTGACAGACAATGGCGAGAAATTTTCTTTTAGGGAGCTAATCAGGGTTAGGGTGGCGAGCAGGGAGAAAATTAGTTAAGAATTGTTGCCAGTGGGCGAAATTAAGATTTTCAGTCGGTTCAGTCTGATAAAATCAAGAGGAATTTCTCTTAATCCATGAAGATGAAAGCCAGTTCGCTCGTTTTTAGTCTTGTTTTAGGCATCGCAGCCAGTACATTAACCAATAGTTTACCCGAAAATTTAACTTTCAATTCTCGGAAAATATTGGCTCAAGATCAGGCACCTTCCTGTCCCCTCCCTCCAGATATTGCTATCACTTTTCGCAATAGTGAATGTCAGGCAGTTACCCTAGAAAAACCCCAGACTTTTTTCCGTTATTATAGTGACGAAAATTACAAAAAAGGTCGTTTTCTGACCACGGATCAATATACCACCAATGTGGAGGTGATCAGGAATTTAGCCCTCGATCAAAAGTGGAATCCTCCCAATCAAGCGACCAAAGTAGTATCGGTGACTTTACCTGCGGGAACAACGGTTTATCAAGGAATTGTTGCCCCCCAGAATCCGGCTGATTGTTATCCCGGTGGTGGTCAGCAAACTTTTATTAAAGACTCGCGAGATGCCAATATACAATGGGGAGAGGGACGAGCAATAACGGTTACATATCTTTCCTGTCGCTAGAATATTATGGAAACGAACATGAGGGAATTAATTCAATCAATTGACCAAGCTATTACCGTGGCCGAACAGATGCGGAAAACAGAAAGATCGACTCGGATTGAGGGTTTAATTTCTGTCCTGAAAACCATCAAAAGTCAGGCTTTAGCTGGTCAATTACCACCGTCTCAAGGCATTGTTACCCTAGGATTAGCGCGAGAAGTAGCTGATTGGATCGATTCCCTTGATTCTCCTTTATTGAAAGCGGTGGGTAAAGTAGAAAGAGAATACCAAAAATATTAGGAGTTGTCGGTTAAAGAAGTTAAAATTAACCGAGAGCGATCACAGTCTATCTCGATCTGATTTTTTAATCGATCGAGAGAATTAAATTTCTGTTCTGGTCGCAGGAATTGCACTAAATCCATCGTTAAAATACGATCATATACATTGCCCGACCAATCCAATAAATGGATTTCCACACTGATAGTTTTTCCCTCGATCGTGGGACGATAACCGATATTCATAACTGCTGGTAAGCGAGAACCATCGAGATGCACCCAACCGCAATAAACCCCCAGTCGCGGCAATAATTTATCGGGAGGAACCTGTAGATTAGCGGTATGAAAACCTAATGTTCTGCCCAGTTGTTGCCCGATGACCACACGACCAGTTAAACTGTAGGGACGACCTAACATTTGCCCAGCTTGCTCAACGTTTCCTGCTGCCAAAGCTTGACGAATTAGGGAACTACTAATCCGACCCGTCCCACAGTTTTTTAAAGCAACAATCTCGACTTTAATATTAAATTGAGAGGCGATCTGTAATAAATCTTCCGCTGTACCTTGACGACGATAACCGAAGCGGAAATCTTGACCAATACTGATCGATTTAGCCTGTAATTTTTCTACTAAAATCTGTTTGATAAAAGCCAAGGGAGTCAGGGAAGCTAATTGAGCAGAAAAAGGCAGTAAAACTAATTGTTTAACGCCTAAATTCTCTAAAACCTCCACCTTTTCCCCTAGAGGAGTTAATAATTGCCATTTTTCCCCCGTAAAAAATTCCCGCGGGTGGGGAGTAAAACTAACAACGGTGGGATAAGCGGGTTCATCCTGAAAAATTGGCTGTAGGACGGTTTGATGACCTAGGTGCAAACCATCAAAGTTACCAAGAGCGATCGCACTAGGGGCTAAAATACGGGTATTAGGGGAATCTACAATCCACACGCTGGCTTTAAGAACAGATACAAGAGAATAATTCAAGCGATTAATCTTGAGTGTAGCCCTTTGATTTTATATCAATCGGGCGATCAAGCCAAAAAAGGCCCCCAATCCCTTGGAGGCTTTTTCAAAGAAAAATAACTGTCATTAACCTTCTGCTAATTTCAGATCCCGCAGAGCGCTAATATCCACTTGAATCGATGGCCCCATGGAGGAAGAAACGTAAACTGTGCGCCAGTAACGACCTTTTGCCCCGGAAGGACGGTTTCTGTCCACCGTTTCCTGTAAAGCTTTCAAATTGATTAACAGATCCTCAGCACTAAAAGAAGCTTTACCAAATTGAACGTGAACGATCCCAGTGCGATCGGCCCGGAATTCTAATTTACCCGCTTTAAACTCAGAGATCGCTCCCGTTAAATCCGTGGTTACGGTTCCCCCTTTCGGTGAAGGCATTAAACCCCGTGGACCGAGTTGACGACCTAATTTCGCCACTTTCGGCATCATATCGGGGGTGGCGATCAACACCTCGAAATCCATCATCCCCTTGGCGATTTCTTCGATTAATTCTTCTGAACCAACGATATCGGCCCCAGCATTGTTCGCTTCCTGCACCTGTTCCCCGCGAGTAATCACCGCTACCCGCACCGTGCGTCCGGTTCCTTTGGGTAAACTTACCGTTGTCCGCAGTTGTTGGTCGGTATATTTAGGATCGATGCCTAAACGAATATGAGCTTCGGCGGTTTCGTCGAATTTCGCCGTCGCTAATTCCTTTAATAATGTCAGTGCCTCTAATGGCTCGTAGGCTTTATTTTCTACCTTAGCCTGGGCATCTCGCAAACGTCGTGAAACTTTTTTTACCATCTGATTTGTTGCTCCTTGGGTAATAACGAAGCTTAACTTCTCCCCGTAATAAGATTTAGTCTGAGATCTTGACACCCATATTTTTGGCCGTTCCCGCCACAATATTCATGGCTGCTTCGATGTCGTTAGCGTTAAGATCTGGCATTTTAGTCTGGGCGATTTCGCGTAATTGGTCGCGGGTAATGGTGGCGACAAATTTCTTGTTAGGTTCGTTGGAACCTCTTTCTACACCGGCCGCTTTACGGATGAGAACGGAAGCGGGGGGAGTTTTGAGGACAAAGGTAAAACTCCGATCCTCAAAAACGGAAATTTCCACAGGGATGATCATCCCGGCCTGATCGGCGGTTTTAGCGTTGTAATCTTTACAGAACGCCATAATATTTACCCCGTGTTGACCCAAAGCAGGACCGACCGGAGGAGCAGGGTTAGCCTTACCAGCAGGTAAAGCTAGTTTAATAATTGCGACGACTTTTTTAGCCATGATTTAGTTTTGTTTTTCGACTTGATTAAATTCCAATTCGACCGGGGTATCCCGACCAAAAATGGAGAGCAGGGCCTTGAGTTTGCCGCGCTCGGGACTAACTTCGATCACTTCCCCTTCAAAGTCCTTAAATGGACCAGATAGAACCAAGATTTGATCGCCAACTTCCATATTGATTTTGACGACGGGTTCTTGAATCTGAGCTTGTTTGAAGATGCGATCGACTTCTGACATACTCAAGGGTAGCGGGGTGACGTGACCACGGCCGCGTCCGTAGTGGCGTTTTTGTTCGGCCCCGACAAAGTTGATCACATGGGGGGTGTTTTTGACCACCTGCCAAGCGTCATCATCCATGATCATTCTGATCAGGACATAACCGGGGAAGACTTTTTCCTCACCGTGTTGCCGTGAACCATCCTTGCGGACTTTGACGGTGGCCGCTTGGGGAATCTGAACTTGCAGAATGCGATCGGCCACATCGAGGGTGTGGATGCGCTGTTCCAAATTAGCTTTGACCCGTTTCTCACAACCAGAAGCCACCTGCACGGCATACCAACGGGGTTTTTTCGGTAGGCCGCTAAGATTGAGTTCTTCGGGAAACTGCTCTTCTTCTAGATTCATGGGAACACCTTCCCCGCACCCCAGGCAAAGAATTTATCGATTAGATAGATGAGAGTGGCTACTAAAGTCACCATTAACATCACCGCCGCCGATTCGCTCAAAAGTTGCTGACGGGAAGGCCAGACGACTTTGGCGAGTTCTTCTTTGGTTTCATTGACGAATTCCTTGACCTGAAAGGAGCTTCCCTCTTTCTTGTCGCTCGCGTCTTTTTCTAGGGTTTCTTTTTTGGCCACGATCGCTACTCCTTAAAATGATACTCAAGCTATCCTTAACTTATCATTTTCACCGGACAACCCACACTAACCCCCAGACATTTAGATTATGTCCTTTGCAATTATCGGCTTGGTGATTACCAAACGCGCCCTGGAGGACTTGAACCCCCGACATCAGGTTTTGGAGACCTGCGTTCTACCAACTGAACTAAGAGCGCCCATTCGCTAAACTATTGGGCTTTTTTAAGGCCTTTATTTATTATAGCGTAGTTGTTGGCGATTAAGCAACTTTCTTGGTTAGGCTGTCGCCGGAAATTTTTTAGAGGGGGCGATCGAAACGTTCTTGGACCCTGGTGGCTTTGCCAACCCGATCGCGCAGATAGTAGAGTTTCGCCCGGCGTACTTTACCACGACGGATGATCTTGATATTGGCAACCCGGGGCGAGTGGAGCAGGAAAACTCTTTCTACTCCCACACCCTGGAAGACTTTGCGTACTGTAATCGTTTCGTTGATACCGCCATGGCGTTTGGCGATGACAATACCCTCGTAGGGCTGAATCCGCTCTTTATCTCCTTCAACGATTCGCACCCCTACCCGGATCGTGTCACCGACATGGATAATGGGCAGATCGCTCTTGAGATACTCGGCTTCGATTGATTTGATAATCTCTTCCGTTTTCATCGGCTTTCGTAAAACTGACAATTTACTATCATACCATATTTTTTTAAGTACAGCCTTTCTCGTCTAAATGAAATATGCTCTAAACGGGATTAGGGACTTGCGCTTTGATAATGTATCTTTTGGGCGAACGCAGTTCGCCCCTACATTGTGGACAAAATCCGTTACTGTAGAAGTGCTAGGAACCTGCGCCCTCCGATCGCTCAAGTGTGCTGATCACCCTAAGTAGGGGGAAGTCCTTCGAGAGTCCCCGCAGCTAAGGGACTTACGCTTTGATAATATGCTATCTGGCTGGTCTGATTTTTCTACAGAGCGATTTTCTGGCTGGGATATTATTCCCAAGCAAGTCCCCCACGTCCAGCTTGCAGTAGTAGCCAACAACCCCGACGAGCAAGCCATTTGCGCCCAATACCTGCGCCATAATCGCGTCAGATACTTTGCTTTGATCTAAGATTGAGTCAGCAATATCTAATTTGGAGTCTCAGGCAATGGAACCGATTTCTCTAATTCTCGCTGCATTGACTGCCGGTGCGGTTGCTGCTGCTAAGGATACGGCAGGAACAGCGGTTAAGGATGCTTATGAGAGTTTAAAAGCGTTGATTAAGAAGAAATTTGCAGAAAAAGGGAAAACAGATGATAGTGATATCGTCGATAAACATGAGAAACAACCAGATTCAGAGGGGTTAAAAACACTGCTCAAAGAAGAGTTACTTGAAGCAAAAATTGATAGAGATGCAGAGGTTATTAAGACAGCAGAAGCATTACTTAAGCAATTAAAACCTGAAGAATTTGCCGCAGGTAAGTATAATATTAATGGCTCTTCGTTACTTGGTATGGTTTGATAGGGGGGCATAAATCGACTAAATCCTTATCTGGTAAAAGACTTAATTGATTAGTTCGCTCTAGATCGAAAATAATTGACAAAAATCGCTAAATGCCTTTCTATATAAGTGTTCCATCCCTTATAACCCCCGTCCATTGCATAACACAAACCGAAGAGCCATATTAATGATATTAATGTTGGTGATGATATTAAGGGAATGGTGGGAGATGGTACTTTGAATGGAATTGCAGGAGATATTAGTGGTGGAAATATTAGTCAGAAGATTAATTAGTTGAGGATTATTTAGGAGGGAAATTTATGTCAATTACTGTTGAGGTAGAACTTAAAGATTTTCTAATTCAAATCAATCAAAAGTTAGACAATCTTCAAAAAGATGTTACTGATATTAAGATTGAACTTAGTGAAGTTAAAGGTGAAATTAAGCTTCTGGAGGAAAAAATCGATGGTGTCGAGAAGCGTCTGGAGGAAAAAATTGATGGTGTCGAGAAGCGTCTGGAGGAAAAAATTGATGGTGTCGAGAAGCGTCTAGAGGGAAAAAATGATGGCGTGGAAAAGCGCTTAGAGAATCAAGAGTTTGTCAGTCGAGGGATTTTAGTTGCTTTAATTGTAACGATTTTAGGCGGTTTGGCTAAATTGTTTGGTTTAGTAGGAAGTCCTTAAAGAGTGCTAATTCTAAAACTGCAATTTAAAGTTAACTTTAAAAGAATAATTTTGGGGTAGCAAAAATGACTGATAAAAGTTATTATTTAGAAATAGGGGGTGATGTTAAAGGTCTTATTGGTGATGGTGAATTTAAGGGAATTGCAGGTGATATTAGTGGGGGTGTAATCAATCAATATATTATTACCCAAAAGTCAGGAGTTGAGATTCAGGCTCAAACTTTAATTACGGGTTCACCTTATTTGGGTTTAAGGAAGTTTGAGGTAGATGATAAGGATAGGTTTTTTGGGCGAGATAATTGGATTATTGAGTTAACTGATTATTTAAATCAAAAGAACGTTTTATTGCTTTTAGGTGCGTCGGGAAGTGGTAAATCTTCTCTCGTGCAAGCGGGTTTAATTCCTAAGTTAAAGGATGATTTTGGCGCAAATAAATTGGTTAATTTAACTTTTGTTCCTGATGTTAATCCCTTTGAGTCTTTTTATGGTTGTCTTTTGGCAAATAGATATAAACAATCCCAAGCAAAATTAGCACAAGCTGTTAAGGAAGAGACTTTAATTAAGGTGGTTGAAAGATTAAAAAATAATTCTGATTTATGGTTTATTTTTATTGACCAATTTGAGGAGTTATTTACTCGTACACCGAAGACGGAAAGAGATATTTTCATTAAAAGTTTGATTAAATTAATTGAAAAGAATGATAGTTTAGTTAAAATTGTGATGACGATGAGGGCGGATTTTTTAGATAAATTAAGTCCTTATCCCAGTTTAGGAAAAATCCATGATCAGTATAGCAAGATGTTAACGGATATGGATGAAAGTGAGTTAAGATTAGCTATTGCTGAACCGGCGGCGAGAAATGGGGTAATCTTTGAAAAGGGATTAATTAATCAAATTATTGCGGATTTTTATGAACAGGCTGGCTCTTTACCTCTGTTACAATATACGTTAGATTTATTGTGGCAAAAAGATCATATTCAAGAGCGGGTTTTAAATATTAAGATTTATCAAGAGATTGGTGGGGTAACGGGTGCGCTAGAAAAACAAGCGGATAAAATTTATAGTCAATTTAATGAAAAGCAACGGAAAGCAGCAGAGGAAATTTTTCTAGAGTTAATTAGTTTAGAAGGGGAAAAAGCGGTTAGCAGAAGGGCGGATAAATCGAGTTTTGAACAGGAGGAAATGCAAAAGGAGGTTCTCTATCAATTGATAGATAATCGTCTTTTGGTGAGTAAGGGAGAAGACGGGAAAGCAACGGTTGAGGTGGCACATGAGGCGTTATTACGTTCTTGGAAAGTGTTACAGGATTTAATTCGAGAAAAAGAGGAGATAATTGTTCTGAGAAGTCGTTTATATGCTGATGCAAAACAGTGGGATGAGTTACAGAAGCAAGATGCAGTAAAAGCGAGTAGTGAGCTTTGGGGAGGTTCTAAGTTAGCTAAAATTGTTGAGTTTCAAAAGAATAATTCTCTGCCTAATTTAGATACTGTGGCGATAGAGTTTATTAAGGCGAGTATTAGTCAAGCTGAACGTCAAAAAAATGAAAAAATTAGAACAGCGCGAAGGATTGCGGCGGTTTCTTTGGTGGCGGTGGTGGTTAGTAGTAGTTTGGGTTGGATGGCTTGGCAAAAAACCAGACAAGCAGAATATAATCAAGCTGAGTCTCTGGGACGATATTCCTTATCTCTGTTTAATGAAGGAAATGAGTTGGAGGCTTTTATCGAAGCAATTAAGGCAGGAAGAATTCTACAAAACCAACACGCATACAATCAAGAGGTAACAGATATCTTGTGGAAAGCTCTTGTTGAGGGAAGTGAATATAATCGCTTAGAAGATTATTTTAGTGAAAAAGTCAAGAGTATTAACATTAGTCCAGACGGCAATACTTTGGCTTCTGCTGACGATAACAAGACAATCAAACTGTGGAATTTAAAGACAGGAAAAAAAATTACTACCCTTACAGGGCATACTTACTATGTTAAAAGCGTAAGTTTTAGCCCTGACGGTAAGATACTAGCTTCTGGTAGTAGTGACAACACTATTAAGCTTTGGAATGTAGAAACAGGAGAAGAAATCCGCACTCTTAAAGGGCATAATAATGTTGTCGTTAGCATGAAATATAGTCCCAATGGCAAGACATTGGCTTCTGGTAGTAATGACAAGACAATCAAACTTTGGAATGTGGAGACAGGACAAGAAATCCGCACTCTCAAGGCACATAATGGCTATGTCAAAAGCCTTAGTTTTAGCCCCGACGGTAAGACTTTGGCTTCTGGTAGTTGGGATAAAACAATCAAACTTTGGAATGTAGAAACAGGAAAAGAAATTCGCACTTTTAATAATCATAATAGCTATGTCTATAGCGTGAGTTTTAGTCCCGACGGTAAGACTTTAGCTTCTGGTAGTTGGGATAAAACAATCAAACTTTGGAATGTAGAAATAGGGAAAGAAATTCGTACCATTAATGGGCATGATGGCTGGGTTACTAGCCTGAGTTTTAGCCCCGATGCTAAGACATTGGCTTCTGGTAGCAATGACAAGACAATCAAACTTTGGAATGTGGAGACAGGACAAGAAATCCGCACTCTTAAGGGGCATAACAGCGTTATCATTGGCGTTAATTTTAGCCCCGATGGTAAGACTTTGATTTCTGGTAGTGAAGACAGCATTATCAAACTTTGGAATGTAGAGATAGAAAAAGGAATCCGCACCCTCAAGGGACATGATTGGGTAGTCACTACCGTTAGTTTTAGCCCTAATGGTAAGATATTGGCTTCTGGTAGTGGAGATAAGACAATCAAACTGTGGAATGTAGAGACAGGAAAAGAAATTCGCACCCTTATGGGTCATAATGACTGGGTTCGTAGCGTGAGTTTCAGCCCCGATGGTAAGGTGTTAGCTTCTGATAGTAGTGACAACACTATTAAGCTTTGGAATGTAGAGACAGGAAAAGAAATTCGCACTCTCTATGGGCATCTTTTCCGTGTCTATAGCGTGAGTTTTAGCCCCGACGGTAAGACTTTAGCTTCTGGTTGTTTTGACGGCACAATTAAGCTATGGAATGTAGAGACAGGCAAGTAAATCCGCACCCTCAAGGGGCATGATAGCGATGTCTATAGCGTTAATTTTAGTCCCGACGGTAAGACTTTGGTGAGCGGTAGTGTTGACAAGACTATCAAACTCTGGAATGTAGAAACAGGCAAGGAAATCCGCACCCTCAAGGGGCATAATGACTGGGTTCGGAGCGTTAGTTTTAGCCCCGATGGTAAGGTGTTAGCTTCTGGTAGTGGAGATAAGACAATCAAACTGTGGAATGTAGAAACAGGCAAGGAAATCCGCACCCTCAAGGGGCATGATAGCGATGTCTATAGCGTTAATTTTAGTCCCGACGGCAAGACTTTGGTGAGCGGTAGTGTTGACAAGACTATCAAACTCTGGAATGTAGAAACAGGCCAAGAAATCCGCACCCTCAAGGGGCATGATAACTTTGTCTATAGCGTTAATTTTAGTCCCGATGGCAAGACATTGGTGAGCGGTAGTGCTGACAATACTATCAAACTGTGGAATGGAAACAATGGCTGGGATTTAGATGCTTTAATGGGGTGTAGTTGCGATTGGGTGCGGGTTTATTTGCACAATCCTAATTCTGATGTTAGGGAGGAGGATAGACATTTGTGTGATGGGATTGGGGGTAAATAGTCAGTATCAGGATTTTGAGGATTAGAGGATTTTCAGGATGCTCAATCTTAAAAGATTGTCAGGAGTTTCCAAGTAAATAATCCAGTTAATCCTAAAATCCCGTTAATCTTGGTTTAGACTTCTTTGTGAGGATACAGAAGGATTATAGGGCGATGCAGAAGAGTTGTAGGACAATACAGAAAGATTGTAGGACAATGCAGGACTTAAACGCTTTAATGGGGCGTAGTTGCGATTGGGTGCGGGTTT
>NZ_JACJSV010000010.1 GCF_014698335.1 Microcystis viridis FACHB-1342 | reverse complement strand
TTTGAAATCATCGACAATATGATGACTTTATCCCCTGAATTGCAGTCAAGTTTAGAAAGTAAAATCAAACAATTTGAGGAGGAAAGAACCATGCCTTTAATAAGTAATATGGAGTTACGAGGAAGGAAAATTGGTGAGAAAATTGGGGAGTTACGAGGAATAGAACGCGGTAAGGAAATTGGCAAGGAAATTGGTAAGGAAATTGGAGCGTTAGAAAATGCTCGTGATTTTGTGAAAAAAGTTTTGGAAAACCGACTAGGCGAGATTCCTGGAGATATTGGACAATGTCTCAATGATGCTTCAGTTATTTCGGTTTTAGAAGAGATGTTAAAAGCCGCACTTATAGTAAATTCTTTTGAGGAGTGTAGGAAGTCTTTTAGTATCATCATAAATAAGTAGTGTGGGTAATACCTACCTTACTTAGTAAACTGTTTGAAATCATCGACAATATGATGACTTTATCCCCTGAATTACAGTCAAGTTTAGAGAGTAAAATCAAACAATTTGAGGAGGAAAGAACCATGCCTTTAGTAAGTAATATGGAGTTACGAGGAATAGAACGCGGTAAGGAAATTGGCAAGGAAATTGGTAAGGAAATTGGTAAAGAAATAGGCAAGGAAATTGGAGCGTTAGAAAATGCTCGTGATTTTGTCAAAACAGTTTTGCAAGCTCGCTTAGGTGAAGTTCCTTTAGATGTGGAACAATACCTGAATAAAGTTTCCGTACTATCTACATTACAAGAGATTGTTAAATTAGCAGCTACTGCTAATTCTCTCGCAGAATTTAAGCAGTCTTTGGCAAAAATCAATATCTAGAAAACGGGTTTCTTAGAAAACGGGTTTCTCAAAGGAACCCGTTTTCTGTAAATTTTTGTTATAGAAACCTTGAAAAATTCGGGATTCTTTGCATAAAATAGTCGCATTAATCTTTTGCAGTTAACGTCATGACTTCTATTAATACCCACTGAAACCATAATAAATCATAAGCAAAAATCAATGTTAATAATCGATTCTAATCTATACCAGAGATGAACGTGGGTTGGCTTAAGTACCTAAGCAAAATTAATTACACAAATCTAACCCCCCCTTGCCTCTTGCCTTTCTTCACTAGGAAATTTATTCTGCACCACTACCTAACTGTTTAATTTTCACCCTTTATTCAGGAAAAAATCATGTCAACTCCTTTTTTGCTAGATATCCGCCCCGGTGCCTTTAGCTCCTACCCCGACAATCTGACGGCGGTGGGCAGTACCCTGTACTTCATCGCTGATGACAGCGTTAACGGTGAGGAATTGTGGAAAAGCGACGGCACGGTAGCTGGTACAGTTGCGATCGCAGACATCCGCTCCCCCAGCCATCTGACAGCAGTGGGCAACACCCTGTTCTTTGTCGCCCGTGACGGCCTTAACGGTGAGGAATTGTGGAAAAGCGACGGCACGGCGGCTGGTACGGTTTTGGTCAAAGATATCCGCCCGGGTTTAGGTGGCTCCCTTAGCTTCCTCCCCCAGATGACGGCGGTGGGCAACACCCTGTACTTCCGGGCCTATGACGGCGTTAACGGCCCTGGATTGTGGAAAAGCGACGGCACGGCGGCCGGTACGGTTCTGGTCAAGAACTCCAACGCCCAAGATCTGACATCGGTGGGCAACACCCTCTTCTTTACCATTAATATCTCTAACAGCTTTCAATTGTGGAAGAGCGACGGCACGACGGCTGGCACAGTTCTGGTCAAGAACATAGGCCCTCGTGACTATGGCTCCTACCCCCGCTTCATGACAGCAGTAGGCAACACTTTGTTCTTTGTCGCCAATAACGGCGTTAACGGTCGAGAGTTGTGGAAGAGTGACGGCACCTCGGCTGGCACAGTTCTGGTCAAAGACATCAACCCCGGCTCCTCTAGCTCCTTTTTTAATTCCTACCCCTTCGCCACCAATCTGACGGCGGTGGGCAATACCCTGTTCTTCAGTGCCGATAACGGCGTTAACGGTCGAGAGTTGTGGAAGAGCGACGGCACGACGGCAGGTACGGTTATGGTCAAGGACATTCGCCCCGGTTCCACTCGGTCTTTACCCCGCAGTCTGACTGCGGTGGGTAGCACCCTGTTCTTTCAGGTCGGCGGAGAATTGTGGAAGAGCAACGGCACGGAGGCAGGTACAGTTCTGGTCAAGAACACTAACTCTGGTCTCTTTATCAATCTTGTAGCAAATATGACGGCAGTGGGCAATACCCTGTTCTTCACTGCCGATAACAACGTTAACGGTCGAGAGTTGTGGCAGAGCGACGGCACGGCGGCGGGTACAGTTCTGGTCAAAGATATCCGCCCCGGTCCCCCTAGCTCCTACCCCAAAAATATGACGGCGGTGGGCAACACCATGTACTTCCGGGCCTATGACAGCGTTAACGGCTCGGAATTGTGGGCTTTAAATGTGGGTACGCCCACAGTTCCCACCCTCGCGATTGCTGCTACCAACGCCAATCAAACCGAGGGCAACAGTGGCAGTAAATCCTTCACTTTCACCGTCACCCGTGCGGTTAACACCACGGGAAGCAATAACGTTAACTGGGCAGTTACCGGCACCGGAACCAATCCCGCTAATGCCAGTGATTTTGTCGGGGGAGTATTACCCAGTAGGGTAGTGAGTTTTGCTCCTGGAGAAACCAGTAAGGTGATTACTGTTAATGTTCAGGGAGATACAACGGTAGAACCGAACGAAAACTTTACTGTCACCCTCTCCAATCCCACCAATGGCGCTACCATTACCACTGCCACAGCCACGGGAACCATTCAGAATGACGATGCTGCTATTCCCACCCTCACCATTGCCGCCACCAACGCCAATCAAACCGAAGGCAACAGTGGCAGTAAAGCTTTCACCTTCACCGTCACTCGTTCGTTTAACACCACGGGAAGCAATAACGTTAACTGGGCAGTTACCGGCACCGGAACCAATCCTGCTAACGCTGCCGATTTTGTTGGGGGAGTCTTACCCAGTGGGGTAGTGAGTTTTGCCCCAGGAGAAACCAGTAAGGTGATTACTGTTAACGTTCAGGGGGATACAACGGTAGAACCGAACGAAAACTTTACCGTTACCCTCTCCAATCCCAGCAACGGTGCTACTCTCGGCACTCCATCTACGGCAACCGCGACTATTGTTGACGACGACGACTTCTCTGGTCCTTTTTTGCTAGATATCCGCCCCGGTGCCTTTAGCTCCTACCCCAAAAATCTGACGGCGGTGGGCAGTACCCTGTTCTTCATCGCCGATGACAGCGTTAACGGTTATGAATTGTGGAAGAGCGACGGCACGGTAGCTGGTACGGTTGCGGTAGCCGATATCCGCTACGGCAACCGCTCCCCCGGCAATCTGACGGCGGTGGGCAACACCCTGTACTTTACCGCCCGTGACGGCGTTAACGGCCCTGAATTGTGGAAGAGCGACGGCACGACGGCGGGAACGGTTTTGGTCAAAGATATTATCGACCCCGGTTCCTATAATCCCAATTACTCCCTCTCCTCCCCCGGCAATCTGACGGCGGTGGGCAACACCCTGTACTTTACCGCCCGTGACGAAGTTAACGGCCCTGAATTGTGGAAGAGCGACGGCACAGCGGCGGGTACGGTTCTGGTCAAAGACATCCGCCCCGGTTCCTTTGGCTCCGGTCCCGGCAATCTGACGGTAGTGGGCAATACCCTGTTCTTCAATGCCAATAACGGGGTTAATGGCTATGAATTGTGGAAAAGCGACGGCACGGCGGCTGGTACGATTCTGGTCAAAGATATCCGCCCGGGTTTAGGTAGCTCCCTTAGCTTATTTACCCAGATGACGGTAGTGGGCAATACCCTGTTCTTCACTGCCGATGACGGGGTTAATGGCTCTGAATTGTGGAAAAGCGACGGCACGGCGGCAGGTACGGTTCTGGTCAAAGATATCAACCAGGGTTTAGGTGGCTCCCTTAGCTTCTTCACCCAGATGACGGCGGTGGGTAATACCCTGTTCTTTGTCGCCAATGACGGCGTTAACGGCTCTGAATTGTGGAAGAGCGACGGCACGGCGACGGGTACAATTTTGGTCAAAGATATCAACCCGGGTTTAGGTGGCTCCCTCTTCCCGACCTCTCAGATGACGGCAGTGGGTAATGTCCTGTTCTTCACTGCCTTTGACGGCGTTAACGGTATTGAATTGTGGAAGAGCGACGGCACGGCTGCCGGTACGGTTCTGGTCAAAGATATCCGCCCCGGTTCCTCTAGCTCCAACCCCGGCAATCTAACAGCAGTGGGCAGTACCCTGTACTTCACTGCCTTTGACGACGTTAACGGTATTGAATTGTGGAAGAGCGACGGCACGGCGGCCGGTACGGTTCTGGTGGCCGACATCTTCTCTATCCCCGGTGCCTCTCCCTTGAGCCCCGGCCCGAGCAGTCTGAAGGTAGTGGGCAACACTTTGTTCTTCACTGCCAATAACGGCGTTAACGGTCAGGAATTGTGGGCCTTAAATGTGGGGGGTCCCACAGTTCCCACCCTCGCTATTGCCGCCACCAATGCCAATCAAACCGAGGGCAATAGTGGCAGTAAAGCCTTTACCTTCACCGTCACTCGTTCGGTTAATACCACGGGAACCAATAACGTCAACTGGGCAGTTACCGGCAGCGGAACCAATCCTGCCAATGCCACGGATTTTGTTGGGGGATTGTTACCGTCAGGAACCGTGAGTTTTGCGGTGGGGGAAACCAGTAAAGTGATTACTGTTAACGTTCAGGGGGATACAACAGTAGAACTGAACGAAACCTTTACCGTCACCCTCTCTAATCCCACCAACGGCGCTAACATTACCACCGCTACGGCTATTGGCACTATCCAAAATGATGACTTTATCGGTACTTCTGGTCCGGACACCCTTGTGGGTACTTCTGGAGCAGATGCCATGACTGGGTTAGCCGGAAACGATACTTATACGGTGAATAACGCTGGGGATTTGGTGATTGAAGCTCTCAACCAGGGAACCGATACCGTGCAAGCTGCCATTTCCTATACCCTTCCTAACAACGTGGAAAATCTCCTTCTCACTGGTAGTGGTAATCTTAATGGCACGGGTAATGCCTTAAATAACCAGATTACAGGGAATAGTGGCAATAATAGCCTCAATGGTGCTGCTGGAACCGATACCCTAATCGGTGGCGCTGGTAACGATACCCTCAATGGTGCTGCTGGACGCGATACTTTAACTGGTGGGGTGGGGACAGACATCTTCATCTTCCAGTTTAGTCAGTCCACAGCCGCAGCCCCAGACCGGGTTACGGATTTTGCTATCGGTACTGATAAAATTGACCTGCTTAGTCAAGCTGGTGCGGCAATTAATGCCCCGGTCGCTTTTACCCGGGCAACAGATAGCACCACGACTAATATTGACACTATTGTTACTAACGTCTTTACCGATGCTAATGGCGCAACAGCCGGAAATCAAGCTCTCGGGATGAACAGTGCTGCTTTAGTGCGGGTTGCTAATACTACTACCACTTACCTAATTATCAACGACGGTACGGCAGGCTTCCAAAGTGCTAATGATTTGGTGATTAATCTCACCGGGTTAACGGGTACTTTCCCGGCGCTCGGCCCTATTCCAGTCAATAGTTTCTTTGTCTAAATTGATGGGGGGGATTAATTCTCCCCTTTTAATATTTTTCCCTAGTTTTTTTGGTTCTTCGTTACTTGGTATGGTTCGATAGGGTGGTATAAATCGACTAAATCCTTATTTAGCAAGAGACTTAATTGATTAGTTCGTTAGAGAGGGAAAACAATTGGCAAAAATCGAAGCAATGTCTTTCTATATAAGAGTTTCACCCGTCCATTGCATAACACAAACCGAAGAACCTGAAAGTATCAAAAAAATGTCAAACTAATTATTCATTATTTTGACATTTTTCAATCTCTTCATCTCTAGATTCCCGCAACAAGTTATGGGGATATTTATTCATCTTTTAGAAAGCAAAGTAATTGCTTTTTTACCACCGCTTCTTCAATATTAATAATCACTTCCCCTAAAGTTTCACCCTGACTCATACATCCGGGTAAATTGGGAATTAGTGCCGTGTATCCGCCTTCTTCTTCGGGATAAATTGAAATCGGATATTTAAGAGATAAAAAGTATTCTAATATTGGTTGTTCCATTGATAGGTCTAAATAGGTCTAACTGAGTCGCCAATTTGAGGGTTTTCAAAAGGTAACGTTTCGGATAATTCCCATACTAGCAGTTTATTTAACAATTCACGATTTATTAGCTCGGATATTGGCTTTTTATCGTTCTTAGAATTCGCTCCTACGGCTCTTTTTATGAATTTTCCTATCAAATCGGACGGGGTTTCTTGTTCTTTAAGCAACAACTCCAGCAATCTAGATCCTTTATTATTGGCTCTATCCGATTGTAAAATCGATATTTTTTCTTGAACAAAAGTAATTGTCCCCGTCCCTCTCACTAAGTCAAGATAGCCTAAAGACTCACCAGTCTGAGGATCTTTTATTTCCTCTTCGCTGGTATTGTAAACTAACATTCTTTGACCTTCTCGAATTCCACTAATTTCACCTCTATTGATCACTAATTTATAGTCGTCAATAACCTTAACGACAGTGGCGGGAAAGGTTCCTTTAGGAGATAAAATGGGTTTTTCGGCTACATTTTCCATAATGATTTATCTTTGGTATAAATCTGGTTAATATTAAATATTATCGCTCTTAGGGCGCAATAGCTATAATTTAAACTTATATTTGTCAGGATTTAATGATAAGGTCGGTCAATTGCCTTGATCATTAATAGTACGAATGTAGTGGCTATGTGTTGTAACTGTAAAAAATGGGTTAAGTGTGATAATTTCTTATAAATTCAAAAAATTGCTATGATAAAATGCTAGAATGAAGGGGTAAACATGACTTAAACGAGGGTGTTATGGTAAAAAAATACTATCGTGACATTTCTTCCCAAAATTACTCTATTCCTAGACGGTACTTTATGGATGGTCTGGTCTCTGTTCTAGATATAGGGGGGACTTATCGTGCCAATCTAGATTATCGTTGTCGTGTTCGTGTGGGCAAAAAAGTACATTTGAACCCAGACGCTGCCGCAATTCAGTCTGATTGGATGAAGACAGGATTAGATATTTACAATGCCATTTGTGAATATGGGGGAAAGTTGTCTTAAAATGTCCGACGAAAGTAAAAAGTCAGAAGACCAGGATAATAGTGAGCTAGTTGAAAGACCTTTAGAGTCCATAGATGAAATATTAGAAGATGAGACTATTGATCAGTCAACTAAAATCTCGATTCTCCTGAGACGAATAAACAAAAGCATAACCTTCTCTGGCCCGATTCCTCATCCAACAATTCTAAAAGGATATGAAGAAGTTTTGCCCGGTAGTGCTGATCGGATTTTGTCTATGACGGAGAAAGAAGGTGAACATCGAAGAAAGATAGAAACAGAACTGGTAAAAAACGATAATATCCGCTCTTATCTTGGACAAATTGCGGGTTTTACGATTGCGATAGTTGGTTTAGGTGGCTCTATTTATCTGGGGATTAATGATAAAGTTTGGGCATCTGGAATTATGAGTGCGGGTACTTTAACAGGTTTGGTGACGGTTTTTGTTACAGGGGATAAAGAGAGAAGAATTCAGTCCGAACAAGATGATCAAGACAAGTGATTCAAATACTGTAAGTTTTTCCTAGACAAAAATGGTAGAGAAGCGATATTTTGCCTCTCTACCTTGAGGTATTTTACTAGATCAATTACTCGATTCCTTCGATACGGTCCTCCACTTCTTGATAAAGTTCCTGTAAGCGGTCTAAATTCTCTTGAGAAGTTTCCCAGTAACCGCGACCATTAACTTCTAGCAGGGTTCCCACCATCTTGCGGAAAGAATTAGGATTGAGATTCATCAGACGCTGACACATTTCCTCATCTTGAATAAAAGTGGTGTTGACATCTTCATAAACCCAATTATCCACCGCATCAGCAGTTGCCGACCATCCCATCGTATTAACCAAACGCTTCGATAACTCTCGAACCCCCTCATAACCGTGACTTAACATTCCCTCGTACCATTTGGGATTGAGTAACTTGGTGCGGGTATCCAAGCGCACGGTTTCCGATAAAGTACGCACCTGAGCGTTAGCGGTGGTAGTATCAGCAATATAGGCCGCCGGTTTTTTGCCATCATCGCGTAAACTAGCCACAACTTTTGTCGGGTCCGAGTCGAAATAGTGGGAAACATCGGTTAAACTAATCTCGCTAGAATCCAAGTTTTGGAAAGTTGCCTCGGCAGTTTTTAAAGATGCTTCAAACAACTGACGATTATCGGCCATCATCCCCGGATTATCCGAGTCGAAAGCAAAACCCTTGCGGTTGAGATACATATTCTGTAACTCTTTTTCGTCTTCCCAACTGCTATTTTCCACCGCAAGATTAATATTAGAAGAATAAGAACCAGAAGCATTAGAAAAGATGCGGGTGGCTGCCTGTCGAACCGTTAAACCCATTTCTTTTGCTTGTGACCTAGCGTGTTTGCGGACAAAATTCATCTCCATCGGTTCGTTTGCTTCCGCAGCCATTTTTACCCCTTGGTCAAGCAAATTCATCTGATTGATAAATAAATCCCGGAAAACACCAGAACAGTTGACCACCACATCAATGCGCGGTCTTCCTAACTCCTCTAGGGGAATCAATTCCAGTTTATTCACCCGTCCCAAAGCATCGGGAAGAGGACGAACCCCCACCATCCAGAGAATTTGTGCTAGGGATTCCCCATAAGTTTTGATATTATCCGTTCCCCAGAGAACACAAGCGATAGTTTCAGGATATTTACCACCATTATCCAGTTTTTGCCGTTCTAACAGACGATCCACCACGATTTTAGCCGATTTTACCGCCGCTAGGGTCGGGATAGACTGGGGGTCTAAAGCGTGGATATTTTTACCCGTCGGTAAAACTCCAGGGTTACGGATGGGGTCGCCACCAGGACCGGGAAGAACGTATTCCCCTTCCAATGCTTTTAATAGGGCCCCCAATTCATTATCAGCACAGACCTGTTCTAAACAGAATTCTAGGTATTCAAACAGGGGTTTTAACGCCACCGGATCAACTTGTGGATAACCCATCGACCGTAAAGTTTCGATCCAAGGCGATTTCTTGCCTATATTCAAGAAATTCAGCTTAGAAAGCATTGATACCCGACCTGACCCGTCGGTTTGGGACTCGACTAAAGCGGAGACGGCAGCGCGAGTCGCGAGGGTGATGTTTTGCAGTAATTCCACATCCTCCAGCACCCCTCGATCGCTATTGCGATAAACTTCCTCTATATCCCGGCCGATGCTGTTGGCAATAATCCGGGGTAAGGAAAGTAAATCGTCCTCTTCCCGGTCTAAACTGGCAATATTGACCAAAGTTGCCACCGCTTCCAGCGCTGAGGGGGGTTTCCCGATAACATGAAGTCCGCAGGGAAGCAAGCGCGATTCAATTTCCATCAGTTTACGATAGACCGAACCGACAATATTATCCCGTTCCTCTTGACTGAGATGGGCAGTGTCACCATCAGGTAAACTTATATCTTTGTCGAGATTGACTAATAAACATTTATCGACAATAGTATTGACAATTTGCACCCCACGCCCACTATCCTTCAGAGTTTGGTAGGAACCGATCAACTCGCTTAGTTCTTTTAACCCTTTGTAAAGTCCGGCATTTTCTGCGGGGGGAGTGAGATAGGAAATAGTTTCCGCATAACTGCGACGTTTAGCGATCGTAGCTTCGCTGGGGTTATTAGCGGCATAATAGTAGAGATTGGGAATCATCCCGATGAGGTTATCGGGGTAGCATTCCCCAGACATTCCCATCTGTTTCCCCGGCATAAATTCTAGGGAACCGTGGGTGCCAAAATGGAGAACCGCGTCTGCTTTCCAGACTTGATTGAGATAGGTATAGTAGGCCGCAAAACCGTGGTGGGGACTAGCAGAACGAGAAAAGAGCAGACGCATGGGGTCCCCCTCATAACCGAAGGTGGGTTGAACCCCAATAAAAACATTACCGAACTCTTTCCCGTAGATTAACAGATTTTGTCCATCACTGTTGAGGTGTCCCGGTGGTGGTCCCCAATTTTCCTCCAAACGGACAGAATAGGGGGTTAAACGCTCGTATTCCGGTACAGACATCCGATAGGCGATATTTAGCTCCGGACTATGGTACTGTGCGGTGGCATCATGGATTACCGCTTCCATCAGTTCTTTGGGAGATGCGGGTAAGTCCTGCAAGTCATAACCGTTATTTTGTAAAGCTTGCATCACTTCGTAGATAGAACCGAACACATCTAGATAGGCTGCGGTTCCCACATTGCCTTTATCGGGGGGGAAACTAAACACAGTGATGGCGACCTTTTTATTCAGTTTCGGTTTCTTTCTTAGATTAGCCCATTTTAGCGCCCGTTGAGCGATCGCTTCTATCCTGTCCTGTAAAGCGATCGCTTTACCCGTCGCCCCATCCCGGCCCGATAATATAATAGGTTCGATCGCACCGTCTAATTCCGGAATAGCAATCTGTAGCGCCACTTGAATCGGGTGTAACCCCAAATCGCTTTCTTCCCATTCCTGAGTAGTTTGGAAAACTAGCGGTAACGCGCACATATAGGGACGATTGAGACGTTTTAAGGATTCTATCGCTGACCGATGATCTTGTCGCGCTGGACCCCCCACCAAAGCAAATCCCGTCAGGGAAATTACCGTGTCAACGATAGCAACCGCTTCCACTCCTTTTAAGCTTTTATCCCAGAAGTATTCCTCTACCGGTTTAGAAAAATCTAATCCCCCAGCAAAAACAGGAAGGACTCGCGCACCCATAGACTCAAATTCCTGCACGAGAGCGACATAATGAGCGTCATCACCAGTAACCAGGTGAGTTCTCTGTAAAATTAAGCCCACACAGGGAGCCAAAGGGTCTTTCAGGTCATCAGCAATATCACTGCGGTTATTGTACCAAGCGAAGTATTCCTTGACATCCGACCACATTTTCATCGATAAAGGATGCCAGATACCCATATCCGGATAAACTACCGGTTCTTTGTAAACTACACTGTCATCCTTGTTATCAAAGACGTACTTATCGGCCAACATTAACAGGAAATTCTCTAAATTTTCTGCGGAACCTCCCAGCCAATACTGGAAACTTAACATAAAGTTGCGTGCGTCCTGAGCTTTTTCCATGGGGAGGTATTTCAGGACTTGCGGTAAAGTTCGCAATAACTTTAACATCGCGTCTTGGAAACCAGCGCCAGAGTTTTCCCTGCGCTTTTTCATAAAATTAGCGATGACACTCTTAGACTGTCCCAATTGTGCCATAGAAAAGCAACCTAACTTATTTAAGCGCATTACCTGGGGCATGGAGGGAAAGACGATCGCAGCGTCTAATTTATCCCGATGGGGACCGACAGCGGCCACAACTTTATCGGCTAAATCCTCGATAAAGATGAGAGATGCGATGAAAATATTAGCCTTGGCTACATCCTCCTGAAAATTGCGATAATTTTCTGCATCGCGCAGTTCTTCGATTAAATAACCACTAATTTCGATCGCTAGTTTTGGGTTGTTAGCGTTGATTTCCCTGACCGCACTACTCAGCGCACTTTGGTACTGAGGTTCTAGCACGACATAGACCACCTTGACCAGCGATCGACCATTCAACCCGTCGGGAACTATATGACGAATGGTGGACTTGACGTGAGTGAACATATATGATGGTTCTCCTTATTATTGCTGAGTCTGGTTTTGAGGTATTTTCGTCATCTGATGACGATCGCCCTTTGTTTAAGGTATTTGGATATATATGTTTCTGTTTTGTATCAGAAAATGTCACCCAAGTGAGTATTTACTCTGGGTTTTGACACAATTCGATAAATATCTTGCCATATTTTGTAACAGATGGTAAAGAGCTTTTTGAGTAACTACTCAGGCTTTCCTTTACAAAAATTAATATTTAATCTATTGACTTTTAATTACAAAAATGTTACCAGATAACACCTCAGACGAGATGTCGCTGTTCAAAGATGATCAGGGTTAGGATCTGACTAATTCAACGTAATTAATTAAATTATATTAATTTTCTATAAAATACTTGACGTTACTCCGTGGCCCTATTCTGACAGGTGTAGGTTTATTACAAAGAGGTGAGCCAGCAATTCTCATTTTGAAACGATTTTGCGTTGTTTCAGCGATCTAGAGATTCGTTAAGAATTATTAACCCCTCTAGGTGCAAGGGTTTTAATGTCATGAAACCTTAAAATGAGAATTGCTGTCCAGGAATAAATCTAAAACCCTTGTTGGATAAGGCTTTTAGACTTTTTTGCCCTCAAAAAGTGCTGACCATTGGAGTGATCGGGGGTAAAATCCCTAGACTTTTTCCCTGAAAATTAGGTAACTGACTACCTCAAAATCGGCAAAACCCTACACCCCACACCCTAGTTAGGTAATTCCCCAAAAAGTTGCCGATATTTTTGCAGTTTTGCCTCCATTTCTACTAACTGCTGATTAGCCTTTTCAGCCCGCTGGCATTCATTTTCAGCCCGTTGGCGTTCATTTTCAGCCCGTTGCTTTTCCTGCTCCAGTAGTTGATTAATTTCGCTGTAGGACAAAAATTGAGTACCATCAGGACGATAAATTTTTAACTCGTCGGTTAAGTCAAAACGAATTCCTAAACGGGGACTCACCCAATTATTAACCTCACTAACACTGTCTAAACTGTCACCAATTCGCTGCCAAGCTTCTAGACTATTATCATCGGGATCATAGACGTAGTATTCTTGGACTCCATAGCGATCATAAAATAGCAATTTTTTGGCCATTTCGATCGATGTGTTACTAGGAGAAAGAATCTCAAAGACGACTTGAGGAGCAAGATTATCTTCTTGCCATTGTTTATAGGAACCTCGATCGCCTTTCGGTCTGCCCAATACTACCATCGTATCAGGAGCAGCGGCAATTTTCGGCTGGCCTTCCACGGGATACCATAACAGATCCCCCGCTACAAATACCTGGGGATCATCGATATATAACCAGTCGAGATTCTGCTTAATCGTCACTATCCAGTTAAATTGTTTAGTATTATCTGCCATCGGTTTACCGTCGCTCTCAGGATAGATAATCTCGTTTTTGTTAACTTGACTAACCATGGGGAATACCTGCCGAACTCATTGGGCTATTTTCATTATATAATAATTTTGAACTAAGTAAGGAAAAGACCAATCTTGATTTTAGAACTACAGCAAATAAATTTAGCTATCCGACGGGGTAGTGCTTATCTGTTAGAAGATATTACTTTTAGCATCAAGCAAGGAGAAAAGTTAGCTATTGTCGGAGCATCTGGGGCAGGAAAAACTACTCTTTTACGATTGTTAAATCGTTTGCAAGAACCCAGCACGGGAAATATTTATTTTCAAGGTAAATCGATTAGGGAAATACCGGTTATTTCCCTGCGACAACAGATAGTTTTATTGCTACAAGAGTCGAAGTTATTAGGGATGAATGTTCGAGATGCTCTCGCTTATCCTTTGCAATTAAAAAAACTTACCCCTGCGGAAATTAATCAGAGAATTGACCATTGGACATCCCTATTAAAAATTCCTGAACAGTGGTTTGAGCGCGGGGAGTTAGAATTATCTTTAGGACAAAGACAATTAGTGGCAATTACCAGAGCTTTGCTGTTAGAACCGAGCATACTGTTATTAGATGAACCCACCTCTGCTTTAGATACAGGAACGGCCAGCAGGTTATTAGAAGTATTAAATAATCAAAAGTCAATGACGATAATTATGGTTAATCATCAACTAGATTTTTTAGAGGAATTTGCCGAGCGAGTCATTTATCTAGAAGCGGGAAGAATTGGATCAGATTGCCTTGCTAATCAATTAGATTGGTTAGGGTTAAAAACTCAGTTAATTGACTTAGAAAAATCTCGACAAAGTGACAATTGGTAAGATTAACTTAAAATTGCTGCGCCCTCCTGAAAAACTAATAATTCTCCTGAATTAATTGCTGTCCAAACTTCATTATCAGTTAAGGGTGTAGTGGCAATAATTGCCACTTGATCGCCGGGATGAGCTAAAGCTTGAAAATCAACGCTCACATCTTCATCAATTAAATGAGCAGCGGCAAAAGGATATTGACGGATTATATAGCTTAATTTCGTCGAACAATAGGCAAAAAAATGTTCACCATCGCATAAAAGATAATTAAAAATACCTTGACAAGCGATAGAGTTTGTGATAGTTTTTAGGACTTGATAGAGTTGTTCTAGGGAAGGTTTGCCCTGGGGAAAAGTCTCTCGCAGGGTATTAAGAATTAAACAAAAAGCTTTTTCCGAATCTGTGTCCCCAACCGGTTGATAAAAATCTCCCGCAGCAGGTGAGAAATTTTCTAAATGACCATTATGGGCAAAAACCCAATATTTCCCCCACAATTCCCGCCGAAAAGGATGACAGTTTTCTAGTTTAATTTCTCCTTGGGTAGCTTTGCGAATATGGGCGATAACATTGGTAGAATGGATCGGATAGTTTTTAATTAATTCCGCGATCGGAGAAGCGATCGAGGGTTTAACATCAATAAAAGTTCGGCAGCCTAAACCTTCAAAAAAGGCAATTCCCCAACCGTCTCGATGTTCGTCGGTTTTTCCTCCCCGCGCACAAAATCCCTCAAAGGAAAAACAGATATCCGTGGGGACATTACAATTCATGCCTAGAAGTTGACACATAGTTGCTTGAGTTTGAATATCAGATGCCGGCAAAATTACTTACTGCCAGCAGCCGTGACAGGAGACAGGAGAATTTCTTCCAGCTGCCTCTTGCCCATCCTAGCTAAGAAATTAATCTGGCACTACTGCTAATTAGGGTTTACTGAAAAAGTTTCTTGATGGGTGTGGGGTTTTACCGATTTTCAGAAGGTTTTTAGATTTATTCAGTAAATCCTAATTAAATCAACCTCTGAAAGACAAAAAGGGCAAAAAATCAGATTTTTAGCGATAAAATAACAATTTTTTGCCTAAAAGCCCATTTATTTGCTGTTATTGTCTTTTATCTCCCTGCATCCCTGTTTTAACTCCCATGAATCTGAATCGGGCGATCGAGATTAATTTTTTGGACTGCTTATTCGATAAAATAGGAAGTTAGGCCATCTAATCAAATCTGTATCCTTAAGGCTATGACAATTATTTCTCGATCGATCCCCCAATCACCCACTAAATCCTTGTCTATCGGCGGCTGGCGCGGTTTGATCGAAGAATATCGCCAATTTCTGCCCGTAAGCAGTAAAACCCCTGTAATTACCCTCCTAGAAGGCAATACACCCCTGATCCCCGCCCCCTATCTCTCAGCACAAATCGGGCGCGATGTCAAGGTTTTTGTCAAATATGATGGTTTAAATCCCACCGGCAGCTTTAAAGACCGGGGCATGACCATGGCCATCTCGAAAGCTAAGGAAGAAGGGGCAAAAGCGGTGATTTGTGCCAGTACCGGCAACACCTCGGCGGCGGCGGCAGCCTATGCAAGAAGGGCCGGGATGCGGGCCTTTGTAATTATTCCCGACGGTTATGTGGCCTTAGGAAAATTAGCCCAGGCTTTATTGTACGGAGCGGAAGTCATCGCTATTAATGGCAACTTCGATGATGCCCTCAAGATTGTCCGCCAACTATCAGAAAATTATCCCGTAACTTTAGTCAATTCCGTCAATCCCTACCGTTTAGAGGGTCAAAAAACCGCCGCTTTCGAGATTGTCGATGTCTTGGGTAATGCTCCCGACTGGTTATGTATTCCCGTGGGTAATGCCGGCAATATTAGCGCCTATTGGATGGGATTCTGTCAGTATCACCAGATAGGCAAATGCGACCAGCTGCCGAAGATGATGGGTTTTCAGGCCGCTGGGGCTGCCCCTTTTATCTCCAAACAACCGGTTGACCATCCCGAAACCCTGGCCACGGCTATCCGTATCGGCAACCCCGCTAACTGGGAAAAAGCTTGGGCCGCTAGTCACGCTAGTCAAGGGCAATTTCACGCGGTCAGCGATGAGGAAATATTGGCAGCCTATCGGATTTTAGGGGGCCAAGAGGGGGTTTTCTGTGAACCAGCCAGCGCCGCTTCTGTGGCAGGATTATTAAAAGTGCATCAACAGGTTCCCGATGGGGCCACCGTAGTGTGTGTTTTAACGGGAAATGGCCTAAAAGACCCAGATTCGGCGGTAAAACACAGCAATAACCAACTAAAATCTGGGATTGCTCCCGAATTAACCCAGGTGGCTCAAATTATGGGCTTTTAAGCTAACGTTAATTCGGGTTAAGCAGTGCTTCTATAAAACTCCCTTAGAACTGGGAATTATACCGGCGCGACGAGGATCGATCGCTATGGCCATACTCATCGCCCGGGCAAAAGCTTTAAAAGTAGCCTCAATAAGATGATGGGAATTAATCCCGTCTAATTGGCGAATATGTAGGGTCATTTGACTGTGATTGACCAAAGCAACGAAAAATTCCCGCACTAGCTGAGTATCGTAGGTTCCCACTCTTTGGGTGGGAATTTCTAGACCATAACTGAGGTGGGGGCGACCGGAAAAATCGAGGGCAACCTGCACTAAAGCTTCATCGAGAGGGGCGACAAAATGCCCGAAACGGACGATCCCTTTTTTGTCGCCTAAAGCTTGCAGTAAAGCTTGCCCTAGGGTGATTCCCACGTCCTCATTGGTGTGATGGTCATCAATTTCTAGATCTCCGGTGGCACGCACATCGAGATCGATCGCAGCGTGGGAGGCGATTTGCTGCAACATATGATCAAGAAAGGGAATTCCTGTCTGGGCGCGACAATTGCCGCTACCATCAAGATCGATCGTCACCTCTACATCGGTTTCTTTGGTAGTACGACTAACCGAGGCGCGACGGCAAGGTGAGACAAAAGAATCGGGTATCTGGGAAGTGGAAATCATTTAAGTAAAAATAAGTAGGTAGCCGTTAAAAATTATCAGATGCCCCCCTTATTAAGGGGGGATTAAGGGGGGATCGGCACCCCCTTATCAAGGGGGGCAGGGGGGATCGGCACCCCCTTATTAAGGGGGGATTAAGGGGGGATCGGCACCCCCCTTATCAAGGGGGGCAGGGGGGATCGAATCATTGACTAGGAAGATGAGAGTTTTTTTCAGTAATCAGTAAACCTAAAACTCACATCTGATAACTGATCACTGATAACTGATAACTGATAACTGAAAAGGCCTAACTTTCTGGTTCAGTTTTAGCTTCCGCTGGCGGACCGGGGGGCAAAGCTTCCTCGCCCAGGGGTTGAGGATTTTGGCTAGTGGGGGGACTAGCGGGGGAAACCTCCGTCTGATTGAGAGCGGGGGGTTGGGAAGAAGTTTCCGGGGCTTTTTCCTCGATTATCGCTTCTTTGGGCGGTTCTGGCTGGGTTTGGACTGGATTTGGACTTGTGGTTGCGGGGGGGTTGACGTTATCCGGTTGGGGACTAACGGCGGGTTGCGGGGTTTGATTGGGACGAAGCGGGGTTTCAATTGCCGGCGTTACGGGGGGGGAGTTACGCGTATTGAGGTTACTACCCTCCGGTTTTGGGGGATTAGCGATCGCACCTCGGCACACTTCTGGGTTAGGGGCAAAACTGACTCGCACCTGATAGATTCTCGACTCACCACTGGGATTATTAAAACGAGTTGAGCGCACTTCCCCAGCCCCCTGTTGATTGAAAATCGGGAAGCCAGCGCTTTTAATTAACTGGGGTTCACTGCTGATGCGGCCTTGACCATCCACCGTCACCCCATAAACCGCCGTCCCCGCTAATTGACGGGAACAAGCTGTAGCGGGATAATTACCGGTTAAATTGACGGTAGTTATGCCTCTGCTGCCCTGATTGGGCTGATTTAGTTCATTTAAGGCGTTAGGATTAGTTTTTTGGACTCTGGCCAGCCAATCCACCTGATTTCTCATGGCCTCCTCGTTACTGGTATTGCTTTTATCCGCCTCCAGGGAGCGCAAACGTTCCCGCATTTCCCACATTAATTGTTGACGACGCTGTTCATCAATGGGCGATTGACCATTCGGCTCCGAAGTGCGGGCCAAGGAATTGTTTAATTGTTCCTGTGCCTGTTGCGATGCACTACGGGGCGAATTTCGCAATTCATCTGGAGTTAGATTATCTCGGTAGGGATCAAAGTAAGGCCGGAGCTGCTGGTTATTAGTCTCCCTCGGCAGATTGTTATTGTCCGGCAGCGTGGGAACAGAAGGAGGACTGGGTAAACTGGGGGTAGAAGTGGGAAAATTGCGAGGAATCGGTAATCTACCCAGGGAGGGGATAGATGCCACGGGAGGAGAATAGATATTGACGGAGGGTAAGGAGGAGAGGGGAGGTAAAGCAGGTAAGGAAGGTAAAGGGGGAAGGGAAGAAACCGAGGGTAAAGGAGGTAAGGTGCTGTTATGGATACCATCCATGGGGGGGAGAGGAGGCAAAGAGGAAGAGGACGAATTGGGGTTAGGCAGTTCCGGTAAGCTGGACAGGGAGGAGTCGAGACTGGGAAGACGTGACTGCTCTAGAGGGTTCAATTCAATCAGATTGACGTTGCGTAACTCTTTTTTTGGCTCCTGCGCTGGATTATTGAGGAAATTAGGTAAGATAATCGCTAAAATTAGGGCATGAATACCAAGAGAAGCGGCGAACGAGAGATTATTAGAGTTAATTAGTTTATTTTCTTCGGTTTCTAGACCAAAATAGGAGGATGTCATAATCTAGTTAATTGAGCAGAGCCTTGAGGGGAAAAGTTAACTCTATTCTAATCGTCAAGGCGATTTTTTTTTCTTGAGGGCGGGGAATTAATTGGTGTCAGTACCCCACCACCCCACCACCCCACACCCCACACCCTGCCCCTAGGAAAAATTTTTTCAGCCAACCCTACTTATACTGCGATCGAGCCACAGCTTTTAATTTGGGATATAATTCCGAAGGGTCTAACAAAGGGATAAACTCATCGATTACTGGCTTAAAATTAACCGAAAAATTCTCCCTAGTTCCATGACCGTTAGGGGATTTAGGCAATGATTCTAATTCAGGGAATTTGGGCATTTCCGGGGTTAACTGCGAGAATAACTCATCCAAATCACTCATCCCCTTGCGAGGATCATCAAAAAGAGAAGTTTCTAAGTTGAATAAAGCATCTTTACTCGTGGCTTCCGCTTGTGGCTCTGGATCAGGCCGCTCAAGGGTGGCAGAAAGTATATTGATCTTTTCCTGTTTAGGGATAAATACCGTTTTTTTGCCATTTAACTGGGAATCTGGCAGGTTTTTACAAACCAATCGCTCGAATTCCCCCGTAAAATGAAAGGTAGGATGGCCGCGACGGTGCCAAATTTTGAGGATTTCCTCCACCGAAATGACTTTGTAACGTCCCTGATAGAGTGCCTCTAAAATCGCCATGCGAATCCAATTTAGCGAATAGGTAGGCAACCAGCGCTCGATTAATTCCTGCGCTTTGTATCCTCTCATTTCAAATCGATATTGGTTGAGTATAGTCGCTATCTGCATGAGGTTGATCTCTGGGCTAATCTCTGCCATAGAATTTACAAAAACAGTGAGCGCGATCGTTACTTACGGCTACTAGGCACTCCGCATCTTAAGATTTTATTCGGGTTTTTCCTAGTGGTTTTTCCCTATTCTCCCCACACTTACCCTTTCGAGTATCTTCACTCAAGGTCAGTTGACTCCCTAAAATCGGGTTCGCTTTTGGTGGCAATTTATCCCCCGCTAACTCCTGTACGGTTTAACGGGACTCCTCTGGCGACCTTAAGATAGTTTTTGTCTTTCCCCTGATTAGGCGAACGAGTTTACACCTCTTTATTATCACAATCTGACTAATTTGTCAAGAAAAAGGCAAAATTTCATCGATAAACCCAGAGGAGATAGAACTATAGCACTACCCTGACAGCCTAGAATCCTGCCGTTGACTGACCACCTCATCGAGGTTTTCTGAGTCTCCAGAAATTTTTTGTTAAAACTTGCAACATAACTTAACAATGTGTTACACTTCTTAACATAAGCATACAAAAGGAGCCTCCCCATGACTGCCCGCGGCTACACCACCGAAGAACAAGGAAGACTGAATAATTTTGCTGTTGAACCGAAAATGTACGTTGATAGTTCTAGCAGTCTCGGTTTTACCAAAAAAGCTGAAAAATTGAATGGCAGACTAGCTATGATTGGCTTTGTCTCTCTTTTAGCCATTGAATTGTTAACTGGTAAAGGAATTATTGCTTGGATTACCAGTCTCTAAGAATTAACAATCCCGTCGCGCTGTTCGGGGAGTTCAGTCCCCGTCCAGACGGGTTGGTTTAGATGGCGTAAATGCCCTCAAAAACAGCTTTAGCAGGACCTGTCATGTAAACCCGGTTATCGGTGTCCGACCAGTGAATCTGAAGACAACCACCGGGCAGTTCCACGGTACAATGGCGATCGCATTTGCCCGTTAACAGGGCCGCCACTACCACAGCACAAGCACCAGTACCGCAAGCGAGAGTAATTCCCGCTCCTCTCTCCCAGACACGCATCTTCATATAATCCGGCCCAATTACCTCCACAAACTCCACATTAGTACGTTGGGGAAAAACCGGATGATGCTCAAATTTTGGACCGATAGTTTCTAGGGGAATAGAGGCCAGATCATCGACAAAAGTGACACAGTGGGGATTACCCATACTAACGCAAGTAATTAACCAATCTTTGCCTTCCACCTCTAGGGGAACCGCGAGGACTTTTTCTGACCCCTTCACCAAAGTGGTGGGGATTTCACTGCCTAGTAATTGCGGCGGTCCCATATCAACCGTTACCTGTTCATTAGCCTCTAAACGAGGAATAATCGTTCCTGCTAGAGTATGAATGCGATAGGTGCGGCCAATGGCGTTGTTAGCCTCTAAACGGGCGATAAATTGGGCTAGACAGCGAATACCGTTACCACACATTTCTGGTTCCGAACCATCAGAGTTAAAAATTCTCATGGTGTAGTCGGTTGCTGCTTGGCCGGGAAGCACAAAAATCACGCCATCAGCACCGATACCAAAATGTCGATCGCACATAGCCACGGCTATTTCTGGTGTGATCAGGGGTTCGGGACTGTGACGGTTATCTATCAAAATAAAATCATTGCCCAGTCCTTGATATTTGGTGAAGGGGATTTTCATCGTCAATAAAAGCTACTCAACAGGAATAATAGAGGATGAACACCTCATCGATAAACTCATTATGTCTCAATTCGATCCTGGTCTGCCGAGTATTAAACAAGTACAGAGCTATATTCAAGAGAAACGGGAAGTAGAAATTAAGTTAAGCACCGATGATCTGCTCGTTGGTCGCATCCTTTGGCAAGATGCTAACTGTTTATACCTAGTCGATCACTACGATAAACCCACTTTAATTTGGCAACAGTCTCTAGTTTATTTAAGACCTAAAGCCTAGGGGGAAATTGGCGATATTTGGCTGTGGGATGCGTCCCGGACGCATCAAAAATTCAGTGCCAAGGATATAGCTTTTGAGTAAATGTAACGTCAGTTGGGGTTAAGGAGATTTGGCCATGACTTCTAGCAAATAATCAGGTGGGATGGCGAGGATAGCATCAGAATTTCAGTTGCTGGAAAATTTGGGTTAAATTGCCCAATCAAGAAAGTCAGAGAGGGAGCATCTCACCTTTGTAACCTCTAAATCAGGTTTTTATGTCAAGCTATTTTGAAAGCCTTGCTAGAAACCAGTTTTAGGTACAAGTATAATTACTCACTTGCATAAATGAGATGCTCCCAGTCAGAGAGTCAGAGAGGCCAACATAGCGATCGCAATTCAACTTCAGGTAGAGATTGCCGCTCAGAGAAAAAAGAATAAGGGACTTGCGTGGGAATAATATCCCAGCCAGACAATCGCTCTGTAGAAGAATAAGACCAGCCCTAAATGGTACATTATCAAAGCGCAAGTCCCTAAGCAGATTGTGTGCTAACAATTTGGTACACTGCTGTACATAACCTGTTATATTCTTGGGCAAAACGAATCCACCGCCATTGTTATGCTAGAAAATCAGGTCATGGCAGATGCCGCCTCTAATGAGCAGATACCTACTCTAGAATTATCGATCATCATGCCCTGTCTCAACGAGGCGGAAACCCTGGCCACCTGTATCGGCAAAGCGCGAGATTATCTGGAACGGCACAAAATTGCGGGAGAGGTGCTAATCGCCGATAATGGCAGTAGCGATGGTTCCCAAGAAATTGCCACTAATTCAGGGGCGCGGGTGGTTACTATCCTAGAAAGGGGACTATGATCATGAGGGATTTGAATATGTGAGGACAGTTTATCTCTATTCGATATAGTAGTTACTATCGTCTAACCCAAGTTATTGCCAAAGTAATCTGAATTCGGTAAATATTATGCTAAAAAAACAATTATTGACGAGAATATTTTCCGAAGATATAAACAAATTATTCTTTGCTTGTGGGATTTTATCAATTATCATTATTAAGTTTTTTTTAATCAGAAACAGTGAAGTTTTAGGGCATCCAAGAGATTGCTTGCTCTATGCGTTAATGGCAGATCAGAATATTTGGTTCCCTACTAATAAAGCTAAGGCAATAATCGATTATATGCCAGGATATCCGATATTTATAATGGTTTCTAATTTTCTGAATTTTCCTCTAAGAATTAGTCATGAGATTTTTTACACTATCTCTAATATTTTATTGGTTTTTAGTTTTAGATTACTAAAAATCCCTCGATATATCTGCTTAGTCGTTTTTGCAATTTTAACTTTTCATATAACAACTTTTATGGTTTTCAATACTATTGTAACTGAAACAATAGCCATTAGCTTATATCATATCCTTTTGGCTTTAACCATCATAACTGTTATGTCAGAAAATTTAGCGAAGAAACTAATATTTTCTGTCCTTGGTGGATTGTGTTTAGGAATAATATTCATTACCCGTCCAGAGCAGATAGTGTTCTTGCTGAGTTACCTAGTTGTTTTTGTTATTCTTGTATTAAGAAATAGAATGAATATAGCAAGAGCTATTCGAGAAGCTTTGCCGATTTGTATTATTCCCATCGCTATAAGTTTATTAATTACTACATTTTTTACTTTATTAAATACTTTTTTTCTAGAATTACCGGCATTATCCATTGGTCAATCATCGGCTTTTAAAGAAACTTTTTCCCAGATTCAGAGTATAGATGATGGTCAAAATATCGATGATTTTGAGTTTGTCAATATAAGTCGTAAACAATTAAAAATGGCTTATCAAGTGAGTCCAACGTTGAATCAAGTAAAATCTCTAATCGAAGAAGAATTAGCTAGGAAAGTTACTACACTCGGTGGAAAAGATACTAATATAGAAGTAACAATTGATTGGGTGCACTGGTCAACAATAGAAGCAATTAGAAGAAGCAATTTAACAGAAGACAGGAGTATGTATCAAGTTTTTACTCAAATTAATTCTGAACTGCAAGAGGCATTTAACTATCAAATAATTAACAGGAAAACTTTCTCTTTTGATCCTATAGATATAGGATTTTGGCTAAACAAATTTCCTCATTCATTAACTAAAATGAGTGGATATTTATTTTTGCCACGAGTCAGTAATAGATTCTTACAAAATACGGATGATCCTCGAGTAACTCCTGAAATGAGATCAATATTTAATCGAGTGGCACATCGTCGAACTTATCTAGTTAATCAACGAGATTTAAATAAAGACCTTATTTTCTATTTAAACCAGATCAGGATCACTCCTTTAATTCAGATCATCAATATTATTGGAATGATATCTTTTGTAATATTATTCGTCTATTACTTGATTAAACCTGTTCACTCCCAACTTCTTAATCAATATGTATTGATTATTTCTTTTGCCCTATCTATAATTTTACTGCGCTTATTTTTGTATGTTGCAGTCGATATGGCATTTTTCCCCGCAGCTTCACGTTATTTATTCCCCAGTAATCCATTGCTATCGGCACTATCAATTCTAAACTTATATGTTACAACTAAACTTTTAAGGTCATTTCGATTTTCAGCTTGATATAGCTAAGGTTTATTGCTCTGAAATCAAGATAAACTTCAGTTTTTAATTTTTCAGTATCATTTTCTCTGGGTTGCCAAATTTTTGCCCTAAGCTGTTCGTAATCTAAACCCCGTTGTTGGGATGCTGAAGGTCCTGTCTAGCTTAAGATAGCTTCGGAAATCTAGATAATGAACAGCCCACTTATTATAGGTTATTGGGGACAAAGACAAGCCAATCAATTAAGGCAGCACTATTGAGCAATCAAAAATTTGTTGTTACAAACGTCAATAATCCTGTTATACTCTTGGGCAAAACGACTCCACCGCGATTGTTATGCTAGAAAATCAGGTCATGGCAGATGCCGTCGCCAATGAGCAGATACCTACTCTAGAATTATCGATCATCATGCCCTGTCTCAACGAGGCGGAAACCCTGGCCACCTGTATCGGCAAAGCGCGAGATTATCTGGAACGACACAAAATTGCGGGGGAGGTGCTAATCGCCGATAATGGCAGTAGCGATGGTTCCCAAGAAATTGCCACTAATTCAGGGGCGCGGGTGGTTCCCATCCCAGAAAGGGGTTATGGTAGCGCCCTGCGGGGGGGGATCGCCGCCGCCAAAGGTCAATACATTATTATCGGGGATGCCGATGATAGCTATGACTTTACTAATCTTTCGCCTTTCCTAGAAAAATTGCGACAGGGTTACGATTTGGTGATGGGCAATCGTTTTCAGGGGGGAATTAAACCAGGGGCGATGCCAGTATTGCATAAGCATCTGGGCAATCCTGTCTTGACTTGGTTAGGACGGTTATTTTTTGGCAGCCCCTGTGGTGATTTTCACTGTGGATTGCGCGGGTTTAGTAAACAGGCGATCGAACAATTGAACCTACGCACCACTGGCATGGAATTCGCCAGCGAGATGGTGGTGAAAGCATCCCTCTACGGTCTGAAAATTACCGAAGTACCAACCACTTTATCCCCTGACGGTCGCAGTCGTCCCCCCCACCTAAAAACTTGGCGCGATGGCTGGCGACATCTCCGATTCCTCTTAATGTATAGTCCTCGCTGGTTGTTTCTCTACCCCGGACTGGCTTTAATGTTTCTGGGATTTGTGGCGACGATTTGGTTTATGACCCAACCCAGAGTTCACACCCTTCTCTATTCAGCCACAGCTTTGATTATTGGCTTTCAAATCGTCAGTTTTGCCATCTTTACAAAAGCTTTTGCTATCAGCGAAGGTTTATTACCAGAAGACCGAAAATTAAGACGATTTTTACGTTATATTAATCTGGAGGTGGGATTGATCATTGGCGTAATTTTATTTTTAGTAGGTATAGGCGGTTCGGTGTATGCTTTATATACTTGGAATGCACAACTTTATGGGGCTTTAGATCCAGCCGTGACCATGCGGATTGTCATTCCTTCCGTAACCGCTCTAGGGTTGGGAGTACAGGTGATTTTTTCCAGTTTCTTTTTAAGTGTTTTGGGACTAAAACGGAAGTAATTCTATTTACATTTAAACTATGAATAACAGTGAGTATGACTTGGAAATGTACGACCATCTTTGGTCGCAGCAATGGCAAAACCTACAAGATATAGGACCTCTTACCCATAATCGCTATCGTTTAATGCTACGCGAGCTACCTAAATTTTCTATGGAAGATTGTAGTATTCTCGATCTTGGTTGTGGCCGTGGAGCATTTTTAAGCCTACTTAAAAATAAATATCCAAAAGCTACCTTGTCAGGAATAGAATATTCCGAGGAAGGAAAGAAATCCGCCCATCCGGAAATTCGCAATGTCATTCAGGTAGGAGATTTGTACGAAGTTGCTGAAAGATTGCCTCGCTGTTCTTATGATCTAGTGATCTGTAGTGAAGTCATCGAGCATCTTCCCGAACCTGAAGCAGCTCTCAACATTATTTTCTCTTTATTAAAACCAGGAGGTATCGCCCTTCTGACCGTACCTTGTAATATGCGTTATTGGTCTAGACAGGATGAGGTTGCGGGTCATTATCGGCGTTTTGGAATGAAAGAGTTCGCCTCTTTAGTAACTAATAGTGGATTTTCTGTCAAAAAGAATTATGGATGGGGGACTTTTTTAGGGTTAATCTATTATCAGATGGTTTCTGCTCTCGGTCCAGAAAAGGTAATGAAAACGAAGGTAACATTTGTGAGTAAGATTACCTCTCGATTTTTGCAGTTTGTATTTAGGGTAGATGATTTTCTGGTTTCTTCTCGAGGACTTCAACTGATTACTGTCGCTCAAAAACCCTAAAGATGGTTCGTCACTCAGTTTTATGGAGCCTTAGATACGTCCGTGACCATGAGAATTGTCATTCCTTCCGTACCCGCTTTAGCCTTGGTAGCACAGGTGATTTTTTTCCAGTTTCTTTTTAAGTGTTTTGGGACTAAAACAAAGATGAAAACAGCCGAAGGTAAATTTATAGGGGGTTAACTAATTTTTATGCCGATAGGAACTTTTGTTCGGAGCTTGTTAGGTCCTTGGGAAAGACCAATTTCTGATATTTATCGAAACATTTTTATTAATCAAGCTGATTTAACTCATCAAATCCATAAATGGGTTAATCCTGAGATAATTCTAGAGTTAGGCTGTGGGGAAGGTGCTTTAACTGAACTTTTAGCGAGTGCCTATCCTAGTTCACATATTATAGGAATCGATATTACTCCTAGGGTAGGACGGATGTTTCAAGGAAATCTCGATCATGTTCGGTTTGAACAAAAATCAATTCAAGAATTCGTTGCAGAAACCCCCCAAAGTGTCGATTTAGTCGTCATTAGTGATGTTATGCACCATGTTCCTTGGTCAATGCATGAAGAATTCTTAACTTACGCTGGTAAATCCTTAAAACCTAACGGATATATTGTTCTCAAGGATTGGCGTAAAAATAATTCACCGATCCATTATTTATGCTATCTATTGGATCTGTATATTACTGGTGATAAGGTCAAGCATAAAACGACCGAACAATTTCGAGATATGATATATAAACTCTTTGGTAAACAATCGATTATCCTTGAGTCTACCGTTCGTCCTTGGAAAAACAATATTGTTTTTCTGATTAAAATTTCTTCATAATACTGTTATTTCAAAAAGTTTTTATGAATGCTCATCCTTGGTTGTCCGTATTAATTCCCACTTATAATGGAGATCAGTATCTAAAGGATACTCTTAATTCAATCCTTGAACAAAATGAGAGAAACGTCGAGTATATTATCATTGATGATGGCTCTACTGATCGAACTTTATCTATTATCAAAAATTACGAGGATAAAATTCCTATCAAGCTTTTCGAGCGTAAAAGGATAGGCAATTGGGTTGCTAACACTAACTTCGCTTTACAGAATGCTTCGGGAGACTATGTATGTTTATTACATCAAGACGACTTATGGTTGAACAATCGTTTAAAAATAATCAAGGAAATCCTTAATAATTATCCAGATACCGACTTACTTTTACACCCTTCAATCTTTATCAATGACCGAGGGAAAAAGTTAGGTTTATGGACTTGTCCTTTACCAGCTTTTCCAAAATATGTTGATAGAGATATTTTAATCGAGAGCCTGTTGATTCAAAATTTTATCTCCATTCCTGCTCCAATTTTTAAAAGAGAAATTGCTTTACAGGTGGGGGGAATGAACGAAAAACTTTGGTATACAGCCGACTGGGATCTCTGGTTAAAAATCGCTTTTCATAAACGAGATGAAAAAATCATTTATTATCCTTATCCATTGAGTGCATTCCGCATTCATTCAAGCTCTCAAACCGTTGTCAGAAGCTCCAAAACTGGAGAGTTTTATAATCAATTGAATGTGGTTGCTCACGACTGTCTAGATAGATGGGACGTGTCAGCTTACAGAAAAAAAAGAATTCGATCACTTGCTGAATTCTCAATACAAGTGAATACTATTTTAGCGAGGATGGCGCATGGTAAAGGTTCTCGATTAGAGTTAATTAAGTTACTCCTATCGAGTTTTTCGCTTGGTTTTTTAGGAGTTTACAAATACTTACGATATTCGCGCATCCATGAGCGCATAATTGCTAGACTAAAAGCTAATATAATTTAGTAACGATTAGGTTTAACATGAAATTTATTGCGGTTAATCGTTTATTCAGAAGCTCATTTTTTAGGTTTTGCCTTGTGGGTGTCTTTTGTTCATTCCAAAATATACTAATTCTATACCTTTTAACCAATTACCTAAAATTGCATTACGTTCTCTCGATTTTCGTGCAAATGTTCTATGTAAATACATTGGGATTCTATCTGAATCGAAAATATACATTTACAGGACGAATAAAAATTGGAAGTATTTTGGGAGAATTAATCAAGTATCATGGGATCATGCTTTCTAGTTCTTTTGCGGTCGCTATCGCTATGTATTTCTTGGTTGATTTGTTGAAAGTATGGTACTTGTCCGCTTACATAATCCTTACTATACTAATGACTATTTATAATTTTATTGCCCATAAAAAATGGACTTTTAATCGAAAATAGTGGTCTTTATTGAATTTTTTTTGCAATCAAAATTCCCAGATAATTCATTACCATTTTTCCTGATCAACCTATCAACTAAGCAAATGTCAAGCATCAATAACAATCACTCTAGTCCTCAATCTTTTATCTAATAAAGTAACAGTTAATATGGTTCTAAAGCTTATAGATGGCAAGAAATAATACTTTCTCTTGACTTTACTATTTATAATTGCCATGAAATTTTTTATGATTAGAAATAGTGAAATTCTAGGGCATCTAAAAGATTATTTAGGCTAGATCCTAATGGCAAATTAAAAATAGCAAGAAATCGACAATCATCCTAGCTCTTCGGGTATCCATATTAAAGGTAAAATACTTGTATAAAACGTACAAGTATTTTACCTTTAATAAGGTATTTATGCAGACAAAGAACTCGTATTTTGGCTCTTCTCGACTTTGTGTGATAATTTTTGCTTATGGAATCGTGAAATGTTGACGGAGAAAGACTTTTACGACTATTTTGCCGAAGAAACTATCAGTATAGGCTTCGTTTCCACACAGAAACCGGAAGAGCCGTATTTTTTAGAACTCACTCCTCTAAGAGAATTGATGCTTTCCAGAACCTTCTGGTTCAGTCTCAGCATCGTATTCTCCATTTTGTACAGTATCTTATTCTTACAAATCGCTTTCGGTAGCGAGTACAGCATTCAGGATGACGCACGCTGTAGTGTCGTTGAATTCCAGGAAAGAATAGGGCTGACTGGCTAGGATAAAATTAGGGTTTCGGCTTATCCCGAACTTAGGTTAGTATGGAGAAGGATTAAATACATTATCAGGACATCAACTGCCTCAATATGGTTTTACAGGAGTAGATAAAAAATGAACAACTTATCAAAAAGAAACATCATAAAAATTAGTTTAATAACATTTTTATGGCTGGCGGTGATTAACACTGGTCTCATCATGCGTGCAGATACTTTAGTCCGCTTAAGTATAACCCATACTATCTGGACGGGAGAGCCTGAAGTTCAACTAGATACTAACCATAAGCCTCTCACTCGTATGGACAATAAAATTGGAATTATAGGTAGAGATGGTAAACGTTATTATACCTATGAAGTAGGTCAATCTTTATTAATGTTACCGGGGGATTGGCTAGGAACTACGATACATCAACTTATTCCCAGAATTCCCGAAGAGTTGAGCCGAAGATTTGTTGTTAACTGGTTAATTTTTCTCCCCATTAACATAGCAGTGGTGATTTCAGCTTACTATTTGTTGATTAAGCTAGAATTTAGCGAAAAAATAGCTACAATTTCTAGCCTGACTTGGTTGCTCACTACCACGGTTTTAAATTATGCTCAAAATAATCAACAAAATAATCAAGTTTTATTATTTGTTATTTTGGCTTATATTGCTATCTTTAATTATCTAAAAAATAACAAGATTATCAATATTTATTTAAGTGGAGTTGCTTTGGGCTGTGCTTTTTTAGTTAGAACCACCAGTATTATTCATATAGCAACTACTCTATTATTTTTGTTTGGTATTTTACTATATAAAAGAAAAAGTTGGCTGACTATATTACAGTCTCTTGCTATTTCGATATTAGGTGCTATTCCTGTTATGTTAATCAACCAATATTTTAACTTCCAAAGATTTGGAAAATTTTGGACGTTGAGGGTAATAGATATTGATACTATAAATACCGATCCTTTTTTGGAGGGTTTACCAAAACTGCCAGATAATTATCCAATGATTAATCACCCTTCGGTCGGAATATTAGGAGTATTATTTTCTCCAGCTAAAAGCATTTTCATATACGATCCACTGCTTCTACCTTGTTTAATGTTGACAGTTTATGTATGGAAAACATTATCTCCCTATCTTCGTGGCTATATATTGACAGCTTTATTGAATCTTATTCTCTTTACCTTAGCTACTAGCCGTTTTGATTTTTGGCATGGAGACTCTGCATGGGGAGCGCGCTACCAAGTCACTTCTATTCATCTATTATTGATTCCCCTAATCGCTCTCTTAATTCAGTATTTGTTATCCAATTTTCATTGGAGACGTTGGTTAATTATTACGGCCCTTATTATTGCTTTTATTATTCAAATAGCCTCCGTTAGTTTATCTTCTAATACAGAAGTCAGTAATCTAGGTATGATTTTCTTTGCTCCTCCCAAAACCCATCAAGAATTTCGACTAGGTAGTCGTTTTCGTAACATTACTTGTTTACTCACCTCCTCTTGGTGTATAGAGAGCTCAAATTCTCCTAAAGCTACACCATTAATTCAAAGAGTCGATTTATTTCCCTTTTTCTTTACTGATAAACGCAATTTAATTTTAGTTCCTTGGCTAGTTTTAGTAATTTTTACCCTAGTTATGACATGGCAATTCTACAAAACCGCCTAATTTGATAGCTTTTTACCATCCTCCGATGCTGCCGCTTCTAGGCTGGCAATTGCGGTTTCTGCCGTCAAAATGTCAGGAATATCAGTTAAACTGGCAGTTTGATAAACCTGTTCATTTCTAGTAAATAAATTGCTCATATCTTGAGAATAATTAGAAGCGATCGATAATAAAGCTCCAGCAAAAATATAGATAGGTAAAGGCAAAATAAACCCCTTGGCCCACTGATAAAATTCCACCAACAAAAATAACAAAACACAACCCACAACCCAAACTTTCATCGCACTTTTTTCCCCTATTTTTACGAGAAAAGGTGAGCAAGAAGCCCACCTTTTATTTAACTAATTCCAGTAAGAATTTATTCAATCACGGGAGCGATTAACTCACGTCTTTCACTGGAAATTACTTTCACCTTATACCAATTCTCCAAAGTCTGACTACAGAAGTTTAATCGGGAGCATCCCACTTTTGCAATAAGCAATTGTACTTAGATGCGAAATACTTATATGGCAAGCCTTTTCGGGAGTTCATAGATTTTCAACGGTTCTCTAAATTGTGTGATTGGAACCAGAATCGTTACTACAAAAGCCTTCTTACCCTTCTGAGCATTTATACTCATTACATAATTGGGATGCTCCCAGTTTAATCCCCCTAAATCCCCCTTAAAAAGGGGAACTTAAAGGGGGATTTAAATTCGATGTGTAGTTTTCATTTAGAGAAATGGTATTACCTTCCTCATCGATATCGACCATGGCCGTATCCCCATCAGAAACCCGTCCGGAGAGAATTTCCTCAGCCAGAACATCTTCCAACAGACGCATAATCGCACGACGTAAGGGACAAGCAAGGTATTAAGTTTCCATCACTACTACCCAATCACTAGGAAAAGTAGAGTGCTGATCAAGGTTGTGATCAAGAGGAGTCCCCAAATTTTCCAGAGCAATCCTTGCGCTTTGTTGGATTTAAGGGGCCAGAAATACACCCTACTGGCGAGAGCGGACTTACTGTACTTTTCCTCAGTTAAGCAACTTTGGGATCGAGAAAGACCAATGAAGCAACTAACACTGTCGATACGTTCAGCTAAACGAAACCTCAAAAAACTTTTTGGTTCTGCAAAGATGACCACACCACTATTTACACTAGGGTCAAAGACAAGAGAAGTAAATTGAACCAAAATGGAAAGAACAACCAAACCGCTAATTAACCATCGTTTGAGCCGATTAACTGATAACATCTCTAAGATTAGCAAAGCTATTAATGGGAGAAGCAGTAGTTGAACAGAGGTAACGTGATAACGAGCAGCCCAAGAACCATCTCCATGCCAGAAATCCATTGTACTGGTTAATATAATATGAAAGACAAGTGCGAAAATTGAGGAAATAAAATATATTCTTATATAAGGTGTTAATTTGTTAAATAAAATAATCCCCAATACTAAACATGGTAAAAGAAAGGGGTCGTAAATAAATATACTTTTAGCTGGTGAGAAGAGAACGCCGAGAATACCAACGTAGGGAGGGTGTATGAAAGGATAATTAGGGGGCAATTCTGGCAACCCTGAAAAGATTGCTCCATTGCGTATTTGCTCAATGCTCAAGGATGCTGCCGTTGTCCAAAAATCCCCAAAGCGTAAGTAATTAAATAATCTACTCACAAAAAAGAAGGGAAATAAGCCGACGTTCCAGAGTATGACTGTTTTAAAGATTTGATTCAGCTTGAAATTTTTATAAATTAGACAGCTAATTAGAAAACCAAAAACCGTGAGAGCATAAATGATAGTTGTCGAGCGAATTATAATAGCCGCTCCGATTGCCAATCCACTCAAAAAAACATAAGGTACTTTGTTAGTTTTAATATAAGCCAAAGCACAAGCATAACCTAAAATCACACAAAGTAGGACTGGATTATTTTGTTGAAAAGTTTGTGCATAGTGGAGAACGGTAGTACCTAGCAACCAAATCAAGCTGGCAGATGCCGCAATTTTCTCCTGAAAATCAAATAGTCTAAGTAACCAATAACAGGAGATAACAACTAATACATTTAGAGGGATAACTACAAGAAAACTAACCGCAAATTCTCTTAATAAATAAGGCTTAATACTAGGAAAAACTTTAGAAAGTTGGGTGCCAATCCAATCTGCGGGCAACATTAATAAGGATTGTCCTATATCATAAGCTTCATATCGTTTTCCATCTACTCCTAAAACACCAACATGGTCTAATCGAGAGGAAGGACGATAATTTGGGGGTAAAGAAACTTCTTCAGTTCCCGTCCACAGGGCATGGGCCATTCTTAGCCTAGCATCGGTATCTGGAGGTAAGTTGGCAGGATTGATTATTGTTATCCAGAGTAGGGCAATAAGAGCTAATTTTATGACTGTTTTCATGACCATCTATTTTTAGAAGCTGTTTGAAAAGTTATAGGGCGTTGCTGATTTTAAGTATCAATTTCCCTCTAGGCAATTTTTAAAACCTAGCACTAAGGTAACTTGTAGATAGGAGGAACAATTTAGTATTCATGTCTTGATTCAGCGATCCCGCTTTTTACTATCCTCTAATGCTGCCGCTTCTAGGCTGGTAATTGCGGTTTCTGCCGTCAAAATGTCAGGAATATCAGTTAAACTGGCAGTTTGATAAACCTGTTCATTTCTAGCAAATAAATTGCTCATATCTTGAGAATAATTAGAAGCGATCGATAATAAAGCTCCAGCAAAAATATAGAGAGGTAAAGGCAAAATAAACCCCTTGGCCCACTGATAAAATTCCACCAACAAAAATAAGAAAACACAACCCACAAACCAAACTTTCATCGCACTTTTTTCCCCTATTTTTACGAGAAAAGGTGAGCAAAAAGCCCACCTTTTATTTAACTAATTCCAGTAAGAATTTATTCAATCACGGGAGCGATTAACTCACGTCTTTCCCCCGAAATTACTTTCACCTTACCTTCCTCATCGATATCGACCATGGCCGTATCCCCACCAGAAACCCGTCCGGAGAGAATTTCCTCAGCCAGAACATCTTCCAACAGACGCATAATCGCACGACGTAAGGGACGAGCGCCGTAGGCTGGATTATAACCCTCCTCGATCAAGCGTTCTTTAAACTTATCGGTGACAGACAAAGTAATATTTTGTTCTGTCAGACGTTTAAACACATCCTTGAGCAGGATTTCGGCGATTTCCTTGACCTCTTCCTTATTCAGTTGACGGAAGACAATAATCTCATCGAGACGGTTGAGGAATTCCGGACGGAAATATTGTTTTAATTCCTCATTAACCAGCGATCGAATGCGATTATACTGGGCTTCGGCTTGATTATCGGCAAACTCGAAACCTAAACCACCGCCACCCTTCTCGATCACCTTAGAACCGATGTTCGAGGTCATAATCAACAGGGTATTTTTAAAGTCCACCGTGCGACCTTTGGCATCGGTCAAACGTCCATCTTCAAGGATTTGCAGAAGCATATTGAAGACATCGGGGTGAGCTTTTTCGATTTCGTCGAATAGCACCACCGTATAAGGACGACGACGCACCGCTTCCGTTAATTGTCCCCCTTCGTTGTAACCAACATAACCCGGAGGTGAACCGATTAACTTAGAAACCGTGTGCCGTTCCATGTATTCCGACATATCGAGACGGATCATCGCATCTTCGGAACCAAAGAAATAAGCGGCCAGAGCTTTAGTTAACTCGGTTTTACCTACCCCCGTTGGACCGGAGAAGATAAAGGAAGCAATGGGACGGTTGGGATTTTTCAGACCGACGCGAGCGCGACGAATGGCGCGGGACACCGCTTTAACCGCGTCCTCTTGACCGATGAGACGCTGATGTAGGGTATCTTCCATGTGCAGCAGTTTCTCGGATTCGGTTTCGGTCAGTTTATTGACGGGAACCCCAGTCCAAGAAGCGACGATGTGGGCGATTTCCTCGGCATCCACAAAGGGTTCATCGTTGCCATCTTCGCCTTTTTTGGTGGAAGCGAGATTCCGGATCTGGGTTTTGATTTCCATTTCCCGATCGCGCAATTCTCCCGCTTTCTCGAAGTCTTGACCGCGCACTGCGTCATCTTTTTGTTTGAGAATTTGCCGCAGTTCTTTATCTAATTCCTTGGCTGCTGGGGGCAATTGGGAATTAATCAAGCGCACTCTCGAACCAGCTTCATCGATTAAATCGATCGCCTTGTCCGGTAAAAAGCGATCGCTAATGTAGCGATCGGACAATTTCGCCGCCGCTTCCAGGGCCTCATCTAAGATTTTTAGTTTGTGGTGCTGTTCGTAGCGTTCCCGGAGACCGTAGAGAATTTCGATCGTTTCTTCTACGGAGGGTTCACCGACCATAACCGGTTGAAAACGTCTTTCTAGAGCCGCATCCCGTTCGATATGTTTGCGGTACTCATCCAAGGTCGTCGCCCCGATACATTGCAGTTCTCCCCGGGCCAAAGCTGGTTTGAGAATATTGGCCGCATCGATCGCCCCTTCGGCTGCCCCGGCACCGATGAGAGTATGAACTTCATCGATAACAAGGACGACGTTACCCGCTTGGCGAATTTCGTCCATGATTTTTTTGAGGCGTTCCTCAAATTCGCCGCGATACTTGGTTCCCGCCACTAACAAGCCGATATCGAGGGTGACAACCCGTTTTTCTTCGAGAATGTCGGGAATATCCTTGTTAGCAATGCGTTGGGCCAATCCTTCTGCGATCGCTGTTTTACCTACCCCCGGTTCCCCGATTAGGACTGGGTTATTTTTGGTACGACGACCGAGAATTTGGATGACGCGCTCGATTTCCTTTTGCCGGCCGACCACGGGATCGAGTTTACCCTCGCTGGCCATTTGGGTGAGATTGGAACCGAATTCGTCAAGAGTGGGGGTTTTAGTGCGACCTTGGGAAGATGAACCTGCGGCCACTTCGGCGGTTTCCCCTAACATTCTGATCACCTGGGTGCGAACTTTCGATAGATCCACGCCGAGATTTTCCAGAACCCTAGCGGCCACACCTTCCCCTTCGCGAATTAGTCCTAAAAGGAGGTGTTCTGTGCCAATATAGTTATGGCCCAGTTGACGGGCTTCTTCGAGGGAGAGTTCTAAAACTCGTTTGGCTCTGGGGGTGAAGGGAATTTCCACGGCTACGAATCCGGAACCGCGACCGATGATTTTCTCCACCTCCACGCGCGCATCTTTGAGATTGACACCCATGGACTTGAGGACTTTGGCGGCAACTCCCGTTCCCTCTCCAATTAGTCCTAGTAAAATCTGCTCTGTTCCCACGAAGTTATGGCCGAGGCGGCGGGCTTCTTCTTGGGCGAGCATGATTACTTTAATGGCTTTTTCCGTAAATCTTTCAAACATAGCCTATCCATCACCTACACAAGCGACCCTAGATATGCTGATTTTAGCACGGCTTTTTAGTTTAGCTGTCTCTCAGTGATCAGTTATTGGGGAGCGGCTATTAGTTATAGTGGTTGTAGCTCTGAAGATTTTTTCTGGGGTCAATGGCTCTTAGCTGACTTGCGGAGATGCCCGGAATCTCCCGGATTATGGTTTTAGCCCCCCGGAAACCTGCCGATAAGTTGTTCACCGTTGCATAATCCCCTAGGCTCGTGGTCGTCCCCATCCCTCGATCGCTTGACTATTGATCGCCCATTTTCAGACCAAAACTCGAAGTATAAGCAGATTAAATATTACTACCTATTGACAAATTAGTATATATGTTGTATGAGGACGGGTGATATACAGAAAGTTGACCCATATCTTTGCTCTGGAGAGTGTTATGCAGAAAGTTTTCGTATAATATGTAGTTAGACCTAATATCAACCAGCGAAATCTTAATGCTAGGCTTGGTAATACCATAGAGAAGCTATTCATGAAGTTTAGACTTTTAACGTTTGTTTCTTTAATTCTTTTGACTGGATGTGGTAACTCTACCCCTGACGTTGTAGAGCAGTCATCTCCTTCAGTTCCCATATCTTCTAGCCAAGCATTACCAGCTATTAAAATCAGCGACATTGCAGGAAATACACCTGATGTAGTTGCGAAAGTTCTTGGTTCACCGACCTCAACAGAAACAGTAAATCCAAGTCGTACCCCTTGCCCATGTGAAAAACGGATTTATAAAAATGGCGAAATTGAAATCGTATTTATGGAGGGGAAAGCCGATTGGATAACTGTCAATCTTCCTCCTTCCCAAGTTGATACTTCCGGTTCCTATTCGTCAGTTCAGCAGTTTGATAACCCTACTTATACCTATATCAAAGTCAAAACAAACTGATGAATTTAAATGTAGTGTTTTCTTTTTTATGAATAGTAAGGTAAGTTTATGCGAAGAAATATAGACTTGATTCGCTTAATACTCCTCGATCTTGAAAAAGAGATAGAGGTTGATTTGTCGTCTTATTCAGGTAATGAGGTCAATTATCACAAAGCCTTATTAATTGAAGCAGGTTTATTACACGGAAATGTCCATTATCCAAGCACTCATAAAACAGATATTCCAGATTTAGTGATTATTAATCGTATTACATGGGAAGGGCATGAATTCTTAGATAAAGCACGGAGTGATACTGTATGGAATAAAGCAAAATCATTGGTAAAAGAGAAAGGGCTATCATTATCTATGGATATCGTTAAGATTTCATTAGGAGAAGCCGTGAAAATTTTGTTTCATTCATTTGTCTAACAAGCGCTTGCACGCGGAACGGCGGCATACGCTACTATTTGTGTAGGAATCTTGTAGGGTGCGTTCCCTAATGCAAGTCCTACCGCTCCAGCGATCGATTTTGGGGAACGCACCATGCTCATTGATTGAAACTGTGAGTCTAAGTGCGATGCCGCTCTTGTGGACCCAGTTGGGGAATGTTAGCGAAGATTGCCAATGTTTAGGTTAAAATAGAAGGGCAAAAGTTGCAACGGGGTCAGGACAATGACAGTTAATCAACTCCGCTACAGCAAAGAAGAATTCGCCCGACGTGGTAATGAGATTTATCAATCTCAGGTGCGCCCCCAAGTCGAGGAAGGCAATCATGGGAAGATTGTAGCCATAGATATCGAAACAGGTGATTTTGAGCTTGCCAATGACACAATAACTGCTTCTAATCGATTGCTTGAACGAAACCCTGATGCTCAAATCTGGCGTGTCCGAATTGGACATAAAGGCGTTCACCGCTTTGGCGTAGGTCGTCTGCTTTAACTTTATGATGAACGGAATTGTTGATCAAAACTGCGAGGCAACGCTTCGGTTAGTCGTAAGCAATGAGAGTAAACAGAGGCAGGTAATTGATGCTGTTATTGATACAGGGTTCACAGGCTTTTTGACCTTACCTCTGACAGTAATCAGTTATCATTAAGAAAACGCCGGATCGTTAACCTAACAGAATTAACCCCACAATCCCACCCGAAAAGCTTGAAAAACAGGGAACCGGTTATGCCAACCACCTACAATTGCGATTTAATTCTCTGGGCCCGGGATACGGCTCAACTTTTGCGGGAACAACGCTGGGATGCCATTGACTGGGAGCATTTAATCGAGGAAATCGAGGATTTGGGGAAAAGTGAACGCAGTGCGATTGGTTCTCAAATGGAGCGAATTTTGCTTCATCTGCTCAAGTGGCAATATCAACCCCAACGGCACTCCGATAGTTGGCTGGATTCCATCAATGATGGGCGATCGCAAATTCGTCGCAAATTAGAGGATAGTCCCAGTTTACGCGGTTATCCCGCGCAAATTTTGGATAAGGAATACACCAGAGCGCGTCGAGAAGCCGCCAGACAAACAGGTTTAGTCCTCAGCATTTTTCCCGAGTTTTGTCCCTATACTATCGCGCAGGTGATCGAAGATTGGTGGCCCCAGTGATAGCCCGGATTGAAGGTTAAATAATCCTAAATCTGGTTATTAAAGACTGATTATTTATTCTCCCTTTTTGCCTTTTGCATGAGCAGAAAACGGGTTTCTCCGAGAAACCCGTTTTCTGTGCGTTACTCAACGGATTTAGTATTATGTGACAGTTGAGGGTGCGGAATGTGGGATTGATCGCCCATTTTCAGACCAAAACTCGAAGTATAAGCAGATTAAATATTACTACCTATTGACAAATGAGTATATATGTTGTAAGACCGGGTGACATACAGAAAGTTGACCCATATCTTTGCTCTGGAGAGTGTTATCCAAAAAGTTGACCTATAATGTGTAGTTAGGCAGAATTTTGGAGGTAATCCAACGATGATTATGTTCATCAAGGTTTCACAGTTAATGGCGATTAGTTTATTGTTGTTAGTAGGCTGTTCCGAGAAATCGAACAACACAAACGACTCTAACTTGCCTGGTAGTTCTTCTACTCCTGCTCAGATCCCATCTGATAAAAATAAATCAAAAAATTTGGCACCGATTCCAGAGATGGTGCAAAATGTTGTTAATGCAGTACACCAAAAAATTCAGAATGGAGAAATTGATCTTGCTAAAGAGAATAACCTAAATATACGGGAAATTAACATTAGAACAACAGGTGGTGGCTCTCCTTTTGGAGATATGATTTATGTAGAAAATGTTGACACTAAGGCTCTGATTACTATTCGATGGATACAATCAGCTAATGGATATGAGTTAGTCGGTTACGCTTTTCCTAGTCACGACATAAAATTTAATTGCCCAGGCCCCTGCCCCATGTATTATCCTCAATAAATGACCGAAGGATATTTTAAGGAGTGAATTTAAAAATGCGACCAGTGCGATCGCAATCTGGTAGGGTGAGTTCCCTAAGACAACTTCTGGCGCTCCAGCGATCGATTTTGGGGAACGCACCATGCACATTGATTGAAACTGTGAGTCTTAAATGCGATGCCGCTCTTGTGGGCTTAGTTGAGAAATGTTAGCGAAGATTGCCAATGTTTAGGTTAAAATAGAGGGGCAAAAGTTGCAACGGGGTCAGGACAATGACAGTTAATCAACTCCGCTACAGCAAAGAAGAATTCGCCCGACGTGGTAATGAGATTTATCAATCTCAGGTGCGCCCCCAAGTCGAGGAAGGCAATCATGGGAAGATTGTAGCCATAGATATTGAAACAGGGGCTTTTGAAGTAGCAAAAGACAGCCTCACAGCTTCCGGTCAACTTTTAGCCCGATTGACCGATGCTCAAATTTGGTTCGTAAGAATCGGACATCGAGCAGTTCATCGAGTCGGTTTGATTGGGGCAAATTTATTTCAATGATTAATCAACTCTACGCTTGTTTTTGCACAATCTTCTCACTCAATTCTAGGAAGGTGGGACAATATTGGATTAATTACTAATAACTTAATATCTTATAGAGTTTTTCAAAAAGCTTGAGTTGGGTCAATGATCAGGAAACATAACTATTTTCTAACCAAACGATTAGGAAACAGTTATGTTATGATTTTCAGAGTAAGCCGGAGATGATAAGACACCATGAAAAATCGCATCTTTACTGTTATTTTGTACAAAGAAGATAATATGTACATTGCTGAATGTCCAGAAGTTGGTACAGTAGATCAAGGAGAAACAATTGAGCAGGCGATTGCTGGATTGAAAGAAGCCACACGGCTTTACCTAGAGGAATTTACCTTACCAGAAACATCCCCTAGATTTGTGACCAGTATTGAAGTTAGTTATGCCTAAGCTGCCACGAATCTCTAGTGGGGAGGCAATTAGATGTCTTGAACGCTTAGGCTTCGAGCAAGTTCGTCAAACAGGTAGCCATGTTGTGATGAAGAAAGAAACCGAAGAGGGCAAAATTGGTTGTGTTGTCCCTGTACATCAGGAATTGAAGGTTGGTACATTAAGTGGAATTCTGAAACAAGCCCAAGTCACAGTTGAAGAGTTCATTGAACATCTGTAAAGTCTGACAAATCACTGCACTCGAAGTGATACCAAAAATATTTAGTCCCCCCAGAGAACCCCCTTAGTCCACATAGCACACTTTTCTTTTTTTGTCAAATTTTATGTTAAGAAATATGTAACTAATGGATAGGGGGACTGTCAAAGATTAACCGTCTTCGTATTCGGGGATTCTCTCTTTTTTCTTCTCGGTGATATTGATGCGGGGGGGATTGTAATCTGGTTCCACGTCATCATCCCACATATCATCCTCGGCCTTATCTTCGTAATCGTCGTACTGAGGACGAGAAAAGCTTTCTGCGCGTTCTGAGCGAGCTTCTCCCCAGTTATCTTCCTCTTCCTCGTATTCTTCCTCATAATAACGAGCCTCGGCCCGTTTTTGCGGTGGAGGAGTGGCACGCAGGGGTTCTTTTTCCCATTCATCCTCACTCCAGCGTTCTTCAACGGGTTTAGCGGCCTCCACGGGGGTGCGGAGGGGAATACCCGTACCTAACTGATTTTCTGGACGAGCAGCGGGGGTATAGTAAGCTTCTTCCTCTTCTCTTTCCCAGGGGGGACGACCAATACCCAAACGTTCCAAAACCCCCACACTAACTTGGGTAAGACGTTCCTCGGCCCCTTCAAAGACGATTAAGCGATTCGGACCGCTGCTAACCACTTCTTCGATAGAAATTTCGTAGGTACTGATCAATTGTTCGGGGATCAGAGGCAATCCCAGGGAAGCAATGATAATGGAATGTAATTGACCACTGAGGGGATCAAATTGATAATCGCGGACTTTGCCTAAAGGTTCGCCGGTTTCTGTGATCACTTCACTACCGATTAAGGGAGTATAAGCATCGATATCGACGGATTCCAAGACGTTATCATCTTCCACGAGAACCACGTCTCCTGTCTGACTGATGCTCGATAAATACATATATTGAGGCATTCCCGACAAGGAGAGGATATTGTCGCGGAGTCCCAGGGCAAATACTTCTCGTTGATCGATATCTACAAGGATATCTTTAACAACGCCGAGTTTTTTGCCTGTATTGCGAGTGATAACCTGTGTATTTAAAAATTCTGAACGTAAGCGACTATTCTCTGTGATCATTTTTTCCTATGGGTAGGCGTTAGGACGTGGGAATACGAATTATTGTAGGCTTAATATATAGGGCGAAATTGAGTGTTAATTTACCGATATTAGCTTAGATCTTAAAGTTCCCTGAGATTAACACTTTTTTTGGCCTTGTTTGGGCGATAGTTTCGGGTGATAGATAGGGTTAAACCCATTTTAGCTAATTCTTTACATTTTTTTAGTAACAACAAAACAGGAGCTAGAGAGAAACTCCCTTGGCTCCTGCTGTCTAGATTTTGATTACATAGTTAAGGACTGCACCTCAGTTTCGATCAGTTTAGCTAAGTCTTGCAGGAAGGAGGCCGCATCGGCCCCGTAGATGACTCGGTGGTCACTGGTGAGATTAACCGTCATCTGTTTTTGCACTCCGAATAAACCATCTTTATTGACGACGATTTGGGGATGGGAAGCACCCACGGCCAGGATTGCGCCTTGGTTGGGGGGTAAGATAGCGGTAAAGCGATCGACTCCGAACATTCCCAGATTAGAAATGGTAAAAGTACCACTATTATATTCTTCTGGTTGCAGTTGTTTACTGCGGGCGCGTTCGACTAAATCTTTCCAACTGCGGGAGAGGGAATAGATATCCATCTGGTTAGCAGAGCGCAAAACCGGCGTAATTAAGCCCCCATCGGGCATAGCTACGGCTACAGCCACGTTAATCGCCCCGTGGTATTGGATTCCTGCGTCGCTATAGCTGGCATTAACGATCGGATGTTTAGCGAGGGTGTTGGCTACCGCTTTTGCTAACAGGGCCGTCATGGTGACACCCTTGGATTTTAGCTGTTGATAGAGTTGATCCAGTGGGTCGGTGGTGATAGTGTAGCCCACTTGGAAGGTGGGAACCTGTAGGCTAACCGACATATTCTGAGCGACAGCTTTTTGCAGAGTGGTGAGGGGAACAGTCCGACCGACTGGGGAGCTGGTTGGAATCGGGGCTTTAGGAGCCGCTACAGGGACGCTGACGGGTTGCGGGGGAGTAATGACGGGAGCGGGGGCGGTGCTGACTTTTCCTGTCGCTTTTTCTACGTCTTCGGCGGTAATTCGTCCGTGGGGGCCGCTACCCACTAGGGTTTTCAGATCTACCTTTAATTCTTTAGCCAGTTTTTTGGCTCTGGGAGAGGCGACTAAACGGCCATTATCTTTAACGGCGGCGACGGGGATCGAAACGGGAGGCGGAGCGATTTCTGGGGTCTCTAGGGGCTTGCTAGGGGCGACTGCGGCGGTTTTTCCCTGAGCTTTGGCCAGTTCAATTTCCTCTTCAGTTTCAGCAATATAGGCGATCGCTTCCCCCACGGGCGCTTCTTGGCCAGCTTCGACTAAAATTACAGCGAGATAGCCATCATAAAACGATTCCACGTCCATGTCGGCTTTGTCGGATTCGACCACTAACACCGTTTCCCCTTTGCTGACTTTTTCCCCGGGGGACTTCACCCAAGAAACTATTTTTCCTTCGGTCATGGTGGAACTGAGCGCGGGCATGAAGATATCTCGAATCATGGTGGAGTGCTTCTATCTCTAATGTTTTGAGCCATAGCGCATTTTACCACAGTTGATGGGGTTGGGGGTGTGGGGAAGTGGGGAAGTGGGGAGTGGGAAGTGGGGAGTGGGGAGTGGGGAGTGGGGTGTGGGGAGAATAAATAAAATAATCTACTGAATCCTGACTCCTGACTTCTAACTTCTGACTTCTAACTTCTGACTCCTGCCTCCTGACTCCTGACTCCTGAATCCCGAATACTGATAACTGGTGACAGAGGGAAAAAGAGAAGGGAAAACAGCCCCTTCTCCGTCGTATCTAGACAAAAATTGTTCTAGTTGCCAATATGGACCGGTTGTGCTTGCAGAGATTCAACTAAACCGCGCACGGCTGCCACCATGGCCACTTCATTATCCAATTGATTGATCGCCGAACCAACACCGATACCGGCCGCTCCAGCAGCGATCGCCATGGGCGCAGTAACAATGGATAAACCGGAAGCGCAGAGGACGGGAACCTTAACCGCATGGGAAATAGCGTGGGCTGCCGCTAAAGTCGGGGCAGCTTTTTCAATCAGTCCCAAAATACCGGCGTGACGGGGTTGACTGCTAGTGCCGCCTTCGGTTTGAATGATATCGGCACCCTGACTAACTAGAGCTTCTGCTAGTCTCACCTGTTCATCGAGGGGCAGCAGATGGGGAACTGTCACAGACAGGGTAATTTCGGGCAGTAAGTCGCGAGTTTGACGGGTTAGGGCTAAAACTTCCGCCGCCTCAAAAATGCGTCCTTGGGCATAAAAACTATCGAAATTACCGATCTCAATTAAATCTGCTCCTGCATCCACTGCCATCATCAACAATTCTGGCTCGACGGCCGATACACACACGGGTAAATTTGTCAATGCTTTTACCGCCCGAATTAGGTCAGCATTAGCGGCAATATCGACAAAAGTTGCTCCTCCTGCTGTAGCGGCTTTAACTACTGAGAGAACCTGCGAGCGATCGAAATTATTTAACCCACTAATCACTTTCAGGGCATGACGACGGGCGAAGGCTTGCTGTAAGGCAAAATTGATCATTAATCTACACCTATCTGGAATTCTCAAAAAACATTTTCCCACCTTCTCGCCGATCAGAGGGTGGGATCTGAGAATTCTTAGGGAAATTTTCTTTAATTTAGGTGTTGATTCTCTTGGTTTTTGCGCTTGAGGTTTTGCAGTTGTTGTAGCAGTACCTCGATTTCCGCTTCTAAATGCAGGTATTTAACCTGTTGGTCAGCTTGGTAGGTGGTGCGAATCTGTTTCATGGCGGAGGCTTCCTTAGTTAGTACAGTTGTCATAGCGGTATCTATAGAGTGCTAATTATGTTCAATTGTTTCAATTTGTGTATTGTACCTTAACAATGTCTTAAAGAAAACCTTTTTATGGTAGTTTCTCAACTGGCACAGGATCAAAGAGGGGAAAAATTCTTGCAACCAAGGGGATCGGAGTGCGATATACTCAGTCGCGAACGATATTGGCAAGCATGACCATGGTAGCGGTAGCAATTTTAGCAGCGGGTAAGGGAACCCGAATGAAGTCCAGCCTTCCAAAAGTTTTACATCCCCTCGGCAGTCGCTCGCTAGTGGAACGGGTGCTTAATGTCAGCGAATCCTTACATCCCCGGCGAAAACTGGTAATTATCGGTTATCAAGGGCAACAGGTGCGAAATACTCTACAGCATCTTGCGGATATCGAATTTGTTGAACAAAAGGAACAGTTAGGCACTGGCCATGCTATTCAGCAGTTAATCCCCCATTTAGAGGACTTTCAGGAGGATTTGTTGGTCTTAAATGGCGATGTTCCCCTGTTGCGTCCCGAAACCTTGCAAAATCTTCTCCAGATTCATAAAAACCATGGTAACGCTGCCACCCTCTTAACTGCTAACCTTCCTAACCCGAAAGGTTACGGTCGAGTTTTTTGTGATGGCAATAATCTCGTTAAGCAGATTGTCGAAGAAAGAGACTGTACCGATGCCCAACGACAAAACCACCGGATTAATGGAGGTATATACTGCTTTAATTGGTCAAAATTAGCTGCTATACTCCCTAATTTAACGCCCAATAACGATCAAGGTGAGTATTATCTCACAGATGTGGTCAATTTTCTCGCTCCCGTCATGGCTGTGGATGTGGAGGACTGTTTAGAAATTAGTGGCATTAATGATCGCAAACAATTGGCCGCCGCCTATGATATCCTGCAAACTAGAGTCAAAGATGATTGGATGGCCGCTGGAGTCACCATAATTGACCCCGATAGTGTCACCATTGAGGATACTGTCACCCTCAGTCCCGATGTGATTATCGAACCCCAAACCCATCTGCGCGGTGAGACGATAATCGCTTCCGGTTGTCGTATAGGTCCGGGGAGTTTAATCGAAAATAGTCGGATAGGCAGCGATGTAACGGTCTTATTTTCGGTTATTTCTGATAGTCAGGTGGATTCTGGTTGTCGCATCGGTCCCTATGCTCATTTGCGCGGAGAAGCGAAAATTGGTGCTAATTGTCGAGTCGGTAATTTTGTTGAAATTAAAAAAAGTGACATCGGCAATAAAACCAATATTGCCCATTTATCCTATTTGGGAGATGCCACTTTAGGGGAAAAAGTGAACGTTGGTGCGGGAACAATTACTGCTAATTACGATGGGGTGAAAAAACACCAAACTATGATCGGCAGTGGCACAAAAACTGGAGCAAATAGTGTTCTAGTAGCTCCTCTAGAATTAGGAAAAAATGTCACCGTGGCCGCTGGTTCAACTATCACTAAAAATGTCCCCGATAACGCTTTAGTTATTGCTCGCGAAAGTCAGCGTGTGATCGAAAATTGGTCAGATCAGTTTCAGTAGGTTATGGCAGTTATCAGTTATCAGTTATCAGTTATCAGTTATCAGTTCACTGTTTACTGTTTACTGTTCACTGATGGTGTCTAAGGCGTTAAATTTGCGTGATGAAGCATGAAATGTTATAAAAATCTCAGTTCTCCCTATAGAAAAGAGTAAAAACTTTATGGCACGCACCGAGTCCACAATGTTAGATTTGGGGACAAAAGCTCCCAGTTTTGCCTTACCCGATGTGGTTTCGGGTGAAACTATTTCTCTGGACAGCTTTGCGGCTAAAACCGCTCTGTTAGTCATCTTCCTCTGTGAACATTGTCCCTTTGTTAAACACATTCAAGAAGAACTTACCCGTCTAGGTTGCGATTATGCTAACACCAATCTGGGCATCCTCGCCATTAGTTCTAATGACGTGGAGAAATATCCCGATGATTCGCCAGAAAATTTGAAAAAAATGGCGATAACCCTTGACTTTAAATTCAATTTATGCTATGACGAAAGCCAAGAAGTGGCGAAAGCTTACACGGCAGCCTGTACTCCCGATTTTTTCCTCTTTGATAGTCAGCGCATTCTAGTGTATCGCGGTCAATTGGATGATAGTCGTCCTAGTAATGGCGTACCGGTGACAGGCAAAGATCTCCGGGCCGCTATTGACAAGGTTTTAAGCGGTCAACCGGTGCCGACGGACCAAAAACCCAGTTTAGGCTGTAATATCAAATGGAAACCGGGTAATGAGCCACCCTATTACGGTTAATTAACGAAGGGTGTAGGGTGTAGGGTGTGGGGTGTGGGGTGTGGGGTGTGGGGTGTGGGGTGTGGGGTGTGGGGTGTGGGGAAATGGGGAGAATAAATAAAAATAATCTCCTGACTCCTGACTCCTGATTACTGTCTCCTGAATCCTGACTCCTGATTACCGTCTCCTGACTCCTGAATCCTGACTCCTCAATGGCTGATTTTTTTGTGCAGAAATAACTTTTGTGGTCGATTAAATAACCAATTGCTCAACCAACCGTCGGTTTTTTGCAGACGATAACCGCTACTTAAGTAGAGTGACTGGGCTGCTAGATTATTATCGAGAACATGGAGGGAAAGTTCCTCAAAACCCCATTCTCTAGCGATCTGTTCACACTTGAGCAGCAATCTCCGGGCCAGACCGGCACGCCGGTGATCGGGACTAACGGCTAAATTAGAGATATAAGGAATGGGAACAGCTAAAAAAGCACTGGATTTTAAGGCAATTTCCGCCGTAGCGACAATAATTTCCTCAGGACCCGTGGCGGTGACACTGGTTTGACTGACTACCAGACAGTGATAGTAAGGGGTATCACCGCGTAATCGTCCCCGTAAGTCCTCGTAAATGCCTAATTTAAAGATAGGACGCAGAAAAGACCAATAATTGGCCGTGGGGAAAAAACTATCGGCGATAATCTCCGCCAAGCTTTTGAGATCTTGGCTTTGGGCCAAACGCACCTCGACGGTAATGGCGGCAGTGTCACCGGTCGCTTCCGAGTCGGAGGGATGAGACAATAGGTATGAGATAAAACAGGAGTCCACTTTAATCACAGGAGTCGGGAGGGAAGATGGGGGTGGCGGTCCTTATCTAGGAAGGGTAAATAGGGATGGGAGCTAGTTGGGGGAATCAAGCATCTATCTTAAGGAGAAGACCGCAATTTTTCAAGACTACTGAATCAAAATCTCATCTATTCTACTGCCTATAGCCTCGGCTGGGGGAAAGACCGCTATTTTTCGGGAATTTTTTTTGATCGCCGGGCCATGGTTAAGATGGAATGATGCCGGTCAGAACTAATTTCTTTCTTTTTGGGTCAATTAACTATATTCTTTAATCTAATCTATCCTCCTACCCCCCTCTATGATCAAGGAAATTTCCGCTTATTTGCAAGTGTTCCGCAGTCAAAAAATGGCGGCTTTGTTATTCTTAGGTTTTGCTTCTGGATTACCCTTATTGCTCACCAGTCGCACCCTGCAAGCTTGGATGACCACCGAAGGAGTTGATCTGAAATCGATCGGTTTATTTAGTTTAGTCGCTCTCCCCTACTCTCTTAAATTTCTTTGGTCTCCCTTACTCGATCGCTATCTTCCCCCGCTGCTTGGTCGTCGTCGCGGTTGGATTTTAATCGCTCAAATTTGTCTAACTTTAGCGATTGCAGCCATGGCTTTTCAACAACCAAAACAATCTTTGGAATTATTGGCAATTAATGCTCTACTGATCGCCTTTTTTAGTGCCACTCAAGATATTGCCTACGATGCCTATCGCACAGATATTTTAGAAAAATGGGAGATGGGTGCTGGGGTGGCGATCGGGGTTTTAGGTTATCGTTTGGCTTTAATTTTAACTGGTTCGATCGCTTTAATTTTAGCCGATCACTTTCCCTGGCCCCTTGTCTATCTTTTCCTAGCTGGATTGATGGCTTTAACGATTATTTGGTCTTTTTTCGCCCCAGCTACTCCCCCTAGAGATGATACTCCCCAAACCCTTTTAGAGGCGGTTTGGTTGCCTTTCTGGGAGTTTTTTCAACGCTATCAAATAGGTCAAGGAATCGGTATTCTCGCCTTTATTGTTCTCTATCGTTTAGGGGATGCTTTAGTTAATAATATGGTGACTCCTTTTCTTTTAAAAACTGGTTTCAGTCAAACCGCTATCGGGGCGATACAAGGCGGTATGGGCATGATAGCAACTATGGTGGGAGTTTTATTAGGTGGTTCCCTGTTAAGTCGTTGGGGAATTAATCGATCGCTCTGGATTTTTGGCGGCTTGCAAGCTATTAGTAATTTAGCCTATTTTATTTTAGCAAATTTAGGGCAAAATTATCCTTTTATGGTCTTAGCTATTAATATTGAAAACTTCTGCAGCGGTCTAGGTACTGCCGCTTTTGTGGCTTTTTTAATGAGTCTTTGTAATGCTCGTTTTACTGCTACTCAGTACGCCCTCTTATCGAGTTTAATGGCTTTTAGTCGCGATATTTTAGTCGCTCCCGCCGGAGTTTTAGCAGCGGCGATCGGTTGGCAGTGGTTCTTTTTAATCACGGTAATTGCCGCTTTACCCGGGTTAGCGTTATTGCCTTTATTCGCTCCTTGGCAAGAGCAGGATTAAGCTAATTTACGAGCTAGGAAGTGATGATTTATTCCTCCGATTTCACTCGCATAACTACTAAAGTCATATCGTCACTACTGTCATTTCCTAACCCAGTAAAAGCGTCCACTTTTCCAAATAAATATTTTAGAATCTGTTCAGGATCGTTGTACTGTTGACAGGCTTCTTTAACTGCCGATAGCCAATTTTTCTGATCAAATCTTTCCCCTTTCGAGTTGACTGCATCGGTAAAGCCATCGGTATAATAGATCAGCGTATCTCCCGCTTCTAATTGCACTTGGGCATCATCATAGATAGAATCGGCCTCTAAACCAACTAATGTCCCTTCCGTGTCAAGAGACTCTAACTCTGCCGTTTTAGCCCGCCACCAGAGGGTGGGATAATGGGCAGCATTACTGTAGCCAAGACGCTGCGTCAGGGGATCATACTCGGAATAAAATAATGTCACGAAACGATGAGAATTATCGAGATCGGCATACATAACCCGATTGAGATGACGCAAAATCTGGGCCGGGGAGTGACGATTTAACACTTCCGCTCGCAACATTCCCCGGGTCATGGTCATCAATAATCCTGCTGGGACACCTTTTCCCATGACATCACCGATGACTATACTCCAAGGAGCGGTACTAGCTTCCCTTTCTGCCTCCGTTGCCGGTTTAAATTGATCGTAGTTGCAGGGGATAAAATCATAATAATCGCCACCAACGCGATTAGCCGTTTTGCAGTGGGCTGCCAATTCTACCCCCTGAATTTTCGGACATTGCCGGGGTAAAAGACGATTTTGGATTTCGGAAGCGATTTCTAACTCTCGATCCTGACGTTCCTTGGCCCGTAATTCGATCGTTAATTCATTATTAGCTATAGCTACCGCCGTTTGATCGGCCACTAGCTGCAACAGTTTACGACGGGTGGGTGTCCAACCATAATCGGGATCGCGACTGAAAACGTATAAACGTCCCCGCTCACTATTTTTTACCAAAACTGGTGTACTATAAATCTGCGTACCCTGTCCGAGAGTTTGCCGGATTTGATGGTCGAGACTATCGAGAAGCGATCGACTATTTTTATTCTCAAGTGGCGTTTCTTGGTTTAATTGTCGGATAATTGCCTCTAATTGTCGGCGTAGTTCCCCATTAATTTGATTATCTTGGCAATACAGTTGATCAAGCGCCACTTGACCGTTATTTTTACTCAAAATCAACGCCCCTCCCTCCGCGTCTGCCACTCGTGCGGCCATCAAGGGGGTAAGATCGAGGAATTGGTTTAAATTATTGAAACTCCGCAGGGCAAAACCGAGGGAACTTAAGAGATTTTGAACTTTGTTTTGTTCACGATATAAACTGGCGACCAACTCTTTTAAGGCTAAAATTGGCTTAATATCGGCACTTTGATCGCCCATATTGACGGTGGCAGTGGTGAGAGTGTCCCTCGGTTCCGGCTCAGAAAGCATAAAATGATTTTTGTGGCGGTGACATGATTATAGCTAGATGGTCATTGGGTTATGACCTGTTTAAGTTTAACAGTATAGTCGATCTTTTCCTGACTGCCACAATTTAACCCTGATGTTTTACTATTTCTGTTTTTTCACACCTAAGACTGAGGCTGATAGCTTGACCTTATAATAATTAGAAGTATTTAACTTGATCCATTGACTTTATGACCTTGCCTCTCGATGTTCCCACGGCGATTAATCAACGTCGTTCTATTAAAAATTTTACCACCGATCCGATCGCCCCAGAACTGCTGAAAACCCTGGTAGAATTAACCGTTGCTGCACCTAGTAGTTTCAACATCCAAGATTGGCGAATTATTTTAGTACAAGATGAGGCACAAAAGGCCGCTTTAGCCGAGGCCGCTTGGGGACAAAAGCAAATTATCCAAGCACCAGTTACTTTTGTTTTCGCTGCCGATGCTGCCGCAGGAGGAGGAGAGCTAACTCCTATCTATGAACAGGCTCTCAGTACAGGTGCCTGGAGCGAAGGCACGGTAAAATATTTTAAACAGGCAATCCCGGGATTTCAAAAGGATTTGGGCGAAAAAACCCGGGAATACGCGATTAAAGATGCCATGATCGCCGCTACTCATCTGGTTTTAGCTGCCGAAAGTCTCGGTTTATCTAGTTGTTTTCTCAACGGTTGGATCGAGGACAAGGTAAAAGCGGTGATCGGTGCTGCCGATCATCCCGATCTGGCGATCGCTGTTGTCGTTCCCATCGGTTACGCGGCGGAACCTCGGCTTAATCCGGGGCGTTTACCTTTAGATTACAATGTTTTTGTGGATCGCTTGGGTAATCCCTATCAAGTCTAAACTCTATTAACTGGATTTAATCTCGTTTCGATCGCTGTTTTGTCCGGTGGTTTGGGGGTGGGTGTCGGTGTCGGTTTGCAGGAGTTGGTGTTGCTGATTTGAGATAGGAAGCTTCTGGCAAACTAACTTTTAGATAGGATGGCACGGTTGGCATTCATAGCTTGATTCAGCAACGCCTTGTATTGTGGCAAAATTAACAATTTAATCTGCATCAAGCTGCGCTAATACAGCCGACATCGATCTTAATTTTTTCACAAGATATAAGGTTAATTATTTGTATAACAAGTCCCTAATACCATTTCTCTAAATGAAAACTACACATCGAATTTAAATCCCCCTTTAAGTTCCCCTTTTTAAGGGGGATTTAGGGGGATTAAACTTCTGTAGTCAGACTTTGGAGAATTGGTATAAGAACCTTATTCATACCAAAACTCGGAACTTCCCGCACATTTTTCGTCTCTAAATAACCATTGTTGAAACACTTGTTCTCTACCGTCATAAGGTGCAACAATCTGATAAACTTTTAGAGATTTTTTAGCAATTCTCTGGCTGCCCTTGTCAGTTAATTCATAACCTAACAAGTTTAAAAAATTACGAATAATCGTCAGAGGACGGGAAGTATTAGCGAGGTTAATCTTGGTGATAGTTTTAATCTCGTTACGGTTTTTAATGGCAATTTCCGCCATTTTTTGTAAATCGGCATCATGATTATTTAATTCTCTTTCAGGATTAGCTAATAATACGGGAATTCCCAACAATTCTAACGTCCCGATAATCACTCCTAATTGACTACTATTAAAATCGGGAATAAATAAACTTCCGTGACCTGATTCTATCAGTTTACGCGCAATTAAAGCATCTCGATCACACAAAAATTGTCGCCCAATTGTCAAAAAGTAATGTAAGCGTAGTTCTTGATACCATCCTTGATCATCTTTAATTACTAATTGTGGTGTGACGGGGATTCCATAGCGTTTGTATAGGTCATATTTCCTGATAATTCTCCTTTCTTTTACTGACTTAACTAACTGTTTTTTTAGCAGACGACACTCTGATTCCGTTATCTCGGCTGCGCTGGCAATTGCCTCGCATTCAGAACGATAATTATGTTCCATAATTTCTTCAATTGCTTCCGTTAACTGATTAGTTATGTCTAGTTCTTCTTCCTGATTTCGTTCTTTAATTCTATGACCTTCTGCTTGTAAAATCCCTAGAATTGACTGACGATAATTAAGCATATAAGCATTGACTCTTACGGCCATTTTTGCCCAACAGAGGAGAGATTCCGCTTGAAAAGTTGTATCTAAATCCTCCAGAGATTCTAAATCTGATTGGTGTAGTAAGCGAATATTAACCTCGGTTAATCGGTGTCCAGAGGTGAGAAGTTTGGGGATAGAAGTGGATCCATTGCCCACCTGATTAAATCCGTACACTGCTGACCAAATATAACGAGGAATATTCTCTCTAATTCTTCCTAAAAATTGAGCGATAGAAGTGGGATTCTGAATCCCCTGTGCTAAACACCAAACCGAGGAAAAGTGTTGCTGAATATCAATACTAATTCCCGTTTCGATCGCGGGACTAGCTAGAACTATATCATAGTTAAGTAACAACTGATTTAAATTGCCAATCGCTTGATAGGCAGCGTGACTAGAATCTTGCAATGACTCTGAGTCTATCCGCAGAACTTTCTTATAAGGAAATTGCTTTTTTAGATAAGATTCTAGGGTAATTGTTCCCCATTTGCTGGTTAATTTTTGTGCTGATAGACAAACAAAGGGTTTTCCTCCGTCTTTAATATGTTTGACCAAATCATTAACTAGCCGTTGGGGAGTATTATCGGAGTAGTTATAAACTCGCCAAGCTTCTTGATAACTAGGTTTCCACTCGTTACTAATCAAGAAAGTTTCTAGTTTAATTGCAGCTAAAGAAGTTAAATAATCTAGGGAAATATCACTTAAATCAGCATCAGCGACTAGGACTTTACCCCCACTGCTGACCACAGTTTGCAGCAAGGACTTTAGGGATTTTAAAATTGCCACACGATTAGTTTTACAAGTATCCCCATTTAACCCATGCCATAGAACCTGTTCGATCTCATCGATAATAATGATAGCTCCTTGGCAATCTTCTGCTTTAAATTTAGCTTGTGATTGGGGATGGAGAGAGTCAATACATAAACCATAACCGTAAATTTGTGCCGCAGGATTATCTCTAATTTTGCTGATATAGTTTAAACCAAAGCGTTGACACAACTCCTCTACCAGTTTCACCCGATGACCAATAACTAAAACTTTTTGTTGATTGGCAATAGCTTGTTTAACTATCTTGGCTAAAAACTCAGTTTTTCCCGTACCTTTAGCCGATTTAATCGCTATTAACTGCGCTGATGTAGGAACAGAAATATCTGGCAAGTAACGGCTATTTAACTCTAGATGAGGTGGGAGAGTTAAACTATTTAAACTTGCTACCTTCCAAATCTCCCAAGAGGTAGCTTTTTGATAGACTTGTTTAAAGTAATCTTCTCCTCGATTGATTAGTAAATCATCCACTCCTTTACCGTCAGCAGCATCCCAAGTAACCACCTTTACCTCACAGTTAGCCTGGGTGAATAGATAACCCATTCTGTGTAAAGCTAAATTAACCGCTTGCTGGGTTTTCGGTTTAGTTTCTTGGTCGAAAACTAGATAAATCTTTCGTCCAGAATTAGCTAATTTTTCTAGCTGCGGAATTAGATGAGATTTACCGATTCTCCTACCTAGTTCGTCCTTGGGAGTACGATAACCATTGTGAATCCCGGGTAAAGCAATTGTCACATAACCTGCTGTTAGTAATGCCCCCGCTTTTTTCGCTCCTTCCGTAAGACAAATAGGTATCTCTGGATGTTTGATTACCCAGGACCAAAAACCGAGATCCTCTTGCTTATTATCCACTTCTTCAGTTAAAATATTAATACTGATACGCTGGGCTACTTTTTGCCAAATTTTCAGGGGAACCCGCAAAGCAAAGACTCCCGTGGGGGTTTGGGGAGGATGTTCGTACTTAATCGGTTTAGCATTATCGAAGCTTAAACGGGGAAAATCGGGCTTAAAACAGCCCCAAGAGTCATAATTGCCCGTTAGTAGGTCAATTCCTGAACACCACCAACCGCCTTGACTGGTATGTTCATAACGCTTGAGAATACTATCCCTAACTCTGCCATCATTGCGTCGCGGTAATTCTTGGGAGTAGAGTAGGTATTCACTGGGAGATAACCCCGCTAAACCGGTGACATTGAGAGCGATTAACTCCGCATCCACCCCGCTACCACGCCATTCTTCTAAATATTTCATCCTTGTCCTCTACTGGCTAGACGCTATATATAGCGTTTTGTCCTATTATTCTAGCGGTAAGCCACTAAATAGCGAAAAGAGAAATTTTACTCTCTCAGAGGTTCTCAGAGGAAATTTGACTTTTAATCCACTCTTGTCTTAAATTATCGAAAAGTTAAGAACAAATAAAATCTCACCATAACCTCCTCAGCAGTCAGTCTGTTTTGCTATCAAAGAAAAAGCTTTTTGTCAAGCATACAAAAGAACCACTTTGAGAGAGAATCGAGAATTTTTTCCAGAAAATGTCATCCAAAACACGGTTTTTAGGGAACAAAATAATCCTGGTTATACCACATATAGAGTGATAAAATTATTTAACACGCTAGATGTTGTGTTTTCCCAGAAAATCTGATAGAATGCTCTAGTACAAATAGATTAATTTGTCAAGTTTTTTAACGCCGCAATTTCCCAATTATGCAATCGAAGCCCTTGACTACTGCCGTCTCCATTCACAAAAATAACGAAGTAATACCCTTTCGTTCTACCCCTTTAGCTAATATGGGCAGCCATGGAATTAGAGTGATTCGGCGCGATGGTTCCACCACCAGCTTAAATATCGGCAAAATTCGCGACGTGGTAGAGTGGGCTTGCGAAGGTAAAAAAGTCAATTCAATCGCCTTAGAAGCGGGTTTAACCACACGCCTGCGGGATGGGATTACCACTAGGGAAATACAGGATAATTTAATCAATTGCGCCCTAGAAATGTGTAGTCCCGAGGAACCGGATTGGCGCTATGTAGCGGGAAGATTGCATATTTGGAGTCTGTGGAAAGATACCTTAGTAGTCCGAGGTTATCAGTACGGAAATTACGAGAAAACCGTCAAAACTCAAGTTAAAAATCGGCTGTACGACGAAAGGATTCTCATCTATTCCGAAGCAGAATTAAAAGAAGCCGGTTCTTGGATTAATCCCGATTGGGATATCGATTATGATTACGCTGGGGCATTGTTAATCACTAGCCGTTATTTACTCAAAAATGAGTTACCCCAAGAGGCATTATTAACCTGTTCCTTACTTCTTGCCACTGTGGAAGAGCCAGCTAATAGACTCCCCTGGGCTAAGAAATTTTATCAAGCAATTGCTCAAAGAAAAATCTCTCTTGCTACCCCAATTTTAGCCAATTTACGCACACCCAAAGGTTCCCTAACCAGTTGTTTTATACTTTCCATTGATGACAGTTTAGAAAGCATTTTCAGCGAGATTACTAATGCTGCCCGCATCTCCAAAAATGGTGGCGGTGTCGGGGTGAATGTGAGTAGAATTCGCTCCACTGGTAGCTGGGTAATGGGGAAAGCTAATGCTTCTGGGGGGATTATTCCTTGGATTAAATTACTCAACGATACAGCTATTGCAGTAAATCAGGGGGGAAGACGCGCCGGGGCAGTAACTATCGGTGTTGACATCTGGCATTTAGATGTGCCAGAATTTCTGGAAATGCAGACAGAAAACGGTGATCAAAGACGCAAAGCTTATGATGTTTTTCCCCAATTAGTTATCACCGATGAATTTATGCGTCGGGTGATAACTAAAGCCGAGTGGACATTAGTAGATCCCTACGAAGTTCGCACAAAATTAGGTATAGAATTAGCGGAACTATGGGGGGAAGAATTTGAAGAGGCTTATCGTTTAGTAGAGGCTAATTTAGATAAAGAGGTTCTCCTCTATAAAAAAATCAATGCCCGGGACTTATTTAAAAGTATCATGCGTTCCCAAGTAGAAACAGGAATGCCCTACATTGCCTTCAAAGATACCATCAATCGCGCTAATCCTAATAAACACGATGGCTATATCCCCGGTGTAAATTTATGCACGGAGAGTTTCTCGAATGTCACCCCGGATAAAACTGCCCATTGCTGTAATTTAGTTAGCCTTAATTTAGCCAACATCGACAAGGAAGAAATCGAGTCTAATTGTCAAATCGCTGTCAGAATTCTCGACAATACTATCGATATCACTAACCCTCCCTTTGATAATGCTAAAAACCACAACGATAAATATCGCACTATTGGGGTAGGGGCGATGGGATTGGCTGACTGGTTAGCTAAACGGAAATTATCCTACAATAACCTGTCAGAAATTAGTAATTTATTTGAAGAAATTGGCTATTGGTGTACCTATTCCTCGATGGAATTAGCCAAAGAACGCGGCGCTTATCAAGCTTTCTTGGGTAGCGAATGGAGCCAAGGTAAATTAATCGGTGCTAAACCAGTGGAATGGTTTTTAAATAACGCAGTGCAACCGCAAAGATGGCAACAATTAGCAACAGATATTCAACGATTTGGCATCCGTAATTCCCATATTACCGCCATTGCTCCTAATACTTCCTCCAGTTTGGTACAGGGATGTACCGCTAGTGTTTTGCCGGTTTATAGTCGCTTTTTCTACGATAAATGGGCAAAGGGAACCGTTCCCATCGCACCACCTTTTATTGAAGAAGCTTTCTGGTTTTATCCAGAGAATAAAAATCTCGAACAGCAGCAGGTGGTAAAAGCGATCGCTACTATGCAAGAATGGATCGATACGGGGATTTCTATGGAGTTATTATTCAACCTCAATGAAGGGGTTTACTTTCCCGCAGAACCTAACCGTTGTCTCACTGCTAAAGATATCTTTGATACTCTAATCATGGCGTGGGAATTGGGGTGTAAAGCGATTTATTATGTCCGTACCGTACAAAAGGACAATTTTCGAGAGTCTGACGATAGTTGTTCTAGTTGCGCTAATTAAAGTTAACTTGGGTGGGCAATGCCCACCTTAATTTTTTTATATAATTTAAAGGTGAGTTTTATTGATCACCTAATCACAGCTATGGATAAGACTTTATACGAACAGGATTACTATCTCTGGTTAGAGAAAACCATATCTTTACTAGAAAATCGCCAGTTTTCTGAGTTGGATTTAGAAAATTTAATTGAAGAAATAAAAGATATGTCCAGAAGAGAACGTCAGAAGTTAGAGAGTTTACTAACTAAACTCTTGGAACATTTACTTAAATTAACTTATTGGCAATCTAAGCGCGATTACAATAAAAACAAGTGGCGACGAGAGATTTTAAATTTTCGCATTCAAATAAAAAGAATTATTAGCAACAAAAAGGATGGAAACTATAATACAAACTTAGTATCTTATCTCACCGAGATTCTCGATCAATGTTATGAGGATGCTTGCCATCTATTTGTCGAAGGTTCTGGCATCGATAAAAGACTTTTAAGTGCTACACCTATTGGATCAATCAACCAAATTTTAGATGAAAATTGGTTTCCTGAGTTTCTCGGAGAGGATTAAGCAATGAAGAGTGATTTATACGAACAGGATTACTATCTCTGGATAGAGAAAACCATATCTTTACTAGAAAATCGCCAGTTTTCTGATTTGGATTTAGATAATCTCATCGAGGAGATTAGCGACATGGGCAAAAGTCAACGACAAAGCTTAAAGAGTTATTTAACTCGCTTATTAGAACATTTGCTAAAACTGGTTTACTGGCAGTCGGAATTAGAATATAATCAAAGAGGATGGAAAAATGAAATTAGGAATTTTCGTCGTGCCATAAAAAGAATTATTGCCGATAGTCCTAGTTTACAGCCTTATCTGATTGAAATTTTTAACAACTCTTTTCAAGAAGCTCGTATTTCTTTTATCGAATTATCGGGAATGGCTGAAAATTTGGTCAGGTTAGCTCCAATTTGTACTATAGAACAGGCGTTAAATGAGGATTGGTTTCCTGAAATATCAAAATAATGGGAATAATTATGGAAACGAACTTATACGAACATGATTACTATCTCTGGATAGAGAAAACCATATCTTTACTAGAAAATCACCAGTTTTCTGAGGAGGTTCAAAGACTGATCGGGTTCCAATTATTTTTATTAATAAATACTTTACACACTTCCTACCAGGTAAGCAAGAGGGCTACGCCACTACTACCAAATCATTACCCTGGAAGCTTTTCAGTGAGCAGAAAATCTCCAGACGGCCAATGTTTGCACAAACGAACCTCCTTGAAGTGTGGCAAGAGGCAGTAGAAGCTGATAGGCAAATCGCCATTCCGGGCGATTACCGAACTCAACAAGAAAATTACAGATTTTTTCAAGCTAGGATCAAAGATTTTGTATCGAAAAATACAAAACTGGACAAAGTGACTGTTTAGGATGGGTTTTTTGAGAAGCTTAAGAACCGATCCATACGTCAAAGGAGTTTTCCATGCCCGAAACGCCACAAGAAGTCTTGAAAATGATTCAGGACAACAATATTAAGATTATTGACCTAAAATTTATTGATATGCCCGGTATCTGGCAACACTGCTCGTTCTACTACGACCAAATCGATGAAAGCTCTTTCAGCGATGGTGTTGCCTTCGATGGTTCCAGTATTCGCGGTTGGAAAGCAATTAACGAATCCGACATGGCCATGGTTCCCGATCCTACCACCGCTTGGATCGATCCCTTCTACAAGGAACCGACCCTAAGCATGATCTGTAGCATCAAAGAACCGAGAACCGGTGAATGGTATAGCCGCGATCCTCGCTCTATTGCCCAGAAAGCGATCAATTATCTTAGCACTACCGGTTTAGGTGATACCGTATATTTTGGACCAGAAGCAGAATTTTTCCTCTTTGATAGCGCTCGTTTCGACCAAACCGCCAACTCCGGCTATTACTACATGGATAGTGTCGAAGGTCGTTGGAATAGCGGTAAAGACGAAAAAGACGGAAATCTTGCCTATAAACCCGCCTACAAACAGGGTTATTTCCCCGTTAGTCCCACCGATACCTCTCAAGACATTCGCACGGAAATGCTCTTAACCATGGCCGACTGCGGAGTTCCCATCGAAAAACATCACCACGAAGTCGCTACCGGTGGTCAAAACGAGTTAGGGATTAAATTCTCTACCCTAGTACGGGCCGCCGACTACTTGATGACCTACAAATACTGCATTAAGAACGTGGCTAAGAAATACGGTAAAACCGTCACCTTTATGCCTAAACCCATCTTTGGCGATAATGGTTCCGGGATGCACGTTCACCAGTCTATCTGGAAAGATGGTCAACCCCTGTTCGCCGGGGATAAATACGCCGGACTCAGCCAAATGGCACTGTACTACATCGGTGGTTTGCTTAAACACGCTCCCGCTCTCTTAGCTTTAACTAACCCCACCACCAACTCCTACAAGCGTCTCGTCCCCGGTTTTGAGGCCCCAGTAAACCTGGCCTACTCCCAAGGTAATCGCTCCGCTTCGATTCGGATTCCTTTATCGGGAAGCAACCCGAAAGCTAAACGTTTAGAATTCCGTTGTCCTGATGCGACTTCTAATCCCTACCTCGCTTTTGCAGCTATGCTCTGTGCTGGTATCGATGGGATTAAAAATCAAATTGAACCGGGAGAACCTCTCGATGTGGATATCTATGAACTCAGTCCCGAAGAATTGTCAAAAATACCCTCTACCCCCGGTTCTCTAGAAGCAGCACTAGAAAGTCTCGAAAAAGATCACGCTTTTTTGACCGATTCTGGTGTTTTTACCGAAGACTTTATCCACAACTGGATCACCTACAAACTCGATAACGAAGTTAACCCGATGCGCTTACGTCCCCACCCCTACGAGTTCTCTCTCTACTACGATGTCTAAGGTTTGATTGACTAATCATTAATCCTAGGGTAGGCTTTTTGCCTGCCCCTTTTTTTCGGAATCAGCAAGGGAGTGGGGAAGTGGGAAGTTTTTTGCCGTGAACAGTAAACAGTAAACAGTAATCAGTGAACTGAAAACTCGGCTCTTCTCGACTTTGTGTGATAATTTTTGCTTATGAAATCGTGAAATGTTTACTGGGAAAGACTTTTAGGACTATTTTGTTAAATAAACTATCAGTATAGACCTCGTTTCCACACAGAAACCAGAAGAGCCAAAACTCACATCTGATAACTGATAACTGATAACCGCCTAATCAAACAACAATCTTAAGCTTGATCTCCTCAGTCGTCAACAGTGATACAATTGCCGTCATAGCTAGGGGTGTCTGAGACAATCAGGCTGAGAAAGACCCTTAGAACCTGAGACTGGGTAATTCCAGCGTAGGGAAGCTGTTTACAGAGGAAATAAAATTATGAGACAAGAATGGGTTGCCCCCCGGCGCGGACAAGCAAATGTATCGCAAATGCACTACGCCCGTCAGGGGATAATTACCGAAGAGATGACGTATGTGGCAAAACGGGAAAATCTCTCTCCCGAATTGATTCGCAGCGAAATCGCCCGAGGAAGACTGATTATTCCCGCTAATATCAATCACCTCAACCTCGAACCGATGGCGATCGGTATTGCTTCTAAGTGTAAAGTTAATGCTAATATCGGGGCTTCCCCTAACTCCTCGAATATTAACGAAGAACTGGAAAAATTACACCTAGCGGTCAAATACGGCGCCGATACGGTAATGGATCTTTCCACCGGTGGCGGTAATTTGGACGAAATTCGCACCGCGATTATCAATGCTTCTCCCGTCCCCATCGGTACTGTACCCATCTATCAAGCGGTGGAAAGTGTTCACGGCAATATTGAAAAACTCACCCCCGAAGATTTCCTCCATATTATCGAAAAACACGCCCAGCAAGGGGTAGATTACATGACGATTCATGCGGGAATCCTCATCGAACACCTGCCTTTAGTCAAAACTCGTCTGACCGGGATTGTCTCCCGGGGCGGTGGTATTATTGCTAAGTGGATGCTGCACCACCACAAGCAAAATCCTCTCTATACCCATTTCGACGAAATTATCGAGATTTTCAAGCGTTATGACGTTTCTTTTAGTCTCGGTGACTCCCTACGTCCCGGTTGTACCCACGATGCTTCCGATGCAGCCCAATTAGCGGAATTGAAAACCCTCGGCCAACTAACGCGTCGCGCTTGGGAACACGATGTACAGGTGATGGTGGAAGGACCGGGCCATGTTCCCATGGACCAAATTGAGTTTAATGTGAAAAAACAAATGGAGGAGTGTAGCGAAGCACCTTTCTATGTTCTCGGTCCCCTTGTCACCGATATTGCCCCCGGATACGATCATATCACTTCGGCGATCGGGGCGGCTCTGGCGGGTTGGTACGGGACGGCGATGTTATGTTATGTCACCCCGAAAGAACATCTCGGTTTACCCAACGCTGAAGATGTGCGAAATGGCTTAATTGCCTACAAAATAGCAGCTCATGCGGCAGATATCGCCCGTCATCGTCCCGGAGCGCGGGATCGTGACGATGAACTCTCCATTGCTCGTTATAATTTCGATTGGAATCGTCAATTTCAGTTATCCTTGGATCCCGATCGCGCTAAGGAATACCACGATGAGACTTTACCCGCAGATATCTATAAGACTGCGGAGTTTTGTTCGATGTGTGGACCGAAATTCTGTCCCATGCAAACTAAAGTCGATGCCGATGCAATTACGGAATTAGAGAAGTTTCTCGCTAGTCAGAATCAAGACAATTTAACCCCGGTTTAAAGGGGAGTTATGGGAAGGGCTGATTTGATTTCAGCCCTATTCCTAGGATAGAAGTCAAAATTATGGGAATAGCCGCCATTTTTTTGACTAATTGACCCGTTTTTCTAGATATTGACCGATCATCAATTCTTGACCGGCGCGAGAGATAATAGTTTGTCGGGTGCGATATTGTTGACCGATGAGTTTAATTTCCTCTTCAAAGACAGAACCGGCGTATTCTGTTCTCAGACAGAGAGTAGAGGGGTTAGGAAAGGTATAAATGGCACTAACGGGTTTATCCGTCGCAAATCCCCGATCGCGATAGAGAATATTATCTAAAATACCGAATATAGTGGAACCGTTGGAGGGTTTTTTACTCTGGGGACGGAGATAATTACTTTGCCAAGTCACTTCCGTACCACCTAATAAAGTTGTATCTTCCAGATTATGTAAACGGGCCAGTTGAATTAATGGTTCGCTGCCCTGGGGTAAATATTTAATCTCGATGGCGCTGATAACTTCTTGGGGTTCCGTTTCTTGGGTGAGGGTGTAATAACGTCTCTGGGATTGCCAGCGTCCTTCTGTCTGCTTAAAAAAGGCTAAAGCCAAAGTTTCTAGCGATAATTGGGCGGTTTGAATTAATGTCATAGAAATAAAACCTTTCCTGTTTTTTGGTAGAGCAGATTTGTTATCCTTTGTCAAGAGTTTGCCAGAGAATTGTTACACATCTTAATACAATTATAACCCTGCATGGAAATTAAGTGGTAGGAGTGTTGAGGGAGATAATTGGGAAAAGCCGCACAGATACAGCATTTACAGGGAAAAAACGGGATAAGATTGCTAAAAACTGCGAACTTATCCTAGTTACTTCCATTCACTCTTATCTATCGATTAATTCTGTCAAATTGGCTACAGTCAGGCCGAGGTTCTTCCCCCAACCCCTTTTTTACTTTTTAAGTATCTCAGCAAATTTAATGGCTCTTCTAGGTTCTGTGTGATAAGTTTAACTTACATAGGATTGATCGATCTTTGTGTCTTTTGTGTCTGGAGTGGTTCGTTCCACCCCCTCGCTAGGAGGAATGTATCTTAGAATACATTTTACCCACCAAACCTGGAAGAGCCGATATTCCTGAACCGAGAGTGTCCCCAACCCAAAAACATTTATTAACCGATATTTTAGTCATTGCTATTTTAGCAGTTATACGATAAATTTCCCTCTTGACTAAGTTGGTAGAGCAAGTTTCTTTGTTCTATGTTAAGATGTTGGGGGCTTCGTTTTTGGGTCTGATTTGTTTTTGTTAATGATCAGACAGTACCTGATGAGCATTTCTTTGTCAACTCTTGAGGTTGATGCGTTTCATTTTTGAATTGGCGAATTATGGAAAAGAACTTATACGAAAAAGACTACTATCTCTGGATAGATAAAACCATATTTTTGCTAGAAAATCATCAATTTTCTGAATTAGATTTAGAGAATTTAATTGAAGAAATAAAATCTATATCTATCAGTCAACAAAAAGCAATCTGAGCGTGATTTTATGGCATTTACTAAAATACTTACAAGAGCCAGAAAAACAAACCAGAAGCTGGGCATTAAACCTTTTTGAGCATCGCGAAAGAATCGAAGAAGATTTAGAAAATAGCCCTATTCTTAAGAGTTTTTTAACAGAAGAAAATTTTAAAAAATGCTATAATAAGGCTAGAAAAAAAGCCGCTATTGAAACAGGGATAAACCTAGAGAAATTCCCGAACGATTGCCCATTTACTTTGGCAGAAGCCCTAGATTTTGAATTTATCCCTAATCAAACCATTTGACTTTTTACCGAAAACCCATTATAACCTAAAAGTGCCTTAATGTCCAAGTAGTCATGTCCTTACATTTAGTTAATTCTTGCCATTCGATGCCCATTTCCCCGATCTTCAATCCGTCGGGAGATGATGCGATCGAAAACCGTTCGATCTGGTTTGGTAACACCACCAACCTGATGCAGTTAAACGATGTCCGCTACACCTGGTCGGTGGGTTTATATCAACAAATGCGGGAAAATTTCTGGATCCCGCAACGCTTAGATATCACTCAAGACGTGACTGAATACGGGCATCTTACCGACGAAGAAAGATATGCTTATGATGGTATTTTGTCCTATCTAACTTTTCTTGATTCCGTGCAAACCTGTAATATTCCCCACCTAAAAGGTAGCGTCACTGCGCCAGAAATTAGTCTTTGTATGGCGGAACAAATTTCTCAAGAGGCCATGCACAATCAAAGTTATCAATACTTAATTGAAACGATTATTCCCTCGGATCGCAGAGGCGAAGTTTATGACTTTTGGCGCACCGATAAAGTTCTCAAGGATCGCTGTGAATTTATTGCTAGTCTCTACCAGCAATACATCGATAAACAAACTACTGAAAGCTATTTTATCGCTCTTCTTGCCGACTATTTACTGGAGAGTTTGTATTTTTATAACGGCTTTATCTTTTTCTATAATCTCGCTTCTCGACAGCTAATGTCCGGTAGTGCTGACGTTTTCAAAATGATCAACCGGGACGAATTAAGTCACGTCCGTTTGTATCAAAAACTTATTCCCGAAGCCATGGCAATTTTTCCCCATTCCGTTGAACAGATTTATGAGATGTTCGATAGTGCCGTTAAACACGAATGTCGCTGGACAAATCACATCGTTGGCAACAACATTTTAGGTATTACCGAATACAGTACCGAACAGTACACTAAATACCTCGCTAATATTCGGCTAAAAGCGATCGGACTTGAGCCTTTATACAGGGAAGAAAAGTATAACAAAAGTCCCTATAATCATCTGGAACGCTTCTCCGATACCAAAAAAGAAGGCCACACCAAAGCTAACTTTTTTGAAGCAACTGTTACCAGTTATGTTATGTCTTCTGGCTTAACTGGATGGGATGAAATTTAAAATTTAAGGGATAATAATAACCCAATTTCTTACCATAAAGTGGCAACTTTGTCAAATATTTTGACAACTTTTGACCCTCTCTTGCAGAAATACCGACAATCAGCAAATGCGCTTCTGGGTTTGGGGGGTTCTACCCCCAAAAGCCTAGATTTACTGATAAAATCGGAAGTAATGACCAATTTTAGAAGATATACTTAGGGCTTGCTCAATAAATCTAAAAACCTTGTTGGATAAGGTTTTTAGACTTTTTTTCCCTCAAAAAGTGTCGACCTTTGGAGTGATTGGGGGGAAAATTCAGGGACTTTTTCCCTGAAAATTAGGTAATTGACCCCCTCAAAATCGGTAAAACCCTACACCCTACACCCTAAACCCTGTCCCCACGAAAAACTTTTTGCCGCAAACCCTAATTATGACGATTGCCATCATAATGAATTCTCGCCCCGGCCCATTGCAGTTTTTCCTGTAGAGTCTGATAAAAAGAATAACTTTCCCGCAGGATAATAAATTGGGCGAATTTTTCGGCTTTAGTAACTCCCACCCATTGCCCGGGCCAAATGGAAGTGGCTAAAGCACCATCCATCCAGAGTTTAGTATTTAACTCGTAGTCTCCTAGAGGCCAAATACTGACCAGAGATGCTGGGGGAATGACAATCGGCCGACTGGAGAGACTCAAGGGACAAATCGGGGTGACAGCGATCGCTTCCATGCCGGGGTGTATAATCGGACCATTAGCGGAAGCGGTGTAACAGGTGGATCCCGTAGGAGTAGCCACTAATAGTCCGTCGCCTTGGTACTGATCTACTATTTCCCCGTCCACTTCGATTTCGAGGATTGAGGTGGGCATCCTATCGATACTAGCGGGTTTCACACACATCTCATTCAGGGCATAAAATGCCTCGCTCACTGGCTGCGGATTTCTTTTATCCCCTTCATAGATTCTGGCCGTTAACATCATCCGTTGTTGTACCGCATAGTGATCGGATTGTAAACGCTCCCAGACCGTCTCCGTATCCTGGAAAATATCAAAGGGTTCCGTTAAAAATCCCAGATGGCCGCCGACATTCACCGCTAAAATCGGAATGTCTTCGTGAGCTAAATAGCGAGCGGCAGCTAAAATGGTTCCATCTCCCCCCAAAACGATGGCAAGGTCGATTTTTTCCGATGCTGAGGCTAAAAATACCGGATAGGGATTATCTTTAAAGCCACTGGGTCCCATTAAAACTTTACACTGACGGGCTTCTAACTGTTTAGCGCATTTTTCCGCCCATGCTTTACTTTGGGGATGGTTGGCCTTATGAGCGATGATGACTTGTTTTAACTGCACAGAGTTGAGACCTTTTTCGGAGGTTCTATACTTTTAACAATAGCAAGACCGGGCAGATCGGGTGAAAAGTGAGTAGGGTTTTCTGAAAAAGTTTGTTAGTGGGGTCAGGAGTCAGGAGACAGCTATCAGGGATCGGATTTGAGTTTTCAGTTTACTGTTTACTGATCACAGCAAAAAGCTGACGGCTTATCGCTCTTCGGCTCTTCTAGGTTCTGTGTGATAAGTTTAACTTACATAGGATCGATCAATCTTTGTGTCCTCTGTGTCTTTGTGGTTCGTTCCACCCCCTCGCTAGGAGGAATGTATCTTAGAATACATTTTACCCACCAAATCCAAGAGAGCCAAATTTGAGTTTTTATTAGAAAAAAAGTTAGCGATCACTTGTCAAGCAAGGGTTTCAGAATCTGGATTCGGTCGGGGATTTCCGAAAGTTCCAGAAGAGCGATTATTCTCCCTTTTGCCTCTTGCATGAGTGCCTCTCCTGATATGTGGCCTATACTCAACGGATTTAGTATAATAAATTGTTCGGTATTTAAAGTCTGCCAAGAGGTTCTGCACCCGAAATAGACGGATCAGATGACGAACCCGCTAACTCAAGGAGAGGGTAGAGGGGAGTGGAGCATTTGGCTGAAATTTCCCTAAACCCCTAAACCCCTATCTCCCGACTCCTGAATTCTGTCTCCGCGAGAGATTAACTTGCTTGGGAGGAGACAAAACCCGATAACTCGCGGAAGCGGATCTCATCGCGGTGGGGATCAGAGCGACTAACTTGTACTTGAAAGCGATCGCCTAAAGATACCGATCGCTCAAAACGATGGGGTAATTCTAACCCCAATTCCTCCAATAAAATCAAGCCTAAATTTTCCTCTTCCCGCAGCCAGCGCAATACCAAAGCTTGCCAGACTTGATCTCCCTGTCGTCGCAAAAATTCCAAACTCCAATAACGATTAGTTTGTCGTTCCACCGAGGTGGCTTCCAGGGCCGAACTAGCGACACTATAGAGAATTTCCTGCATTCTATCCCGGGTAAAAGGCAGTTTATCGCCCCGGAGATGGGCTTTTAGTTGAAAATGGGTCAAAAGGTCAGTATAACGGCGAATTGGCGAAGTTACTTGGGAATAGGTATTCAATCCCAGACTAGCATGACGGTTAGGAATCGTCGTCATCTCACTGCGCGGCATACAGCGACGCAAGGCACAGGAACGCACTGGGCCCGCAGGTAGTAAAATTAACTCCTCATCGGGGGGTAATTCCGGTTGTGGTTGTCCCCGGAAAGGTACGGGTATCTCGTGTTCCTGACAGTAGCGACCGGCGATTTCTCCAGCTAAAATCATCATTTCCGCCACTAATTGCCGAGATGGGGAAACTTCCTGCAATTCTATGATAATTTCGTCGTTAGCCTTCACCTTAATAGATGATTCTGGCATTTGGATGTTAATCGATCCCTGAGATTTGCGCCATGCGTGGCGTTGTTTGGCCCAACGGTTGAGAATCTTCACTTCCGGTTCATGCTGCAGATCCAGATGTAACATTTCGTCCACATCTTCGTAGGTGAGGCGATAGGTGGGTTTAATTGTACTAGGATGGATACGATAATCGGCGATCGCTCCCGTTTCATCGAGGATTACCCCAAAACTCAATGCGGGACAAAGTTTACCCTGTACCAAACTCATTGGACCGGCGGCCAACTCTAGGGGAAACATGGGAACCATTCCCGTGGGAAGATAGAGACTGGTACTGCGACGACGCGCTTCTAGGTCCAATTCATCATCGGGAAGCACTAAACGGCTAGGATCGGCAATATGAATCCAGAGACGATGACCACCATCCGCGAGCATTTCCACCGATAATCCGTCATCGATTTCCTCGGTACTTTCATCGTCGATGGTATAAATTTTTTGGTGGGTTAAATCGAGACGATTGTTGACATCCGCATCCGCAGGGGGATTGAGTAAATTAAGACGCGTCACATCAAGTACCTTTTTCGAGAATTGAACAGGGTAGGAACTGCGTCGCAGGAAAAGGTTTTCGTGACTACTCCACCATTTCAAATCGACTAACAATTCAAAAGCAGCCTCGGGGGTTTGGGAACGGCCCAGCAGCGAGAGTATGTCCATGGCTGCTGGATATTTTTGTTCGGGTTGGAGGATAAATTTTTCTAGAGATTCCAGACGAATTCGATCGCTTTCTGACCATTCTACCGTTTCACCGGCCAGGGTCTGTTGGAGACGTTGGAGAAATTGGCCTTTTTCCCGTTGACGCTGTTGTTCTACCTCTAGCTGGTGTTTGATTTCCTCTACCTGATTTTCCGAGCGGGCCTCGTAACCATCCCCTTTATTTTTAAAATAAACTTTATCATCACTCAAGAGACAATGGGCTGCATAGCAAGACTGGGGACTGCGATCGGAAAAGAGAATCTCGGCCATGGTTTCGGGAGTGACTAACTGATTTTCCCCGGCTAATAATTCCCAGGCCACTTCTAAACCACTGGGATCTAGATAGGGTTGGACTTCCCGCAGAAAATTGCCAATCTCCTTATGGTTGGACGGACCTGCTTTGATAATGTAATCGAAGCGTTGGGGACGCAGTTTATGCGGGTTTCCCCCTTGATCGATGACGATCCAATCTTTTTTACCTTCTGGGCGATCGATCACCCCTAAGCGCCTTTCTCCTTGCACTCGAAATTCTACCAGCGTTCCCTTTTCCACTGTTTTCCTTTACTGCCTATCTATTTTGTCTATTTTCTATCATCCTCGATCGATTACTCGATCGGCAAGAGCAATCATCAATCCCCACCCACTAGATAGGGTTTGTGGCAAAAAGTTTTTCGTGGGGGTAGAGTGTGGGGTTTTACCCATTTTGAGGGGGTCAATTACCTAATTTTCAGGGAAAAAGTCCTGGAATTTTCCCCCTGATCACTCCCATGTCCACCACTTTTGGATTTCAAAAAAGTCTAAAAGTCTTATCAAACAAGGTTTTTAGATTTATTCAGCAAACCCCATTTAGTCAAAGATTCGCCGCTCTCAGGACAACCAGTGTACCCACAAGTTAATCGTCGTCAATTTAAGTGCGATAATTGTCGGAAACCCTTGAGCGAAGAGTTAGATTTTGTCGCCAGTAAACGAACTTATACGAAAAGACTAGCCGAGAATATACTCGAACAATTAAAAGAAGGTGATATTTTAAATGTTAGCCGAAGAAATGACGTAACGGAAGAAGAGATTCCAAGAATGCTAGAGAACATCGCCGAAGAAATTACAGAGCCAGACCTATCGTAATTAAAAAGACTAGGAATTCGCCAATTCAAATACTGGCGAAATGCAGACGTAATCAAGCAAGATAGTAAATTATTTTCTTCTATCTCACTCTCAAGAAATGTTATTTCTTGAGCGTTTTGGGACAATAATTGCTAAAAATAAGCTTTTTCCGTGTTAATTAACTGAATATTGACAATTTGACCGTTAGTCACTTGTACGGTTCCATAGCTGCCGTCCCCTAAAAAATTATTGAGGTACAAATTGTCATCATATTGAGCGAGGAGAGTATATTCCCCTGAGGGCAATTCCACAAAAAAATTACCTTGAGAATCACTACTTATTTGCTTGATTAGGTGAGGATGTTTTTGGGCTTGGGCTACTGACCAGTTGGTTCCTTGAGCGGGAATTCTACCTGAAAAAATCCAAACAGTTGTTTTAATAGGTTCAGGTTTTGTTCTTAAGGATGTTGTGTCTATAGTGGGCATTTGGTCGCCGCTAAGACGAAGAATAGTGCCAGAAATACCCTGTTTTGATTGAGAGAAATTCGGGTCAGTAAAGCTCATCATTGTAACTAGAATAATGGTCAAACTTAGGAACCAGCGAAAGTTAGGATAAATCATAGTTTTGGCGATTTGGCTGTTATTTTGGCTGAAGAAAAGCCTCGTGCAGAATCCAACAGAGACTTTCTTCAGCATTGGTTAACTAGGAATGCTCTGGGTTGTGAGCATTAATAGCGTTTTAAGTAAGACGGACAGCACTGCTAGTGAGAATACTGCGGACTTGAGCATGGGTTAAGTTGGGATTAGCCCCGAGCATTAAAGCCACTACTCCTGCCACATGGGGAGCCGCCATCGAGGTTCCGCTGTAACTCGCGTATCCGTTGCCCGGTACAGTCGAATAAACATTCACCCCCGGAGCCATAACGTGCTGCATACTGCTGTTAGTTCCGGCACGATTGGAGAAACTAGCAATTGTCCGGTTGCTATTGACGGCACCGACGGAAAGACCGTATTGGGTAGCGTAGTATGCAGGTGTTCCGGGAGAAGACAAGCTAGAGTTGCCAGCTGCACTAACCGTAATCACATTGCGACTAGCGGCATAGGCAAGGGCATCGCGTAAAGCAGTTGAATCAGACCATCCCAAACTCATATTAATGACGCGAGCGCCATTATCCACTGCATAGCGGATGGCTTGAGCAAGGTTGCCCCCATTAGTAAACCGACCTTGTGAATCTACATCTCCCATACGAATCGCCATAATTCGGGAATTATAGGCAACGCCCGTCATACCAATGCCGTTATTAGCGGCGGCAATTGTCCCAGCGACGTGAGTTCCGTGTCCTTGTCCAGAAGAACTGGTTCCGGGTAGAACGTTATTGTTATTTTGACCGACACCAAAGTTCCAGCCATAAACGTCATCGGTATAGCCATTTCCGTCGTCATCAATGCCATTACCGGCAATTTCCCCTGTATTGCGCCAAATATTATTGCTCAGGTCTTGGTGGGAAATGTCCACACCAGAATCAATTACAGCCACTGTAACACCTTGTCCTGTATAACCTCTTGCCCAAGCTTCAGGGGCGTTAACCATATCATTACCCCAGTTATTACCTCCCAAGTTAGGAACATCGGCAAAAGTGGGTTGACTAATTGCTTGAGCAACGGCAGCGGCAGCGTTAACTAAACCGTAACCATAGGTGGAGTTAAATCCAGTTCCACCACCGTCACTGGTAGCCGAAACAGCGAGATTATAGTTGGTATTAGCACTTTGATAGGGATAGACATGAATGTAGTAGGTACCTGCACTCAACTGACCGGTAATGCTCTCAGAAGCCGTACCACCGTTAGTAGAGGAGGCAATGACAGAACCGCCACTATTTAACAGTTGCACGTCCCCGTCGGCGGTCATTCCGGTGAGACTGAGATTAAAGTTACTAGAATTAGCGAGGGAAAAACTATAGTAATCGTTGGTGTCGGTGCTTCCTACCCAATCGGTGTAACTGGTGGTGCTGGAACCGACGGTAATCGCTCTGGCAGTGGCGAGGGTATTGCCGGCTAGGTCAATACTGGTAGCCGAAACAGCAAGATTATAGTTGGTATTAGCACTTTGATAGGGATAGACACGAATGTAGTAGGTGCCTGCACTCAACTGACGGGTAATACTCTCAGAAGCCGTACCACCGTTAGTAGAGGAGGCAATGAAAGAACCGCTACTATTTAACAGTCGCACGTCCGCATCGGCGGTCATTCCGGTGAGACTGAGATTAAAGTTACTAGAATTAGCGAGGGTGAAACGATAGTAATCGTTGGTATCGGTGCTTCCTACCCAATCGGTGTAACTGGTGGTGCTGGAACCGACGGTAATCGCTCTGGCAGTAGCGAGGGTATTGCCGGCTAGGTCAACAGAACTGGAAAGACCCACAAAACTACTTTGACCCGTTAAAAAATCACCGTCTTGAGGCCAAGAGGAAAGGGATTCGGATGATTGCCAGCGATTTTTCAGTTCTAGCTGGTATTCTTCCAGAGAATTGCTTAAAAAGTCAGAATCCAGTCCCTGGAGACTTTTGCGGACAAAAGGGGTAATCAAGTCGGAGCGTCCTAAACCTGATCCCACGCCAAGGGTTGGTAACTGGAAGATATCATCTAAAACATTGCTGTCTGATAGGTTGAAACTTTGGTCAAGCATCTTTTTTATCCTTGAGTAAAGACTCTTAAGTAGGGAGGCAAAATTATTGGTAGGATGGGTTGGCGGTAGCGTAACATGAGCAGGAGTTGGGTTTCATTCTTCAACCGTTCGGCAAAAGCTCACGGCCGAAGTCCAACCTACGTTCATCTTATACTTAATTCCACCCACCCACTTACTCTATTCCATCATTAGTTGTAACCGAAATTCCGCACATTTTTATATATTTTTATATATTTTTATATATTTTTACATCACCTTGATGAAAATCAATAATTGTAGCTATAATCCTTCCTGCCAATGGGTTGTAAGCAATGTATTAGTAATAATTATCAAATTATCAATTGAATGATAAGAAATGCGGAATGTGGGTTGTAACCTATTTCCTGTAGCAAAAGTAGCAGGTAGCAAGTTATTGACACAAATCGCAAAGTATTTGTAACTAAATTTTTACGAAATAGATGTTGATGTCGCTTCCCTCCTGCGGGACGGCAAGAAAGGAGTGAGAAAATACATATAAATGTACTACCAGAGGTAGCATTAGCCCAAAATTCTGCGATCAATGCTTTAAAAAGGGAAAATGAGCTAAATTTCCCCCACAAGTAACCTCTATTAATCCCCACCCACTAGATAGGTATAACGTCGCAAACTGCGTTCATAATCCTGTAGTAGTAACTGGGATTCTTCCACAGTCATGCGATTTTCCTGCAAAGCTTGTTCACAACGAAGACGAATTCTTTCTAACAGGTCTTCCGCAGAATACTGCACATAACTTAATACTTCCGTGATCGTATCTCCTTTGACTAGATACTCGATATCGTACCCCTTGGGACTCATCTGAATATGTACCACGTTAGTATCGCCAAAAAGATTATGTAAATTGCCCATAATCTCTTGATAAGCACCCACCAAAAACATTCCTAGATAATAGGGTTCTGGAGAATGTTTACCGTTTTTGTACTCCAACGGATGCAATTCTAAAACTGATTTTATGTCCCCGCGCAAATCGATAAACTGGGCAATTTTCCCATCACTATCACAGGTTAAATCGGCGAGAATTCCTCTTTGAGTAGGTTCTCGATCAAGACGATGGATCGGCATAATTGGAAATAGTTGATCGATCGCCCAACTATCGGGAACTGATTGAAAAACCGAGAGATTGGCATAATAAATTGAGGCCATAATTTGCTCTAAGTCTTCCAAGTCATCGGGAACATAATCCTCTTGTCGGGCCACTTGCAGAATTTTGTGACAACAAGCCCAGTACAATTGTTCGGCTCTAGCTCGTTCTTTGAGACTGAGATAACCGAAATTAAACAGACTAATCGCCTCCTCTTTGAACTGTCCCGCATCGTGATAAGCTTCCTGATAATTGCGCTCATCGATACCCGTGTAGGTTTCCCAGAGATTACGGAGGATCAGATGTTCTTTCCCATTGCAGGGATCGGGGGGATTTTGGGGAACCTCACTACTTCCCAAGATATCAAAGACTAACACCGATTGATGAGAAGCGATCGCCCGGCCACTTTCACTGATGAGAATTGGGGGTGAAATCTGGGCATCTTCACAAGCTTCCTTGACCTCAGCCACGATATCATTGGCATAATTCTGCATATTGTAGTTTTTTGAGGCGTAGAAGTTAGTTTTTGAGCCATCGTAATCCACCCCTAAACCACCCCCCACATCGAGATAGGTCATATTTGCCCCTAATTTCGCTAATTCCACATAAATCTGACTAGCTTCGCGAATAGCATCCTTAATGACGCTAATAGCGGAGATTTGCGACCCGATATGATAGTGCAGCAGTTGCAGACAATCTAACATCCCCGCTTGTTCTAATTCCGTCACCACCGTTAAGATTTCCGGGACGGTTAAACCGAATTTGGCCCGGTCTCCCGTGGAACATCCCCAACGGCCCACCCCTTTTGTCCCCAGTTTCGCACGCACTCCCAAATGTGGGGCAATTCCTAACTGACGACTGACGCGCAGGGTTAAATATAATTCCTCCAATTGTTCGATGACAATCAAAGGCCGATGACCGAGACGAGTGGTCAATAGGGCAGTTTCCAGGTATTCTTTGTCCTTATAGCCGTTACAAATTAGCAAGGGTTGTGTTTTGTCATTTTTGCCGTTTAAGGCAGGTTCTAGGGTCGCTAAAGCAATCATTAGCTCAGGTTTTGAACCAGCCTCCAGCCCAAATTGATAGGGTTTGCCAAAACGCACTAAAGACTCGACGATGTGACGGTGTTGATTGCACTTGATCGGATAGACACCGCGATAGACGTTGGCATAATTATAACGGGCGATCGCTCGGTTAAAACAGGCATTTAGGCGCTCGATCCGGTCTTCCAAAATATCACTAAACCGAATTAGTAAGGGTAAACCGATATTTCGCCGCTTAATCGCTGAAACTAACTCGTATAAGTCCAAAGAACCGCCCCTTTCTCCCTGGGGCGAAACGGTAATATTTCCTGCGGCATTGATCGAGAAATAGGGTTCTCCCCAGCCTTGGATGCGATAGAGATTTTCGCTATCTTCGATCGACCAATGTTTAACGGGGGCAACTTTTTCGAGGTTGTTACCGTCAGAAGGGGTCAGATCGAGTGGAGATAATTGCTTTTCTTGTTTCTTAAGTTGAGTTTTACCCGCCATTGTCTATCGATCGCTCCGTGTGAGACTCCGATCTTCTATCTTAAGTCAGACTTCCTGTCTGCGACCAAGATTCCGATCGTGATAGAATTTACTCTCTAGGCTCGATCTCTAGGAATAGTCATCTATATAAATTCAAGGCTATGCAGTTATTAGACTCAAAAGGACGTTTATTCGGTAAATTTAGCTTGCTTGATATCGGAGCGGCCTTAGTAATTTTATTGACAATTATCGGTATTTTTGTTGTACCGGGGACAAGTGGTAAAAGTACGATCGCTCAAGTTACCAAAGAACCCATAGAAGTGGATGTTATTGTCCGGGGTTTAAGTGTTCTCAATCCCAATGCTTTGATTAATCAATTCAATACCGAGAAGAAAACTAATATTGTTATTCGTAATCAACCGGCTGGTCAAGTGGATATAAAAAATGTTAAACCTTTATCCAGAAATGTCTTAGTTCCGCAGCCGGATGGTAGTGTGAAAGTCCTACCGGATCCCCGCACGGAAAACTATTCTCAAGATATGATTATGACTCTCAGTGGTCAAGCGGAAGTTACCGACACTGGTGCGGTTGTTGGCGGTCAAAAGGTGAAAATTGGCACTTTAATCGAGTTGGAAGGAGATAATTATAATTTCAACACCAGTGTTATCGATGTCCGTTTACCAAAAAGGTCTTAGTTAGTAAACAGTGAGCAGTAAACAGTGAAAAGACAGCAGGAAACTTCCATGTAACACTGCTCACTTGAAAACTCAAATCTGATAACTGATAACTTACCCACTGATAACTGATAACTGATAACTGATAAGAGGATTAACTGCTATTTATACACCGCCTTTAGCTCGTTTGATCGAGCAGTTACAAAAATTACCTGGAGTCGGACCCAAAAGCGCCCAACGTTTGGCCCTGTATATTCTCAAACGACCAGAACAAGATGCGATCGAATTGGCCCAGGCGATCGTAGCGGCTAAAAAACAAGTAGGATTATGTCAGGTTTGTTTTCATCTTTCGGCCGAACCGATCTGCGAAATTTGCCGCAATCCTAACCGAGAAACGGGGACTATCTGTGTGGTAGCTGACTCCAGAGATGTGATTGCTTTGGAGAAAACTAGGGAATATTCGGGCAAATATCACGTTTTAGGGGGTGTTATCTCACCTATGGATGGGATTGGACCGGATCAATTAAATATACAGTCTTTAGTCACCAGAGTCAGCCAGAAAAAAATTCAGGAAGTTATCTTAGCTATCAGTCCCAGTGTCGAGGGGGAAACCACGACTTTGTATATCGGGGGTTTACTGAAACCCTTCACTAAAGTTACCCGTATCGCTTTCGGGTTGCCCATGGGCGGCGATCTGGAATACGCTGATGAAGTAACTTTAGCGAGAGCTTTAGAAGGTCGTCGGGAATTATAGAGCAGGGTGTGAGGTTTTGATCAGGTTACTTTTTGGCGAATAATCGAGCATTTGTAGCCAGCGATACAGTTTTATAATGCGTATTATGCTTAGTTGCAGAATTTGTAGCTGCAGAAATCTTTGGGGGGGGAATCACCAGCAACTGCACGGGAGCGAGAGAGAGCGCTGTTAAAGACTTTAAAGGCTGTTCTAGAATCGCCATTTCGCCGAAACAGTAGCCGTTTCCCCAGATTTTCTAGGACGATTATTCGGCCCGACTACTCAAAGGGTTATTGAGATTGCCAGTGCCGGGACGTTTAACACTATGGGATTGTAGGAGTGAGATCGCCTGTTGATACTGGGGATCATCCTTCGTTCCCAGCAAAGAAGGATCATCCCGGAAGCGCAGCTGTTGTTCTTGGGTTAACTCGATCTGCACATCGGGTTTAATGCCTTTTTTGTAGATATTTTCGCCGTTGGGGGGATAATAACGGGCAATTGTCACCGCTAATCCAGAACCATCGGAAAGGGTGTGTACCGATTGGACGGTACTCTTGCCATAAGTCGATGTACCTACTAAAGTCGCCCGGCCATTTTCTTTTAGCGCTCCGGCGAGGATTTCGCTGGCGCTGGCGGAACCTTTATTAACCAAGACTACTAGGGGTAAATCGGTAATAGCGGTGTTATTGGCGATAAATTGACGATCTCCACCACGTCGATCGATGGTGCTAACGATTTTGCCCTGTTTCATCCACATACGAGCGATATCGACACTAGCAAATAGTAACCCCCCGGGGTTGCCCCGCAGATCGAGAACATAGCCGGATACCTGTTGTTGACTTAATTCCTCGATCGCCTCTTTCATTTGTTCGGCTGCGTGGGAACTAAATTCATCTAGTTTAATATAACCAACTTTCACCCCACCTTCCTGTTTCAGGGTATAGCTAACGGAGGGGATTTCGATATCTACCCGGGTCAAAGTCACTTCAAATACCCCTTTATCGGGACGGGCAAGCTGTAAACTAACGCTAGTACCCACTTCTCCCTGTAGTGCCTCCATTGCCTGTTCTAGGGTCATTAAAGCGGTGGGTTTGCCATTAATTCTGATCAGGCGATCGCCGCTTTTCACTCCCGCTTCCTTGGCGGGGGATTTTTTCACCGTATCGACAACAACCAGATCGTTACTGCGTTTATCGAGAGCTAAACGTACCCCAATTCCCGATAATTCTCCGGAAGTTTGACTGGTGAGGACAGAAAATTCCCTAGGAGTTAAAAAACGGGTATAAGTATCATCCAATTCCTTTAAAGCTTCGCGAATTGCTGTGTAAGCTTGTTGGGGATTAGTATAATTTCTGCTTAACAATTCTTGACGTTTTTTTTGCCAATCGATTTGATGAAAACTACGATCTACAAATTCATTATTAACAATTTGCCAAACCTGGTCGATGACTGCTTTCGGGTTATCTTCTAAGGGTTTTTCCCCTTTGGCTGCGGGGGTGAGGACTATCAGGGAACTAACTGCTAGGGTAGCGATCGCACCTCCAGATAGGAGTTTCTGCACGGAAACGAACGAGGGACGCGACTGGTTCATAAAGACAAAGCCAAAATAAGATTGACGTTTCAATAAAGCCATTCAAAAAGCGGGAGCATTTTGCCTTCGAGGGAGGTGAGGAGCAGTGTTAACTACGACTTTCGTATAGATAAGGGAGTTCCTTGTCTGGCTCTAGTATCCACTATAATTCTAGTTCTATAAAATCGAGCAATATCTGGCGATGAATTTTTCCTAAAGGACGAGTCTGATTAATCTTCTGGGAATAGTATTCCCCTTGACGGATGGCAGCCGGAGGTAATAATGCTAAATCTTGCCCTTCCGTTTGCACTAATTTTTCTAATTCCACGGTCAGGGGTACATGATAAAGATAACGGGAGAGATTATCATCGTTATAAGAGCGAAAATAGCGTAAACTAGGGGCTTCGTAGTTAATTTCTTCTTGTAACTCTCGTTTTAACCCTATTTCTGGACTTTCACCCGCTTCCAAGTGACCACCAAATAAACCCCACACCCCCGGATAGAGAATCGTCGGGATGTCGTCGCGCAACTGCATTAAAAAGCGACCGTCCTGTTCTAAAATCGCCAAAGCAACAAATATCATCAGTTATCAGTTATCAGTTATCGGGAGACAGGAGACAGGAGACAGGAGACGGGAGACTATTTTATTTATTCTCCCCACACCCCACACCCCACACCCCACACCCTAGCTATTTCTCGCTTTGTTTATGGGGTAAAAAGAAAGCATCGAGGGGATCTGGGATGGGTTTAACCACTGCGGGGGGTTTGGGGGGAATCGCTTCCGCGACGGGTTGCGCGGGGGGATTGGGTTTAACGGGGGTAACGACGGGAGTTTCTGGGGGTTTTGTTTCAGCTGCGCTGGGAATTGTCACCTGTCGGGGATTTTCCAGGGGTTTAGTGGAGACTGGGGGAGAATTGTTTTCTGGGGGTTTAACTTCTGAGGTGGGGGAAGGTTTAATTTCTGGGGACGGGGAAGGAGTAGGAAGAGAATTAACCGCTACTGCATCCATCTGTTCTAATTCCACTACATACACTTCGTTAACGGTTTGAGAACCCTGGGGAATAGCCTCAAAGTCAATTTTGCCCTTAATGACGATTTCTTCGCCTTGACGGGGTAATTTATTGCTATTGGTGCGAATCCAAATCTTACCAGACCCATCCTGCAAAAGATAGGCTCCTCCCGCTAAAAAAGGGGCATAATTGCTGACAGTTCCCCTAAGATAAACTAAAGCGCCTTTTGGTTTTTCCTGTAATTGCTCGATCGCTGTTAGGGGAGGATCACCGATGTAGGGAACGGCAATACCGAGGTCAGCAAGGGTACTACAACCGAATAACCCTAGCAATAATAATAAACTGCCGATGCGCCCTAGACGAGTCTGAATAGACATTCTTGCTTTAACCTTAACGAGTGCGATTAGCCAATCTTTTTGACCATAGAATGGATCCGAAAGATTTTTGTTCTCGGTATTATCATAGAATGTCCGTAACTACTTGCCAAATTCTCGACGGGAAAGCCTTAGCTCAAAAAATCCAGCTTGGTCTAGGAGAGCGCATCCAGACGCTAAAATCTCCAATGGGAAGACCTCCGGGGTTAGCGGTGTTGATGGTGGGGGATAATCCTGCTAGTGCCGTTTATGTACGCAATAAGGAGAAAGCTTGTACTAAAATCGGCATGGCCTCTTTTGGTCGTCATTTTCCTACCGATACAAGTGAACTAGAAATTTTAGCGGAAATTGTCCGTCTCAATCAAGATGAGCGGGTGGACGGGATTTTAATTCAATTACCCTTACCCAAGCATTTAGACGCGGTTTCCCTTCTCTACCAAATTGACCCGAAAAAAGATGCTGATGGTTTACATCCTCTCAATTTAGGCGGTTTAGTGCGGGGTGAGGACTGTATCCGCAGTTGTACTCCTGCGGGGGTCATGGCACTGCTGAAAGAATATAATATTCCCATAGCCGGTAAGCACGCGGTGGTACTGGGTCGCAGTATTCTAGTGGGGAAACCTTTAGCTTTAATGTTATTGGAGGAAAACGCTACGGTAACTATTGCTCACTCGCGCACGGAAAATCTGGCAGAAATAACCAGAAGTGCTGATATTTTAGTACCTGCGGTCGGTAAAGCGAATTTAATCACCCCGGATATGGTAAAACCTGGTGCGGTAGTGGTGGATGTGGGTATTAATCGCGTCGCTGACCGTTTGGTGGGGGATGTGGACTATGCTGGAGTTTTAGAAGTAGCTAGTTATCTTACTCCTGTACCGGGTGGTGTCGGTCCGATGACAGTGGCAATGTTATTAAAAAATACGTTGTTAAGTTACGAACGCAAGTAATAAATCCTCAGCTACCAGCTATCAGCTATTCAGTGATTCGGCTCTCTTGGATTCGGTAGGTAAAATCTATTCTAAAATACAGTCCTGCTGGTGAGTGCCTGGAACGAACCACAAAGACACAAAGGACACAAAGATTGATCACTTCTATATAAGTTAAACTTATCACACAAAGAACAAGAGAGCCGTAATTCTACCGATACAATCCTTGATTTTTTTTTAACTATGTTGGTAGAATTTTACAAAACTGGATAGACTAGGAGATTTTTGGTCATGATCTTTATTATCCCGATTATTCTTGGTGCGGCTGCCTTAGTTACTGCTGGTGTGGGTGTTAGTGCTGGTGCTGATGGTGTCTCTAAGCTACAAAAGGCGGAAAAAATTGGCAAAAGTGCCGAACAAAGATACAAAAAAGCAAATAAATCCCTAGAAAAAAAGTTTCAAGCTACCCAAAAATTCGCAGAAGAATACGGTCAACTGCAAATTAATGTCAAAATCAACACCATCGGCAGATTTATTAAGTTTATTAGCAGAATTGATCAAAGAATAGGTCAAAGACTTGGTCAAAATTCTTCCCCATCCCATCAACGCTTCTTAGAAGGGTTTGAGGGATTTTCTGCCGAACAATTCAAGGAATTTAAAGCAGAAGTGTTAGACGCGCAAAGTTTGGCTGTGGGGGGTTTAAAAGTAGTGGGAGTCGCTTCGGCAGCCAGTCAGGGAACCCTAGGATTAATTGGTCTTTTCGGTACTGCTAGTACAGGAACAGCAATTAGTGGACTTAGTGGGGTAGCCGCTTGGAATGCTACCTTAGCATGGTTAGGAGGTGGTTCTTTAGCTGCTGGTGGTGGTGGTATGGCTTTGGGAACAGTGGTTTTAGGAGGTATTACCGTCGGACCTGCTTTAATGATTGGTGGTTTTGTCTTAGGAGGAGAAGGGAAAAAGGCCCTAACTAAAGCTATCGAATACGCCAAGGAAGTGGATAATAAAATAGCTCAGTTAGATAAAAGTAAGAGTTTTTTAGGACAAGTTCAGCGCAGAATTAAGGAGTTACAATACCTGGTTAATAGTCTGAATAGTAGAGCTATTAAGAGTTTAAATGAACTGGAGTCACGAGCTAATTTTAATCCTCATCTAGAGGAAGATGCAGCCAAGTTTCGGGAGGTACTGCTTTTAATTAAAGCCTCATCGGAAATCATGAAACTACCCATCCTAGACGAAAAGGGAAAATTAACCAAAGCAACGGAAAATCTCCAAGAAAAGTACCGCCATCTCTTAAAAAACTAATAATTATTCTTGAAAATCTATGAATGTTATCAATTGGTGAATAGCTCTTTATCCTCTGGTGATAATCAAAAACTTGCCTTAACTTTAGAAGAAATTATCATCTTATTTTGCTCTATTTCTTTGATAATTTTAGTCAATTATCGATGGTAAAAGCCGCGTTAAAGGATGCTAATCACTGTTGGTAATTTTAATTAATTATTTGTCAATATCTAAGGAGAAATATGACTCTAGAACTGCATAATTTTATCTGGGAAGAAGAACGTTTAGTGCAGGTGGAAACCCAACCCCATCACATCGCAGGGGTACTAACGGTAATTCAGGAAACCATGAATGATTCCGATTGCGAATGGGAGGATGTTTATTCCGCTTATTACGAGTGCGAAGATGACGGTACAATCACTTTTTATGAGGGAGAAAGTGCCGAGGAAGATAATCCGGGTATCTGGACTTATGTGGTTTATGAATGTGCCGCAGGAGAAGAAACAGTGATGACTAATGTTAATATCAATACCTTTGCTCCTCTCTTGCAATTACAACAATTAGCGGGGGTTTAAAGACTGCAAGAAAATCTTGAGTTTTGGGTGTGTTAGCATAGAGTAATACACCCTAAATTTTTATATTATTTAGGGCTTGCTGAATAATGCTAAAACCCTTTTAAAATAAGGCTTTTGACCTGTCGGCGGCTACTAACCCCACCAACAAACTTTTTCAGCAAACCCTACTTATATCAAGACAAAAAAAGGTGGGACTTGCCCACCTTTGTCACTAAACTATTGTCCTTGCTCCACTGCTGCCACCATCAATAAAGTTTTGAGGACAGAATCAGGATTAAGACTGATGGAATCGATGCCTAATTCCACTAAAAATTGAGCGAATTCGGGGTAATCACTGGGAGCTTGACCACAGATACCGATTTTGCGATTATGGGCTTTAGCGGTTTCAATAGCCATTTTCACCATGCGTTTAACTCCCTCATTCCGTTCATCAAAAAGATGGGCAACTAGGGCAGAATCCCGATCTAATCCTAAGGTTAATTGGGTCAAATCATTAGAACCGATCGAAAATCCGTCAAACACCTGAGCAAATTGGTCGGCAAGAATTACATTACTTGGTAACTCACACATCACATAAACTTGCAAACCATCAACCCCGCGTTCGAGACCATTTTTCGCCATTTCTTCAAGGACTCTCATCCCTTCTTCGGGAGTACGACAGAAAGGAATCATCGGAATCACATTAGTTAATCCCATTTCTTCCCGGACCATTTTCAGCGCCCGACATTCCAAAGCGAAAGCCTCGCGATAATTAGGATCAGTATAACGGGAAGCGCCGCGCCAACCGATCATCGGGTTTTCTTCCTTGGGTTCAAAGGGTTTGCCACCCAATAAATTAGCGTATTCATTGGATTTAAAATCGGACATCCGCACAATTACATCTTTGGGGTAAAATGCGGCTGCAATCATGGCAATCCCCCGGGCCAATTTATCGACGAAAAATTGGGGTTTATCCTCGTAGTGCTTGGTTAATTCGGCGATTTGGTCTTTTACGTCTCCTTCTTCCAATTCGTGGAATTTCAGCAAGGCGCTGGGGTGGGCCTGAATGTGGTTAGCGATAATAAACTCTAGACGCGCTAAACCGACCCCTTGGGCAGGAATATCGGCAAAAGCGAAGGCTTTTTCGGGATTACCGATATTCATGAGGATTTTTGTCCGAGTTTGGGGCAAATTGTCCAGGGGAGTTTCAAGAATTTCAAAGGGTAGCAATCCGAGGTAAACTTTCCCTTCATCCCCTTCCGCACAGCAAACGGTGACTTCCTGACCGGTTTTAATCGTTTCCGTGGCATTATTGCAACCCACGATCGCCGGAATACCCATTTCTCGTGCGATAATAGCGGCATGGCAAGTACGACCACCTTGATTAGTCACGATCGCGCTTGCTTGTTTCATAATCGGTTCCCAGTCGGGATCCGTGCGATTGGTGACGAGAACTTCTCCCGGTTTAAAGTTGTTGATTTTATCTACACTGAGGATGACTCTGGCTTTTCCTTGACCGATTGCCGCACCTACACTCCGTCCCACCGCTAAAACTTGACTTCTTTCTTTAATTTCGTAGGATTTAAGGATATTAGCGGCTTTTTGCGATTGTACGGTTTCTGGACGGGCCTGAACGATAAAGAGTTCTCCCGTGATCCCATCTTTTGCCCATTCGATGTCCATGGGGGTGTAGGTTCCGCGCACTTGCGAGTAATGTTCCTCGATTTGGGTCGTCCAACGGGCTAAAGTGAGGATTTCTTGGTCACTAATGCAGAATTGATCCTGTTCTAGCTTGTTAACTCGGATATTCTTGGTTAGACGCGATCCTCCATCATCGTAGATCATCTTGATGGCTTTACTGCCGAGGCGTTTGTCGAGGATGGGTTTGTAACCGTTTTTAAGAGTGGGTTTAAAAACCAGATATTCGTCGGGGTTAACAGCACCTTGCACGACATTTTCCCCTAAACCGTAGGCTGCGGTGATTAAAGTGGCATTTTTGAACCCTGTTTCCGTATCGATGGAAAACATCACCCCGGAGGTGGCTAGATCTGAACGCACCATTTTTTGGACACCGACGGAAAGGGCGACGGCAAAGTGATCGAAACCGTTATGATGACGGTAGGAAATAGCGCGATCGGTGAATAAAGAGGCAAAACATTTATGACAAGCTTCTAAAACTCCCCTCACCCCTTGCACGTTGAGATAGGTTTCCTGTTGTCCGGCAAAACTCGCTTCTGGTAAGTCTTCGGCAGTGGCGCTCGATCGAACTGCCACATCGATGGAATGATAGAGATCATCGCCATAACGTTCACAGAGTCGGCGATAGGCAATAGCGATCGCATGACTTAAATCATCGGGGAACGGTGTATTTAGGATTAATGTGCGTGCTTGTTTACCTTTTTCTTGCAGGTTCTGCACATCGTTTTCGTCTAAATCTTGGAAAATTTGTCTTAATTGTGCGTCTAGTCCGGCTTTTTCGACAAAGTGACGGTAAGCGTAAGCGGTGGTGGCGAATCCTGTGGGGACATTAATCCCTTTCGGGGTTAATTGTTGGATCATTTCGCCTAAGGAGGAGTTTTTGCCACCGACTAATCCCACATCTTTGCTGTCTACTTCTTCAAACCACAGAATTAATGCTTGTTCTCTAGAGGTTCTCGCAACATCTTGTAGTAGCATCATAAGTATTTTTACCTCTGTACTTTATACTTTCAGTTTAGCGACATACCATCTTCAAAAACCCTTGAGTTTGATATTTATTTACAAAACTCTACAATAGCCAACTCAGCCACGCTCACCCTATCTCTAAAGGGTTTAATTGTCTAGGTACTTGACACAAAAATTAACAAACTAATCAGGAGTCTCAACAGTAACTTTCCTGAATGATAGCCTTAATTATCTCAAAATAGTTAAGTTTAAGATCGACTATTTTTATTGAGTTCCCTCACTAATTAATGTACGGTAGTGGAAGGATGGGGATCAAAAGGATGTTGTTTTAATTCATCTCGCCGTTTAATAAGTTTTTCGGCGTTGATAATCGCTGTAGGCTGATAAGGCTTTAATTTTTCATAGATATTCTCTCGGCTTTTTTCATATTTTTCTTTCTCGCCAACTAATCCAAGTTTTCTCATTTGATTAGTTAAAATACTCCCGTATCTATCTCTAGGTGTAGCAGTATCAAGATATTGAAAGTGCAAAATATACCAAATTTCAAAGGCTTCATTAGAATAGGCAATCTTGATATTTTCTTTTTGGGCAAGTCCCTCAGCTTGATTAAATTGCTCTTTGGTATAATTATCTTTATCAAAAACACACCAAACTTGATCGTAAGATGCTGATTTTTCATTGTTTTTAATATTAATTGCTTTCTTGACTAAACTCAAGGTATTTTGACCTTCTCCCTTAACTTTTATTTTAATGTTATTAGATTTTAAATCTTCCCTCAAACAAGTAAAGTAATAGTATTCAGTGGCCAATTCAAGTCTGAATTGCATCACTGTCTGATCTACCTTTATAGAATACCTCATTCGGGGTACGATAGTCAAGACATTTTCGAGGACGATTGTTAATCAAGTTTACGGCTCTTTCCACCTCCTCTGGCTTAACGATTTTAAAATTCGTTCCCTTGGGGAAAAATTGTCTTAACAGTCCATTGGTATGCTCGTTTAATCCCCTCTCCCACGAATGATAAGGAGTAGCAAAATAAAAATCTGCTCCTAGTTTC
>NZ_JACJSV010000001.1 GCF_014698335.1 Microcystis viridis FACHB-1342 | reverse complement strand
CTACAAAATTGGAAGGAGGGGGCAACCATCGATCCCTACCTCCCACACTCCGAGAATGATTATTATTCTTGAGAATGAATAGTTTATTTTTTGGAAGTCCCCTATCCCAATCGAAAGTGCTTGTCATGTCACTCTAGCATATTTTAGTTTGTGTCGCTAAGTATAGAAAAATGAACCAGAAAATAAAAAACAAAACAGGAATAGAACGAGCCGGGAAAATCCCGACCCAATGAATCCAGGGATGTTTATTGTCAACAAACCTTGCTTTAAAAGTAGAAATATTTCCTAAATACTTATCCTGCTTAAGGATGCGTTTTTTTTCTGTCTTAAGTTGATCCATAGCTTTGATAGCCGCATAAAGCGAAGCTCCAATAATAAATGATGTCAGAATCCCTAGTATTGGTAAAAATATAGATAGAAACCCAAGTCGATAATTATTATTACCAGAAACTGCAAATGCTGCCATTAAAAAAGACTGGGAAGTGACATACCAGTTCATTCGATTGGCAATCAGATTGTGTTCACGATGGATCTCTTGGTCGATTAATCCGTAATACTCAATCGACTTGAGGTTTTCCTCGTCATTCCACCATTTCCACCAGTTCTCTTGCTTTTTTTTAGAGTCATTCCGCTTTTTAAAGTCATCCCACCATTTCCACCGGTTCTCTTGCTTTTTTTTAGAAGATTTATCCATTAATTCATCTCCCCATATAGCTTATTGAATTGAACTAAATCACCATCTTAAGTAGGTGTTTGGAATTAAATCCGACATTCCGCACATCTTCATATAGCTTTATATATTTTTACATTCCCCAAGATGTTTTGACGAAAAAGCTTCATTGTAGAAACTACTATTGAGAACATTTTCAATAATTGATTTTTTCTGAGAAAACAAATTACAATTCTTCACCTTGATGAAAATCGATCATTGTAGCTACAATCTTTACTGGCAAAGGGTTGTAAGCAATGTATTAGTAAAAATTATCAATTGAATGTTAAGAAGTGCGGAAGGTGGGTTAAATATAAAGATGAATCTCCTTGAAGGACTTGCTGCAACTCAATTTCCTAGAAAATTAGTTGCCCCATATTTTTCCAGTTAAATTGAATCAACAACGATTATCGAACCATTTAATTAGCACATGGCATAAAAGCAAGCTGTGACTGGGTCTAATTCTTGGAGATGTCCATTAATTATACCGCTCCCTGCTGTCAACTCCGACGCTCATAGACAGTCTTAACGAGTAATTTAGAGAGTCAACCGCTTAGTGGTCTGTCAATCTTGAAATTGTGGATAGGGGAATGCTGCCAAATTATTCGCCCCCAATCCCTCAAAATCATCTTAACAGACCAGTAGAATCACCCTTAATTTTTGTCAATTGTCGGACTCTAACTATATTCTTCCCCGACACTGAGATTAAAGAGCATTTGTAGGGATTGTAAACAGCGCTTACGCGCTTCGATATCCTGTTGGGCCCGCAGTTGTACCATGGGTTCGTGAAGGATTTTATTAACGATACCGCGGGTCATTGCTTCGATAACTTCTTGGTGTTTTTCGGCGAATTCCGTCCCCAGACGGGAGAGGGCCTTTTCTAATTCCTGTTCGCGAATATCTTCAATTTTGCTTCTTAAACAGCTAATTGTCGGGACAGTGTCCAAAGAACGCCACCAAAGCTCGAAAGCTTCCACTTCCTGCTCTAGGAGTGCCTCTGCTTCCCTGGCCATCTGACGGCGACTTTCCTGATTGGCGGCAACCACCGCTTTGAGATCATCGACGTTAAAAGCTTGCACTTGTGCCAATTCCTTCACGTCGGTGTGGACGTTACGGGGAACAGAAATATCGATTAACATCAGCGATGTAGCAGTAATCGTCACTTCTGTCAATAAATTTTTAGTTAAAATTGGTTCCGTGGCTCCCGTACTGGTGAAGACGATATCCGATGCCGCTACGATGGCCATCATCTCTTCTAAGCCATATAGTTGCAGCGGTAGGTGAGGAAATTCACGGGCCAACTCCTGGGCCCGTCTTTGGGAGCGATTGACGATCGCAATTTGCTGAGAACCCTTAGCCAGAAGGTGAGTAACTAATAATCGGGACATTTTCCCTGCCCCGATAATAGCGATTTTCTTGCCGCTGAGGTCTGCCACCTTAGCATGGGCTAACTCCACCGCCGCCGAACTGATCGATACGGCTCCCGTGCCGATGCTGGTTTCCGTGCGGACGCGCTTACCGGCAGTCATCGCTTGTTTAAACAGGCGATCGAGTAATTGGCTAATAGTATTGTACTTTTGAGCTAATTTATGGGTATTTTTAACTTGAGCGAGAATTTGCCCTTCCCCGAGGACAAGACTTTCTAAACCGGCGGACACCCGGAGCAGATGACGGACAGCATCCTGATGCAGTAGGGTAAACAGATAACGACGCAGGACATTAAGGGGAATATGTCCGATTTCAGCGAGAAACTGGGTAATTTCCACCACGCCCTTTTCCGTATCCGTAACCACGGCGTAGATCTCCAAGCGGTTACAGGTGCTGATAATCGCCACCTCTTGGATGTGGGGATAACCCTTGAGGTGGGTAAGAGCGGACTCGATTTTCGCTTCCGGGATACTCAATTTTTCGCGAATTTCCACCGGGGCTGTCTTGTGACTCAAGCCCACTACAGCAATATTCATTTATGTTCTCCTACAAATGTTGCTCAGGCTACAAAAATTATTGATAAAGATCAGTGCGTTATGTCTCTAATTGTTGCAATTTAGTCCCCATCGGGATGCAAATAAAAGATGTTTGAAAAAAAACTTTATATATTTTTACCAATGGGGGCGAGGTGAGCCATACCCACCCCACCGCGTCAGAGAATTATCTCAGTTGAATGTATTTGGGTTGGTCGAACAGGTGAACGGTATCGACAAAGCGAGCGGTTTTCGATTGGGTGGAGATAACCAAGCTTTGGGTACGAGCGCCACCATGGAAGAAGCGTACCCCTTCCATCAGGGTGCCGGGGGTGATCCCACAGGCGGCAAAGAGGACGGTTTGGCCACTGGCTAATTCTTCGCAACCGTAAACGCGATCGGGATTGGTGATGCCCATTTCTTGCAGACGAGCGAGATTACCCTCGCGGCTTTCGCCGATTAAACCGGTTTTGACCACTTCCGGATCATAGATTAATTGTCCCTGGAAGTGACCGCCTAGACAACGCATAGCCGCCGCCGAGATTACCCCTTCCGGAGCGGCACCGATACCCATGAGAGCATGAATATTAGTTCCCGAAAAAGCGCAGGAAATAGCGGCCGATACGTCACCATCGCTGATCAGACGAACTCTGGCCCCAGCGTTGCGGATTTCTTGGATTAATTCCTTGTGACGGGGACGATCCATAACCACTACCACCAGTTCTTCGATCGAACGATTGAGACAATCGGAAAGAACTTTCAGGTTTTCCGTCGCCGATTTATTAATATCCACATGACCTTTAGCTGCTGGGGGAGCGGCTAATTTTTTCATATAAAAGTCAGGAGCGGCGAATAATCCACCTTTTTCGGAGATCGCTAACACGGCCATAGAACCATTTTGACCGTAGGCAACCAAGTTAGTGCCTTCGCAGGGATCGACGGCGATATCGATTTCGACTAATTCGTCGGGATTACAATATTGTTTGGCATCAACTTGGGTACAGATACCCACTTCTTCGCCAATATAGAGCATGGGAGCCTCGTCTCTTTCCCCTTCTCCAATAACGATGCGACCGCGCATATGGATTTTATTCATCCGTTCGCGCATCGCTTCCACAGCGACGTGATCGGCGATATTTTTTTCGCCTTTACCCATCCACTTCGAGGAGGCAATGGCAGCCTGTTCGACCACTTCGATAATTTCTAACCCTAGCGTACTTTCCACTCGATGATCCTCCCTACAGCTGATCTATGATTTATCTAGTGAGTTTGTTTCCTTAACAGTCAAAAGTCTATCACCAGACGGGGATCATTCTTAAGTTTTTATGTAGATCATCTGGAGGAGACCGGTATAGCTAGGGAGTTTTTGGGACTATTATCGCCTAATCTTGGCGATTGGGACTTTTATCACTGATTTTGTCTAGCGATCGCATGAAAGAAGGTTCTTACCCCTGTTGTGAATGCTAGACAAGGGCAGCTTTGTCAATACTAAACATCTGGTGCGGTTTTGCCGAGCAAAATTATAACGTTATCGGGTCAGGTTTTAAAATGAGCCATTTTAGTTGACGGTCTTTCTCATAAAGATGCAGTATAACCTAATTTGCTATCGACGACTGACTCCCCAAGGGGAAAATTTCCTACCTCATCCTTAAGATAAGCTAAGTAGCTGGTTATAATTAAATTGAAGATAGATTTTGGGTTCGATCCCCCCTGCCCCCCTTGATAAGGGAGCATTTGATAATTTTTAACGCCTACGTACTTAAGACGCATTTTAACCGCCTATAACTCGGTTTGTTAACGAAGCCAATAAACTATAGCGATAATAATACTCAGAATTACCACAGTCTGGCGCAGATAACTAGGAGAGATAATTCTAGCTAGTTTTCCCCCCAATACCCCCCCCATTAAAGAGCCAATTGCTACCACTATCGCTGCCGACCAATATACATGATTAGAAAAAAGAAAAAACCAAGATGCGGCCACATTAACCACCAAAGAAAGCAACTGTTTTAAAGCATTTAATCTCGTGAGATTATCCTTGAGAAATAAGCCCAAAATTGCCAACTCAATTACCCCTAAACCTGCGCCAAAATAACCACCATAAACTGAAGCAAGAGCGATGGGTAAAACCGCCAAAATTTCTGGTATATGACCATTTTCGTCCCCTTGTTGCCGCTGTAGCCAAGAGCGTAAAGTATCTTGAAAAGCCAATAAAGCCGCCGCTAAAAGAATCAGAAAAGGAATCAGGCGCTCAAATACTTTATCACTACTATTTAACAGCAAAATACCACCGATAATGCCGCCAATAACTGCCGGTGGTAGTAATAATCGAATCCGTTTTTGTTGCCCGTGCAGGTCTTTTTTTTGGGCGATGGTTGCCCCCAGATAACCGGGACATAAAGCGACGGTATTAGTCACATTTGCCATTACTGGTGGGATACCCACCGCCATCAGCGTCGGAAAAGTAATCAGACTACCGCCACCGGCAAGAGCATTAATTAAGCCGGCAGCCACGGCAGCGATTACCAAGAAGCCATACTGAATAGGCGTGAGCATTTAGGTGTTAGGGATAGTAATTAGCGATAAATCAATTTTTTCCTCGTCAACTTGCTTAATTTCGGCTCTAATTCCTGGTCCAAAATATCTTTCGATTTTTTCCTGTTTTGCCAGCCACTTTTCTAGGGGTAAAAGGGGCGATTCAAATTCTAGGGTGAAACAATAGGCGGAATCAACAGCAGTTTCACGAATTGCCACTAAAGTCGGTCTTTCCTCGTCTGTGGGGCTTAATCCCAGCTTTTCTAAGGCTTCATCCAGATGCACTTCCTGTCCGTAGCGATAGCGGGTGACATCGTTGCGAAGTTTGGTTTGGGTGACAGTAGCCTGTTGTTGGCGCAATTGCAAGATTTCGGGGCTAGTGGGTTGACTGAAGGGTATCGGTTTGATTTCTGAAGCTTTTAGGGCTAAACCTCCCAATAATAACGGTAATCCGTAGAAAAACCCCGCTAAATTGACCGTGGCGTTACCTTGGGCATAACCGATGATCCCGATAACCGTTAAAATACTGCCTAAAATTAAGCCAAAGTATGATAGTCTAATTTTTCTGAGCATGAAATAATTTTTTTCTTGAGTACGCTAATCCTTTAGAGATTATACAACTCAAGAGAATCTTTTTTGCAGATGGGCAGTGGGAAGATTTTTCAGTTATCAGTAAACAGTCATCAGTCATCAGTGAAAAGAAAGCGGCGAACTTGACACTTAATAAGTAAGTAATCTCAATTTTGATGTTTTAATAAGGTCGAGGTTGAAAATTATCGGGAATATCGAGTTCAAATACTTGGTCATGAATCCGAGCCACATAAAACCCTTCTTGCAGAATTTTTTCGCGTAATTCGTTGGATAAGTCAACTGATGCTAGTATGCCATAGAGTTTTTTGTCCTTGTGTTCAGAGAAAAAGCTGCGAAACCGTTGCAAAATACTTTTTAATTGTGTAATGGATTCCTCTCTAGCATGACTTTTAACCTCAACGATATAGGCAGTATTTAGCTCACCATTGGTATAGGCAAGGACATCGATTTCTAGATGTTTTCCATCTTTACTGACTCGGACACTGGGACTAACAACTTCCATACCGAACCTTTGTCTGAGAATCGTTTCCATTGAGGGAAGGGCAAGTCCTTCGGTAAAGCTGCCGAATTTGGCACCAAGTCCCCCAATTTGCCGTCCTAATTCTTTGAGTTGTCGGTCGGTTTCCTGTTGTCGTCGCTCGGTTTCCTTCTGTTGTCGGTCAGTTTCCTTGAGTTGTCGGTCAGTTTCCTTCTGTTGTTGACTAACTTCTTTCAGTTGTTTGTCAGTTTCTTTTTGAGCAGCAGTTAATTCAGCTTGAGCAGTCGCTAATTCGGCTAAGATTCGCCATACGTCTTCGGATGTAGTTGCCATAGATGATTTTTTCCCGATGTCACCTATTCACTATTTTATTGGATTTCTGTGCTTGCCGAAGGCACTGGGGAGCAGACTGCTGATTCAATTGGGTAAGGTGGAGGCTAATTCATAGAACAAGAATCACCGCCACCAGCGACTAACATCCCTAATACTTTGATACACTTCTCTTAAGGCAACCTCTCCCCCAAAATGAAGGATTAAAAGCAGGTTAGAAATAGTTTTAGAGTAATTCTAAGAATTCTTCGATAGTTAAACCCGCTTCTTTAACAATCCCTGCCATTGTATAAGCATTAACTGGATTTGCTCGTGGAATGGTGATAGTCTGTTCTCCATTTGTCATAGTAATATGTTTTCTCTGTCTAGTGATGCGGAATCCCGCTTTTTCAAAGGCATTAACAGCGCGTAGATGATTAATTCCGGGTAATTTTGGCCTACTTATCCTACTTCTACATAACGCACTTCCGCATCTTTGTTTAACTCTTCAATTGTCTCTAAATAGTCTTGTATCGCTTCTTTGATATTTTCTATAGCTTCTGCTTCAGTGTCCCCCTGTGACCAACATCTGGGTAAACTGGGACACCAAATCGCATAACCTTCTTCGCTTTCTTTGAGTCGAACTTGATAGCGCATAAATAGTTACTGTAGTATTTGCTAGAGTGGGAGCATTCCATTTGAGATAATTTATCTATCTCTTTATACTAAACTAATGTGTATTAAGCCAGTGGCTTGCTTGTTCTACAAATACTGTGGCGTATTCTCAGGCAATTTTTGTTTGTTCCCTAGTTATTTCAATAACTTGATCATAATCTCCTAATTGTCGTAAATCATAGGTAATTCTTAATGCTTTTGATAGTTCTAATGATAATTCACCTGTTTGAATAAAATGTTGAGAAAATTGCTGTCGTACCCCTCGATGACTGCGAGTATTGATATTTTTAACTATTAACAGAGCTTGGACTGTACAATAAATGGCATAATAGCAACGAGAAATACAAGCACGATAATAATTTTTTTCAAGTAATAGGGTGGCCGCTTCTAATTCTTCATTAGCTTGATTGATATAGGACGAAATTTGGTTCACAGGACAATCCCTTCTCGGCGAATATTGTCCATTAATGGGGTTTGTCGATGAACAAAGTCTTCATCGGCGATGGGAATCAAAGAAATGAAGGTATTATATTTAAGGTCTAGTTGAGTAGCGATGTCTGCCATCCGAATCACTTCATCTCCAGGGGAAATGGGCCCCTTTAATACGACCATAATATCAATATCTGAGTCCTCATTGGCGTTACCCCGCGCTTGTGAACCAAAAAGGATGAGTTTTACTAACCGTTTTCCATAAAACTTTGCTAATTCTTGGCGAAATTCTTGTAGTATAGGCATTAGGGTTTGTAATTGAGCCATGGTTTTATTACTTAGAAATTATTTTTTGTAATAAATTGTATTGATGGATGTCACTTATTCACTATTTTATCGGATTTTTGCGATTGCGTAGGGAGTGTGGAAAGATGGGGAGGAATGCGATCGCCAATGAAATGTGGATGGGTCATTCATTCGACGGCTCATAGCGTTCTAAACTTTTAATAAAATCATCGTTTTTCTTCTCGCCATGCTGCTTCACGGATAGATTTAGGGGTAATATCCCTGTCTTCCCACAATCGTGCTAGGGCAAAGAAGTCTTGCTCGTTATCAGATAATGTTGTTTGATCTTCGATGATTTCTACGGAGTCAACAAAATCTAAAGCAGTTAAAATTTTAGAGAGTGTTTCTGGTTTTTCTTGGTCACGAATGTGTACGATTTATTGTTTCAAGGTAGTAAATTTTGCATTGAGTTAGTATTAATGATCATTGTCTAATTCTGTTTTTAGCCAATTAATAATCGGAGAATTATTACGAATTCCATAATCAACTAACTGTTGTGATAAATCTAAAATTTCTTGTTTAGATAGATAACCTGCATAAAAACCAACCAAGAGAATTACTAATGTTCCTTTGACGGGTAATTCCATAGCTTTGGCAACTCTTCTTGCTAATTTCTCATCTATAATTACCCAGTCTGGTTTGATTGAAATTGCCAAGAGAATAACTTCTAATTCTCCTCGATCTAATCCTAGTAATAGCGGTTCAAGAGGAGATGATGATGCAACTTCTTGAACTTGAATCCAATTGGCATTTTTGAGTTCTTTTGCCCCCGGTTTATTATCTCCAGCGATGACAATTTCTTGATAAACTGCCCAAGGAATAATCACTTCATTAAATAGCTGATTAAGAAGATCTAATTGATTAATCAAAGATAAGGCGATGATCGGTGTAGAATTAACAATTATCTTCATTCTCTTGGATTTTTTGGGCTAATTTACGGCTGGTTTGTATTTCTGATTCCCATTCTTCTGCTGTGTAATCAATAATGGAAAAACCATACTCAGAGAGAAGTGTATAAAATGTATATTTATCGCATCCTAATACTTGTGCGCCGATTCCTGCTGAAATTTTTCCTTCTTGATAAAGATGCCCTAATGTATAAATGATAACTTTACGAGAGAATGTTTCTTTTTCTTCTCTGGCAGCAATGAGGAGTTCTTCGGGAAATGTTACATTAATGCTCATGAGTGTTTAAAGATAATTTGTTTTTCTTGATTTTAGCAGGAATAATATCGCTAATTAATTGATGGTTGATAATTAAGATTCTCTATATTGTTCTCTTTAGTTGTTTATAAATTTCATCATCGTTTCGTTTGTCAATCAGCAAGATTTCTAGTGTTTGCTCCTCAACACGATAAACGATTCGATATTCACCAATATCGGCTCTATGATAAGAGTATCCTTTTAACTTTAGAGAATCTTGGGGATAGGGATTTGTTCTCAGTTCGGTTATTTTTGTGGCTACTTGTTTGGCGTGTTTATCTGGCAGTTTTTTTAAGCGTTTAGTTGCCTGTCGAGATAGGTTAATCTTAAGCATTTAAAATTTCTGACAGTAAAGCCTCACTTTCTGTTGTTCCGATAAAACCTTCTTGATGAGCTTTTTCTGCCTGTAAAGCCAAAAGTTGATTTTCTAACTCGGAAAATCTCTCAAATTCCTCGATTGACAGCACGACTGCAACATTACGTCCCTTTTTTGCTATCTTTACTGGTTCTCTTCGAGCCAAGTCTAACAGTTCGCCAAAGCGATTTTTTGCTTCTGAGGCTCCTAATGTTTTCATAACTAACCTTTATAGAAACTAGCCATTATGACCATTTTAGCTATTATAGCAATTATTGACAGGGCAATCACTTCCACCAGCGACTCACCTCCCTAATCCCTTGATACACTTCTCTTAAGGCGACCTCCCCCCCAAAATGAAGGATTAAAGGCGCTAAGTTGGGAATAGTTTCGAGGAACTTACGACGAGTGAGAGTACCCAAAGCATGAAGGATATCTTGCCAGAAAGATAAGTCAACATTAGCAGGGGTTAAGGTGGCGGTTAAGGCTTTTAATGCCTCTGCACGGTTGTATTCAGACCCAATCGTTCTGGCAATTTCCAAGGCTCCAGGTAAGAGATATTCGGGTAAATGGGGAGCTAACCTGGTCAATGCCTTTGCACGGTGGTATCCATCCCCAATGGCTCTGGCAATTTCTAAGGCTTCGGGTAACACTTCCGGTAAATGGGGAACTAAATTGGTCAATGCTCTTGCACGGTTATCTTCATCCCTAATCCCTCTGGCAATTTCTAAGGCTTCGGGTAACACTTCCGGTAAATGGGGAACTAAATTGGTCAATGCTCTTGCACGGTTATCTTCATTCCCAATCCCTCTGGCAACTTCTAAGGCTTCGGGTAACACTTCCGGTAAATAGGGAGCTAACCCGGTCAATGCCATTGCACGGTCGGATTCATGCTCAATCGCTCTAGCAATTGCTAAGGCTTCGGGTAAAACTTCCGGTAAATGGGGAGCTAACCCGGTCAATGCCCTTGCACGGTCGGATTCATGCTCAATCGCTCTAGCAATTGCTAAGGCTTCGGGTAAAACTTCCGGTAAATGGGGAGCTAACCCGGTCAATGCCCTTGCACGGTCGGATTCATGCTCAATCGCTCTAGCAATTGCTAAGGCTTCGGGTAAAACTTCCGGTAAATGGGGAGCTAACCCGGTCAATGCCCTTGCACGGTTGTATTCATCCCCAATCCCTCTGGCAACTTCTAAGGCTTCGGGTAACACTTCGGGTAAATAGGGAGCTAACCCGGTCAATGCCCTTGCACGGTAGTATTCATCCCCAATCCCTCTGGCAATTTCTAAGGCTTCGGGTAAAACTTCCGGTAAATGGGGAGCTAACCCGATCAATGCCTCTGCACGGTAGTATTCATTCCCAATCCCTCTGGCAACTTCTAAGGCTTCCGGTAACAAACTTTCCGGTAAATAGGGAGCTAACCCGATCAATGCCCTTACACGGGAGTATTCATACCCAATCCCTCTGGCAATTTCCAAGGCTTCGGGTAACAAACTTTCCGGTAAATGGGGAGCTAACCCGATCAATGCCCTTACACGGGAGTATTCATCCCCAATCCCTCTGGCAATTTCTAAGGCTTGGGGTAACACTTCCGGTAAATAGGGAGCTAACCCGGTCAATGCCCTTGCACGGTTGTATTCATGCCCAATCCCTCTGGCAACTTCTAAGGCTTCGGGTAACAAACTTTCCGGTAAATAGGGAGCTAACCCGGTCAATGCCTCTGCACGGTCGGATTCATTCTCAATCCCTCTGGCAATTTCTAAGGCTTCGGGTAACACTTCCGGTAAATAGGGAGCTAACCCGGTCAATGCCTCTGCACGGTCGGATTCATTCTCAATCCCTCTGGCAATTTCTAAGGCTTCGGGTAACACTTCCGGTAAATAGGGAGCTAACCCGGTCAATGCCTCTGCACGGTCGGATTCATTCTCAATCCCTCTGGCAATTTCTAAGGCTTCGGGTAACACTTCCGGTAAATGGGGAGCTAACCCGATCAATGCCCTTGCACGGTTGTATTCATGCCCAATCCCTCTGGCAACTTCTAAGGCTTCGGGTAACAAACTTTCTGGTAAATAGGGAGCTAACCCGGTCAATGCCCTTGCACGGTTGTATTCATGCCCAATCCCTCTGGCAATTTCTAAAGCTTCGGGTAATAAAGTAGGGGTAAGATAGGGACTAATTGCCCTTAATCCTTCGGCTTGCTTATCATCATCTTGACTTTGCCTTACATAAGCTAATCCCTGGGCAGGTGTCCAGATTTCATGCTGAATCAGTGCCGCAATCAATTCTGATGGAATATTAGCCGCCAAACTATTAAGAGAAGTGGTGATTAAAGCATAACGAACCTGTAACCCCATAGACTCACTCTTGTTCTCAATAAAATGCTCCTCCGCCAGTTGCCACGCCCGGGAAACATCCTTAATAAAAGTTGCCGTTTTCCCTTCCCTTTCACATTGACTATACCAACCATTATGACCTTCTGCCGTTTCTTCCCTCAGTAATAGATGAATCTGGGCTATCTGTCCCGCTTTTTCCAAATGCCAGAGCAATTGATTATAAATATAGCCATCATCCTCTAAACTGTGCCAGTTTGATCCCCCTAAATCCCCCTTACTAAGGGGGACTTCCACCTCTTTTCCCCCCTTTTCAAGGGGGGTTAGGGGGGATCTCTCCTTTTCAAGGGGGGTTAGGGGGGATCTCTCCTTTTCAAGGGGGACTTCCACCTCTTTTCCCCCCTTTTCAAGGGGGGTTAGGGGGGATATCTTAATTTGTTTTTGATACCGTTGTAAAAGCTGATGATGCGCTTCAGAAATCGACAAACCTAACCCCGGTAATTGATAATCCGTTTCAGGATGAGGAGACGCTAGGATCAGATTTCGGGCTAAATCATGTAACAAATCATGGACGCGATAACTCGTTAATAGTTCACTAGAAACCCCCGTTAATAATAAAGCCTTACTCCGTAAATATCTTAAAGTTTGTCTCGCTTCTCTAACCTGACAATCCCATAAAGTCGCCGCTATTTTTTCGGTAATGGTAACATCATCGGGTAACACCCCTAACCAGCTAAATTGTCTCAATCTTTGCCCATTTAATCGCTTTAAACTGAGATTAAAGCAAGCAATTAAACTATAATGTTTTCGTTTTTCTTCATTGGCAGTATCTCCAGCTTCCAAGCGGTCTAAAATTTCTAAATGAGCGATTTCTGCCCGTAAATCTTCGATTAATTCAGCCCAAGGAATCCCATCTTCAATTTGTGCCGCCGTCAACTCCAATGCTAAGGGTAAATACCCGACAATTTTGGCTAATATTTTGGCTTGTTTCTGATCTGCTAAATTTAATTCATGCTTTAAATAACCCCTTAATAAGGCTAAAGATTGAGATTCGGTCATTACATTCAAATCATAACTAATTGCCCCTTTAACGCGAACTTCCCTAGTGGTTACTAATAATTTACAGTGATTTCCTGCTACTCTAAAAGGATCAATATCTTCTACATTCCAGAGATCATCTACCACTAATAAAGCTTTTTTATCTGCCAATAAAGTCCTCAAGTGTAAGGATGCCGCATCAATACCCGTCGGCTTAAAATTATAATCTCCTAAAGCTTGAATCCAGCCATGAAGAAAGGATAAAATATCTGGTTGTTGTCCTAAAGTTGCCCAGAAAATGCCATCAGGAAAAAAAGCTTGAACCTCTTTCTCCTGTGCTAAAGCTGCCGCTAAAGTGGATTTACCAATACCTCCTAAGCCATAAATCGCACTAATAACTAAAGTTCCAGTTTTTTCCGTTATTTCTGACAATAAAAGTTTTTTTAACTCAATACTAACCTCTGGACGTTCGACAAAATAACTCGGTTTAGGAGGAGCTTGATTGCGATAGGAAGAAGATTTTAAAGAAGCGGATATAACGGGTTTAGGTTCAGGATCAATATCATGGTTTTCTAATATCTCACACCATTCAGGATTGTCATAAACCCTGGCCAAAGATTCAGCTTCTAAAGATGCCGGACGATCTCTAATTGGCTGTTTAGATTGTACCCCAATCACTAACCCATTACAAACAATTGCTGATCCCGATGTTCCTTGCCAAGGTGACTGATCTTCTGCTAATCTTTCTAATTGTTCATCGGTGGGTTGTATGTCTTGACTATCTTTAATATTTAATAACAAACGGTGATGAGGAACACGATTAGCTACATCGACAGTTCCCTCAATATGTAACCCTGTGGCGTATTTTATCTCATCTTCAACATACCGTAAAAATAGAGGAAAGCCCAAACAGTCAAATTTAACTTTTTGGGTGCTACTCGCATCAGGTAACACCCCAAAACCTACAGGATTACAAGTTTCGATAGTTTCTGGTAATTCTACTAAGGCTATATCGATATTATCGGGAGCTTTCCAAATTACCTTAGCGTCTATATCCTGCTTATCAGAATAGTCTGATGCTGATCTAAATCGTACTTTACAGTCGTTACTATTATCAAATAGATGCCGACAAGTCAAGAGTAAACGTCCCCCAATTCGATAGGCAGTGCCGTATTTAGGGGCAACAATTTCTAAAGCGCGATCGGGTTGGAATTGGGGCATAACTTATCGGATTGATGTAACCTATTCTTCTGGGATGGTGATGGGTTACGCTTCGCTAACCCATCCTACAAATTAACTGCTTTGGGGGCAAGCATTGCGTCCCTAGGGGTATAAAATTCTAATCGGGAATATCATCACTTGCTGTCAATACAGGTTTTCCATCTTTCCCAATGGGTTTAAGGGGAATTTTAATTCTATGGGTTATCGTATCTTTATTGGTGACACCCCCACCCATTTCTACTACCCAAAATTTTAGCCCACCTTTGCCTTCTTTCGACTGCTCAACCACAAATTGAACCTCTAATTCAATTTCACCCACTTCAAAGCGAATCTGCTCACCCTCAGAGGCTAAAATAGATTTACTCAGTTCAACCCGCAATGCTTCTAAGGTTTCTCGAAGTCCAACATTCATATTAATTCTCTAGTTATTTTTGAAGGATGCAAACCAAAACCCTTTCAATTCTATCGTTTTTCTGAAACTTTAGGGCAGAGAGATTGCCTTTATCCAATTGATATAATAGCCCAACCCGATCGCTAAGGAAAGCGCGGGTTGGGAAAAGACATCGACCTAATATTATCTCAAGACTAAAATGACAAATTGAATTAGTATCGAGCTATTTTGCTAATACAAGGTGTCAAGATCAAACTAAGGAGCTAAACGTTGCCTTTGCCAACTGCCATCTTCTTGACGATAATAACAGAGACGATCATGGAGACGACTGGGGCGACCTTGCCAGAACTCGATTAAACTAGGAATTAGGCGAAATCCGCCCCAATGAGGAGGACGGGGAACTTCACGACCCGCATATTCTTCTTTTAGTTCTGCTAGGCGTTTTTCGAGGATATCTCGCCCAGAAATCACTTCACTTTGATTGGAGGCCCAGGCCCCTAAACGAGATTCCCAGGGACGGACAAAAAAGTAATTATCCGATTCCTCCTCGCTGATTTTTTCTACAGTTCCCTCGATCCTAATTTGCCGTTGCAATTCTCCCCACCAAAACACTAGGGCTGCATTGGGATTAGCGATTAATTCCTGTCCCTTGGCGCTTTGGTAGTTGGTAAAGAGAACAAAACCGCGAGGATCGAAGTCTTTTAACAGTACCATGCGGGCCCGGGGTTTACCCTCCGGGGAAATAGTGGCTAAAGTCATAGCGTTGGGTTCCAATCTTCCCGAAGATACCGCCCGTTCTAGCCATTGTTTAAATACAATGAAAGGATCGGCAGATGTTTCTGACTCTAGCAATTCTTCGAGATTGTAGTCCAAACGCAGGTCAGCGATCGATATGTCCATGGTTTTGCTTGCTAAATTCTATCCTTTGAGATCCTACAAGATTCTACAATCATGACTATCACCTCGGCCAGTGATGCGATCGCCTCTCTTTTAGAAATGGCGGAACAGGGAGAAATTGACCCCTGGGATGTGCAGGTTATTGATGTGATCGATCGCTTTTTGGCAGAATTGGGGTTATTAAATGATCTAGATTTAGCCATGGCCCAAGCTAATTTACCCCAATCGGGACAGGCTTTTTTATGGGCTTCTATGTTAGTTTTATTTAAGGCTGATACCCTAGAAAGATTGTCTTTAGACCAGCAAGAAGAAAGTCTGATAGATGAGGAAATTAGCGACTTAGAACGGGAATTAAGAACTTTACCCCGTTATCTAGAAAATCATATTCGCCGTCGTACTGCTGCCCCACCACCGCGAAAAAGACGGGTAACTTTGCAGGAGTTAATCACTCAATTACAACAGATTGCCCTAGAGATTGAAGCTTTACCGAAACTGCCTGTAGTTGTCCCGAAACCCCGGCCTCAATCCCGACGGGAAGCGGTACAAATTATCACGGAATTGGCCCACCAAGAAAACCTGACGGAATTGGCAGCGGAACTGGACTTTTTTTTGCAGAGAAAGTTTTTTCAATTAGAGAAAAATGAGATAGAGTTTGAGTATTTATTAGATTTATGGCAAGCGGAAAAACCCTCTAGTCACTCGGCAACACAGGAAAAGGTGGCGATTTTTTGGGCTTTACTTTTACTGGCTTCTCAATCAAAAGTGGAGTTAAAACAAGAGGATTTTTATCAGGATTTAACTATTTCTTTAATTAGGGTTTGCTGAAGGTATGGGGTTTTACCGATTATTTTCATCTGGTCAATTAACTAATTTTCAGAACGTAGAAAGTAGCGACTGTATCGCCAGTTCGTTCATCAGGTTCGGCTTCACCGTCCCGTTAACCTACTCCCAAGCTTCCGCAAACGCCTTCAGTGTCGCCTCGATAGCGGCCACCGGTTCGGGTTTTACCTGGAGTTGGCAAGATCCGGTCAGGACTGGTTTCATCCCCTCAATAATAATCAAAACATGAGGATTTTGAGGAAGATGCAGGAATTTATTGGCGATTTTCGGGGCATCGAATCCCTCAAAGCCGAACGGTAGGTACTCACGCGGTTTTGTTGAGAAAATTGTCGGAAAAGAGATATTAACTCAGAAAGCGATTATACTCAATGATCGAAGACTATTGGCCGGCGATCGATGAACCAAGACAACGAGATTAGTCATTTACTAGACCTCATGCCTGCTTCGGGACGGATGATGACGCGCATTGTCAGCAAACCCGAAAGCAGCAAGGTAATCGAAACTAATTTTCCCCTACCCTGGCAAAGAGGGGTCAGACCGATTCCAATTAATTTTGACCTCTGGCGGCAATTATCAAGATCCCAACGGGATTTAGTCTTGTTAAGGGCTGTCTGTGTTTTAACGGCAGTAAAATGGTTTAAACCCGATCTCGATCGAGTAATTGCTCTGGCTGGTATGATCGGTTTAACCGTGGAAACCCTACAAACCGATGCCGTCGGTATGGCAGTGGCGGGGGGTTTAACTGCCTTGGCAATTAACCGGATTTGGCGGGAAAAACGCAGCCCCCAACGGGAATTAGACGCGGATGAGGCAGCCCTAAAAGTGGCCGTTAGACGCGGTTACACGGAAACCGAGGCCGCTAAAAGTTTATTATCGGCTATTGAGACTATAGCTGAAATTGAGGGGCGATCGAGTCTCAATTTTAATGAGTTATTGCGCTGTCAAAATCTGAAAAAATTAGCTAATCTCTCCTTTGTGGGTGTTCCCGATCAGGTGAGACAATCTTAAGGTTAGTTGTTTTGGCTATCAGCTTTCTTTTTACCGATTACCGATCACTGACTACTTAAATCCCTAACCCTAAAATAACTACTATAAAAATATTTTTCCCCTTGCTCAATGGCTGCAATTGACTCTTTAGAAAAAGTCTTAAAACATCACTTTGGCTACGATCAATTTCGACCGAATCAACGCCAAATAATTGAGGCTGCTTTAAATGATCAGGATTTATTAGTAATTATGCCCACCGGAGGCGGTAAATCTCTCTGTTTTCAGCTACCTGCTTTAATCAAAAAAGGGGTGACAGTGGTGGTTTCTCCCCTAATTGCTTTAATGCAGGATCAGGTAACTGCTTTAGCTGATAATGGCATCGGGGCAACATTTCTCAATAGCACTTTGAACGCGAAACAAGTCAGAGACAGAGAATCTTTAATCCTGCAAGGAAAAATTAAACTGTTATATGTCGCCCCAGAAAGATTATTATCGCCTAGTTTTTTAGACTTTTTAGCTGTTATTGATAATTACCTCGGTTTAGCCTGTTTAGCGGTGGATGAAGCTCACTGTGTCTCCGATTGGGGTCATGATTTTCGCCCTGAATATCGACAAATTAAACAAGTCCGTCAACGCTTTCCCTCCGTGCCAATTCTGGCTTTAACTGCCACCGCTACCCAACAGGTTAGGGAAGATATTATTCAACAATTAGGATTGCGAGATGCTTCCATTCATATTGCTAGTTTTAATCGTCCTAATCTTTATTATGAAGTTCAACCTAAAACCAGTAAATCTTATCAGCAATTGTATCAATATATTAAAGGAAAAAAAGGGTCTGGCATTGTTTATTGTATCAGCCGCAAAACCGTCGATCAAGTTGCCGAACAGTTACAAAAAGATGGTATTAATGCCCTACCCTATCACGCCGGTATGAACGATCAGGAAAGAAGCGAAAATCAAACCCGTTTTATTCGGGATGATGTGCAGATTATGGTGGCGACAATTGCCTTCGGTATGGGGATTAATAAACCAGATGTGCGCTTTGTCGTTCATTATGATTTACCTCGCAATTTAGAGGGATATTATCAAGAATCGGGCCGTGCGGGTAGGGACGGCGAACCGGCTAAATGTACCCTCTTTTTTAGCTTTGCCGATGCCAGAAAAATTGAGTATTTTATTAACCAAAAAACTGAGCAAAATGAACAACAGAAAGCTCGTCAACAATTGCGACAGGTGTTAGATTATGCTGAAGGGACTGAATGTAGAAGATCAAGCGTACTAGGCTACTTTGGAGAAAGTTTTGCGGGTAACTGTGGTAACTGTGATAACTGTCGGAATGGGAACAATTCTGAGGATTGGACAATCGAAGCACAAAAATTTTTATCCTGTGTGGCGCGGACGGGACAAAAATTCGGTATGATGCACATAATCAACGTACTTAGGGGAGGAAAAGGTGAAAAAATCACCCAATATCAACATCACTTATTATCTACTTATGGCATCGGTAAGGATAAAACTCTCGGGGAGTGGAAACGTTTAAGTCGTTCCCTTGTCCAGCAAAATCTACTGATAGAAACAGAAGACAATTTTAGAATCTTGAAACTTAATCAACATAGTTGGGAAGTGATGCGGAAACAGCGTTCCGTGTTTATTGCCGTCCCCCAAAAAGCTAACGGTCCAATCTTGGGAGACGACAATCCCAATACGATGGAAAGTGATTTATTATTCGATCGCTTGCGACAACTGCGGAAAAAAATTGCTGATAGTCAAGGGGTTCCTCCCTACGTTATTTTCCATGATTCTAGTCTGCGTTTGATGGCCCAATCAAAACCCCGGAGTTTAGAGCAGTTTCGTCAAATTTCTGGAGTAGTACAAAGCAAAGTTCAACAGTATGGGGATATATTTATAGCGGCAATTAATGATTTTTGTCAGGATAGTCTTCCCTCTACTCAATTCCTCACTCTCCAATACTATCAAGATGGTTTGAACGCGGAAGAAATCGCTCGCAAAAGAAGCTTAAAAGTCTCAACCATCTATGAACATTTAGCTAAATTGCTGGAAGCTGGTTACGAAATTGATATTAATCAGTTAGTTCCTAAGAATAAACAGGAATATATTCGTTTAGCAATTAAAAAAGTTGGCGATCAATCCCTGAAAACTCTCAAAGAAAATCTGGGAGATAATTATAGTTATGAGGAAATTAAATTAGTTGTTGCTTGGCAAAGACGACTTTAAAAACTATAGGAGAGCGGGGAAGTAGGGGAGTTTTTTCAGTAAACAGTGAACTGATAACTGATAACTGATAACTGATAACTGAATTAAGCAAACCCTATTTAGGGGACAAGCGTTCTTGTATTTTATTAATTGCCCAGCTTAAAATCGCCCCCGCAATTAAAATACTAATAGCAGGATTGAATAGGGGCAGCCAAAGACGCTGAAAAAGTTTAAATCCTAGAGGAATTCCCGTGGATTCACCGATAACAGCCACGGCAAACCAGAGAAAACCCGCTATCACTAAAAACACATCAAATATTAAGATTCTATTCAACCACTTGACAAATTGCTCTTTCATTGCAGCAAAAACTTAGGTTATTTATACAGTTTATTCACGAAAAAGTATAGCACTTTCACCTTAATCCCAAGCTCTCCAGAGCCAAGCTAGTCCGGCAGTAATAATTAAAACTTTAGTTAACCAATCTCCCCAGCGCACATATAAAGTCCTCGTATCCCGTCGATAAATTGTTTCGCTATGAATTTGATATTTATCCAAATCCGATAGCCAAAGGTGATTACCGTGGGGATCGACAAAAGCAGAATAACCTGTATTGGTGGCCCGGGCCATCCATCGATCGGTTTCGATCGCTCGCATGGTATCCTGAGCATGGTGTTGAGCGGGCATGGCGTGGCTATAATGGGCGTTATTAGAAGCAGTAATAATAAATTCGCCTCCCCTAGCAGTTTGACGGCGAAAATGTTCGGAAAAAGCCGATTCGTAACAAATGCCCACAATTATTTTACCGAAAGGACTGTTAATAATTTGATCGGGATCTCCCGGGATTAAGTGCGCTTGCAAGGGAGAAAGGCGATCAACAATTCCGCCCAAAATTTCCTGAAAAGGAACGTATTCGCCTAAAGGCACGAGAATTACTTTATCATACCGACTAATCACCTGTCCCTCGCCATCAATGGTCAAGAGACTATTGTTATAACCCTTGTCCACCTTGCCGAATGCACCCAACCAGATCGGCGTTTTTTTGGCTAAAATTGCCGAATAAATCGAGCTATTATTGACTAAGTTCTCCCAATAATAGGGTAAAGCGGTTTCAGGAGTTAAGACGGCATCTACTCCTTGATCGGCGAGAATTTGATAACCAGAAGTGTAACCTTCGATCGCCTTTTGAAATCCTAGGGGCGAAAGTTTAATTGTGTTGGGAATATTGCCCTGAATTACGCCAATTTTTATCCCTAAATCCCTTGACTTTTCGATCGGTTTATGGTATGTGTTCCATCCCCAGAGATGGAGGCTAAAACAAATGAGGAGGGGTAAAGAGAGAAAAGCGAGATTTTGCCGCGATTGACGGATTAGGAGCAAGCTTTCGGCAATTAAACCGTTAACTGCCACAATTGCCGCCGTTACCGTCGTAAAACCCGATAATTTGCCCAATTGCAGAATCAATAAATTATGGGGACTTTGACTATAAGCAAGGGTAGTCCACCAGAGAGGGGATTGACTCCAGAGAGATTCTAACCCACACCAGAGGGCAGTGCCGATGAAAACCCGTAGGAGAGCATCGCGAAAAGATGACTGATTAACACTTTTGTTGACATAAAACATGACTAACGTCCAAGTTAGCACGATCGCAGTTCCCCAAAAAGTGATAAACAACCAACAAAACAGAGCAATTGACAAACTCGCTAACCAGGGGACACCCATCCACGTCATCGGGTGAATTCCCGTGATCCAGAATAAAGCGAGGCCATGGTAGGCAAAACCCCAGCCAAAACCGTATAAAAGCTGTTTTTTTAGGGATTTTTCCCCTAATCTCACAATAATCCACAGGGGGACGAGAGAAATCCAAGCGAGTAACCACCAAGAAACTGGCGCTACTGTTAACCCCATCCCCACACCGGCCAAAATTGCCCAGAGAAAACGCACCATCTTTCACTCCAGTCAGGTTAAACTCCTCTGACCTACTAGATCTCAGAGTAGCTAGAGGGAAGACAAAAAACAAGAGACAGACAGAAGTTTTGGCTACATCTACAATAGATCAGTTAGCGAGTAAAAAAGCCCCTCGATCAGATGCTATGGCACGCTATAGACTCAGATAAACAGGGAGATGGGGAATGTCACCCTTACCCTAAAAGCCTAAACTCGGACTGAATAAATGATTGAATACATGGATAATTTTAACCCCAAATTAACGGCTCTGGCTCTTGTCTTGAATGTTGAGGAAAATCTTGAAGATATTTTTCGGAAAATAGCTAGTATGAGCGCTCATCAATTGCGAGCGCGGCGCTGTTTAATCCTGTTAAGCTCTCCACAGGAATTAAAAGGGGAAATTACCGATTATCTAGAAGTTTTTGCCCATTATGATGAGCTATCACCTTTAGCTGATCAAGAAATAATTAAACTTGATCAAGCTATTGCCGACAATGTAGCGGCCACAGGGAAACCTTTACTAATTAAGGATATAACTCGATCATCATTTGCCAGTGCAGCCCCTTATCCCAAAAGAGCAAATAATAATAGTTTTATAGCCGCACCGATTATCCTCAATCAGCAGATAATTGGAGTAATTAATCTCAGTTTTCCCCTAGACAAAAAACATTTTGAACCATTAGATTTAGAAATCTTGCAGTTATTCGCTCAACAGGCTGCCCAATCCCTGCAAATTTTTCATTTGCAAGGGATATTAAAATCTCGTTTTGTGGCCATGGCAGTGACTAGAGAAATAGCAGAAATTCAGTCCGAACATTCGATCGCTGTCCATCCTTATCCCCCGAAATTAGCCAAAATTGTCGCTAAGGCTTTTTTTAAAGAATTAACTCAGGCCGGTTTTGGAACCCATGAAGTTATTGAGATTGCCAATGAGGTTTTGAATTTACTGCAAAAGACTCTTAATAAACATAAAAATCGTCTGGAAGGAAAAGATTGAGCGCTAGTCAAGGGTTAAAATCGACTCACTTGCCACTCCCGTGCAGTCCTAAGTAATAATTGAGATGGTTAACAGCTTAATTTACTGATTGCCGCTGCCGTCCTGTCTTCCTAATTCATAGACACCAGAGGCAACACAGGCGAGAATACCGACACTAATCGGCCAACTTTTTCCTAAACTAATCTCAATTAACCAATCGGAGAAACCGCCGAGAATGAGAAAGGGAATAATACTAAAGATAGAGGCATAAAAAGCATTTTGGGATTCCCTGGCGACGCGAGTTTTTTCAAACTCCTCTAGGGAAGTATAGAGGAAACGCTCGGCAAAATTAAACCAGCGATAGAAAATTTCTATAAACCAATTTCGTACCCCAGCTAACCCCAAATATAATGCTAAAGACCAGAGACAGCTACCAGCAATAAAGGCCGGAGAAATATTGATAGTGAAGGGCAGAAAGTCGATTACCATAAATGAGAGCCACAGAAGTGGTAAATTTGAGCGAACGGCTTGATCGATTTTAACAAGTCTTGACCTTTGCACCAAAGAGATGAAAATTCTTCAGATTGTTCCTTCGATTTCCCTTGTTTACGGTGGCCCTAGTCAAATGGTACTTGGTTTGTCAGCAGCCCTGGCCCAACTGGGCCAAGATGTGACTATTATTACCACCGATTCCAATGGTGACACGGGACAAGCACCCCTAGATGTGCCTTTAGGGGTCTCTGTTAGTCAAAATGGCTATCAAATCTATTATTTTCCCTGTTCTCCCTTTCGGCGCTATAAATTTTCCCTTGATCTGTTTACTTGGTTGGCTAATAGGGCAAAAGATTACGATATCGCTCACATTCATGCTTTATTCTCTCCAGTGAGCAGTATATCGGCTTTGATCGCTCGTTATCATCAACTGCCCTATATTCTCCGTCCCCTAGGCACCCTCGATCCGGCAGATTTGCAAAAAAAACGGCAACTTAAACAAATATATGCCAATTTTCTGGAAAAACCCAATTTAGCGGTGGCGGCGGCAATTCATTTTACCAGTGAGCAGGAGTGTCAAACTGCCAAAAGATTTAATATAAAAACTAAGGATATTGTCATCCCCCTAGGGGTAGATTTTTTTAACCCACAAGCTTTACCAGTAAAGGGTTTTGATCTTCCCGAAAATAAACCGATCATCCTCTATATGTCCCGTCTTGATCCGAAAAAAGGTCTAGATTTATTGCTGCCCAGTTTAGAAAGGTTGTTAGAAAATGGTCTAGATTTTCATTTTGTCTTAGCAGGAAGCAATCCCCAGGACCGGGAGTACGAAAATCAGATTAAAAATCAGATCGAGCGGTCAATATTGGGCAAAAATACGACAATTACCGGATTTGTCACCGGAGAAGTCAAAAATAGCCTCCTCGCTAGGGCCGATTTATTTGTTTTACCTTCCTACTATGAAAATTTTGGCATTGCGGTTGCCGAAGCTATGGCCGCCGGAATTCCTGTGGTGATCTCAGACCGGGTGGATCTGCATCCTGCGGTGGCAGCAGCGGCTGCGGGATGGGTGACAGCTTGTCAGCTTGAGGATTTAACTAATACTTTGGCAACGGCTATCACTAATCCTGAAATTCGCCAACAAAGGGGGAAAAATGCCAGGGATTTAGTCTTAAATCAATATAGTTGGTCAGCGATCGCTGAACAGATGCTAACTGTCTATCAAAATCTAGTCTGAGCTGTCGATCGGCTCCTACTCGATCGAAGTCACAGACGGATTAAGATTTAAGCCATCAGGATAATCAGCACTAAAAATGCCAGTAGGGTTAAACCTGATTGCAGAAAGACGGGAAGCGCAAAAGAATTCATAACAGTAGCTCACTTTCTAGGGACGGCTCTATTTCCAATATACGCTTTCATCTCTGCTCATTCCTCATATTTCCGTAGCCAATGTCATCATCTCATCATTTATTCATCCCAGGGGGAGCATTTTAATACAAATGTACGGAACTTGGTCACTCCCCACCCTGTTAACTTAAGTTTCAGCGTCGTGATTATAATTAGGGAATGATAGAAATTCTTAGACAATAGGATCACATCAGTGTTGATAAATCATCTTTTCTTCGGCGCTTTTCTACCCCTTGATACTCTCCTGTCCACCCAGGGGATTATGGTTATGCTTCTGGCCGCTTATGCCTTAGCCATGTGGATGTTTCTAACTAGCGCCCCAAAAGTTCATACAATCATGGTGACAGATTTGGAGACAGCCCGACAGTTTTATGAAGGACTTTTAAGTTTACCCACGGCCGATGTCCCCCTCCATTACTATTACAATTATGAGCAGACGATGGGCAATAATATGATTGACCCATTTTATATGTCTAGTAATCCGGCTGTGACTACTGCCAACCCTTCTTTGGGAGATCAACCCCAGGGTTTATGGTATCAGTTGAAGAAAAATACCCAACTGCACATCGTTGGTGGAGCAACCGCAGGTTATAAGGATCGTCATCGTCACGTTTGTTTTGATCACGATTGTTTAGAACAAATTCTGATGCGGGTGGAATCACGACGCTTAAAGTATAAAGTTCGTCGCAATAAACCTTTAAATTTTTTGGTCAAAGATAATGCTGATCGCGTGATTGAAATGGCCGAAGTCTCGAATTAGTTAACGGTAATTAGATTGGGGGCAACTATAACGGTAAATAACTAAACTTATGAATGCTCAACTGCTCACAATCGTTTTAATTTCCTTAGGGGTAGGTATTAGTTTGGCTATTCTACTCCTAATTTTAGTCAAGTTAAGACGCTGCAACCAACAGGTAAATAGTATTGTCGATCATCACTCTCTCATCGGTTTAATTGGAGTTGTTCAAATCCCCTTCGACAAAAATAGCAAGGGGAAAGTACGAGTTAATGTCGGAGATAGTCTGATCGATATAGTAGCGATAACGGAAGGGGAAGAACAATTTAATGTCGGGGATCAAGCATTTATCCTCAATTTCCAGGATAATAAAGTTTTAGTCATTGCGGAAAAGTATATCAGGGGCGATTTCTAATTTCTTCTAAACCAAAGGGTAACTAACTATGAATAGTCAAAATAATTCCTATCTCATCCAAATTAATCCCAACCAATACGACAACAATAACAATAACAGTGCTGGCAATTTATTATTGAATAGTGTTCCCGTCGCTTTATTTATATTTCTGGGGATCGGTGCGGTTTGGTTTATCAATTCTTTTCTGTGTATTTGTAAACCCAATGAAGTGGTAATTCTGAGTGGGATGAAACGCAAATCAAAAGATAGACAGGATGTGGGGTATCGAGTGGTATCGGGGGGTCGGGCGATTCGTATTCCAATTTTAGAAACCGTTAAACGCATGGATGTCACCACAACCCCGATCAGAATTGAGATTAAAAATGCCTATTCTAAGGGCAATATTCCCCTGAATATAGTGGCAATTGCTAACGTGAAAGTTAGTTCTAAACCTGAAATAGTCGGCAATGCGATCGAACGTTTTTTAGATCGAGATCGAGAAGAAATTATTCGCGTAGCTAAGGAAACTTTAGAAGGAAACTTGCGGGGTGTAGTCGCAACAATGACCCCCGAACAAGTGAACGAAGATCGCCTAAAATTTGCCGAAAGTATTACCAGTAACGTCAGTCAAGATCTGTTTAAACTCGGTTTAGAAATTGATACTCTCAAAATTCAAAATGTTGCCGATGACGTGGATTATCTTAACTCCCTCGGACGGGAAAGAATCGCTTTAGTCATGCGTGATGCTGAAATTGCTGAATCAAATGCCCTCAATGAAGCTGAACAAATAGTTGCGGAATGTGAGGAACAGGCAACCGTGGCTAAAACCCGCGATCAAATTATCATTTTAGAGCAAGAAAACGAGTTGAGAAAGTTAAAAGCAAAACTGGAACAACAGGCAAAATCGGAAGAAGAAATAACTATTGCTGCCGCTAAGGAAAAACGTGCTATAGTTGAGGAAAAATTGCAACAGGTTAGGGCAGAATTGGAAAGATTACGTCTCCAAGCAGATCAAGTTTTACCCGCAGAAGCGCAGCAGGAAGCTGAAACTTTCCGCGCTAGAGGAGAAGCGGCAATTTTTGAAGAAAATGCCAAAGCTGAAGCCTTGGTTAACGAATTATTTGCAGAAGTCTGGCAAAACACCGGCAGCGAAGCAGAAGCAATTTTCTTGATTCAACAGCTAGAAACTATCCTGGAGGAGGCGATTAAAATTCCTAAACGATTACACCTCGAGCGAGTTAATATCGTTGATAATGGTGATGGTAAATCCCTGGCTGCCCTGATCAAAGTCTATCCCGAAATCGTCAATCAATTCCTCGCCAGTGTCCATCAAACCCTCGGTATTGATGTGGTGGGAACTCTCACCAATAAAATTGAAAAATAGCAGTCAGAAAACCTACTAGACAGGCCTTCTAAAATAGATTGTTACCGAGATCGAGTAGGGTTAAAACCGCCCTCGATCTCACCGATAAGAATCCCCGTCTTTTGCAAGCGGGGAAATGTCAACTCATCAATACTTGGGACTCTATCAATCGATTTTCCCAGTCGAAGCGGCATTAACTATAAACTTGCTAAAACCTCTTTAGCGGCGGCCAAAGTCCGTTCGATATCGGCCTCTGTGTGAGCTAAGGAAGTAAAACCAGCTTCAAACTGGGAAGGAGCTAGATAAACGCCTCTTTCTAACATTCCCCGGTGAAAACGACCGAATTTAGCCACATCGGCCTTTTTGGCATCTTCATAGTTATGCACGGGGGAGCCAGTGAAAAACATTCCGAACATGGCACTAATATAACCTCCAGAAACGCTGTGACCAGCCTCTCTGGCCACTTTCAGCAGCCCTTCAGTTAAGGATTTGGTCACTTTATTGAGATATTCGTAGGTGCCGGGGCGCTGGAGTAACTCGAGGGTTTTAATTCCTGCTGTCATGGCCAAAGGGTTGCCGGATAAGGTTCCCGCTTGGTACATCGGGCCGGCCGGAGCCACCATCGCCATAATATCGGCCCGACCGCCGTAGGCCCCCACTGGCAGCCCACCGCCGATAACTTTGCCGAGGGTGGTTAAATCGGGGGTAATGCCGAATTTTTCCTGAGCGCCACCGTAGGCGATGCGAAATCCGGTCATTACCTCATCAAACATTAACAGGGCCCCGTATTCCTTGGTTAATTCCCGCAATCCCTCTAAAAAGCCAGCATCCGGCACGATAAAGCCGGCATTACCCACCACTGGCTCTAAAATCACCCCGGCAATCGAGTCGGGATTTTCGACAAAGAGGGCTTTTACCGCTTCCAGGTCATTGTAGGGGGCGGTTAAAGTGTTGTTAGTGGTGGTTTTGGGAACCCCCGGCGAGTCGGGTAAACCCAGGGTGGCTACACCAGAGCCGGCTTTAACCAGGAACATATCGGCATGACCGTGGTAACAGCCCTCGAATTTGATGATTTTATCCCGGCCGGTAAAAGCCCGCATTAAGCGCAGGACGGACATACAGGCTTCGGTGCCGGAATTGACAAAACGCACCATTTCAATGCTGGGAACGGCATCAATCACCATTTCAGCGAGAATATTTTCCTGGACACAGGGAGCGCCAAAACTGGTCCCTTTGTCTAGGGCCTGGTGCAGGGCGGCAATCACTTCGGGATGGGCATGACCACAGATAGCCGGTCCCCAAGTTCCCACATAGTCGATGTATTCGTTACCGTCCACGTCGCGAATATAGGCCCCTTTGACGCCTTCAAAAACGATGGGTTGACCACCGACGGATTTAAAGGCCCGCACGGGGGAACTTACACCCCCCGGCATTAATTTTTGAGCGGCTGTAAAGATTTCTTTCGATTTTGTTGTTTGATACGAAGATGTGCTAACCAATCCTGTCTCCTTGTCTATTTGAGTCTATCGATTCCGGGGAATGCCCGGAGTTTTGTTTTGTTAATTTCCTGCTGCTTGTTCCATTTTAAAGATCACCAGCCTACATTTTACGCAATTTTTTCCCTAAGAAAGGCGCTGGTCGGCTCAAGTCTCGGCTCTTCTGGGTTCTGTGTGATAAGTTTAACTTACTATATGATCGATCAATCTTTGTGTCCTCTGTGTCTGGAGTGGTTCCTTCCACTTTGACAATTTTTCCACAATCTTTTCAGAATTGCCAGAAAAACCTAGCAATGGGCGAAGTTATTGCTATTGATAGATTTTAGACCGGAAAGAGCGATCAAAAAAAGCTCCGGTTTTCCACAGATTTTCCACAGGGGAATTCTTGCTATTATTTCTTAGCGTACAAAAAAACTATTCCTGCTTTGACATCCTCGCCGCCGTAAAACGGACGGCGATTCCCAAACCTCACGATTTAGGTTTCTGCTTCTTTCCCTTGCGGGGTTCCGCACCTGCCTTAACAGATTTACTCTGTTCTGGTCTTATGGTCGCTCTACAGACTGACACCGCAAGCCCTGCGGCCAAAATATTTTTACTAGCGTTAACATCTCGGTCATGGTGTGTCCCACAGTCTGGACAATCCCATTCTCGAACATTTAACGGCATCTTTTCGACAATATGCCCGCAATTACTACACCTTTTAGAGCTAGGAAACCATCTATCTATTTCGATGTAATTTCTGCCGTACCAACGGCATTTATAGGCTAATTGTCGAGTGATTTCTCCCCAACTAACGTCAGATATTGCCTGAGATAACTTGGGGTTTTTGACCATATTCTTGACGGCTAAATTCTCAACCACAATCGTTTGGTTTTCCCGAACTAATTGAGTGGTTAGCTTATGTAAATGGTCTTTTCTGCTATCAGTAATTTGGGCGTGAATTCTGGCTACTTCGATTCTCGCTTTTTCCCGATTTTTTGAGCCTTTCTGTTTTCTAGAAAGGCTTTTTTGTGCCTTTCGCAGTCTCTGATAATGCTTTTTAAAGTGCTTAGGATTAGATACTTTATCACCATCGCTGGTAATCACGAGGCTACTAATTCCTAAGTCAATTCCGATGGCTTTATCTGTTACTGGTAAAGGCTTAATTGTTGGGTCATCAAATCTAATTGAGATATGCCAACGTCCAGAAGGATGTAATCTGACTGTTACTGTGCTTGGTTCACAGCTTTCTGGGATTTGTCTTGACCATCGAATAGGTAAGGGTTCTGTGCATTTGGCTAAATAGATTTGTTTGTCTTTAAATTTAAAAGCAGACTTAGTAAATTCGGCACTTCCTCCTTGATGTTTTTTCTTAAAGTTAGGATACTTAGTACGACCAGCAAAGAAGTTAGTAAAAGCTGTTTGTAGGTGTCTTAACCCTTGTTGTAAAGGTACACAGCTTACTTGATTGAGAAAGTTTAATTCTTCTTGTTTTTTCCACTCGGTTAGCATTGAAGAAGTTTGAGCGTAGCCTACTCTTTCTTGCTTTTCGTACCAAGCTTGTGTTCGTTCGTGGAGAGCTTTGTTGTAAACTAATCTTACACAGCCCAATGTGCGCCGCAATAGCGACTCTTGTGTTGGTGTGGGGTAAAATCGAAACGAATAGGCTTTTTCCATACCTCACATTTTAGCATATATTTCGTAAATGTGCTAATATTTAACAGTAAAGCCGTCGTAGAACGACGGGGTTTCAGACCCAAAATTTTCGATGAAATTTACCAGTAGTCAAAGCGAACTCAACAGCAATTTATCCCTAGTTAGTCGGGCCGTTGCCAGTCGTCCTACCCATCCGGTGTTGGGCAATGTTCTCTTTTGTGCCGATGAGGAAAAGGGCGAAATTAGCCTGACTGCTTTTGATTTGAGTTTAGGGATTCGCACCAGTTTTCGGGCCGAGGTGGTGGAAGGGGGCAAAATTACCCTGCCGGCAAAATTACTTAACGATATTGTCTCTCGTTTGGGAGAAGGGGAAATCACTATCTCTGTGGAAGAAAGCGAGAATGATGAGGAGCATAGTCTCGCTTTCCTGAAAACTGCCTCGGCACAGTTCCAAATTCGCGGCATGAAAGCCGATGAGTTCCCAGAATTGCCCACGGTGGCCGATGGAGAAATTGTTAATTTACCTATAGTTGCCTTGACAGAGGGACTAAAAGGTGCATTGTTTGCCGCTAGTGGCGATGAAACTAAACAGGTGTTGACGGGGGTACATTTAACTAAAACCGTCGATTGTCTAGAATTTGCCGCTACGGACGGTCATCGTTTAGCGGTGGTACAAACTCCCCTAGAGGAGGTGGAAAGTGCCTCTGGTGGCTTTAATGTCACCATTCCGGCCCGGGCCCTGCGAGAATTGGAAAGAATGATGGCAACAAAACAAAATATCGAGACTATTACTCTGCATGTGGATGATTCTCAAGTCATCTTTGAAATGGGGGAACAGAGGTTAACCAGTCGTAAGTTAGAAGGGGCCTATCCCACTTATAATCAGTTAATTCCTAAATCCTTCGAGCGTTCTTTGGTTTTAGACCGCAAACAGTTAATCCGTTGTTTGGAATTAGTGGCGGTTTTATCAGACCAAAAGAATAATTTAGTCAAGTTTAGTCTCGATAGCGAAAATGACCGTTTATCCCTAGCGGTGGAATCTCCCGATTTAGGTAGCGCCAAAGAGTCCATGGCGGCGGAAATTCAGGGAGAAAGTGGCGATATTGCCTTTAATGTTAAATATTTGATGGACGGTTTGAAGGCTTTACCCAATAATGATATCCAAATGCAGTTAAATGCTAGTACCCAACCGGTTATTTTTACCCCCTTGGGAGGTTTAAAGATGACCTATTTGGTGATGCCGGTACAAATTCGTCAGTAGTTCTGACTTAATTGGAACTGTGGGATCTGTTTTTAACCTATCCCATTTTTGATCCTGTTAACTCAATCCTATTTTCTCGCCAAAGGATTGGGTTTATTTTCTCTATTTTGGCGATATACTGTTGATAATTGAACAAGTTAACGGATTGAATTGATATGTTATTATCTACTCCTGAAACAATTCAGCATATTCTTTGGCAAGGGCCACTAGAATTGGACAACGAACAAATTGCGGAAGAAAAATTTAGATTTATGTCACCTCTTGCGGAAGAAAAATTTAGATTTATGTCACCTCTTGCGGAAGAAAATTTTGGATTTATGTCACCTCTTGCGGAAGAAAATTTTAGATTTATCTCACCTCCCTCACAGCCCAGCTATGTACCAATTGTTAGCATCGGACAACCAGAAGTTTGGCCATTAGCTAAACTTTATTCTGGTGCAATTCCCTCTTGGTTAAAGGTAAAACAGAATGAGGCAAAGTTTTTTTTAGTCCGTTTTGCCTGTTCTCTTCGTAATAGTGGAGAAGATAAATTTCAAATTACTCAAGCTAAATTTTCTGTTGATTTACTGCCCGATAATCAACAAAACCGGGCTATTGCTTTTGATCTATATCCGTTGGAAATCAATCAGGAAATCAAGCGTAACTGTAAAGTTAGTCTGTCCCCCAATATCAAGTTTAAGGAAGCTCAGGCAAGTTTAGGAGGAACAGATTTTGCCCTAGAATACCCCGAATTACAACCAACAATTATAGCCACAGGAGTTGGGGAATATAAGGCTGATTGGGAATATCGAAAAGCACAGGGAAAAGGAGTTCAAGGAAGTAAATTTATGCACATGATTGTCAAAGTCCCTAAGAATATGCAATTGGTGAGGACTAAGTTAAATTTAACTGCCCGCTTGGAACAAAATGGTAATCCCTTGGTTAAATGGCTTTTTAAAACTGACATTAAAAAAGTGCCAAGCGATTGCTTAACAGTCAATTTAGTTAGCTAATATTTACTTAATTCCTACATCAATAAATGCTTGATCAATAGCATCTAATTGGTGAGGAGAAGCGTTAAGTGATACTTCGGCTCTTTTTTCAAATACTCTACGACTCTCAGAGAAACTATCGAGCTCGGAAATATCTTCTAGAACAGCGCCGAATAGATTAAGAGCAAATTCGCCATTAAAAAGAGGCTGTCCATTGATGACAGTGTTATGAATTGTCATCAATCGATAAAAAGCATGACTATAGAATCAAGGAAAGTTCATGATAATTCTCGGCCGTATTCCAATCAATTTGTCCATAGACAGACCCTGCATCTGTAAACCTTAAAGAAAGTAATGTATCTAATCGTCTCAGGGATCCAGTTCCTTCTTGAAAGTTTTCTCCCACATCCCACAGCCAATTATGAGGATTATTCCGATAACAACCATCATCCCTATGATAGTTACGCACTAAAACCGCAAATATATCACAAAAAGATTCTTCAAGTGCTTTTTTTTCTGTAAACTCATTATCTCCTTCCTCAATTTGCTGAATTAAACCATGACAAAATTCATGCGCTACTACTGTGATATCGGTTCCATAGGAACGGTTTCTGCCATCAATTAGTCTTTGTGCAAATAAGGCTCGTTTTGTGTACCATGCGGCAGGGCAAAAGCGATGCTTTATGCTGGCAACATTAATGATAGCTTCATATCTATCTAGTGGCTTGAATTTACTGGTGGGACTGTTGATAAACTGGGCAACGGTTTCAACATTATTGCGAGCTTGTTGGCAAGAATCGTGACAAGGATCATCGACTAATGAGTGGTCAGTGAGAGTGATATTAGAGGAATAATCTCTATATCTCAAATTATAAGTTTGTGGAAGCCCGCAGTTACCATTAGATGGTGCGCCATGGCATTCTGTGCAGAACATGAGTTTTTGCCCCCGATAAATTTATAAGTTCCAGTCAGTGGTTAAGTAATTAATCTTGTTAGAAAGTCGCCCAATGTGTCAAGATGGCAAAATTGCCAGAATTTAGGCAAAGCAAAGCCACAGAAAGTCGATCCCCCCTTAATAAGGGTGGTGTCTGAAAGTTTTTAACACCTACCTACTTATTTCCTGTTAAAAAGTGAGTTATATTTGAATAATGCAAAAAAAGTTTACCAAAACCAGCCCAATAGTTAGGGATATTTGGGTAAATATCTCCAAACGATAGACAGTTTGGCAGTAGGTTATGGACAGAACTCTTTTAGCAGAAGGTTCTCAAATTTGAGAGTTCGAGGATTATCTCACCTGTGTGGGCATCTATCATATAATCAGTTAATTCCAGTGATGTTCCAACAGATTTTCCGCCACTGGTTGGAGCCATAACTTTAATGTTCGTAACATAAACAAGTCTCCATAGCTTGTGACTGGAGCCATTAGAAAAGTGTTTGAAATAATAGTAAAGCTGGGGATTAATATCACAATCCTTTAGGGCTTCTCGGGAAATAGGCTCACCCTTCTTAAGACAATATTTGTAGATCGAATCTTTTAAATCTTCTTCAGGAACTTTCGGATTTTTGTCAGGAAATCCTTTTTTTACAGCTTCATCTTGAGCAACTTCAGACGAGTTTGCAAACAAAAATTTATTGTCTTCGTCTAAATCAACAATGATCGAGGAGCCGTATAAAGGGATACCTTGGTGTCGGAGGCGATATTTGAATTTGGATGCTTGAGTAAATTTCGATTGATACTTATCTACAAGTTCAAATTGAACTGGCAAATCCGTGGGCAATTGGACTCGCTGAGTGTCCCCCGGCTCGGGTTTGGGCTGAAGGCTTTTGGACGGAGAGCTAGTGAAGCTGCGAAGCTCCTCTCCTGCGCCACCGGGCGAGTCTGAGCCGGACAACCTAATGGCTATATCTTCTAATTCAGTTGTTTTTTTCTTTTCTAACTGTTTTGGCATTGTGTTACAAAAACGAGATAAAATAACCTTGTCCATTTATTCTGACGAAAATTGTCGAATATGTACATTATGTACAGAATATTTTTTCAGTGTGTACATACAGTGACAAAGTTAAAAATTTTTCATGTATTAGAGTACAAAACGTACATATAAAAACCGCCCTCACCAGTTCAGTGATCGATACCCTATCGGTCTCTTCGGTCATCAGCAACCTCTTTCCTACAATCATCTACAGGGTTGCACTACAAATGCTAACAAACCAATTACCGATAATTTTAACAAGGTTTACAAAAATTAATGCAGATTTTTTATGCACATCCCCCAGATTAGCCTGTATTATATGAACATAACTATCGATCAAAACGGGCATCTAGGGCTGAATCATCAGAGTAACATCTAAACCTATGAGCGATCTGGACACAGAAAATCAAAGACAAAGAGATGCTGCGGTGTATTTGCATCTCCTCAACAACTTGTTGGGTGCAGATTACTACGGGTTAGGAATTGTGTTGCTAAAACTTGTCTGATTCTAACTCATCTACAATTCGAGAAGCAGAATCGCTTATGTCGAGCGCGAGTTTTTTATACTCACTCATGTCACCACTCTTAGAACTAGAAAATGAGCGCATTAACTCTATTTTCTCTTCCATTTGCCTCAATTGTTGCTGCCGCTGCCCTTCTGCTGACTTTTTATTGAGCATTTTTGGATTATTTCGTTCTCGCCTCTGGAATCTATATTTTGCAATTAAGGAAATCGCTGAACTGCAAATAGCTAATAAGGATGTTACTATTGCGATCGTCTCCATAAAACTATAGCTCCGAAAAAACGACACAGAAGAAACTCGAAACAACACCCCCAGAAAATAGCCATAGTGAAGATCTTTCAATTACAGCAATATTCACTGTTTGTTGGGACGCATGAGCAGCGGAAACATCGGCATATAATATGGAAGAAACAACCAAGATTAAAACGCACGCACCTCCAGAGAATAGCTCAAAGATAGGTTGAGTTCTATTGCCTCCTAAAAGATCCCCAATAGCAGCACCCACAATACCGGCCGTTACGAGAAACAGTTCACCGTTTCTCAACAAATCAACAAGTTCAGTGGATTGTCCCCGAGTAGCTCTAATTAAAAGTGCTACTACAAGTGGAACAATTGCTAATACAACCCCAAAGATAATCCATTGAATTATTTTCCGCAACATCTACCCTTCATACATTAAGTGCAAATTCAACCAAATCTAGTTTGGTCTGAGCAAAGGTGTTACAAAGTGTTACAAAAACGGTATAAAATATATCACGTCGTCCAACTATGTTGTCAAAAAACTGAACAATGGTCAAGATGTACATACTCTTCATGTATTAGCGTAGAAAATGCACATATAAAAAGCCGCCCTCACCAGTTCAGTGATGGATACCCTATCGGTCTCTTCCGTCATCAGCAACCTCTTTCCTACATCTACAGGGTTTCACTACGAAGGCTAACAAACCAATTACCGATAATTTTAACAAGGTTTACAAAAATTAATGCAGATTTTTTATGCACATCCCCCAGATTAGCCTGTATTATATGAACATAACTATTGATCAAAACGGGCATCTAGGGCTAAATCATCAGAGTAACATCTAAACCTATGAGCGATCTGGACACAGAAAATCAAAGACAAAGCGATGAAGACCGAAAAAGAGATGCTGCGGTGTATTTGCATCTCCTCAACAATTTGACCGATTTGGACATTAGTGAGGATAGTCCCAAACCGAATGAGTACAAAATAGCCAAACAATGGGGACAAAATCGCATTTTTGTCCGGCGAGTGCTGCGTTCGGTGATGGGAGAGCGTTACCAAGAAAAGGAACGCGAGGAGCGGGTACCCAGTTTAAGCTTGGGGAAATTAGTTACTATTCTTAGCTCACTGGAGGCTTATTGGCAAGGAGAGTCAGCCAAAAATAAGGATAGTTTAGCCCAGAAAATGATCAATAAGTTTACCCAACAAGAAAAACAACGAGTTCTCAAAAAATATGCACAGTTATCTCTGGATGAAAGGGATAAATTGAAATTACTTGTTCATCCCGAAGCTGGTTTACTTGAGCAGTTAAAAGAGATCATTACCGATGAAATACAGCAGGATTCCCTAGACGTTGTTAGCTTTTATAAACAGGCCATTAATCTATACAGTTCCCAAAAACAACAACACAGTTACCTAAAATCCCTTGGCCCAAATGATAATCAAAATCTAGATGAATCTTTAAACCTAGTTAATCAGATTATAGAGTATATTCAACCCCGATTAAAAAAATATTATCAGCATTTATCAACAGGCTCGGAGCAGGAAATTATCAAGGATTTGGTTGATAAGATTTTAAGAGAAGTGAGCCGGACAGAATTTCAAGCTGGACTCAGACAAATTAAAACTGTTGTCGGGCAATGTCCAGATTTTGTTCAGAATAATTTAACTAGCGATTCCATATCCAATCTCTTTTTGGAAAGCCTGAGCAATTCAATTATTAAAAATAATTTATTAGGAGATAAATTTCCCGTTTATATCGACTATTTAGAAATTGAGAAGGTCAAACCTCTGCCCCTAAAATTATACCGAGGCAAAACAGGTTTAATCAATACCGATTTTCTCGATGATCCTGAAGACGAAAATGAGTATTATGCTCAAGGATTAGAAAAACAGATAGCCTATAGGGTGCGAGTGTATTTTTATGTCTATCCCCCAGAGAACTGGAAACCAAAACCAACCTTAGAAGAAAAAGAAATCAGCCAATTTTTCAAGCAAGAAGAATCAAACAGTCGATTAGAATTTTGTGAAGAAGTGGTAGGTGTAGGCAGTCCTATCGCTCATATCACCACCGCAATTAATCGATTTTTGTTTGAGGGGATAGATATTTTGAAAAAGCAAGGATATCTACCTGTCACCCAAAAAATAGTCAGTGAAGATAAAGTGATTGGCAATACAAGAAATAGTGCTGTTTGGTCTTATTCTCTGGTTAAGTTATGCAAACAGGAAGATGTGAAAAAATCTCTAGAAGGTGAAATTAATTATAATCAAATTGTCGCCGATCAAGAATTAGCAACAGGAGAATTTTATGGATTTGATCTTCTAGAATCTGCCGCTAAGTCTGCCCTTCATGCTCGACTGAGAGCCATTGAAAAAACGGCAATTGATTCTCAGCAATATCTACAACAACTTTGTCAGAGAATTGAGGAAAAATACATACTAGAAAAAGCAGAAAAATGGATAAAATTCTACCCTTTCTCTCTCAGGGCTATGCAAGATTATTTAGAAAAAAAGCTGTTTAAGGATAAATATCGCAATTGGGATGAGAGAAATTTCAAGGAAGTTAATAATAATCAAGCTTGGAGTATGGTGGCCTATGAAGCACATTTGGCAATTATTCAAGTATATCTTCAAGAGGGTCTCTATCGTATTGCCCAAAAATATCTTGAGGTTATTAAACCCCATATCGAAAAGGGACGACTAGACGATAAACTATTAGTTAGTCTCTACTATATCTGTCTATTTGATTATCATTTTTATACAGACCTTGAAGATGAGGAGCGTGACCATCAAGAAAGGGGTTCTGCAATTCGTAAAGCTGAAGAATGTTTGAACACTGCTGAAGAATATTTGCAGGAATATTTGAAAGAATACGCAATCATTGGTGAATACTCTCAAACTAATGCTCATCCTTTTTTCTATTATCTATCTCGTATCTATTCTCACCGCGCTAAAATTTATATCTTTTTCCCTTACATTGCTCAATTACCCAATCCCAAAACTCATTTATTAATTGAACCTCTTCGTCTCTTAGAAAAAGCTCGTATTTATGCGGCTAGAGACGGTGATGCTAATTACTATGCTTACTGGACAGTGTATCAAATTTGGTCTTATTTAATCACCGCCTATGTCGGAGACACCAAGCTATTAAAGGGAAAATTTAGCCGCCAAAATTGTCTAGAATGGGCCGAACGTTTAATTAAAAATGCTCTTGATTGTTATGGAGAGCGAGGCAGAAAATCTTATCAACAGATAAAAAATTATAGTGGTAAACAGAAAACAGAGTTTAGTGGATTAAAACCGGATTCGACTATTATATTTTATGAGCAATACAATGATATTTATGTGCAAACCATTCCCCCAATTATTGAAATCGGAAAGGGCAGCAGCCACTTAGACGAGTTTTATCAAAAAACTATTGAAATCGGAAAGGGCAGCAGAAACTTAGACGAGTTTTATCAAAAAATTCAAAAAACATTTAATGAATCTAGTCAATCTCAAGAAGAAATTACACAGCCAACTATGCCAGACAATCCAGACAATAAAGCTTCTTCATTTAGTATTGAAGAAATATTTGGTATTCAAGAAAAAATTATACAGCTACCCATGTCAGCATTAACTTACCTTGACTCAAATTCAGATAATAAAGTTTATTTATTTGGTATTCACGCTAGTCTTCTTTTATTTGGGTTGGGACTGGTGGAACTTTGTAAAGATAATCAGGAAGAAGGATTAGAAGAACGTATTCGTATGGCGATGAAAAGGTTTACTTTAGGAGCGGCAATTGCATCTGAGGGAACAGTGGATGAAAAAAGAGGAGAAAAAACCTATCTTCAGCGAATATTTACCGAGCAAAAGCCAAATAAAGATCAAAAAATGCCCGAAGATTTTCAAATTAGAGGCTTATATCCTCACCGGTTAACTCAGTTTACCGCTAAAGGGAAAATTTTTGCGGCAACCTGTCGAGTAATTCTCTTTTTGTATAACTACGAAAAATATAGTAGCTATTGGCCAGAGGTCGCCTATCTTTTGAATGATTTACACGATGCTCAAACTATTATAAGATCGAATAATCCTGATTATTCTTTGGGACAAAATCGCTATAGTGGTCATCTAGAACAACAATTTAAAGGGGTTAAAAGTTACTTGGAAAGTCAGAAAAATTCTGGCAAATCAGGTTCTTTAGAGGAAATTAGAAACAGAATTGTCACTGATATATTCAAAATACTTCGCGGCGACAAAGTGTAAGCTGCCCACCCACTTAAATTACTTGTTGAGATGAGGCACTCTTGCAACAGTAAAGGGATTGGGGGAGATTCAGCCAATCTAAGGATAGGGGGGTTAAAATGCGTCTTAGCTTAAAACCCCAGACCCTGCACCCTAACCCCACCAACAAACTTTTTCAGCAGACCCTAATTAATACCAATTATCCATCGACCGGAAAATTGAGGCATCGGGGAACACAGTGGGATTACCACTAGCGTCGATTTTTTGCCGTAATTCTCGCAGTTGTTTATTCCCGATGAGAAAATCACTTTCTACTAATTGATAGGGCAGTACATTATTATTTAAAGCATACACTGCCGTGATGCCAGCAGCTACCCCAGAGGACCACTCGAAGGAATGGACACGATAGGCGGCCGCGGCAATATGACTGAGAGCGATACTTTTACCCGCTATCAGTAAATTATCGATTTTTTGGGGAATTATAGCCCTTAAAGGGATCTCGAAGGGGTAAGCTTGGCCCTGTCCCTGTCTTTCTCCTGCTTTTTCTGTATTACCCGGTTTTTCGGGGGGATGTTCCGTCATGCAGGGATGAAAATCAATCGCATAGTGACCGATACCGACGGAATCGGGGTAAATAGTCGATCGCTTGCGTTTAACGGCCTGATCGGGGGATAATGTGCCATCAAGTACGGAAAATCCCTCTAATCTTGCCAAGGTGGCAATTAAGCGCCGATATTCTGCCGGGGAAAGATTTTGACGATAGAAATCGCTTTGAAAATTTTGTCGGGAAATATCGATTTCTGTGACGGTAAAACCAGTGGGGAAAGTCAGGGAAGGACGACCGATAATCCGTCTTGCTTCCCGAATATAGGGATATTTTGACAAACCGTGGGCAGTTCCCATGGGAGAATCAAAACCAGACAGATAACGGTTATTCAAATGGGGAACTTTTACCCCGTCCCCTAACTGGGAATCGGTGGTTCCTTCTACTAACCAATAATAGTAGGAAATGGCGTGTTCTTCGCCCCTTGCGAGGGTTTCTGTGCGTAATCCTCCCATCCATCCCCCCGGAGATAACTGTCCTAACTCTTGCAACTGTTCACGGGTGTAGATAAAGTTATCCTTCGCAGTCCCCGGACGGTAATCATTTCCCCAGGTCCAATTCTGCATGGAAATATCCCCCGGGACGGGTTCGGTAAAAGTAATTCCCCCAAAGGTTTTCTCTTTACCCAGTTGCGGACTCCAGATACGACGATAGGTGAAAACTAGGTCAAAATCGGCTAATCGCGGCAATTCATAGCTAAAATAGGGGGCATAGCGTTCATAATAAACGGGTTTCTCGTGGGTTTGTGGTTTTTCTGTTTCCTCCATGGCGAAGGTATAGGTAAAGCCTTGGGTACAGTAGGGGTCGCCAGTGACGCTAGAGGAAGAAGGTTCGAGATAACTGCGCTTATCGACCCCTAAACGGTAGGGAATATCTGATAATCCGATGATTTCTCCGGTTTCGGTCGCTTCAATCACATACCAATCTGCTAATTGATTCGGTTGGGAGGATTTGGAGACAAAACGGAGGATTTTTTTATCAAAACGGGGAGAATTTTCGTAGCGATAGATATCCGCCATTTTTTGCGATAAAAACTCGGTATTTAGGGGAGGAGTACCTTTTGCGGGACTATGTTGAATAGCAATTACACTGGTAATCTGTTGACCAGTGCCGCGATTGGGTAAAGTTTCAATATTTAATTCTTTGACTACCGTGGAGGGAAACCATTTCAGGGTTCCTTTACCTTTTTTGGCAGCGTCTTCTAACTGTTGAAATAATAATTTATGTCCATCAAAAGGGAAAAAACAAGACCCACTTACCCAACATTCCCCGGGGTTTTGTTTGCTGTAATGCTTTCTAATTCTTTCCCTAAATTCTAGATAACCTTTCGGGAAAAATAATTTTTCTCTTTGTGTCCGTCTTTCATCTAATGCGGAGGTTCCCTGAGAAGATATCTGTCCCCCCACCCAGTCGGTAATCTCGGTTAAACAGACGGTTTTTCCTAATAATAAGGCTTCGTAGGCCGCACCGGCACCGGCTAAACCACCACCCACCACCAGAATATCACAGCCGACGGTTTGATCCGGTTCTCGCGGGGGGGCTGCTAGGGTGAGGGGAGTGAAAGCTTGTAGGAGAAATAATCCCAGAGAGAGGGATTTAAGAGGAGTAAAGTGATGATTGAAAATTTTAGGGGACATTATTGACAAATATCAATGTTGTGGCTGAGAGTTTCTTCTTTCTTTGAAGAAGTAGCCAGAGCATCTGTTCCTGAAATCCTGATTGTTTTTTTTGGGATATATTGAGAACTTTGTAGCTTGATGCTGGCCTTTAAGAGATTATACACCTTCAATCTGACAATCGATCGCTTTTCTGGAAATGTTTTGACAAAGATATCCTGATTCGGTGTCATTCCCTTTGTTATTCCCTGTCATCCTTGCTAAGTTAAATTCAAAACAAACCCAGGTAAGACATCTTCCCCGGATAAAATCGCAGGCAAATTAATAATTTCCACACCGCTATTTAGTCGGTAGATTTCCACCTGCTGCTGTTGAGGATTAATCAACCAACCCAAACGTAAACCACTGGCTAAATATTCGCGCATCTTTTCGCGTAAAGAGGTTAAGGAATCGCTACGAGAACGTAATTCAATCACAAAATCAGGACACAAAGGTGGGAACTTTTCTCGCTCTTCTGCGCTCAAAGCTTCCCATCTTTCCCGTTTTATCCAAGCAACATCAGGAGAACGATATCCTCCTTTTGGTAAACGAAAAATTGTCGAAGAACTAAAGACTTTACCAGAATTACTTTGACGATTCCAAATCGTTACATCAGCAATTAAATCAGCTTCTCGATTACCACTATTTCCACCCACGGGAGGCATAATTAATAATTCTCCTTTTTGATTACGTTCTAAATTCCATGTTTGATTAGCCTGACAGAGATGATAAAATTGTTCATCGGTCAGATTAACTGTCTCTAGATTTAACACTACAGTTTTCATAATCGCTTCTCCTTTTTGCTACTTTATATCATTGATTCATATCAACCTATTTACCTAATTGACTCTCTAAAAATTCTCGCCAATCGGGATTAGTAGTGTCTAGGGAAATTAGATAGGGTTGTTCTTTTTCATTAAAAGGTTCTGTTTTCTCAATTTGGGCATTTAACACCTCGATAGTAGCGTCAGAAATATCGCCTTTTCTAGCGGCAATCCGTTGTTTTAAAACTTCTATAGGTGCGTGACAATGGACGATATGAAAAGGAATCTTTAAATTTTGGGCATAGGTTAATAAGGGTTCTCGCCAAGCATATTTATCGTAGCGTGCATCGAGAATAACTGGATAACCTAAAGTTATTAAAATTCGGGCTAATTCCGCTAGTCTAGTGAAGGTTTTTTGACTCATTTCGAGACTATATATATCTAGACTTCCTGTTTGATTTAAGTCAATTCCAGCCAAATGTTTGCGAACTGCATCGGAACGAATCTGAATAGCATTAAGATTTTTAGCAATTACTTTCCCTATGGTACTCTTACCCGATGCAGAAAATCCCGACATCAGAATTAATCTCGGTTTCTGCGGTTGTGTGTACTGCCAAGCTAATTGATAATAATCCTGTGCATCTGCTTTAATTTTCTCAGAAAAAGTGTCACCATCAAGCAGAAAACTATTGACTTTTGCCCTCACATACGCTTGTCTAGTCAGGTAGAGAGGCAAGACTTTTAAACCCTCCCAGTCAGCGGTTTGTTCTAAATAAGTATTGACAAATAAATTAGCGAAATCTTCTCTCCCCCTAGCGGTTAAATCCATGGCTGTAAAAGCAAGATCATACATGACATCAACGAAGCGAAAAGATTCATTAAATTCTATGCGATCAAATAATTGTATTTCTCCCTGCCACTGACAGATATTATTTAAATGTAGGTCTCCATGACATTCGCGAATCATCCCTTTTATTTGTCTTTCCTCTAACCAATCTCGGTGTTCTGCGAAAAATTTATCTGTATAAGCTTTTGTTTCATCGTATTGTTTTTGGGTTTGGACAAAATTAATATATTTCTCGGTTTGTTGGTAGTTTTCATCAAAAGCTTGTTTAATAACTTCTAAATCACCAAACTGAATAATATAGGAATTACTCACAGCTTGCCGATGAAATTGTGCCACTTTTTCAGCCAAAGACTCGATCGCTTTTTCCGTTAGTTCTCCCCGTTCAAAAATTTTACTGAGTAAACATTCTTGGGGAAACTGATTCATTTTTAAAATATATTCTATCACTTTTCCTTCTCCATTTAAACTTATGCTACCCTGTTCTTCATTAATTGACAAAACTTCCAGATAGATATTGTCGGCAACTTTTTTATTTAACTCTAGTTCCTGTTCTAGATAATATTTTCTCTTTTCTAAAGTGGAGAAATTCAAAAAATTATAATTAACTGGTTTCTTGACTTTATAGGCATAATCTCCTGTCAAGAAGATAATTGAAGCATGGGTTTGGATAATTTCAACGGGAATTTTGACAGAATGAGGATAAAAGTCGGGATTTTTTAATTCTTCGATTAATCGGTTGCTATCCATAGGGAGAACTCCTCGGTGGTACATCTCATTTTTGTAAATTTACTAAGTTGAGATTTTTAAAGGGAAAATCTCTGCTAAAATCGGGCTTTATTTCTGATTTTATCACTCAATCTGGGACCTTGAGGGTTTCTACTCCCCGAAACCCGTTAGGGAGGACAGGAATTCGCAACCCGCGTGTGTGGTTTTAGATGTCCGTGGAGGAAGCACCTCTCCCAAAGTTCAGAAAGCATTAGCTTTGCAAGTGGTATGCTTATAGACGGTTGCCCGTACATTTGTATTGGTTTGTTGCTGATAGTCGGTATTTCTGCAAATGTGAGATGCAGCAGGTCTAAATTAATGAAAACTGCATCATGCAGGATGAGAGCTTTGCCAACTCAGCTTTAAGGGACTTGCGGGAATTAGGGATGCAGTTGGTTTTAGATAATTTTGATGCCGGCTATTCCTGATTAAGTTATATTTATAAATACACCTTCGACAGTTTGAAGATCGATCGATCAAACCTTTATCCAATCTTTACCATCAAAAACCAAGCATTTAGCCATGTTATCGACTATGATCAGCCTAGAGCAGAATTTGAATTTACGAGTTATTGCCGTTGGGGGAGAAAGTTTACAACAGTTGGACACTTGCCCACGTCTCCACTGTGAAGAAGTACAATGATTTTGGTTGACTCGGACTTTGAACCCCGAAGATGTGACACATTTGCTGTTAAGTAACTGTTCCGAATTACCCCCAACACTTTATTGAGAAAATAAATTAACTTAAAGACGAATAAGCCGTAGCTTTTGAGAGAATAAATTAACTTATATTTTCACTTTTGTCGAGGTGCTGAAAAAATGATTAATGGTTCATCCAATTCCCGTTATCTCCTGATTGTGGAAGATCCTCAAGGTAGAAGAACAATTACCCTAGAGAACATGAAATATTCTCTGGGTCGTAAGTCTGATAATCAAATTGTTCTTCGCTCTAAACACGCGTCTCGCTATCATGCGACTTTAATTAAAAAGAGTATTGATCGCCAAAAATTTTCCTATTGGATTCTTGATGGTGATTTAGAGGGAAATAAAAGTCATAATGGCATTTACGTCAATGGGTCTAAATGCTTAATTCATGAATTAAAAGATGGTGATTTAATTAACTTTGGCTGTGATATAAATGCCAGTTTTCATTTAATAGCTAGTCAAGCAAAAATAGAGCGAGAATCAGTTGAAAATATAAAACAGTTACAAGGGAAACCTACGGAAAATGAAACCAATTCTAGCCATAATGACCCCCATGCAAAAAGTACCTTAATTCTCCGTCAAGCTCCATCGCAAATCATAAGTTTTAATAGCAAGATTCAAGAGGAATATTCTTCGGTTGTTCTCAAGGATTTACCTAACCGTTCCCTCTTTAATGAACACCTCTCAAGTGCTATTAATAATGCCCAGAAAAATAATCAACTGATCGGGCTATTATTATTGGATGTAGGGCAGCTAAGAAATGTCAACAATCAACTAGGTTATCGACTGGGGAACAAACTATTAAAAATCTTAATTGAACGTTTAAGAAAAAGTTTGCGATCAGAGGATATAGTCGCCCATTGGAGAGGGTACGAATTTATTATCCTGCTGTCACAAATTAATGATGCTAATGATCTAGAAAAGGTTGGTCAAAGAATTATTAAAACCCTAGAAAGTAATAATGAAATCGAAAATCACTCCCTAGTCGTGCGATTAAGTTTAGGTTCAGTTATCTATCCCCCCGACGGCACAGACAGGAAAGTAATATTACAGAAACTGGAGGAAAATTTAGTAGCAGTTAAGAATAATATAAATGATAACTCCCAGATAGAGTCGGTTAATGTTCACCCCAAAAATACTCGTAGTTCTAAAGTTGAATATTTTCTCTATCAGGCAATGAGAAATAATGAATTAGCTCTTTACTATCAACCGCAAGTTAATATCATTCAGGGGCAAGTGGAAGGATTGGAGGCATTATTGTGCTGGTTACACCCTCAATTCGGATTAATCCCCCCTAATCGTTTTTTACCCTTAGTCGAAGAAAGCGACTTAATCCTTGAGCTTAATCGTTGGGTACTAAAAAATGCCTGTCAACAGGCACAAATATGGCAGCAGCGGGGATTATTATACACCCCCATCTCGATCAATTTGTCCCCACACCAATTGCGTGATCCCCAGTTGCTCACCAACCTCAAAGAAGTCTTGACTGAAACCCAAATCGGGCCTTTCTTTCTGGAGGTAGAAATAACTGAGACAAGTTTACTGGAAAATAGCCGCGAAACCGGTCGAATTCTTGGGGATTTGCAGAAATTGGGTATTAGTATTACCCTCGATGATTTTGGCAGCGGTTACGCTTCGATCGCCTATCTCGGTCAATTTCCCGTGAAAAAACTGAAAATAGAGCAATCTTTAACAAAAAAACTCACTGATACTCCCCAAGATACCCGTTTTATCTCGTCATTGCTGGCGGTAGCGAAAAGTTTTAACTTAATAGCGATCGCCAAGGGAGTAGAAACCCAACAACAATTAGAAATCCTGCAAGAATTAGGTTGTGAGAGAATGCAAGGCAATCGCATCAGTTCCCCTCTAGCTGTGGAGGAAATGACGACATTTCTCCACACCCACCGCACCCTCTCAGTTGGGAATTAGGAGTTAGTCCCGATGAAAAAATTTTCACCAGCACAGATGAAAGAGGTTTCTTTCCCCACACCCTCTTTCCAGTCAGGAGACAGGAGGCAGCTTTTGTGTATTCTCCCCACTTGCGACTTTCCACTGATAACTGATAACTGATAACTGATAACTGATAACTGATAACTGATAACTGATTTTGGTCACTGATTCCGGTATGATCTGAACAGATTATCTAGTATCAAATACCTACTCATTCTAGCGTGAGGCTCTTGCCGAACCTGTCAGCAGCAGAAATTTGTGGCGGCGGGGTACTGCTCGATCCAGAGTCTGGTTTAATTACATACTATAGGGTTAACAATTAGTTGTGTATTTAGAGGGAAACTATGGCCAATAAGCCAGAGCGCGTGGTTCTAATCGGTGTAGCTGGGGACTCCGGTTGTGGGAAATCTACTTTTTTACGTCGTTTGACCGATTTATTCGGGGCCGAGTTTATGACAGTGATCTGTTTAGATGACTACCATTGCCTCGATCGCAAACAGAGAAAAGAGGTGGGTGTCACCGCACTCAATCCGAAAGCGAATAACTTTGACCTGATGTATGAGCAGATTAAAGCTCTTAAGGGAGGTCAAGCCATTAATAAACCTATTTATAATCATGAAACGGGGATGATCGATCCCCCCGAAATCATCGAACCGAATAAGGTAATCGTGATTGAGGGACTACACCCCTTATATGATGAACGAGTCCGGTCCCTATTAGATTTCAGCGTTTATCTCGATATTAGCGATGAAGTCAAAGTTAACTGGAAAATTCAACGAGATATGGCCGAGCGCGGTCACACCTATGATGATGTGATGGCGGCCATTAATTCTAGAAAACCGGATTTCAGTGCCTATATCGATCCCCAAAGACAGTACGCTGACGTGGTGATTCAAGTGCTGCCCACCAAATTACTTGAAGATCACGAAAGTAAGTTACTGCGGGTTCGTTTAATCCAGAAAGAAGGGGTGGAAAACTTTGAACCCGCTTATCTGTTTGATGAAGGTTCCACCATCGATTGGCGGCCCTGTGGTCGTAAATTGACCTGCACTTATCCCGGTATTAAACTCTACTACGGTCCAGATGGCTTCTTGGGGAATGAAGTGTCGATTCTGGAACTAGATGGTCAATTCGATAACCTCGAAGAAATGATCTACATCGAAAGCCATTTGAGCAAAACTGGCACTAAATACTACGGTGAAATGACGGAATTACTGCTCAAACACAAAGATTATCCCGGTTCCACCAATGGTACGGGTTTATTCCAAGTCTTAGTCGGTCTCAAAATGCGTGAAACCTACGAAAAACTAATGGCAGCCGAAGCAAAAGTGGCAGCGTCAGTCTAGTTTTTAGTTTTTACCGAACCGGCATCCTAACCCTAGAGGATGCCGGTTTTTTTAGTCCACTAATCCCGATCGCAGGGCCAACACTGCCGCTTGAGTGCGATCATCCACAGAGAGTTTATTTAAGATATTGCGGACATGGGTTTTCACCGTGCCGATAGTGATATAGAGTCGGTTGCCAATCTGAGCATTACTAAAACCCCCGACAATCAGAGTGAGAATTTCTAGCTCTCGTTCTGTTAGGGGCACATTTTCCAGCAATTGGCGATGTTCTGGGTCAACGCCTTGAATTATCACTGTTTTGCCGTCGGTGCGGCTACTGGTGGCAAAATTTTGGCGCACTTGTTGCCGAATAACGCCGACGATCACGGGATCGATCCAAGGATTGCCTTCGTGGGTGGAATAAATCACCTCGATTAACTTATCAATGCTAATATCCTTCATACAGTAGGAATCAGCCCCAGCACTAAAAGCCGCTAAAACCTGTTCTTGGGTGTTGTACATGGTTAGCATGAGGATCTTCGTAGCCAAGCTGTCTTCGCCGCAATTTTGTTGGAAGCGTCGCATTAACTCAATCCCATCGATCATGGGCAAAGCTATATCGATGATCGCTACATCGGGTTTAGTCTCCTCTAGCAGTTTCAGTCCCTGTAATCCACTGATGGCTTCTCCCACCAATTGAATACCCTCTCGATGCTGGAGAGCCGCCACTAACCCCATGCGGGTTAAATCGTGATCCTCTATGACGATAACCCGCACTTTATCCATATTTTTTCCCGGTTGTGCTGAACTAGGCGATGATTCAATAATTTTGGCTTTTGGATTATTAGAGCCGTTCCTAAACATTTACTTCACTCCCTTCCTTGAATTGAATTCCACTTTCTTATCTTCATTCGGCAATCACCTGTTTCCAGTTGATTTTATTGATACTTACTAAAAGCAGAGATGGCAAATATACTTAGCCTCCCCTAAAATCTACTCAAATCTACCCAAATCTAGACTTTACTACTCCGATCTTGGTCTTTACTCTTGTACTATAACATCGTGTAAATCTCGATGAGGTAAAGATTTAACAGGAATAAATTTTCGAGATGCTTGGGTTTTAAGAGAATAAAACCAAGCTCTGGTTCATTTAATTTTTTTAGACTATCTCAACACAAATCTTTTAAGTAAACAAAAAGATATATCTGGGGATTAACTAAGATTAATTAAGCTGAATAATAGCATTTAACTATAGATAAAAGCAAATCCTAATCATTGTCTTCCTTGATGTTATTCCCATACGCTATTTTAGTTTATTTGTCAATAGTGATCTTACCCATTTTTCCCTTGGCCGTCACCTCCAATTGGATTGAGGCGGAATTTTTCCCCACTGTGCCAAGGGACTTGCGTGGGAATAATATCCCAATCGATCGGAGGGCGCAAGCTTTGCGCCCCTACAGTAACGGATTTTGTCCACAATGTAGGGGCGAACTGCGTTCGCCCAAAAGGTACATTATCAAAGCGCAAGTCCCCAATCCAGATAAAAATGGTATCAGTGGGGAAAAAGCTCACCCCCTAGGATTCCTGTAAAAAAATTAATTCAGCCGGCGTTACCGCTCCTTTTTCGGTAATGATAGCGGTGATTAAAGCGGCGGGAGTAACATCGAAGGCAGGGTTATAAAAATTAACATTTCTAGGGCAAAGGGTTGTCGTCCCCACCTGATAAATTTCGGCACTATCGCGCTGTTCGATCGGTATCCCCGTACCATCCTTAAGGGAAAAATCCACCGTCGATAGCGGCGCGGCCACATAAAAAGGCAGATTATGAGCTTTTGCCACCACCGCGAGGGAATAGGTGCCGATTTTGTTGGCCGTGTCCCCATTGGCCGCAATGCGATCGGCTCCAACGATCACCGCATCGATCAGTTTTTGCTGCATACAGTGGGCCGCCATGCTATCGGTGATCACGGTGACGGGAATTCCCTCCCGCGCACATTCCCAGGCGGTTAATTTTGCTCCTTGCAACCTTGGCCGGGTTTCATCTGCATACACTTGTATTAATCTACCCGCCGTCCAAGCGGAACGAATTACCCCTAAAGCAGTGCCATAACTGGCCGTGGCTAGAGACCCAGTATTACAGTGGGTTAAAATTGTCAGTTTTTCCGGTTGCTCCGGCAGCGCCAATAAACCATGATGACCGATCGCCCGACAGGTTTCCACGTCTTCTTTTTGGATATTGTGGGCAGTTTCCAGGAGATTTTTGCTAATTATTGCCACTTCTGGGCCACTTTCCCTGGCCACTTTTAACATTCGCTCGATCGCCCAGAATAAATTCACCGCCGTGGGCCGGGTTTGGGCTAATCGATCGGCTATTCTAGTTAAATCGGCCAGAAACTGCTCTTTCTGGTCAGTTTTAATTTCCTGCGCTCCTAAAACCATACCGTATGCAGCCGCTACCCCGATCGCCGGGGCGCCGCGCACAATCATCGTTTCGATCGCCCGGGCCATGGCTTCACTGCTGGTGATCTCAACTTCCCCATACTCCATGGGTAAACGGGTTTGATCGATCAGCCAGACTTTGTTATCTTGCCAACGCACGGGATAGATTGAGTTATTCTCGGCATTGTTTGTGGTCATAATTAGTAATCTCCGTAATAGTTGCAAAATTTTGGTTTTTTTTAAGAGGTCTAGTCTCGTGCGCTCTAGTTACTTTAAGCGATCGAGCTTGGATTTTGGTCATAACTAGATTAGGGTTTAATCTTATATATCCCGAATTTTATCCTTTGTATTCTTGTCTAAGTTTTTGTACTCTTTCTATCTCTTTTTCGGTCGGGTGTAGAGTTTTTTTTGCGGGTGATTCTCAAGCGTTCGGCTATTCTTGCCACTGTAGTCACACTTAACAATATACCGGTTCTTTCTAGGAATAGTTTCGATAGTTCGGCTAGAGTTGCGTCATTATTTTCCTCAATCAAATCACCGAGGGCGATCATCTGTTCTGGCGTAAGTTTTAAATGACGGCCACATCGATAAGTCTTCGGTCGAATATCTCCCGTTTCTCGAGATTGCTTCAAAAGCTTTTGTACGAAACTTAAGGTTACACAGAATCTTTTCGCTAATTGTCTTTGAGAGATGGGTTCGTTATAATAACAGTCTAGGATTTTCTGACGGAACTCTACTGGATAGGATTTCATTTTTTGTACAATTTAGCTATCGATAACATTATACTCATTGAAGACATTATGCTGCCGGGTCGATTGTACCCAGTAATCAGTAGTTCAAAAGTCAATACAAATGCTTTAGGGTAAGGGTTTGCTGATTTTTTTGGACAGGAAGTTCGGGAATAAAAAAATAATTTCCTGTCTCCTGACGGCCGACAATTGATGTTTACTTTTCCTCTGGTCTTCTTGCTGCTAATTGGTCTAAAATTTCGGCGTGAACTTGGCGAGTAATTGGATAAAAATAGGCAAGAATTAAACTAATGATCAGAAAAAATGCCGGTAAAGGTGCAATTGCTAGGCGAATTGCTATTAAAGCACTATCCGGCTGCAGGGGAATTGCTTCTCCTGGTATTCTCGGTTTAAACCCCGATGTTTCTAGAGCAATACCGACAAGAAATAACCCCAAAGCTAAACCAATTTTTTGCAAAAGTACCATAAAAGCATAAAAAATACCTTCTCGACGTTTTCCTGTTTCTAATTCGTCTAATTCAATCACATCAGGAACCATTGACCAAGGAATTAAATAGGCCACAGATACGCCAAATCCCGCCAAAACTGCCAAAATATACATTAAAGTTATTTCTCCCGGTTGGAGCAAAAATAAACCAATTTGGGCAATAATCCAGAATATCATCCCTAAAAAATAGACTATCTTTTTGTCTAATTTTTGACTAACTGCTTGCCAAAAAAATAACATCACTAAAGCTGTCCCCTGTACTGCTAAAGCGACTAAACCCGATTCTGCTTCCGATAGTCTCATGTAGCTGACGACATAGTAAACCAAAATCGAGGCGGTTAATTGTACTCCTAACCAAGCACAAAGATAGATGCCAATAACGTATAAAAAGGGACGATTACCAAAAACTATTTTTAATTGTTCTTTCAGGGGAATAGTTTCGGTATTATCAGCAGCTTCTCTCTGTTTAATTGCCGCACCATCCCTGAGATGATTTTCAGTTTTACCATAGTAAATAGTTAAACCAGAAACTATCCCTTCTATTCCTAATAAAATTGTGGAAATAGCGATAAAGTCTCTGGGATTTCCCCCCATTTTTCCTACTCCATAGACCAAGGAAAGCGCACCGATAACTATAAAAGCAATTGCCAAAACTTTTTTCTGAGCGGGATTGAGAATCGCTTTTGCTCCTCGTTCTTGTAAAACTAAAGCGCACCAAATAACTGCTATAATTGAGATTAAAGCACAAACTACACCTAACAATAAAAAAGCTTTATGGAGATCATTGGCATAGGACGATGAGACGAGAATATAGAGAATTAATGAGAGAATGCTACCCCCGATCGAAAAGGCAAAACGAAAACTATTTAAGCGGGTTCTCTCATTATAATCATAAGTTAATTCAGGGGTGAGGGCCTGGTAGGGAAGATTGACTACCGTGTAGGTTAAATTAAAAATAATGCCGATAAAAATATAATATAAAAATAACCATAATTGGTTATTGGTCGGGATTAACCACAGTAAAAAATAGCTAATTCCGAAGGGAATCGACCCCAATAACATCCATGGTAAGCGACGACCCCAGATAGTACGAGTTCGATCGCTCCACATACCAATAATCGGATCGTTAATAGCGTCGAAAATTCTCACCACCATCAGCACACTACCGGCTAATCCTGCCGATAATCCTGCCACATCAGTGAGGAAAAATAGCAGGTAAAATACTGAGATATTGGCAGTGATAGCTGGTCCCAAATCGCCAGCACCATAGGCGATTTTTGTGGTTAAATTGAGTTTTTCATAACTTAAATGAGCCATAAACGCAATTACAGAGATTAAAATAAGCTTAACTGTTCTGGGGGCATTGTCAACCTTTTTCACCCAATATCCAAGAGGTCTAATTATTTTAAGGCCATGGTAATTAAACCCTGTTGACCGAGAAGAATTTCCCGCAGCAGCGTACAAATTCCCACCCAAATAATCGGAGAAATGTCAACTCCTCCTAAGGGGGGTATGAGTTTACGCACGGGGATTAAAAAAGGTTCTGTTGGCCAGGCAATAATATTAAAGGGGAAGCTATTTAAATCTACCTGTGGATTCCAAGTCAGCACGATCCGTAAGATAAACAAAAGGGTCATCAACCCTAAGATAATTCCCAATGTCCAACTTAATGCGATCGCTGTGTCCATAGTCTCCAATCCCGTCTTTTTTACTGATTATCTTCCCTAAAATATAACAGTTTTTGTCTCATAATCACTGCAGCACCCTGCCAGTTATTCTTGTCAACCTCCTGGATAAAAATGCCGACAGAAAAAGTCCCCATAGGGCTTGACAAACCAGCCAGACTTGACTTATACTTTTCTTATAGTGGGAATCCGTGTCGTCCTGGAGACCCTCTCTTTTCAGGCCAGATGCAGAAGTAACTTAAAGATGACAGAATTTCGCATCGAGAAAGACAGCATGGGAGAAATCCCCGTACCTGCCGATAAACTTTGGGGAGCGCAGACCCAAAGATCTCTACAATACTTTAGTATCGGTGATAATCTCATGCCCCGGGAGATGATCGCGTCCTATGCCATTCTCAAAAAAGCCTGTGCAATTGTCAATCAGCAAAAAAATCGTCTCAGTCAGGAGAGAAAAAACCTTATCTGTCAAGTCTGCGATGAAATTTTAGCCGGACAACACGCAGATAACTTTCCCCTCTACGTTTGGATGACGGGAAGTGGCACCCAGTTTAACATGAACATCAACGAAGTCATCTCCAATCGTTGCAGTCAACTGACGGGGAATCCTCTGGGTAGCAAAACGCCCGTGGATCCTAACGATCATGTTAATATGTCCCAATCGACTAATGATTCCTTTCCCTCGGCCATGTATATTGCCGTTGCCTTGGCAGTCAAGGAAAAATTAATTCCCAGTCTGCAACTATTACGGAATAGTCTCGATGAAAAGGCGCAATTATGGGCAAATATAGTTAAAATTGGTCGCACTCACCTACAGGATGCCACCCCTTTAACCCTCGGACAAGAATTCTCCGGTTATGTGGGTTTATTAGATGATGGCAGCGATTGGCTAGAAAAATGTCTAGAAAAAGTCTATCGTTTATCCTTGGGAGGAACAGCAGTGGGTACGGGAATTAATGCTCCTCCAGATTTTGATCGAGATGTGGCTGCCGAAATCGCTAATCTGACCAAATTACCCTTTATTACCGCTCCTAATAAGTTTACCGTGCAAGGTTCCCACGATGCTCTAGTTTTCTTGAGCGGGGGATTGAAAACTATCGCTAGTTCCCTCTATAAAATTGCTAATGATATCCGTTTACTTAGCTGTGGTCCCCGTTGTGGAATCGGAGAATTACAGCTGCCGGAAAATGAACCGGGTTCTTCAATTATGCCGGGGAAAGTTAATCCCACCCAATGCGAAGCTTTATCGATGATAGCAGTGCAGGTGATGGCTAATGATTTAGCGGTGACGATGGGAGGCGCTGGGGGACATCTGGAGATGAATGTTTATAAACCGCTGTTGATTCATAATCTCATGCAGTCTATCCGTTTGCTCACGGATGGTTGCGCTAATTTCTGTCAGTTTTTGGTTAAGGGGATGACTGCTAATCAAAAACAAATTGAGACTTTTTTAAATCAATCCTTGATGCTGGTGACTGCTCTAAGTCCCGTGATTGGCTACCAAAAGGCTGCCTACGTCGCTCATTATGCCCTAAAAAAGGATTTAACACTGAAAGTGGCAGCCTTGCAACTAGGATACATCGAGGAAGAGGATTTTGATCGCATTGTTGACCCCGCTAAGATGGTCAATCCCTACGTTGCCGATGGTTAATTCTGTGAGGGGATAACTGCCACAAAAATCAGAGGTCGCAGGCAGGCACGGATTCCCATTGTACATATAAGTATATGGCAAGCGGCGGGATTTGTCAAGCCCCGCCGGTCAAAATTTCTCCTAAACTTGGGTAATGATAACGAAGAAAACAAACAGAAAAATCATCAATGCTCCTGTCATGCGGAAGAAGGATTTAGGAAGATTAATAATTTTCTCCAGTTTCAGGAAACCCACCAGAAAATAAGCGACGATTGCTAGGAGAATCGGTACAACTAAGCGCAAGATTGCGCCAAGGGGACTAAAGAAAAACTCACCGATTTTATAGCGGGGTGTATCTTCTTCCTCGTGAGGAGAAATAGTTACACTTGTCCAAGTTTCTCCCCCATCGGTGGAACGAAAAACTGTAGTTTTAGCGCCACCAAAACCGAATAAAGTTTTATCTTGAGCATAATTAGGAGAAAACTGGACGGAGATACCAGAGGAAGGGATACTATGAATTTTCACTAGGGGTATTTTAGGATCACCAATTGATCTAAAAGTTTCCCCACCATCGGTAGATTTAAACAAACCATCTCCCTGTAAACTAACCATTACCGTGCGATCATTAGCATAATCAGGAGAGATAGCAATGGTTTCTACCGAAGTATTGGGATTAAACCCCGGTTTCTCTAATTTTGTCCAACTTTTAGCCCCATCTTTGCTGACAAACAAACCAGAAACTGTCCCAGCAAAAATAGTTCCATCCTTGGGATAATTGGGAGACATTGCCAACTGTACATTAGGGGTTTTTGATAGAGGTGTTCCTTGGCTGACATTTTTCCAAGTTAGTCCACCATCAACACTTTGATAAATACCCTCTTTTCCCGTGACAAACAAAGTTTTATCCTTAGCAAAATCGGGGGAAGCTACCATAGCAGGGGCATAATTACCGAAAATTCTGCCCACTTCACTAATATTTTTAACCGTATTTCCTCCATCGGTAGAACGAAATATTCTGCCCTCCTGATTGGTGAGAAAAAGAGTTTTATCCTTGGCAAAATCTGGGGAAGGAACTATCCTCGGACCGCGGACTTTCTGATCGATTTCGATAATTTTCCATAAATCACCACTGTTATCGGATTTGGCAAATTTATTGCGTAAAAACCCCGCAAAAATAGTTCTATCTTCTCCATAGTTAGGAGAAAAGGCAATGTCAAAGAAACGCCGGGGATCTTGTCCTGATTCTTCGGGATCTTTACCAAGTCGATAAACCTCTAAACCGCGATTAATTGGTGTCCAAGTTTCCCCTTTATCCCGACTGATGAAGATATTGCCTATATAATTAGCAATGACGACAGTACCATCCTGGGCATAATTAGGAGAAACCGCCATAGCTATAACTGTTGCCCGGGCTAAAGTTTCTATTTCCTGCCATTGTTTGCCGCTATCTGTGGTTTTAAATAAGCCATTAAATCCCCCCAAAAACATCGTATCTTGAACTATTTTTAAATCCATAAAGTGGGGAACTTTATAATCATCAGCCTGTTTATCTTTGGTTAAACCCTCGCTCATTTTTTTCCAACTTTTGCCCCCATCCTGAGAAACATACATTCCGTCATGCCAAGTAATGGCATAAAGAGTGGAGTTTTGAGCATAGTCGGGAGAAATAACGATGTCTTCGATGATTTTATCTTTAATTCCTTCGTTAACAGCTTGGAAGGTTTTACCATCATCAACGGTTTTAAAAATACCCGCTTCTTTTGTGCCGACAAAAAAGGTTTTATCCCTGTCTAAATTAGGAGAAAAAGCAATTGTATCTACTGCCCCCATATTAGCAGGTAAGGGGAGATTCTGCCAAGTTTTTCCCCCATCGGAGGAAGTGTATAATTTACCCTGTTCATCCCCGAAAAAAATCTGATCAGGATTGCTGGGAGTAATAGCTAGAGAGGTTATCAGTGCCGTGGTGGGGAAAATATTTGACCAATTTTTACCACCATCTTCGGTTAAATAAACCCCTTTTTCTAATCCCACTGCTGCTGCTATATTGGGATCGGAAGGGGCAATTTCTAGGAAGTTAATAAAGTTAGTTTCTAAACCCTGATTAACTTTCTGCCAAGATTCCCCCGCATCTTCACTTTTATAAATACCATTGGATCTTGAAGCTAGATAGAGAATATTTTTATTGAGGGGAGATAGGGATAAGGAACTTAATTCCCCCGTATAATCTAAACCTTGAATTAATCTTGTCCAGCTGCTACCTCCATCCCTAGACTTATAAAAGTTATTTCGCACTAATATATATACCGTATTATCTGTCTGGAAATCACGAGAAACTTCCACTTGACTAATCACATCATGGGGACGATGGGCAAAAGCGGGATTACTCCAAAGACAAAAAACTGTAGCGATTATCAATAAAATGAGATTAAACCTGTGGACGAATCTCCGCAAACTTTGGCGATTAATCATACTTAAACTACTAATATCGAGGATAAAAATTGACCTAATCTAGCAAAGGGCGATCAAAATTTAAGCAAGGGTTCTGTAGGAGCATAGACGAAAATGGCGATTATAACCATTACTAAAATCAGGCTTATTTGCTATCAGCATAGATTAGAGCCAATCTCTACACTTTGATTATTGTAGAGACTCATTGCCTTTTGTAACCCCTGTTTGAGACCAAGTTCGATCGCTTTTCTGGACAAGTCTAACACTTTCAAGATTACTTGGTTTTCTTGGGGGGTGAATCGGCCTAAAACGTGGGAAATAGTCGCTTTTTCGCTTGATTTACCGATTCCTATGCGTAAACGAGCGAAGTTTTCCGTGCCAACGTGGGCAATCATCGATTTAATACCGTTGTGTCCGCCCGCCGATCCCGATAGACGGATTCTCAACCGGCCTAGGGGCAGATCCATATCATCGTAAATGACTAAAATCGACTCTGGAGCTAGTTTATACCAGTCCAGCACCGATCGCACCGATTGCCCGGAGCGATTCATATAGGTTTGGGGTTTCAAGAGACGAATTTTGCCTGGGAAAGGACCGTCACCCTCGGCGATAAAACCTTGAAATCGCTTGTTTTCCCGCCAAGATAACCCCCAATCCCGCGCTAATGAGTCCACAGCTTCAAAACCGATATTATGACGGGTGCGATCATATTTGGGTTCGGGATTACCCAAACCGATAATTAGCTGAGGAATGATTAAATTAGGGGTTTTATCGGAATTCATAGGGGAAAATCGGGTTTTTAACCAGGACCCGACTCTTATTATCACCGAATTAGCACTCCGAGCGCTGGAACAAAGTTTCTAGATAAACCTTGGCACAGCTATTTTGTTCCTCAAAATTCATCCTTTCGGGGGATTGACAATTAAGCAGAAAAAATGACAATGCCGCCGTAAACACACCATCTTGATCCCAACCGGGGTGAGTTTCTAGGTATTGTTGTAGGGATTGGTGGAGAATTTCGGGGATTTCTGCCAAGATACTGACTGATGTATTCATATCGTTTACCTCTGATCGGAAGTGGGGAAATCCCTGACTGGTGCAGTGGACAGTAAGGACTATTGTGAGCCAAGTTGGAGGGAGTTGCAATATTACCAGATGTAAAGGAATGCTTTAGAAAAACTTAATATTTACGAGGGAATAAGGGTTAGAGCCAGATTTTATTTACTTAACTTAACATTAACTCAGTATCTATCGATGGGGATTTTGACAATCAAGATTAATTTTTTCTAGAAGCAAGTGCCGATTCTATCGCTGTTGCCTGTGGAAAAGTCCGGGTAAACTGTGGAAAACTGGGGAGTGAGTGGGGAAATACCGGGGAATGTATGGGGGAAAACATCGGGGAAAAATAAGATTTGCAAATTTTAGTCAGCAGTGCTGCTCAAGACTACTTAGGGTTTGCGGCAAAAAGTTTTTCGTGGGGACAGGGTGTGGGGTGTGGGGTGTGGGGTGTGGGGTTTTACCGATTTTGAGGTAGTCAGTTACCTAATTTTCAGGGAAAAAGTCCAGGAATTTTACCCCCGATCACTCCAATGGTCAGCACTTTTTGAGGTCAAAAAAGTCTAAAAGCCTTATCTAACAAGGTTTTTAGATTTATTCAGCAAACCCTACTTAGGCGCTCTTTCCAGAGTACCTTTTCTAGCTTAATGCTGGCTGCTATGCTTTCACCACCAATACGGAACAGGTAGCTTCTGCCACCACGAGACTACTAACAGAATCTTCGATCACCCGTTGAACTCCCGTTAATCCCCGGCTGCCGATCACGATCAGATCAGCTTGATAGATATTAGCTAAACGAATAATTTCCTCCGCTGGATCGCCAAAGATGACCTCGATTTCACTAGGGGTAGCAATCTGGGATTGATAGCAGCGCAATTGATCTTCAATGATCTCACGGGAGGGGTGAGGGCGATCCACTGCCGATTCATCTCCCTCCTTACCAAGAATATGGGTGATGATGATGTAAGAATTTGCCGTTAGCGAGAGGGAATTCAAAGCATGAAGGACTCGATGGGATGATTCCCCACAATCTAAGGCAACAACGATATTTTTAAACATTTTGACTAAATCCTGCCACTAAATAAATTTTCAATTAAGATTCCGGAGCAAAAAATCTATAGACAATTTTATAGGTTATTGCGATCGGTTAAGATTTCGTAACCTGTGGCGGTTACTAAGACAGTATGCTCAAATTGAGCGGAGAGAGCATTATCCATCGTCACCACCGTCCAACGATCGCGCAAAGTTCTGGTATGTTTAGATCCCGCATTGACAATTGGTTCAATTGCCAGAGTCATCCCGGCGCGGAGTTTGACATTGGGTAACTGATTAGTGCGAAAATTAAATACCGAAGGTTCTTCGTGGAGATTTCTGCCGACTCCATGGCCGGTAAAATCTTCTACCACCTGGAAACCGTTAGCTTGAACGTGATCTTCGATCGCTGCTGCGATATCGAGCAGATAATTGCCCGCTTTTACCTGATTTATGCCTTTATATAAAGCTTCTTCCGCTACGCGGATTAATTTTGCGGCTTTGGGAGAGACGGAACCGATCGCGATCGTGATACAGGAATCCCCATGATAACCTTGGTAGTAGGCCCCCGTATCTACCTTTAACACAGAACCGGCTTTGAGGCGTTTTTTCGGGCTAGGGATACCGTGAACGACTTCGTTATCGACGGAGGCACAAATCGAGGCAGGAAAGCCATAATAACCTTTAAAACTGGGAGTAGCACCCATTGCGCGGATACGTTTTTCCGCATAGACATCCAGATCCGCCGTCGTCATCCCGGGTTGAGCGATCTCGGCGATTTCCTTAAGGACTGTGGCGGCAATTTTACCCGCTTGTCGCATAATAACGATTTCTGCGGCGGATTTGGTTTCGATTCCCCGGCGGCTTTTCTGTACTCGCGGTGAACCTACTTGCTCTGGGGTTTTAGTTTCGGGAAAAAGCAGCTTGGTTAGGATGTTCATGGAGATTTGGCTGTCGAGTCTTTACCTAACTTAGCATTTTCCCGGCGATCGATGACTGCTCTGGAGAAATCAAGGAGCATATAGAAAAAGAAAAGTCTCAAGGGGTGACAAGCAGATTGAAAGTGAAACAGGGTGTGGGGGTAAGGTGTAGGGAAAAACCTTGAGACTTTCCCCGAAATGAGGACGAGAGAATCAGGTTTAAGCTTAAGTAAGTTAATGAATTTGACGGCTGACAGCGAGGAGATTTTCCCCACACCCCACACCCCACACCCCACACCCAGCCTAGACTTCAACCTCGTTGTCACCCCTTCAGTAGAAAAGCTATAGTAGGAAAAAGGCTATTTTTCTGGCGAGGTGACAATTTATGGCAGTCAAAAAAGAGTTTTCCAGTTTTGAGGAACTGTTGCAAACCACTAATCTTCCCGTGTTAGTGGATTTCTATGCCACTTGGTGTGGTCCTTGTCAAATGATGGCTCCGATTCTAGAACAAACGGGAATGTATTTCAAAAATCGCCTACAAATTGTCAAAATTGATACAGACAAATATCCCAATTTAGCCACTAAGTACGGTATTCAAGCTTTACCGACTTTAGTAGTCTTTAAAAATGGTCAACCGATCGATCGAATTGAGGGAGTGGTGCAGGTTAACCAACTGGTTCAACATTTACAAACTCTGTTGTAAGATAATTTTGAAACAGAACTAGGAGTTAGTGTCATGGCAAAGGCGATTTGGAATGGTGCAGTGGTAGCGGAAAGCGATAACTGCGAAATTGTCGAGGGAAACTACTATTTTCCCCCCGATACCGTCAAAGCTGAATATTTCCAACCCAGTAACACCCATACCATTTGTTCTTGGAAAGGAGAGGCTAGTTACTATACTCTCAGGGTAGATGGACAAGACAATAAAGATGCCGCTTGGTATTATCCCGATCCTAAGCCAAAAGCCCAAAATATTAAAGGATATATCGCTTTTTGGCGAGGTGTGCAGGTTGAGAAATGATCGCCATCTACCCCGGCAGCTTCGATCCAGTTACACTCGGTCATTTAGATATTATCGAACGCAGTGTGCCACTATTCGAGCGAGTAATCGTGGCAGTTCTCTGCAATCCCCATAAAAACCCCCTGTTTAGCGTCGAACAACGCATAGAACAGATCAGCTACTGTACAAAACACCTGAAAAACGTTGAGATAGACAGTTTTTCAGGATTAACGGTTGAATATGCCAGATTGAAAGGTGCTAAGGTGCTGTTGCGGGGGTTGCGGGTTCTCTCAGACTTTGAAAAAGAACTGCAAATGGCACATACCAATAAAACTCTCTGGGAAGGAATCGAAACGGTTTTTTTGGCCACCACTAAAGAATATAGTTTTTTAAGTAGTAGCGTGGTTAAAGAAATCGCTCAATTCGGTGGCTCCGTCAGTCATCTAGTCCCGGAAAACGTTTCTAGGGATATTTACTCATACTACAGTTAACATACTAAAATACAGTAATGAGGACGATCTGAACCTATGGCGCGCCGAGAACCTAATGATCCCAGAAAAGCAGTACCTAACACTTCTAATAGTGGGGTTCCCAGTCCACCCGTCGATTTCGATATCTATCAGGATTTGGCGCGTCTGCAAGAGATGATTTTTGATAGTTTCCATATCCCCCTCACCCGTTGGACAATGATCGATGAGGGACAGATAGCTGAACAAATCGATCTTATCTATGAAACCGTGCCACCGGCAGTACAGAAAGCTTTAGCAATTTTGCAGGAAGAACAGGAAATTATCACTAAAGCAGAGGAATACGCTCAACAAGTCCTGCGTTCCGCTCAACAAAGAGCCGCCCAAATTCTCGACGAGTCCGGTATTATTCAACAAGCAGAACGGCAAGCGGCCCAAATTCGTCAACGGGTTCAACAGGAATGCGAATCCTTGCAACAACAAACCCTCGATGAAATCGAACAGATGCGTCACAGCACCTTGCAGGAAGTACAACAGTTACGACAAAAAACCCAAGCTGAATGTCATGAAATTCAAAAAGGCGCTGACGACTATGCTGAAGCGGTTTTAGAAGATCTCGATCGACAATTAGGGCAAATGTTACAAGTTATCCGCAACGGTCGTCAACAGGTAAGATCGAAACCAACATCTTCAAAAAATCTACCCGGAGAACGTCCTTAATCAGTTATCAGTTATCAGTTATCAGTTATCAGATGTAAGTTTTAAGTTAATTAGTTAGTTATCTTTATCCCTGATTACTCTTTACTATTTACCGATCGCTGAAAAGAACCAAACCTCCGATTCCTCACCGATAACTGATAACGGAATTTCATGAATAACTCCTCCTCGAATTCCCATCTATTCGGACGCTTTCTTAGCGGGTTATTTAGCTGGAAAATTTGGTTATTTCTCCAGATATTTCAAGGTAGTAAAAGCTTTTATCGATTCCTGTATCATTATTTATATCGTCGTCCTAAAATTGATCGCATTCTCGGTAGCGATGTTATCTATATCCCTGAGAAAAAACTTTATAGCATTCCCCTCGATGTGCTGAAAATGGAGCAGCAAATGGTTAATATTGATCGCCAGCAGTTGACTTCTGTTACCACGTGGAAAGTTAAAACAATTCATCCCACCATCACCGAAACTGAGATCCAATTCCACGATATTACCGTCGATTTACAACAGGTACACCTGATTAAATCAGATCTTAATAACTACGATTATATTAACACTCGCCGCTTGGCTCCTCTGGTGAAAACCTTGCTTTTTGAAATTAACCCCAAAATTGCCAGTTTAGTAGAAAAGAAAAATCAATTACATAGACTGCGAAATCTGGCCGCATCTTCCGAAATTTTTCATTCACAAACTCCATTGTATGATCGAGCAATTAATCAAGTCCAGCTAATTATCGATCAAGCGGAAACTTTGAGACAAGAATGTTTAAAATTTATCCGAGAAACCCTGATCGAACGGGAATTAGTGCAATGCGATATCGATAGCAATCTCGTTGATTGTAACCTCGATTTTGCCAGTCAATATCAACTAATTCAAGAAAAATATCAACTCTGGAAAGAAGAAGTACAAGCTTATTTTGAATTAAAAGATTCTTCTCTACTTAAAAATTAACTATCACCGTCAGTAATCAGTTATCAGGAGATTATTTTGATTTATTCTCCCCACTTCATAATTCATAATTCATCTACTTTTTCAGCAGGATTTAGTATTATGTCTAATTTAACGGTAATTCGTGAACATATTTTTGCTTGGGGAAAACGCACCTATATCATGGGTGTTTTGAACGTTACTCCCGATAGTTTTAGTGATGGGGGAGAATTTGACAATGTTGAAAATGCCCTGCTACAGGCGATGAAAATGATCGAGGCTGGGGCTGATATAATCGATATCGGTGGTCAATCCACCCGTCCGGGAGCGCAAGAAATTAGCCTAGAAGCAGAATTATCGCGAGTTATCCCCGTAATCACCGCTATTCGACAACAAAGTTCTATTCCTATCTCTCTCGATACCACTAGGGCGATTGTAGCAGCCCAAGGTATCGCCGCCGGGGCCGATTTGATCAATGATATTTCCGGGGGAACCTTCGATCGCCTATTATTGCCGACGGTGGCTAAATTGGCCGTTCCCATCATCCTCATGCACCTGCGGGGCAATCCGCAAACCATGCAATCTCTAACACATTATGATGATTTAGTCAAGGAAATTAAAGAATTTTTACAGAATCGTGTTAAGGAAGCTTTACAGTGGGGTATTGCTAGGGAAAATATTATCATCGATCCGGGGATTGGTTTCGCCAAAACTGGGACACAAAATCTTGAGTTATTGCGAGAATTAAAGCAATTTCGGGATTTAGATTTACCTATTTTGATTGGATTGTCGAGAAAACGCTTTATTGGCGAGATTACAGGCAAAGATGACCCAAAAGAACGAGTTTTCGGAACGGCGGCGGCCTGTGCTATAGCGATCGCTAAGGGGGCCAATATCCTGCGCGTCCATGATGTGGATGCGATCGTAGATGTGAGTAAAGTGGTGGACGCAATCGAGCGAAGTTGAAAATTTTTGCTAGTCTTAGAATCATCCACAGTTTGATCGAAATTAGCGATGAATAGCCAACTGACCAGCGATTATTGTATGTTACCCGTGATTCGATCTCCCCGGGACTATCAAGTTTTTCGCATTAGCGCTGGGGATACGAATCGTTTAGCGATCGTCTTTGATTCTACCGTAGCGGGGGATTCCTTGACCGTTTGTGTGGAAATTTTCGATCCCCACGGTCGCACCCCTACTCATCGTCATCATTTTGCCGTAGAAATGTTTTTTATCCTCAAAGGGGAGGGAATGGCTATCTGTGATGGTAAAGCGATTCCCCTGGGGCCGGGGGATAGTTTATTAGTCCGTCCCACGGGTATTCACGAGATTAGAAATGTGGGGGACGGAAGACTTTATGCACTATGTTTTATGGTTCCCAATGAGGATTTTTCGGAATTAATTCGTAATGGCATCCCAGAGGAGTTAGACGCAGAAGATTTAGAGGTGTTGATGGGAACTATTAAAGGATAATCAAGCAATATCATCCCTTAAATTTCGGGCTTTTTTTCAGGAAAAGAGCGATAAAAAAGGTAAAGGTTCCTCCCAGAAGGCCGAAGATTAGCCAATTTAATCTTGGATAGCCTTTATTGATAGCGATGACTGTAGCAATGGCACCGATGAGACAATGCCAGAAAAAAAGCAACAAGAATAAATCCAAGCTCGGGGAAACATCACCAATTAGTTTCATATTTTATCAGTAGAGCGAATAGAATTTTTCCAATGACCGAATCCCTGACCCGATTTTATGTTTATTCACATCTATAAGTATTTCTCTTATTTTTTTGTCCAAGGCCATTTTGTTCCCATCTCGGTTAAAGCTGAAAAAACTAGATAGAGAATGAGAAGGGTAACACCAAAGAGAAAAGTCAATAAGTCGTTATTCATCGAGTTATCACTGATAGGTTAAAGGTCACTGATTCGCTACCATCCATTTGTTCACTACTTAGCAACTGCTGTTTTTATAGACTTTTGAAACAGGTGTGATTATTGTTGCTGTTGTGCCAAATAGTTAAGCACTGTGTCCAGAGTTAAGTCTAATCGTTCCGAGATTTGTTGTGGGGTTAAACCGAGGTCTTGCAGGAGAGAAATTGTTTTCAATTTTTGCAAGTTTATTCCCTGTTCAATTCCCTGTTCAATTCCCTGTTCAATTCCCTGTTCAATTCCCTGTTCAATTCCCTGTTCAATTCCATCTCCAAAAGCTTCTTGATAGAAACGAGTTTGTTTTAGATCTTGTAGTTCCAACATAGCTTCAATTTCCTCTCGACTTTTTTGGGGTAACTTATAAATGATGATCGTTTCGATTAAATCAATGACATTTTTCTGCACTAAGCGATCGCTGACTTCTCTTTGAGCCTGTTTAATTAAAATCTTAGCAGAATTAACGGCTTGACTCTCACTTTCCGTAACCAATTTGATCAGAGCGATCGCTAAGGAAGGAGTCTCGTCATTTGGCAATTCATCCAGATAGATTCTTTTAATCCTGTCCAAGGATAACAAATCTGCAAATTGCTGGGGATGTTCTCGCTCAATTTCTCGACTAGGATAAATAACAACTATCTGCCAGGGTGACAAAGGTTTATACTGTCTAAGATATAAGAAAAGTTCCGAAAATAATCGATAATATAGGTCTTCATCCTTTTGAAACTGCACTTCTACCAGATAAAAAGGCAAATTTTCCAGATTATCGAGCGGCAAAAATAAACCATCTAATCGGAAAGCTAGTTGTTTGACTTCTTGGGAAGTAAATCGATAATTGCTAACCCTAGCATCGGGTTGAGCGATTAATTCAAAGAACGAATCGGGAAAATCGAGAAACATTCGATAGAATATGCTGTCAGTTTTCATACTGCCACAAAATTGCCTGTAATTTCAGCTTAATCCGCCTATGATCATCCCATCATTTCTGCAACCCGGTGCTAAAGTTTCTCTGGTGGCCACCAGTGGAGCCGTCAAGGAATTAGCCGCCCTCGAAAAAGGCGTAGAAATCTGGCGATCAAGGGGTTATCAAGTGGAATTTAGCGAGAATTGGTCTAATCGTCTCGGTTATCTCGCCGGTAGCGACGAGCAACGTCGTCAAGCTTTAGCCCAAACATGGCAAGATGACGATTGTCAAGCAATTCTCTGCGCTAGGGGAGGTTACGGTAGCGCTCGCCTCTTGGAAAATTGGACATGGGCAAAAACTAACCCGAAATGGTTAATCGGTTTTTCCGACGTGACGGGGATTTTATGGAGTTTAGCGAAACAGGGCATTTGTAGCGTTCACGGGCCAGTTTTAACCACCTTAGCCCAAGAAAGTCCCCAATCAATCGATCGCCTCTTTTCTCTTCTGGAAGGTCGTCCTTTAGCCCCTCTTATCGGTCAAGGTTGGGGTGGGGGCAAAGTGCGGGGACGCTTATTACCAGCCAATCTAACCGTAGCCACCCATCTCCTCGGAACCTCGGTTCAACCCACCCTAGAGGGGGTAATTTTAGCCCTAGAGGACGTAACCGAGGCCCCCTACCGGATCGATCGAATGTTAACTCAGTGGCGAATGCTGGGCATTTTCTCCCAAATTAAAGCCATTGCTCTCGGTCGTTTTAGCCGTTGTCTGGCAGCTCCCGGTAGTGATAGTCAAACCGTGGAGGAAGTCTTAAAAGAGCGTTTGGGCGATTTAGGCATTGCGGTTATTGCTGAGTTACCTTTCGGTCATGATGGCGATAATGCCGCTTTACCTGTGGGAACAATGGTAGAACTGGACGGGGATCGGGGAATCTTAGAATTTTTCTATCCCTAAATGATCCACTTTTTTGATACTATCTTAGAGAAGTGTTAACAAATGTAACAAAAAATTAATTATAGATGAAAGTATTAGTTGTCGGTGCGACGGGAACCCTAGGGCGACAGATCGTGCGTCATGCCATCGATCAGGGACATCAAGTGCGTTGTTTGGTACGCAGTCAGAGAAAAGCGGCTTTTTTGAAGGAATGGGGCGCGGAATTAGTCGGGGGAACCCTGCGGGATAAAAATACCATTATTGCTGCTTTAGAGGGAATGGACGCGGTGATCGATGCCGCTACAGCCCGGGCGACGGACTCAGCCAGCATTAAACAGGTGGATTGGGATGGTAAAGTTAATCTGATTCAAGCGGCTAAAACCGCCGGAGTTGATCGCTTTATTTTCTTTTCGATCCTCAATGCCGAAAGATATTCCAACGTGCCTTTAATGGAGATAAAACGCTGTACCGAGAAATTTCTAGCAGAATCGGGTTTAAAATATACAATTCTGCGTCCCTGTGGCTTTATGCAGGGTTTAATCGGTCAATACGCCATCCCGATGTTAGATAATCAAACCGTCTGGATCACGGGGGAAAGTACAGCGATCGCCTACATGGACACCCAAGATATCGCTAAATTCGCCGTTCGCGCTTTAGAAGTCCCCGAAACCGTCGGTCAGTCCTATCCCGTGGTCGGCAGCAAAGCTTGGAAAGCTGAAGAAATTATCGAAGTTTGCGAACGCTTATCGGGTAAAGAGGGGAAAATTTGGCGTTTACCCATGGGATTACTGCGTTTTATGCGAGGAATAAGCCGTTGTTTCCAATGGACCTATAATATATCTGACCGACTAGCTTTTGCGGAAGTTCTCGCTAGTGATCAAGCCCTTGATGCCCCCATGGCAGAAGTTTATCAAGTATTTGGCCTTGATCCGAGTCAAACAACTACTTTAGAATCCTATTTACAAGAATACTTTAGCCGCATTCTCAAGAAGCTCAAGGAAATCGACTTCGAGAAACAAAAAGCTCAGAAGAAGAAGAAAACTCCTTTCAAAAAGAAAGCGTGATTCAGCAGTAGGAAAATTTGTCAATGCCCAAAATCGGCATTATTTACAACGATATTAAGCCTATCGCTTGTAAAACAGCCAATCAGATACAAGATCAGCTACTTTCCCTAGGTTGCCAGGTGTTTATGGCTACCGGCAGCGGTGGTCTGCTAGGCCATTCTAAACCCTCTCGTCCGGTTTGTTTTACCCCGATCGATCAGTTAGTCCCCCCCCACTTCGAGCAAGATTTAAGTTTTGCGATCGTGCTGGGGGGCGATGGTACAGTCCTATCGGCAGCCCGGCAGTTGGCCACCCTTAATTTGCCCCTGTTAACGGTCAATACGGGACACATGGGCTTTTTGACCGAAATTTACCTAAATCAGCTTGAACCCGCCTTAGAGCAGGTTCTAGAGGGGAAATACACCATCGAAAATCGCTCGATGATCACGGTGCGACTGTTTCGCGAAGATACCCTCCTCTGGGAGGCACTTTCTCTCAATGAGGTGGTCGTCCACCGGGAACCCCTCACCAGTATGTGTCATTTTGAGATTCAAATTGGTGAACACGCACCTGTCGATATCGCTGCCGATGGGGTTATTCTCTCCACTCCTACTGGTTCTACTGCCTATGCTCTCAGCGCCGGTGGCCCGGTAATAACTCCCGATGTGCCGGTATTACAATTAGCTCCCATTTGTCCCCATTCTTTAGCTTCGAGATCCTTGGTATTTTCTGACAAGGAAACTGTAAATATTTTCCCAGCAACTGCTAATCGGATGGTGATGGTAGTGGACGGTAATGGCGGTTCTTATATCTTGCCAGAAGATCGAATTAATGTGCAGAAATCGCCCCACCAAGTCCATTTTATTCGTCTGCAATCGACGGAATTCTTCCGCATCCTTCGGGAAAAATTGGGTTGGGGTTTGCCTCATATTGCTAAACCAACTTCGGTGGAATTACCTTAATCAGTTATCAGTTATCAGTTATCAGATGCGAGCTTTCAGTTCATTGATTGCTAGTTACTGTTTACTGATAGCTGAATTTATGCTCTCTTTTCGTGCCAAGATAGCTTTTTATTTAGAGGATGTCACCACGGCGATCGGACTGACGGTAAATCTGCTTATCCTAGCATTAATTTTACTCTCGTTGGGGATTTATGTGGCTCAAACCTATCCCTTATCCGCCACTTGGCAAATGTGGTTACGTCAGCTTGATTGGGGAATTTTAAGCTTATTTTCCCTAGAGTATTTAATTCGGTTTTGGTGTGCGGAATCAAAACTAGGCTTTGTTTTTAACATTTTTTCCATCCTAGATTTATTATCAATCCTGCCTCTATTTTTTGGTTTTTTTGATATTAGGTTTTTTAGAATTTTTCGCTGGTTTAGAATTTTGCGAGTGATTCGTTTTTTTGGTTCCGATCTTTCTATTTTTCAAATTAAAACTTCCGATCAGATAGTATTTACTCGCATATTACTAACTCTATTTTCGATTATTTTTGTTTATGCGGGTTTAATTTATCAGATCGAACACCCGATTAATCCTCAAGTCTATCGGACATTTTTTGATGCTTTTTACTTCGCCGTTGTGACTATGACTACCGTGGGATTTGGGGATGTGACTCCCCTTTCTGATGGGGGCAAAATGGTGACAGTTTTAATGATTTTAACGGGAGTTTTGTTAATTCCCTTGCAAATTAGCACTCTGACTAAACAAATATTAAAATCTGGCACTCAAATTGATTATCCTTGTCCAGATTGTGGTTTACCCCGTCACGATATAGATGCCAACTTTTGTAAAAACTGTGGCGCAAAACTCTTAAAAAAACCTGATTGAGACTAATTCTGGCGAAATGGGTAGATGGGGAAGTGGGGAAATGGGGAAATGGGGAAGTGGGGAAGTGGGGAAATGGGGATAATAAAAAAAAGTAATCTCCTGTCTCCTGACTCCTAACGACCGACGACCGACGGAATCATGACAATTTACAATTGCTTAATAATTGTTGCCGCTGCCGTGATAATATGTCTTGTGGCTTACCTGAGCGTCATAGCTGGGAAAGCAATCCAGATATTGAGATTAGTCTATCGCTGATTTAGGTGTACCTTGTCTGACCCATCGATCGAATCTCCCCCAACCCCAGAAACAAACCCGCCGTCAGATCCGATGCGGGAATACTATCAACTACAAAACACCTTATTGATCACCACCCTGATCTTAAGCGGTCTGATCTTTATACCCGTGTGGCTGTTTTATTCCCTCAATACCGCCCTTAATTACCTATTAGGGGCAATGGTGGGAGTTGTTTACCTAAAACTCCTGGCCGGGGAAGTGGAAAAATTGGGGGTAACGAAAAATCGCGTGGGAAAAAAAGGATTAGCCCTATTCGCCGGATTAATCATCATCGCCAGTCGTTGGCAAGAACTGCACATAGTGCCAGTTTTTTTGGGGTTTTTGACCTATAAAGGGGCGATCATCGTCTATACCCTGCAAACCATCTTCAAGCTGGAGCAGAAAGGCGATTCCTAAACCCTTTGACCGTTAAAAATAACCCTGATTTGCGAACCCGAATCTCCCCAAGGTAGAAATGTTAGACAGTTTAAGTGTGCTTAATTTTTATAGCCTCGCTTCCCTGGAAGTGGGACAACACTGGTACTGGCACATCGGCGGACTAAAAATTCACGGGCAAGTGATCGCGGTCTCCTGGATCGTCTTCGCTATCTTAATCATCGCCTCGATCGCCGCTACCCGCAAAATCCAGAAAGTCCCTAGCGGTATTCAAAACCTCATGGAGTACGTTCTCGAATTTCTGCGCGATTTAGCCAAAAACCAGCTAGGAGAAAAGGAATATCGACCCTGGTTGCCCTTCATCGGCACCCTATTTTTATTTATTTTCGTTTCTAACTGGTTAGGGGCCTTGATTCCTTGGAAGTTAATCGAACTGCCCGAAGGGGAATTAGCCGCCCCCACTAACGACATCAATACCACGGTGGCGTTAGCCCTACTGACTTCCCTCGCTTACTTCTACGCAGGCATCAGTAAAAAAGGACTCGGTTACTTCGCTCACTACCTAGAGCCGATTCCCGTGCTATTACCGATCAAAATTTTAGAAGACTTTACCAAACCCCTCTCCCTCAGCTTCCGTCTTTTCGGAAACATCCTCGCGGATGAGTTGGTAGTAGCAGTATTAGTCTTCCTTGTCCCCCTAGTCGTACCCCTACCCCTGATGGCTCTCGGTTTATTTACCAGCGCTATTCAGGCCCTTGTCTTCGCCACCCTTGCCGGGGCCTATATCCATGAGGCACTGGAATCGGAACACGAAGAAGAACACGCTTAAAAGCGAGAGACGAAAACAGAAAAATTTCTTAGGGAAAAGTGTCCAAATAATAGGATAATAACTAAGAAATTATTGGTCGAATTCAGGATGAGCAACTGAATTCCAGGATCGTTCTTTCCCAAAAACTCTTTCGGGAGTTTTGAGCAGAAAACCAGCCATTTTTTACGGCTGAGAACGCGCTCTGTAAACAACAGATTGAAATTGATTAGTAAATAGAGGAAAAAATCACCATGAACCCCACAGTAGCTGCCGCTTCCGTTATCGCCGCCGCCCTCGCCGTTGGTTTAGCCGCTATCGGCCCCGGTGTTGGTCAAGGTACTGCTTCTGGAGAAGCTGTTTCCGGTATCGCCCGTCAACCCGAAGCTGAAGGAAGAATTCGTGGTACCCTTCTCCTCAGCTTGGCATTCATGGAATCCTTAACCATCTACGGTTTGGTTATCGCTCTCGTTTTACTGTTCGCTAATCCCTTCGCCTAATTAAAAAAGCAGTGGGCTATCAGCCCCCAGTCCCCAGCTTGGCAGCAGAGTTTTAAAAACTCTCAAAAAACGCCAAAGCAGCCCACTAAAAAATCTGGTTTTTGGGACGGAAGGCTGATAGCTAATTAAGGGAATTTTAGTGATTCCCCCTGACTGTTTATTCTTAAAGCAGGGGGATCATCTTCCTTTTTTGAACCTGTCTATAGCTTCTATTTATCAGGAATAAATCAATGTTTGATTTCGATGCCACCCTGCCAGTGATGGCACTACAGTTTATTCTTTTGGCAGTGATCCTGAACGCCGTTTTTTATAAACCCCTCAGTAAAGTTTTAGATGAACGGGCGGAGTATATTCGGCAAACGGAAGGCGGAGCCAAAGAACAACTAGCCAAAACCGAAGCGCTGGTACAAGAGTACGAATTGCAATTAACTTCGGCTCGTAAACAATCCCAAGAGATTATCGCCCAAGCGCAAGCTGAGGCCCAAAAACTAGCCAGCGAACGAGTTGCCGCAGCCCAAAAAGAAGCGATCGCCCGTAAAGAAGCCGTCGCCGCCGAAATTGCCCAACAGAAAGAAGAAGCCTTTCGTTCTCTAGAAGGACAAGTGGCCTCTCTTTCCCGTCAAATTCTCGAAAAACTCCTCGGCCCCGAACTCGTTCGCTAAACCCCAGCCCTTGGTTAATAAAAGTGATCAGTAAAAAGATAGAAGTCAGTCGTCAGGAGTTAGAAGACTGATAACTTACCTCTGATAACTGATAACTGAATAACCTACTCCCCGCCCTCAATAACCATGATCATCGACACAGTTTTATTATTAGCCACGGAGGCGAAGGAAGCGGCAGCAGAAGGATTCGGCATCAACACCGATATCCTAGGAACTAACCTATTTAACCTCTCGATTCTGCTCGGTTTAGTCATCTTCTACGGCCGCAAAGTTCTCGGACAAATCCTCGGAGAACGTCAGTCGAAGATTGCTGAAGCTTTAGCCGAAGCTGAAGACCGGAAAAATATTGCCGCTACCGCCCTCGCCGAAGAACAGAAAAAACTCGCCCTAGCAAAACAAGAGGCGGAAAAAATTATCAATAATGCTCGATCTAGAGCTAAAACTGTCACCGCCGACATCGCCGCCCAAGCCGAACTCGATATTCAAAGAATGCGCGAAAGTGCCGCTAAAGATCTCTCGGCAGAACAGGATCGCGTTTTAGTAGAATTACGCCAAAGAATTACCGCTTTAGCCTTAGCTAACGTGGAATCCCAATTAAGCGCCGGCCTGGAAGAATCGGTACAACAAACCCTAATTGATCGCAGTTTGGCCAACCTAGGAGGTAAATAGATGCAGGGAAGTTTAATCAGTTCAGAAATAGCCGAACCCTACGCCCAAGCATTACTTTCCGTCGCCCAAAGCAGCGGACAATTAGAAGCGATCGGCGGCGAAATAAAATCCCTCTTAGAATTGTTGGAAAATGCTCCCGATCTAAGAGCTTTTATCGGCAATCCCGTCATCAAAGAAGAAGCTAAAAAAGCCGTTCTTTCCCAAGTAATGGGGACCAATGCCAATCCCTATTTAACTAACTTCATGATGTTATTAGTCGATAAACGTCGGATTCAATTTTTAGAACCCGTTTGTCAACAATATCTCACCCTGGCTAGAGTGCTGACTAACACCGTTTTAGCGGAAGTTTCCTCGGCCACCGAATTGAACGATAGCCAAAAACAAATCGTCATCGACAAAGTGAAAACCCTGACCGGGGCGAACGTGGTCGAACTGAAAACCAAAGTTGATGGCAGCCTAATCGGTGGTGTGGTGATCAAAGTCGGTTCTCAGGTCTTTGATGCCAGCATTCGCGGTCAACTACAACGCCTCAGCCTCTCCCTGCGCTAAGGTCATCTAATCTCTCTTTTTTGCCGTTTTTTCACCTTCTTAATTTTTTACTTTTTCCCAGATTAAACTATGGTAGCTATCAGACCCGACGAAATTAGCACGATTATTCGTCAACAGATCGAATCCTATAACCAAGAAGTACAGGTCTCCAACGTGGGAACCGTCCTGCAAGTGGGTGACGGTACTGCCCGCATCTACGGCCTACAACAAGCCATGTCGGGAGAACTATTAGAATTTGAAGATGGAACCGTCGGCATCGCCCTTAACCTCGAAGAAGATAACGTCGGTGCAGTGTTAATGGGTGACGGTTTCGGGATTAAAGAAGGCGGTACGGTGAAAGCTACCGGTAAAATCGCTCAGGTTCCCGTGGGTGACGCCTTAGTCGGCCGCGTGGTTGATGCCCTCGGTCGTCCCATCGACGGGAAAGGGGACATCCTCGCCAGCGAAACCCGTCTGGTGGAATCCCCCGCCCCCGGTATTGTCGCTCGCAAATCCGTCTGTGAACCGATGCAAACCGGCATCACCGCTATCGATGCCATGATTCCCGTCGGTCGTGGCCAACGGGAGTTAATTATCGGTGACAGAAAAACTGGTAAAACAGCGATCGCCATTGACACGATCATTAACCAGAAAAGCGAAGACGTGATCTGTGTCTATGTCGCCATCGGTCAAAAAGCCTCCACCGTCGCCCAAGTAATCGACACCCTCACCCAAAGAGGCGCCATGGATTACACCGTGGTGGTGGCCGCTAACGCTAACGACCCCGCCACCCTCCAGTATATCGCCCCCTACACCGGAGCTTCGATCGCCGAATACTTCATGTATAAAGGCAAAGCGACCCTAGTTATCTATGATGACCTCACCAAACAGGCTCAAGCTTATCGTCAGCTATCCCTGCTCATGCGTCGTCCTCCCGGTCGGGAAGCTTACCCCGGCGACGTTTTCTATCTCCACTCCCGTTTACTAGAACGTGCCGCTAAACTCAGCGATGCCCTCGGTGGTGGCAGCATGACCGCCCTGCCGATTATCGAAACCCAAGCCGGTGACGTTTCTGCCTACATTCCCACCAATGTAATTTCGATTACTGACGGTCAGATCTTCCTCTCCACCGACCTCTTTAACGCTGGTTTCCGTCCCGCGATTAACGCTGGTATTTCCGTATCCCGCGTCGGTTCGGCGGCCCAAACGAAAGCAATGAAGAAAGTTGCTGGTAAATTAAAACTCGAATTAGCCCAGTTTGACGAATTAGAAGCTTTTGCTCAATTCGCTTCTGACCTTGATGCGGCCACCCAAGCACAACTCGCTCGCGGTCAACGTCTGCGTCAAATCCTCAAACAGCCCCAAAACTTCCCCCTCTCCGTTTGGGAACAGGTCGCGGTGGTTTATGCCGGTTTAAACGGTTATCTCGACGATATCGCCACCGATAAAGTTATCGATTTCTGCACCGGTTTACGGGAATACCTGAAAACCAGCAAACCTCGCTACGTTGAGATCGTCAGCACTGAAAAACAACTCAACGACGAAGCAGAAGGCCTGCTCAAAGATGGCATCAACGAGTACAAACAGGCTTTCAAGTAAACTTCTGTGAGCTTTAAGCTGTCAGCCTTTTCAGTTATCAGTGACCAGTAAACAGTGATCAGTAAACAGTGAAAAGATGGCCAGAAACTGCTATTTAGTACTGCTCACTTAACACATACTGCTCACTTAAAACTCCAATCTGATAACTGATGACTGATGACTGATAACTGATAACTGATAACTGATAACTGAATTATGCCTAATCTCAAAGCGATTCGCGACCAAATTCAATCGGTCAAAAATACCAAAAAAATTACTGAGGCCATGCGTCTGGTGGCGGCAGCAAAAGTGCGTCGCGCCCAAGAACAAGTTCTCTGTACCCGTCCTTTTGCCGATGCCCTCGCTCAGGTACTTTATAATCTCCAAGGTCGTTTAGCCTTTAGTGATGTTAATTTACCCCTGCTGGCCCAACGGGAAGTAAAAACCGTGGCTCTGTTGGTAGTCACAGGCGATCGAGGTCTTTGTGGCGGTTATAATACTAACGTCATCCGTCGTGCCGAACAACGGATGAATGAATTAAAAGAGCAAGGGATTAACTATCAATTAGTTATTGCCGGCCGGAAAGCGGCACAGTATTTCGAGCGCCGCAATGCTCCCATTGCCGCTAAATTTATTAACCTCGAACAGATTCCCACTGCCGATGAAGCTGGCACGATTGGGGATGAATTGCTTTCCTTATTTTTATCGGAAACAGTTGATCGCGTCGAGTTGGTTTATACTCGTTTTATCTCCCTGATCAGTGCCACTCCGGTGATTCAAACCCTGTTACCTTTAACTACCCAAGGTTTAGCGGTACAGGATGACGAGATTTTCCGTTTGGTGACTAAAGAGGGAAAATTTAAGGTACAACGGGAAAAAATGGCCAGCCAACCGGCGCAGGTTTTTCCCCAAGACATGATTTTTGAGCAGAATCCCGTCCAAATCCTCGATTCTCTCCTACCTTTGTACTTAAATAACCAATTACTGCGCGCCCTCCAGGAATCGGCAGCTAGTGAATTAGCAGCCCGGATGACGGCGATGAGTAACGCCAGCGAGAACGCCAGCGAGTTAATTGGCACTTTAAGCCGTACCTACAACAAAGCGCGTCAAGCAGCTATTACCCAAGAATTGTTAGAAGTAGTAGCGGGGGCAAACGCTCTCTAGATTTAAGCCAGTTTTTCTTTTGATTATCAGTAGGAGTGATTATTTTCACTCCTTTTTTTATATAGGGCTTGCGGCAAAAAGTAGGGACGGTTAGATAACCGTGGTTTAGACTTCTCTGCCCCGAATTAGGTTCAAATAGAGTCAGGGCAATCCCTTTTCTGATATCTTCTGGCCCCTTGAAAAGCCCCATCTCATCCTGTATTGTAAGTCAGCGTGAGAACTATAAATGTCAATCGATTAAGCTAGATATTAAACTATAATCCTTAAACTATAATCATTACCCGATCGCCCGGTATTGGAGGAACAAAACAACTCGTGAGTATAACTGATTTAATCCAAAAAGGCGGAGTGGCCATGTGGCCGCTGCTTTTTCTGTCTATTTTAGCTCTTAGCACTATTATCGAACGAATTTGGTTTTGGAGTCGCACCCTCCTCAGTGAAGGCCAGATTTTAAATCGGATTATGGAATCGGCCACCCGTAACTGGGACTTAGCGGCAAAAGTCGCTAGGGATTCCCGCAATCACCCCATCGGTAGCTATCTCTACGCACCCCTGCGCTTAGAAAATCCAGATCCAGAGGTTTTTCACTTTGCCCTCGAATCGGCTGCCGATGAACAATTATCCCTAATGAAACGGGGCGATAAAATCCTTGAGGCAGTCATCGCCCTTTCTCCCCTGCTAGGATTATTAGGGACGGTACTCGGTTTAATTACCTCTTTGGCCAATATTCAACTGAGTGACCTGGGAACTTCCTCCACAGCCGGAGTAACTTTAGGTATTAGTGAAGCTTTAATTTCCACCGCTACCGGCTTAATTGTCGCTATCTTTAGCCTCGCTTTCTATCGTATTTTTCAGGGACTCTGGTTCAATCAAGCTAGAATTTTTCGCAAGGCCGGCAGTGATTTAGAAATTATCTACCGTCAACGTTGGCTAGATGGAGAAGACCAACAATACTCCCTCAGTGCTAACCTAGAAAAACCCCTCGATCGCTAAGTCTCCCCCCTATAACCCATGGCCGAAACTAAATCTCTTAACCACAAAAAGCCCAAAAGTAGCCATATTACGGCTCGTCCCCTGAAATTATGGCATGATCAACACCGCATTCAAGAGGATGTGCAGGTTAACATCATTCCCTTGATCGATGTAATTTTCTGTATTCTCACCTTCTTTATTCTCGGTGCAGTGGGATTATCTCGCCAACAGGCTATCAGTCTTGATTTACCGAAAGCTAGTACCGCTACCACCCCGATGCGGGAAATGTTGGTGGTTAGTCTCGATGATTTCGGACAACTCTACGTCGAAAAACAGATGGTGACTCGCCCCCAGTTATTCGAGGCAATCAAGAATTATCATCAATATAGTCCCAATGGACTGATGGTACTGAATGCTTCGCGTAATGCCAGTTATAACGAAGTGGTTGGGGTTTTAGACCTACTGCGACAGGTGGGTGGCGATCGCGTGGCCTTAGCCACTCTATCGGGGGAAGCTAACAATCCCACAATAGAAAATGGCAATCCTTTGCCTAATTTACCCACTAACCCCACCTTACCCGGTTTAACCAATCCTCTGGGCAGAAATTAACTAGGAATGGATGCGATAGCTGAGTAATTGTTCTTCGAGAGCTGCAATGCGATTGTAGGCCGCCGTCAATTGTGCCGTTAATCGGCGAATTTGGATTTCATCGGAAAAAGAATTATCGCCATTGACAGCCGGGGATTGTTTGCCACCGTGATCTCGGAGAATATCTTTATGATCGTAGAGGCTATTATCGGATAACTCGGAAAAACCGACCATTTCCAAAGATTCACGCGGAGAACGACTCGATTTATCCCCAGCTAGGATAGCAATTTGCCGGCTGAGGCTCTCGACAATATCCTGTAGATGATCGACTTTCCGATCAAGACTGATAATCTGTTGTTGTAGTCCATTCATGCAATTACCTGGGTATAAAGGAGGCTTCCCCTCTATGCTAGGCTCTGGAGGAAATGGACTATGACAATTTATGATTGATTTAACGATTCCTTTACTGCCCTTAACTAATCTTAATAGATTGCCCGGGTCAACCGGCTGCACCCGATAGCACTTCTATTAGAAATTAAGGTAAGCTGTTGAGCAGTAAGCCTCGATTTTAAGGAACTAAATTATGTTTAAAAATTGGTCTTTCGATGATTGGATGAATCATATCCTTTTTCTGGCTACAATTTTGGCTTTGCTGACGATTTGGCTGGGTAGATAAATAAAAACTATTTTTCTTTCCTGGTTTACCGAAAATTTGGGTTTAAGTTTCCCCGTCCATTTTATGGCAGGGAGTGTCAAAATAAGAAACAAAACCCTCAGCGATCGATAAGTACCTAAGCAAAATTAATTACACATTTCGATAAAGCTTTTGCCTCTTGCCTATTGCCTCTTGCCTATCTTCACTAGGAAATTTATTTTGCACGACTACTTATGACTGACTCAAACCCAAAAATTTGTATTCTCGGTGGTGGTTTTGGTGGACTCTATACTGCTTTACGTTTGAGTCAATTGCCTTGGCCCGATCAACACCCCCCCCAAATTACCTTAATTGATAAAAGCGATCACTTTTTATTTTCTCCCCTTCTCTACGAATTAGTCACCTCAGAACTGCAATCCTGGGAAATTGCTCCCCCTTTCAGCGAATTGCTCGCTAATACCCCCGTTGACTTCCAACAGGGAACCGTCACGGCGATCGATGTTAATAATCATAAAATAACCCTTGACAATAAAAACGATATATGCTATGACCGCCTCGTAATCGCCCTCGGTGGTCAATCCTCCCTTGAATTCCTACCCGGGGCCAGAACCCACGCTATCCCCTTTCGTAGTCTAGAGGATGCCTATCGTCTTCGGGATCGACTCAAAACCCTAGAACAATCCGATCGCGATAAAATTCGGGTCGCCATTATCGGGGGCGGTTATAGCGGCGTAGAATTAGCCTGTAAGCTGGCCGATCGTCTCGGAGAAAGGGGAAGAATTCGTCTGATCGAAAGAAATAGCGATATACTTGGCCCTTCAACCCAATTTAACCGCGACACCGCCAAAAAAGCCCTAGAAAAACGTCTGGTTTGGTTAGACCTAGAAACCACCGTCGCCGATATCCAAGCGGATCGCCTCTCCCTTGACTACAAAGGACAGATCGACAATATCCCCGTTGATCTAATTCTCTGGACCGTTAGCCCGATCGCCTCCCCACTGATCGCTAATTTGCCCATAGCACATAGTGAGCGCAAATTACTAAAAGTTAATCAATATTTACAAACTGTCGAAAACCCCAGCATCTACGCGATCGGTGATGCGGCCGATAGTCGCGACCAAGAGGATAAACCATACGCTGCCACGGCCCAAGTGGCCCTTCAACAGTCCGACTACTGCGCTTGGAATATTTGGGCGAGTTTCCACGATAAACCGGCTTTACCCTTCCGTTATCAACCTTTAGGCGAAATGTTGACCCTCGGCATCGATGAAGCTACGATTAGCGGTTTAGGACTAGAATTAGCCGGTCCCCTTGCCCATCTTACCCGTCGCTTAGTCTATCTCTACCGTCTGCCCACCCTTAACCATCAAATCGCCGTAGCATTCAACTGGATTACCCAACCGCTTCTATCCCTCATTTCTGAATAGCGAGTTCAGATATTCCTCCACTAATAAACTATCTCGATCGGTCAATTCCTGACCATCGAGACGATTTAAAAGCATTACTGCACCAAATAACCGATTATTAACCCTAATTGGCACAGCTAAAGCCGTTTTTATCCCCAAAGCGACCGCTATATCCTGACGGATGCGATTATCTCCTAGGGTTTGTCCTACCACCACCGGACAACTACCCTGGTAAACCACCGTACACAATCCCGACGTGGCAATATCACCCCTTTTGCCCACAATTGCCCCGGTGTTTTTACCCGCACCCGCCCGATAATAAATACTATCACCGTCAAATTCGGCAATGATAACCGTTTCTGTTGGAATTAAACCTAAAATTTCTTCAGCAATGCGATCGAGATTAGTTAATTTTTCCATAATAGTTTAGGGGTTGAGGAAATGGGGTGTTATACTCAAAAAAACAGCAATTCATTAACTTTAGTCTATAGTTTGTGAACTCAAATGAAAGATAACACCCCCAAAGTAAAAAGTCTCAAATCTTATCTTCAGCATTTGCCTCAAGATGCGTCGGAAGCGATCGTTAGCACCAACTTTGCACGTTACCTGATATCATATTTAGGATTTTCAACCACGGAGATAATCCCACAGTACGACACGGGAGGCGGTGGGATTACCGACTTTGCCACTCGGAGAAACCTAGCAAACGATATTTTTTTGCAGACAAAGAGTAATCCTTTTCTGCTGATAGAGTTAAAGGGTAGAGATATTAACCTAACTGAAAATAGTCCAAGTTATAAGGCAACTGTCAATCAGTTAAAGCGTCAGTTATTAGGGAATAACTGTCAAGCAGCCCAATGGGGAATTATCAATAATAGTTCACACATCCAGTTATTTAGAAAACATGGTAAAACCATTTTTCCTGCCACTACTTGCATAGAGCTAACTCCTGAGAACATTGATGATACTATAGCTCTGATCAAGACAAAAATTGACAACACTCCCAAAGCACTAACGGTTACTGTTTACAACAATAAAGGCGGTATAGGCAAAACCACCACAACCGTAAATCTTGCAGCTTTCCTTGCCCTTTTAGGTAAAAAAGTTTTAGTTTTAGACTTTGATTTTAATCAACGAGATTTAACTAGCTCTCTCCTAAATATAAAACCACAAGATGGACTACTAGAAAAGGCTTTAACTGATCGCAATATTGATCTAAAATCAGTGATTATTCCCTATATTTTTAAGAATCCAAAAGGACAAATTACCTTCGATGTTGTTCCTGCTGATCCTAAAATAGCAGGGTATGTGGAATTGGAGTATAATGCTAAAATGACAATATCCACTCTCCATAGAAAATTAGACTTAGCTAGATATGAATATGATTACATTTTTATAGATGCAGCTCCCAATTGGCGATTTACTAGCCGGCTGGCTGTTTATGCTGCCGATGTTGTCCTCTTACCCACAAAACATAACAATTCATTCTCCCTTAATAATGCAGCCACTGCCATCAAGGAGTTTCTGCCGCAAATGCAAGAATTAAAAAAAGATGGGACTCCCATAGCCTTACCAATTTTTTTCAACGGTGAGAAGATTACTCAACCACAGTTAGAACTTGCCCAAAAAGAAATTAATCAAATACTCAAAAATGACAAAAACCTTGTACACTATTTTTATCCCAGATATACTAATGCCAAAAAAGATTTACATATTCATCACCTGCCAGAATACGCTATTATAGCCAGTGCTGCCTTCGCTCGCGTGCCAGCCGTTTATAAAAATCGTTCCGCTTATGACTATTACAAAGACTTAGCAAAGGAGTATTTTTTACAATGATGGAATATACCGATATTGGTACTTTGAAGTATCTCTACTTAGATGAAATAGAAATTACCAATGGGACCGATGCTGATAGTTTTTTAATTGAAGCTACTGCTAAACTATTACAGCAGACAGGTGGACGCAATTGGCTGCCTGTAATCGTGAAAGAACTATCAGAGGATCGCTATGAAGTTATCGGCAACTCATTTGTTTATGCTGTGGCTGAAAGGGCTGGACTAGAAAGAATTTGGTGTATTATTGCCGATGGAACAGAAAATGCTAGGAATATATCCAGAGTTTTGGCAAGAGAAGAAACCCCAAAACTAAATCTGTCAACAGCTTCAAGAGAAGAAATTAAATCTGCTTTACAGTTCTTAATTGAACAACCGAATAGCCCCCTAAAAACAGTTAAATTAGCTACTGCTACTGCTAGGATTGATGAGGCTCCCCGTCAATTCTGGAAGAGTTTAGATTCAATTGTTGCCCTCAAGTGTGGAATTACAAAAGGGAAGGGATTAGATTTACTCAAAACTGTCTTTTATCTCACTCCTCAATCTCAACAAGATGCAGTGATTGAGGAGTTTTCAGAAGAAACTCTCAAACTCAAGACTGTTTCTGAATTAAAGACTCTAGCCAAAGAAAAAGGAATCGTTGGTTTAAGCAAGATGAAGAAAGCAGAGCTAGTCAGAATATTGGCGCAATCATAAAAAGGAGTATGAATTATGAATTATGAGTTAGGAAGTGGGAAGAAAAAAGCTGCCGACTGCCTCCTGACTTACCCTTTCAGCAATAAATCGCCAATTTCCGACTGACAATGACCAATTAAACGATTAAGGGCTTTTTTTCCTTGTTTACCTTGATAATCTGAGCGATCGCTTTCAGTAATTCGGTAGGGACGACCGATCGCCACCTTGACACGATGATAAAAGACAACGGGATGCCAACCATCTTGATCGAATAAAGGTTCTGTGGTATCTAATAAGCGCAGCAAACGCACGGGAAAAGGACTAATAGTAGTTTCCGACTCGGAGAGAATAGCCACAGGTAAGACAGATAGATTCTCCACGGGACAACCCAAGGCTAAATGGGCAAATCCGCTTTGAAAACGGCTAATTTGACGAGGAGCAGTCAAATTTAACATCGGCGATCCACCTTCTGGAAATAAACCGATCCATCGTCCGGACTGTAAAAAATCCGTTGCTTGCCGAAAAAAAGTCTGGTGGCGCTTTTCGGGAGTATCAAAGGGAAAACAGCCCAATTCTCCGATTAATTCCCGCAAAAGCGGCGTTTTTCCCATGTAGTGATGACAGGCGATCGGGAGAGTTTTGCCCAAAGCTTGAATTAAAATCGGCGCGTCCAAAAAGCTACGATGGTTACTTACCACGATCGCCACTCCTTGGCCGGGTAGATTTTCTTGACCGACGGTAAACAGACTCGTGCGCGTGGTATCAAGAATTAAACGAGAGGTGGATAGGGGGGTAAGCAGCTTCATGGAAAAAAAAATCGGCCTTAAGATTGTTTTTATTGACTTAGATCACAACTAAAGGATAAAACAGAATTAGAGGATCATAAAACATAGGGATTGTCTCCCAATCATCTACGGATCAGCCTTGGGGCAGCCTCGTCTATTTAAAAAAATAAATTTCATGAATGATTTGAATGAGCGAAAAACATTTGCTTTAACAACACCTCTTTATTATGTCAACGATATCCCCCACATCGGTAGTGCTTACACGACGATCGTAGCGGATGTTATGGCGCGATGGCAGCGGTTACAGGGCAATTCTGTCCTCCTGATTACAGGAACCGACGAACACGGACAGAAAATCGAACGAACCGCGGCAGCCAAAGGACTCAATCCCCAGGAACACTGCGATCGCATCGCCACCAGTTTTGCCAATCTCTGGGCCAAGCTAAACATCCAGTATGATCGCTTTAGTCGCACCACTGCCCCCCGTCATCAGGCAATTGTTAACGAATTTTTTGAAAGAGTCTGGGAAAAGGGCGATATCTATCTCGATCGCCAACAGGGTTGGTATTGCGTCGCCTGTGAAGAATTTAAGGAAAAAAGAGAACTGTTAGATAATGGCTGTTGTCCCATTCATACTAATCTGGCCGCCGAATGGCGCGACGAGGAAAACTATTTTTTCCGTCTCTCTAAATACCAAGCACAACTAGAACAACTTTACCAAGAACAACCCGATTTTATTCAACCGGAAAGCCGACGTAATGAGGTTCTCAACTTCGTCAACCAGGGACTACAGGACTTCTCCATCTCTAGGGTTAATGTGGCTTGGGGGTTTCCCATTCCCCACGATGGTCAGCATACCATCTACGTTTGGTTTGATGCCCTTCTTGGCTATGTTACCGCCCTTCTCGACCCCGAAGACGAACCCACCCTAGAAAATGCCTTGGCCAAATGGTGGCCGATCGATCTGCATCTGATCGGTAAAGATATATTAAGATTCCATGCCATTTATTGGCCGGCTATGCTAATGTCGGCGGGTTTACCCTTGCCTAAAAGAGTCTTCGGCCACGGCTTTTTGACCAAAGACGGGCGGAAAATGGGCAAAAGTCTCGGTAATACCCTCGATCCCTTCGATTTGGTTGATCGCTATGGGGCCGATGCCGTCCGTTACTATTTCGTTAAAGAGATTGAATTAGGACAGGATGGCGATTTTCAGGAAACCAGATTTGTTAATATTCTTAACGCAGATTTAGCCAACGATTTAGGCAACCTCCTCAATCGCACCCTAGGCATGGTTAAAAAATACTGCCAAAATATCCCCCCCCAGTTGACTGGCGTAGATATCCCCAACGATAATCGTCTTAAGAATATGGGGATCAATCTAGGGGGCATTGTTGAACAGAAGTACAATGCGCTACAATTTGATCAAGCCTGTGAGGAAATATTGGCGTTAATTCGTGCTAGTAATAAGTTTATCGATGAGAGTGCGCCCTGGAGTTTATTTAAACAGAAACAACAAGCAGCAGTAGAACAGGTTCTCTACGCAGTTTTGGAATCAGTAAGACTCTCTGCCTACCTACTCTCACCGATAATACCGACCTTAAGCAGTAAAATTTATCAACAACTAGGTTTTGTTATTGATTTTAATACTTTCAGGTCGGAGGATGGGGAAAACTTCCCTGATGGTGTCTCTTTTTCCCAACACTGTCAATGGGGATTACCCACAAATCCACAACTAGGAACACCTGAACCGATCTTTTCTAAACTAGAACTGCCGTTAAACGATTCCTAAGGGAATTTTTTGATAACTCTATTTTTTAAGGTCTGTTGTCCTTTGGGACACAACTGGCAAACACCCAACACTAAACTTTTAACAAACGAGGAAAAATAAAATGTTTGATGATTATGACACAGCCCCAGTCTTCACCCCCGAACAAGTGCTAGAAAATCGCGGTCGTGTGGCGATTTTCATCGATGGTTCTAATTTATTTTATGCGGCTCTGCAATTAGGTATCGAAATTGACTACACCAAATTACTTTGTCGTTTGACTGCCGGTTCTCGTCTCCTGCGCGCCTTCTTTTATACTGGAGTTGATCGCACTAACGAAAAACAGCAGGGATTCCTCCTCTGGATGCGTCGCAACGGTTATCGAGTCATCGCTAAAGATCTGGTACAATTACCCGATGGTTCCAAAAAAGCCAATCTCGACGTGGAAATTGCCGTAGATTTAATGGCGCTAGTGGGTTCCTATGATACCGCAGTAATTGTCAGTGGTGATGGGGATTTGGCCTATGCTGCCGATTCCGTCAGTTACCGTGGTGCGCGAGTGGAAGTGGTTAGTTTGCGATCAATGACCAGTGATAGTTTAATTAATGTAGCCGATCGCTATGTTGATCTAGATCAAATTAAAGAAGAAATTCAAAAAACTAGCAAACATCACGTTGGTTATAATAATTTCCCCGTCAGCGTCTTAGACCAAGATCGGAGCAGTCGCTAGAAAAATTCAGCAAAAATCAAGTTTAAGGTGGGTAATTCCCACCTTTTTCAGTGATCAGTGATCAGTGATCAGTGATCAGTTATCAGTTATCAGTGATACTAAATCCGGTTATTAAAGACTGATTATTTATTCCCTCTTTTGCCTCTTACCTATTGCCTTTTGCCTGTCCTGATATGTAGCCTATACTCAACAGATTTACTATCAAGCGATACTACTGCGTTTTCTCGCTTCCTTATAAGATGTTCCCACATCCTGTAAACCGACTTTAATCATCTGTTGTTCCAAAAGGGCAAAAAAACGCAAGCGATCGCCACCTTTAATCACAGCTAAATTGTGCGCTTCCGCTAAGGCGATCGGATAACCATAACCTTTTAACACCTGGGCCAGTAAAATACTCAAAGAGCGATCGAGTAATTCTCGCTCCTCCACCACCCAAGCAGGAACCTCTACCCTAGCGATTTCCGTCCCCACATGGAGATAACAGAAGTAAATGCGATGCTCATCCCCATAAAGATCGAGTATTTTCAAAGAACTGCGCCAAAAAGGACTTCTTTGTCCCGGTTCCAATAAATAACCCCAGAGAGAAGCATCTCGGAGAGGATCGACAACGCGACAAGGGGTTTTTTCTGGGTCTAGATCACCGCAATTGATCAAGCAATTGGGAGTATCATGGGGACAAGATTGTAAACGGAGGAAATTTAAGCTTTCCGTGCTACGAGAAGCACTAATATAACCCATAAGCGGGATTCTAGCTGATTTTAAATCGTCCCAAGACTGAAAAATCGGTGGCAAAATTAAATCTTTTGCTTCCGGGGGGAGACTATCGATAAACCAATAGATCAAAGAACCATCCACGAGGGCTAAATTTGGTTCATAATGGGCCCCAGGGGGTTTTACCCAACGGGTAGCCATTTCTGCTAACATTTGGCTTTCTAATACCGTCCGACGATAACTCATCCACTCATCCACGCGAATACCCCACTGTTTAGAAATGTAGAGGTCTTCTGATTTGTAATAGACTTCGGGAATGCTATCGAGGAGCGGGTGCAAATTTTGACCATAGTGCAACATAATCCTACCGATATTAATTAGATAACAGTAGGCGATTTCGTGGTGAGAAGGGGCAATTTGGGAACCATCCGTGGCAAAAACGCTATGACTTTCGGGAGCGGGAAGGATAGTAACGCGGGTGTCGAGAGGTTCGATCGGTAGTGCAACGGAGAAAATTAGGTGATCGTGCCAGTTATGATAGAGTTCTAGCAGTTTTTCCTGTTGCTGTTGAGCCTGTTCTAAAAGAATTTTAGCCCGTTGCACGCGCTCGCGACTAGCTGCCACTTCCTGTTGAAAATGTTGACTGATTCCTGGCATTTTTGCCGCTAATTTCGCAAGATCGAGCATAGCTATCCTCTCCCTGACTTTTTTTGATTTTATCGCAATTTTGTCACTTATTGCCAAATTTATCCATAGTAATCTCCGCTTACAGCAGTTATCTCAAGGGTGAGATAGGAAGTTTTCCTTTTGGGGAGTCGCTCGTCAATACCAAAAAGGAATCTTGCGTATTTAGACAATATTTCTCCTTAAGATCATTATAGTTTTGATAAGAAATAATTTGCTCATGTTGCATTCTACCCACAATAATACCAGGGTGTATTTCTAGTTGTTCAGCAAATTGATTAATAGCTTTTTTACTGAGAGAATTATTGGCGATAAATCTCTGCCAATCTCCAGGATCAATTAAGAAATTAGCCGCAAAAACATCCGCCTCTTTTTCTTTAATTTTATCTTGAATATCTTGCCCCTCTAAAAATAAAATTCGTTTCCCATGTAATAAAATATGACCAGCTTCATGAAAAAAAGAAAACCAAAAATGATCATTTGTTTTGTATCGATCGCTCAATTGAATTAAAGCTTTCTGAGAACCTAACCAACGGGTAGCACCGTGTACCCTTGTTTTCGGAAGTTCAGGAACAAAAACCAAGGCAACTCCCGCTGCCGCACAAAGCTCGATAATTTGCGGTTGAAATACCTCGATAGACTTAATAGTTAACGAACGAATTTGTCGCAAGGCATCTCTGAATTTCAACTCGTTGTAATCAGCACAATTAATTTTCGATGCTTCTATTTCTCCTTGACGTAACCATGCTGTTATTGCCCCTCGATCGCTATCAAATGCTTGAGACTTTCTAAAATCAATCGATAAATTTCTCCCCCAAATCTCCTCCCATTGCTCAGGGGAAACAACGGCAAAAAAATTCAAACTCTCCCGTAATTGCTCTATTTTATCCTCATAAAACTTGAGCCAGCCTAGTTTAGTCATCTGGCGATAAGGAATTTGTTTTAACCAGTCTAAATAACCTTTTAATCTTTGAGTCTCGTTTTTTCTCGCTAAATATTCCCGATAAAGTCTTTCGCGCTCTATCCAGAAACTGGCGGGAGTTCCTAACACTAACTGTATCTGTAAGGCGGTATCGATAGTAATCTCCGCTTTACCTTTTATTATCTCATTGATAGTCTTTTTTGGTCTGCCCATGCGTTGGGCGAGTTCCGATTGAGACATATTTCTTTCTTCTAGGATTTCGGCAAGGGTTTCTCCCGGTGGAGAAATAAAATCCGGTGCATATCTGTTCTCAATAGTATTAGTCATGGGTGTCATCTATGCCAATAATTACGACTGCGGTTACTTTCTTCTAATCAATTCCCCCGTCTGCTTTTTGAGGAATCGGTATATTAGCCGGCTCAAAAATTAGTCTGAGAGGATGAACTAAATCTAGGGATAGTTGTCCAGCAAGGTTATATAACAATTCGTGGCAACGTCCCGGCAGCGATCGCATTTCCTCCAGGACAATAACTGCTTTTAAGTCGTTGAGTCTTTGCCTGATTTTCTTAGCCATCTTCTCTCCATACTGTTTTTTCAGTAGTCTTTGGCTATTGCATTCGTTCTCAAATTTTTTTTCCTTAAAGACAATATCCATTGTAGATGACCCTTGTAATATTGTTAACCTCAAAGGTTAACAATATTTTATGGTAGCCTGTGGTGCATCCAGTACAAAAGCTCTAAATATAGCGTTAAGAGCTAATAGTCTAGACACCAGTTCTGAAAATGAGGTTAGCTAGAGACAGTTTTTCAGATATTAGCCGATTAATCAGGTGATAATTATCGCTAAAATCGCACCATCAAGCCAAAACAACGAAGCTGTAATTTTATCGTCTAATAACGCCCGAATTGAGTGCCGCCGCTGCCCAAGAAAAAGACAATCTCTAACCTCCGAAACCAGAGAAAAGCACAATAAGCGACTTGACAACAACAGCGGCAATTTGCTATAATGGCCTTTTGTCAACGATTTGACCTTCGGTAACAAGGAGTTCAGAGTAACCTTAGATACAGCCCTATCATGCCCACCATTCAGCAATTAATACGCGACGAAAGATCCAAAGCGAAAAGAAAAACCAAATCTCCCGCCCTCAAACAATGCCCCCAACGTCGGGGAGTTTGTACAAGAGTATATACCACCACACCCAAAAAACCCAACTCAGCCCTACGGAAAGTGGCTAGGGTACGTTTAACCTCTGGATTTGAGGTGACAGCCTACATCCCGGGCATCGGTCATAACCTGCAAGAACACTCGGTCGTCCTCATTCGCGGCGGTCGGGTCAAAGATCTACCCGGAGTCAGATATCACATCATTCGCGGCACCCTCGATGCCACCGGGGTGAAAAACCGTCAAAAGGCGCGGTCTAAGTACGGAACCAAACGCCCCAAACCCGCCGCTAAATAAACAGGGAATTGATTAACCAAAAAAATACTCCCACCGAGTCGGTCAAAGTTAACCCAAGAGACTGAAAACTCGCAGGAGAGGGTTTGAGATGGGCTGTAATCATCCGACTGTCAAGCAAAAGTTAAAGTTAACCTAGAAAATTCAGGAATAATCCGATGTCTCGCCGTAAAAACGTCAAAAAACGTCCTATTCCCCCCGATCCCGTTTACAATAGCTGTTTAGTCAGCATGACCATCCGCCGGATCATGCGATCGGGCAAAAAATCCCTGGCCGCTAACATCGTTTACGATGCCCTGAAAACCGTCGGCGAACGTACCGGTCAAGAACCCCTAGAAGTATTTGAAAAAGCCGTTAAAAACGCCACCCCCCTAGTGGAAGTGAAAGCCCGCCGGGTCGGTGGAGCCACCTATCAAGTGCCGATGGAAGTACGCACCAACCGTGGTAGTACATTGGCACTACGCTGGTTAGTCCATTATGCCAGAACCAGAGGCGGCAAAACCATGGCAGGTAAACTAGCTAACGAGATCATGGATGCGGCCAACGAAACCGGCGGCACGATCAAAAAACGGGAAGAAACCCACCGGATGGCGGAGGCAAACAAAGCCTTTGCCCACTATCGTTACTAAAAAGATACTTTAAAGATACTTTAAGGGCGGTGGACTACACCGCTGCCGCCAAAAAACTGTCAAGAAAAGTATAGAATTGTAAATAGTGTAAAAAATCCTAGAACAAAATCCCATCACTGGCAAGCAAAGCAAGGAGGTTGCTGTGGCACGGACTATCCCGCTAGAGAGAGTGCGAAACATCGGAATCGCCGCTCACATAGACGCGGGCAAAACAACGACAACAGAAAGAATCCTGTTCTATACGGGAGTCGCTCATAAACTGGGCGAAGTCCACGACGGAACGGCAATTACCGACTGGATGGAACAGGAACGGGAGCGAGGAATCACCATCACCGCCGCCGCCATCAGTACCAGTTGGCAAGATCATCGCATCAACATCATTGATACCCCTGGCCACGTCGATTTCACCATTGAAGTGGAACGTTCCATGCGGGTACTCGATGGCGTGGTGGCGGTTTTCTGCTCTGTTGGTGGTGTACAACCCCAATCGGAAACCGTCTGGAGACAAGCCGATCGGTACAAAGTACCCCGGATTGCCTTTATCAACAAAATGGACAGAACGGGAGCGAACTTCTTCAAAGTTTACGAACAATTAAGAGATCGCCTTAGAGCTAACGCCGTTCCCATCCAAATGCCGATCGGCGCAGAAAGCGAACTGAGCGGGATCGTTGATCTCGTCAAGATGCGCGCCTATATATATAAGGATGATCTAGGGAAAGACATAGAAGAAACCGACATTCCCGAAGACTTATTGAAAAAGGCCGAAGAATTCCGCGTGCAGCTGGTGGAAGCTGTAGCGGAAGCGGATGAAGAACTCCTAGAAAAATATCTAGAAGGTGAAGAACTCACCGAAGCTGAAATCAAGCGCGGTCTCAGGGAAGGGACGATTGCTGGTACAATTGTTCCCGTCCTCTGCGGCTCGGCTTTCAAAAACAAAGGGGTACAACTGCTCCTCGATGCCGTTGTCGATTATCTGCCCTCACCCTCGGAAGTAGCCGCCGTTAAAGGGATTCTTCCCGATGGCAGCGAGGCAATCCGGGAAGCCAAGGACGATGCGCCCTTCTCTGCTCTCGCCTTCAAAATCATGGCCGATCCCTTCGGTCGTTTAACCTTCCTACGGGTCTATTCCGGTGTACTAGCCAAAGGCAGCTACGCCTACAACTCCACCAAAGGAACCAAAGAACGGATCGCTCGCCTGATCGTCCTCAAATCCAACGAACGGATCGAAGTGGATGAACTGCGCGCCGGTGATCTAGGAGCGGCGATCGGACTGAAAAACACCATTACCGGGGATACCCTCTGTGATGAGAAGAACCCAGTTATCCTAGAATCCCTCTTTATCCCCGAACCGGTTATCTCCGTGGCGGTGGAACCGAAAACCAAACAGGACATCGAGAAACTCAGCAAAGCTCTGCAAGCTCTCTCCGATGAAGATCCCACCTTCCGGGTCAAAGTTGATCCCGAAACCAATCAAACGGTAATCGCTGGAATGGGAGAACTGCACCTGGAAATCCTAGTCGATCGAATGCTCCGGGAATACAAAGTCGAAGCGACGGTGGGCGCTCCCCAGGTGGCCTATCGGGAAACTGTGCGGAAACCCGTGCGCGCTGAGGGTAAATTTATCCGTCAAAGTGGCGGTAAAGGGCAGTACGGCCACGTCGTCATCGAACTCGAACCGGGTGAACCGGGGTCAGGCTTTGTCTTCGTCTCCAAAATTGTCGGTGGTGCTATCCCCAAAGAATACATCAGTCCGTCAGAACAAGGGATGAAAGAAGCTTGCGAATCGGGGATCGTCGCGGGTTATCCCGTCATCGACCTGAAAGCAACCCTGGTAGATGGTTCTTTCCACGATGTGGACTCCTCCGAGATGGCCTTTAAGATAGCCGGTTCCATGGCGATCAAAGAAGCGGTGATGAAAGCTACCCCCGTTCTCCTAGAACCGATGATGAAGGTGGAGGTGGAAGTACCCGAAGACTTCATCGGTAACGTCATCGGTGATCTTAACTCCCGTCGGGGACAAATCGAAGGCCAAGAAACCGAGGCTGGCATCGCCAAAGTCTCCGCTAAAGTCCCCCTAGCGGAAATGTTTGGTTACGCCACTGATATTCGCTCTAAAACCCAAGGACGGGGCATCTTCACCATGGAATTTAGCCATTACGAAGAAGTCCCCCGCAACGTGGCTGAGGCGATTATCACCAAAAGTAAAGGGAACGGTTAATCAGTTGCCAGTGACCAGTGAGCAGTGGGGATAAACCGATCATTTAAATTCGATCGGTCAACCCTAATAACTGCTAACTTAAAACTGATCTCTGGTGACTGATTACTGTTCACCCGGCTGAAGAAGAAAAAAAAACAAAGGAACAGAAAGTAAATGGCACGCGCTAAATTTGAACGGACGAAACCTCACGTTAACATCGGTACGATCGGTCACGTTGACCACGGCAAAACTACCCTCACCGCCGCTATCACTATGACCCTAGCGGCTCTGGGTAATGCCCAAGCTAAAAAATACGATGAAATCGATGCCGCTCCCGAAGAAAAAGCCCGCGGGATCACCATCAACACCGCTCACGTTGAGTACGAAACCGCTGATCGCCACTATGCACACGTGGACTGCCCCGGCCACGCCGACTATGTAAAAAACATGATCACCGGTGCGGCACAGATGGACGGTGGTATTCTCGTGGTCTCGGCCGCCGATGGCCCGATGCCCCAAACCCGGGAACATATCCTGCTGGCTCGTCAGGTGGGTGTACCTAACCTGGTGGTCTTCCTCAACAAAAAAGATATGGTGGACGATGAGGAGTTACTGGAACTCGTAGAACTGGAAGTACGCGAACTTCTCACCAGTTACGACTTTGCTGGCGACGATATCCCCATTATTGCCGGTTCTGCGAAAGAAGCCCTCGACTACATGACCAAAAATCCCAAGGCCCAAAAAGGCGATAACGAGTGGGTGGACGCAATTTATGAATTAATGGAAGCGGTAGATAGCTATATCCCCACCCCCGAACGGGATATCGATAAACCCTTCCTGATGGCGGTAGAAGACGTATTCTCGATTACTGGTCGGGGGACGGTGGCTACCGGTCGGATCGAACGCGGTATTGTGAAAGTGGGTGATAACGTGGAATTGGTCGGGATCAGAGAAACTCGCCCCACCACCGTCACCGGGATCGAAATGTTCAAGAAAAGTCTTGAGCAAGGGATGGCCGGTGACAACGCTGGTATCCTCCTGCGTGGTATCCAAAAAACCGACATCGAGCGCGGCATGGTGATCGCTAAACCGGGTACAATCAAACCCCACACCCAGTTTGAGGGGGAGGTGTATGTGTTAACTGCAGGAGAAGGTGGTCGTCACACTCCTTTCTTTAAAAACTATCGTCCTCAGTTTTATGTACGCACAACCGACGTAACTGGCACTATCAAAGACTACACCGCCGATGATGGCAGCACTGTAGAAATGGTCATGCCGGGAGACCGGATCAAAATGACCGTGGAACTGATCAACCCGATCGCTATTGAACAGGGTATGCGCTTCGCTATTCGCGAAGGTGGTCGCACCATCGGTTCCGGCGTTATCTCGAAAATTATCAAGTAGGCTAATCTACTAATTAACGGGGCAGTGAATTTAAAAGCTGCTCCGTTACTGTCTTTATTTTGTACCTTGACAATTGCAATAGGTGAAATTATGGCTACGCTACAACAACAGAAAATTCGCATTCGTTTGAAAGCTTTTGACCAGCGCTTACTCGATACTTCCTGTGAGAAGATTGTCGATACTGCCAATAGAACTAACGCCACAGCGATCGGACCGATTCCCCTACCGACAAAAAGAAAGATTTATTGTGTCCTGCGTTCCCCTCACGTTGACAAGGACTCCCGTGAACATTTTGAAACCCGCACCCATCGCCGCATTATTGATATTTACCAACCCTCTTCTAAGACAATCGATGCTTTGATGAAATTGGATTTACCCGCAGGGGTTGATATTGAAGTTAAATTGTAAAAAATGCCAAAAAGATGTTATCGCTAACATCTTTTTTTCTTCCCCACTATCCCATAACTTTTAAACAGGATTTTTGATAAAAGGAAGTTATTAAAAGAAGGGCAGTACAATTGGTAGGGGTGCATCACCAAAGATGCCCAGATCACTAGACCTTTTGTAGGGGAAAACCTAAAGCTTCTCGTTGCTGTAAATACAATTGAGCAACCTGTCGAGCTAAATTGCGAATTCTGCCGATATAACGGGTTCTTTCAGCTACAGCAATCACACCTCTAGCATCAAGTAAATTAAAAGTATGGGAACATTTGAGAACATAATCTAGACTGGGAATCACCAGAGAGCGATCGATTAATTGTTTAGCTTCCTGTTCATATAAACTGAATAAACTAAATAATAACTCAGGATTAGAAGCCTCAAAATTGTAGGTACATTGTTCGATTTCATTTTGTAGAAAAATGTCACCGTAGAGGATATTTTCATTCCATTGAATTTTATTAATTGCCTCCACATCTTGCAGATACATGGCTAATCTTTCTAAACCGTAGGTAATTTCGATCGCCACGGGACGACAATCGATACCCCCACACTGTTGAAAGTAGGTAAACTGGGTGATTTCCATACCATCTAACCACACTTCCCAACCCACACCCCAGGCGCCGAGGGTGGGAGATTCCCAGTTATCTTCCACGAAGCGAATATCGTGATCTTCTGGGTTAATTCCTAACACCCTCAGGGAGTCTAAATAGATATCCTGAATATTATCGGGAGAGGGTTTAATTAGGACTTGATATTGATAGTAATGCTGAAAACGATTGGGATTTTCGCCATAACGGCCATCCGTAGGACGACGACAGGGTTCCACATAGGCAACGGCCCAAGGTTCCGGACCAATTGCCCTTAAAAAAGTGTGGGGACTCATGGTTCCTGCACCTTTTTCGGTATCATAGGGTTGAGCAACTAAACAACCGCGATCAGCCCAAAATTCATTTAATTTAGCGATAACAGCTTGGAAAGTTAGAGACATGGGAAAAAGTAAAAAAGCGGGTTAGGGGTTGGGGAAGTGGGGTGTAGGGTGTGGGGTGTAGGGTGTGGGGTGTGGGGTGTGGGGTGTGGGGAGATGGGGGGTTGGGGAGAAAAAAGCTGCCGACTGTCTCCTGTATCCTGTCTCCTGACGGTTAAAGTCATTGACTTACTTTTAACTGTAAGCGAAAGTGGACGGGGGTAGAAGACTGGGGGAGAATAACTAATTCATAAAATCCCTCTTCGGGTAATTGACCAGACCATTGCCGATCGCTAGACTTATCTAAAAGGGTAATATTACCCGTGGGAGAGTAGAAAGATAGTAAAACTTCGCCTTCCGCCTCTAAATTTAAGTTTAACCGATCACTGGAACGCAATTTTATTGCATAGGCTTTTCCTTGTCCCTCGCTGAGAATTGCCTCGATAACTTCCTCCCCCCCCGCGTCTAAACTTTCGATCGCTTGGTAGGATAGGCCAGACTGTAAAGATTGTAACTGATTCCAGGCCAAACCACTCCATAGTTGACCCAGGCCTGTATCAAAACTTGGTCTTTCTGTCAATTCGGGAAATAGCTGAAAAAAGGCAGTATCAGTGAGTAAATTAAAGACTATACCGCTTAAGCGTAATTGATTCACTTGTTCTCGCCATTTTTCTCGCTGTTGCTCGTTGTAGCTACCTAATGCTTCTCTAGTGCCAGAATCGAGACGTTCTAAGCGATCGAGTATTTCTGCTCCTAGAATGTCTCTTTGTTCCTGTTTCTGTTTTTCCTCTTTGATATCCCCATAGCGGAGGTTAAACAATTCATTGACGAGATTTTTAAAAAACTGACTATCAATTCCCAACTCTAGACGGCGCTTTCTTATCTCAGTTTTCCGTTGCCATGCCCTATCTGTGGCAGAATTAAAATTATTTTCCTCCGTGGCAAAAACTGGTTTAACGGTTTCGTGTTGATTGCTGTGTTTAACCCACTGTTTCCCAATTAACCAGCCTATTGCCGCCGATAATAACATCAAGAGGCAAAAAATAGCGATTCTGCCAGAACAGCCGAGAAAAACGGGCGATTTATTCCGAGAATTGGCGGCCATTGTCTTCTTAGACGATTTAGGGTTTTGGTCTGTAAAGATGAGATTAACACAAATAATAGGCTAAGACGCATTTTAATCGCCTATCCTGAGATTCGCCGAATCTTCCCCAATCCCTTCACCAATGCAAAAATGAAAAGCATCATTGAGAAATTGTTTGAAAATAGGGAATAAATTGTGAAAAAATTAAATGAACCTTCAGACCGATCACAATTGACCCCAAAGAAGTCAAAAATCCCCCTTCAGAACCCCGTAACACTAATAACTAATAACTGAATAAAACTACATTCCCATAATTTCGTAACCGGAATCTACATAAATAATCTGACCGGTAATACCACTAGAAAGATCACTGGCTAAAAAAGCGGCCGTATTTCCTACCTCAATTTGTGTCACGGTGCGATGTAAAGGAGCGATTTCTTCCACATGATGGATCATATCAAGAATTCCCCCCACGGCCGAAGATGCTAAGGTGCGAATTGGACCGGCAGAAATACCATTGACTCGGATCTTTTGGCCACCTAATTCCGCAGCTAAATAGCGAACACTCATTTCTAAACCGGCTTTTGCCACCCCCATTAAATTATAGTTAGGAATTACCTTGACACCGCCGAGATAGGTAAGAGTGATAATACTTCCCCCTTCCGTCATCAAGGGTTTAGCCGATCGCGCTAGACGGGTTAGGGAAAAAGTGCTAATATCTAGGGATTTAGTGAAAGCTTCCCGGGGGATGGCGGTAAAATCGCCCGTTAAACCCTCTTTATCGGCAAAAGCGAGACAGTGAATCAAAATATCCAGTTTACCCCATTTTTCCGCCACTGTAGCGAAAGTATCTTCTACCTGTTGGTCATTTTGGACATCGCAGGGGACATAAAAAGCGGGATTAAGTTCATCGGCCAATTCTCGCACTTTTTTCTCAAAACGGCCTTTTTCGTCGGGGAGATAGGTGACACCGATATTTGCACCAGCTTGATGGAGTTGTTGAGCAATTCCCCAAGCGATCGAGCGATTATTGGCAATTCCTGTCACTAGGGCGTTTTTTCCCGTTAAATCTAACATAGTTCTCGTTTCTCTTACAAAAATCTCCCCAATAGCCGACCCCAGCGAGATTCGGTATAATAGGGATACAGATAACGGGGCAGCAATGATCACCCCTCCCCCATTGTCTGGCAAAAAGCGCCCAAAACTTTTCCCAGTTTAGCGAGCGGTTGTGTTTAATAGAGGTGACACTCGTTGGATAATAAAAACAATTTTCCCCTTTTTTGGATGTGAGATGGACTTATCATTAATACAAGATAAACCCCTAGCAGATGTGTTCCGTCGAATCGGCAGCGGCAATTTCCCCCCGGTGGTGGAGTTGTTCGAGCGTGGCAAAACGATCTTTTTCCCGGGAGATCCCGCCGAAAGAGTCTATTTTTTGCTGAAAGGAGCCGTTAAGTTATCGCGAGTCTATGAAGCGGGAGAGGAAATTACCGTGGCTCTACTGCGGGAAAATAGCGTCTTTGGTGTGCTATCCTTACTGACTGGTCAGCGATCGGATCGTTTTTATCATGCCGTGGCTTTTACTCCGGTAGAATTACTCTCGGCCCCGATCGAGCAGGTAGAAAGATCCCTCCGCAATAATCCCGATTTATCAATGTTGATGCTGCAGGGGTTGTCCTCGCGGATTCTGCAAACGGAAATGATGATCGAAACCTTAGCTCACCGGGATATGGGTTCACGTTTGGTCAGTTTTTTATTAATTCTCTGTCGTGATTTTGGGGTTCCCACCACCGATGGCATCCGGGTGGATCTAAAATTGTCTCACCAAGCGATCGCAGAAGCGATCGGTTCTACCCGCGTCACTGTCACCCGTTTATTGGGAGAGCTGCGGGATCAAGAAATGGTCTCAATTTACAAGAAGAAAATTACCGTCCATAATCCCGTCGCTCTCAGTCAACAATTTACCTAAATTCTGGATGACTAGCGCTTATATTTTAGTTTTGGCCATCGTGGTTTTAGGTGGTCTGATAGCGGCGATTGGCGATCGCATAGGGAGCCGTATCGGTAAGAAAAGGATGCGTTTATTTAATCTGCGTCCGAAACAAACCGCAACTTTGATGACGATTGTAACGGGAATTTTGATCGCCGGTTCCACTTTAATTGTCTTATTTGCTTCTAGTAAATCCCTGCGTCAAGGGGTTTTTGAACTGGATCGTCTCTTAAATGAACGTCGTGCCGCTATTAAGGATTTGGAAAGTCAGGTGAGAAAAACCACCGAACAAAAAAATCGAGTGGAAAAGGCTTTAAAAACGGCTAAAAGTGAACAGATAGCTGTGCAGAAACGTCTAGAGGTTCTTAATAAAAATTATCAAGCTTCTCGTCAACGTTTGCGATTAGTTTCGGGACAGTTGGAAAAGTTTCGTAAGGAAGTGGCTAATTTAAATAATGAACGAGTTATTTTAACTAATCAAAAGGCACAGTTAAGCAGTCAACGGGATCAATTGTCCCAACAAAAATCAATTCTTTCTAGTCAGATCAATCAACTACAAACCACCGTTCAAGTTAGAGATAAAGAGTTAGCTAATCAACAAAAGTTATTAACAACCAGACAAGCGCGACTTCAACAGTTGGAAACTCAACAAAAAACCCTACAGCTAGAAATTGATCGCCGGGATCAACGTATTGGAGAACTCGATCGATCGATTGTGGATAAAAATTTTGCTTTGGAACAGCGCGAGGGAAAATTAAAAGATTTAGAAACCCAAATGGCTTTTCTTAAGCGGGAAGTGGAAGTTTTAGAACAATACTATCAAACCTATCAAGAATTGCGGGAAAAACAAATCGCTATTTTCCGGGGACAGGTGTTATCTTTTGGAGCTTTTCGTATTGTCGATCCCCAAGCTATTGTCGCTGTTATTGATAAGTTATTGCGGGAAGCGAATATAAATGCTATCCGTGCCACCCAACCGAATCAGCCTAATTTTGACCAGCGTTTAGTTAAGATCACAAAAGCACAGGTAGAACAGTTAAGTCAACAATTACAGGACGGTAAAGAATATGTGGTGAGAATCCTTTCCGCAGGTAATTATGTCTTAGGAGAAAGCGAGATTCGTGTCTTTGCTGATGTGGTTCCCAATCAAAGAGTTTTTGAGGAGAAACAGGTGATCGCTACCGTTTCTATTGATCCCCAAAATATGACAGAAGAAGACCTACAAAAGCGATTAGATTTACTCTTAGCTTCGGCTCAATTTCGCGCTAGAAGTGCGGGAGTTTTAGGGTCAATTCAAGTGGAAGATGGTTTATTAACTACGGTAGTTAACTTTATTGGTCAAGTGAAAAAGTCGGGTAATTCTATCGAGACACTTGAGGCAGTTGCTGCTAGTAAAACTAATACATCTGGACCTTTAACTTTGCGTTTAGTAGCGGTAAAAGATGGTAAAATTGTTTTTAGTACGTCTTCTTAAAAGATAGCTAAAGTTAGGATTTGAGATTAAAATCAACTCCTTCGTAAATATCGACAAGATTTAAGCTAATTCCTAAAGAATCTAGGGATATAATTCCCCTTGCTGGGGTGTATTCTTGCAGCAACCAATTATTTTCCGAGGTTTTGCTATAGGATTCTATTAGTATCTCCTCTTGACTGACGAGAAGATATTGGTTTAATTGGGGTATAGAACGATAATAACGAAATTTATCACCCCGATCATAACCAGAGGTGGAAGGAGATAAAACTTCGATAATTACACAGGGATTTAAAATTTCATCGTTGCGATTATCACTAAATAATGGTTCCCCAGCAATGATCATTAAATCTGGGTATAAACCGCGATTATACTGGGGTATCCATAGTCGTAAATCACTGGGAAAGACTTCATAAATAGTTTTCCTTAAAGCATTGTCTAACAAGCGAATTAAATTGCGTACCAGTCGATTATGATTGATGCTTCCCCCTGTCATCTCGATAATTTCCCCGTCGTGATATTCCTGTTTAGTTTCCGCTCTAGTTTCTAAATTACGATATTCTTCTAAGCTGAGGGTTTTGGTAGGAGATCGAGTTAGCATTTTCTCTGTCACAGAATTTTTAATCCTCCCGATTATAACCTAGATCACAGAAAAAAGGTTATCATTCATCAATTATTCTTCAATTAAAATCAACTCCTTCGTAAATATCGGCAAGATTTAAGCTAATTCCTAAAGAATCTAGGGATATAATTCCCCTTGCTTGGGTGTATTCTTGCAGCAACCAATTATTTTCTGAGGTTTTGCTATAGGATTCTATTAATATCTCCCCTTGACTGACGAGAAGATATTGGTTTAATTGGGGTATAGAACGATAATAACGAAATTTATCACCCCGATCATAACTAGAGGTGGAAGGGGATAAAACTTCGATAATTACACAGGGATTTAAAATTTCATCGTTGCGATTATCACTAAATAATGGTTCCCCAGCAATGATCATTAAATCTGGGTATAAACCGCGATTATACTGGGGTATCCATAGACGTAGATCGCTAGATTGAAGACGATAATTAGTTCCTCTTGAAGCTAATTTTAGCAGGACAATAAGATTAATGAGAATACTATTATGATTGATGCTTCCCCCTGTCATCTCGATAATTTCCCCGTCGTGATATTCGTGTTTAACCTCGGCAATGGTTTCTAAATTACGATATTCTTCTAAGCTGAGGGTTTTGGGAGGAGATTGAGTCAACATTTTTCCAGATTAGATATTCTTTTATTTAATCATAACACAATTAATGCTACCTATTTAATTCTAATTCCCCTTGGAGAAAATCAACAAATTGTCTGGCAGTTCTTCCCGATCGCCCATTATGTTGGGTTGCCCATTGTTTGGCACGAAATTCTAAGTCTTCTAAGCTAATTTTTAATTTAGCTAAACTGGCTAAATGACGCACTATTTCCAGATACTTTTCTTGATTAGCTGGTTCAAAAGTTAGGGTTAACCCAAAGCGATCACTAAAGGATAATTTTTCTTGTACTGTGTCCCAATTATGCACTTCATCCCCATCTTTTGGTCGGGGTCGATCGGCAAAAAATTCTCTGACTAAATGTCGGCGATTAGAAGTGGCATAAACTACGACATTTTTCGGTCTAGCGGTGATACTTCCCTCTAAAACAACCTTTAAAGCTTTAAAAGCTTCATCGTCTTCTTCAAAGGATAAATCATCGACAAAGATAATAAATTTTTGCGGTAAATATCGCAGAATTTCAATAATTAATGGTAGGTCTTTTAATTGGGATTTGGCCACTTCAATTAAGCGCAATCCTTGACTATGGTATTTTTGCAATAATCCCTTGACTAGAGAGGATTTTCCCGAACCACGACTGCCATAGAGTAGCACATTTAAAGCGGGATAACCTGCTAATAAAAACTCAGTGTTTTTAATCAAGGTTTCCTTGGGCATTTCATAACCGACTATTTCTTGAATCTGCACGGGATCGGGATGAGTAATTCCTTGTAATCGACCTTCTTGCCACCTTAAAGCTTGATAACGGGCAAAAATTCCCGTACCACATTCGCGATAATAATCTGCTAAATCTTCAACTAATTCCCTCCAATCTAAACCGGAATGTAAAAAACTTTCTAATTTATTGTCCATTTCCCAAGCGGGGAAACTGAGAAATTTAATTTGTTCCAAAATTGTCGAATTGCTGAGGCTATAAATGCTAGAATTATAGAGAGATTGAAGGATAGATAAATCCTGTTTCACGCCATTAATTAAAGATTCGGGTAACTCCCAAAAACTTTTTTTCTGTACCTGTTGACTAAAGGGATTGTCATCTAATAAAATTTGTTCGACTAGAAAATCATTCCAACTGATATCTTTAGATGCTAAAGCTTGAAACCATTGACCATAGGCTTTAAGAAAATCGGCAATATTATCCGTAGATAATAGGGTAATAAATGCCTTGCCAATAGCATTATCAAAAACCCCTTGATACAAAACTAACAAGCTGACTTTTTGGTAAATTTCAGAAATCATTTTTTATTCTCCACTAATAACTAACATTTCATGGCTGTTTTTTTGTAATTCCTAATTCGATTTAATAATTGCCGTCCTGTAGCTAAGGGAATGCCAATCAGTTGTTATTATATCAAGATAGGTTAATCTTTGCAAAATTAAGGTTAAAAAAGGGAAAATACCTACCGACTAATTCCCCAGATTTCTTGAGATGAGGTACAAGGTTTTCCTTTTGGGGAGTCAGGAGAAGGCTCTTCTAGGTTCTGTGTGATAAGTTAAACTTACAATATGATCGATCAATCTTTGTGTCCTTTGTGTCTTTGTGGTTCGTTCCACCCCCTCGCTCTTGAGAATGTATCTTAGAATACATTATCCAAGAGAGCCAGGAGAAGATACCCTGTCGGGCTACACTTCCTCTTGATGAGAAACGTTATATTTGATAAAATTTAACCAATCTTGGATTTCCTGTCCTAACCAGAGACATTCATCCTCGCGGAGATTCTGGCCGATAAGATAGTAATTTTTAGCTGTCCGCAGACGAATCTGATAGTTACCTTCTGTACCATTGCTATGAAGAAAAATACCCCATAAGTCTTGAGTTTTGAAAGCAAATTTTTTGTAGATAAAATTGAAAAGTTTATATTTAATTAAAACTTCTTGAGGTGTAAGAATTAATTGCATCTCCCGCGAAAAAATAAAACCAATCAGAGCTATAATAAAGGTAATAATTGGGGAGATAAAGACAGTGACAGTAAGGAAAATCGCCAAAGACCAGAGAGTAGGCGCATCGGAAGGTAGCTTAATTGTTGGTGGTAAATTAATCTCTAAATTATCCCGGTGTTTAGCGATACGGATGGAACTGTGGGGAGGTTTTGGTAATTTCTTAGGATCGATTAAACTTGATACTTGACGATAGTAGGGATGTTGGAGAATTTTCAGAGCTTCTCTGGCACTTTTAAACCGCTTTTCTACTGCCATATCGGTCATAGTTTCTAACCAATCGATTAAATCATCATCGATTGTCACCAGTTGGCGAAATTGAATTTTAGAGTCGCGGTAGGGCAGTTCTATTGGCACAATTCCTGTCAATAAATGAATTAAAGTCATACCCAAGGCATATAAATCAGAACCCGGAACTGCTCGGCCCCAAAATTGTTCTAGGGGTGCATAACCACTCGTCCCCACCACGGTAAAAGTAACTCCCGTCACTGCACCCCTGGACTGGACTGCCCCAAAATCCACTAAATAAACGTTATTTTCCGAGTTAATAATTAAATTACTAGGTTTAATATCTCGATGTAATACTGGGGGCGATAATTCATGCAAATAGATGAGAATTTCGAGAACTTCTTGGGCAATAGTCCGAATTACCGTAGCGGTGAAATGTTGCCCCCTTTCTAAGTGATCACTTAAGGATTCTCCCGGTATATAATCTTGTACAAGTACAAACCAAGGAATCCCATCACCTTGATTTTTATCGAGGGAAAAATAATCGCGATAGCGGGGAATACGGGGATGATGGAGAGAAGCTAAGACGGCTGCCTCTCGTTCAAATAATTTTAATTCTTCCCACTCCATCTGGGGACTAAAAGCGAGGAGTTTAATAATTACCGATTCTTGAGATAATACATCGGTAGCTAACCAAGTTTGACGACCGATAGCGGTATTTCCCAGGCGTTGTTGTAGTCGGTAACGTTCCGCTAAAAAAGAATCAGAAGTAAAGGTCATAGTGGCTTTTCCCTTATTTAGACCTGTTTTTTGTCAGTAAAACTGCTGTGGAGGTACTAATTAATATCGATTTGTTTTTTTTCTGTCCAACAAAGGGCGATTCCCTTTTCTTTGTAGGAAGATTCTCCGACAAAGATAGGATATAATTCAGATTCACCACGATAGATAATTTCCTGACCATCAAATCCTAGAAAAATCGGTTGATTGGGTTGAATTGCCTGATAATCTCGTTGGAGAATCTGAGGATGTAACATGGCTTTAATTTCACCCTGTTCATCCCTAGGATAATCGATCGAGCCTAAACGTTGGTAAACTGTTAGGGATTCGCTGAAAGTATCGAGATGGGCAGCGAGATAATTTTCCTGTTCGATGTAGTCTAGGATTTGATAAATGAGTGTTTCGGTTTGACGAAAAAGATAGGGACAGATGACACCATGGTTAATTGGACCGATTTCTAGGGTAAAAGCTAGGGGACAAATTCCTTTCAGAAAATGATTTTCTTCCTCGCTGACGGGATGATAAATTAAGCGCACATCAGGATTAATTTTAGTCAGATAGGTAAAGAGTTTTAATAGCCAAGGATGGGGATTAGAATAAATAATCGCCAGCATCATGTTAGATGTGGTGCTGTGAATATCGATTAATAAATCAATGGATTTTTCTCGGATTTCTTTGACTATTTTTTTGGCTCGTTTTTGTTCGTATTGCTGACAATCGGGATTCACTAAATCTTTCTGGTTAAAACAACGATTTAAATCCGTATCGATATATCTAACTCGTTGCTTTAGGGCCAAGGGGTTAGCGATGAGACTGTGGGATTGAAAACTGCTGCGAGCAATAAGATTAGGTGAGTTTTGCAGGTATTTAACCAAATAAGCGGGAGTTAGTTCATTGCCATGCACACCGGCAATTAAAGCCAGATTTTTAATAGTAGTTTTTTGATCGATCATTTTTTATAAGTTTTGAGAATTTGTAATTATTTATCTAGGGCAAAATTGCCGTAATTAAATAACAATTATAAGCCTTAAAAAAGGGTAGTCTAGAGGGGCAGGTTTGCCAACCCACCCCTATAACTGATTTAGAAAAACCAACCGTAGGAATGAAGACCTTTACCTAAAAGATTCACTCCTAAATAACATACCCAAACCACAACAAAACCACTCGCTGCTAGAATAGCTGGTTTTCTTCCCTGCCATCCCCGGGTAATGCGGGCATGGAGATAAGCGGCAAACACTAACCAAGTGATTAGCGCCCAAGTTTCTTTCGGATCCCAACTCCAATAGGAACCCCAAGCTTCATTCGCCCAAACTGCTCCGGCGATGATACCGATAGTGAGAAGGGGAAAACCGAGACCAATGACCCGATAACTGATATTATCGAGGGTTTCCGCCAAGCTAAGACGTTGGGGCGAAAGAGTCGCCATCGCTGTTAGGGTGGGAGTTAAAAGGGCGGTTGTGCCACCGTTAGCCGTTTCCATGAAAACTGGCGCAGAAAGAGTGGTAGATAACTTATTTTGGAGACGATAGGCCCCCGTACCCACGGAACTGCCTTTTAACTCGATATTTTGACCTCTCGTGACGATCAGAAAAGCGATCGCCATCAGGGAACCCACCATCAAAGCAGCATAACTTAACATCATGACGCTAACGTGCATCATCAACCAATTCGATTTTAAAGCCGGAACCAAGGGCGCCGAAGTTTGCATTTCTCCGGGTAAGGACAAAGTGGCAAAAGCAGTAATCCCCATGGCTACAGGAGTCGTCACCACCCCCACCAGGCGACTGCGGCTAGTGTACTCAGCAATTAAATGAACCGCAGTTACACCCCAAGCGAGAAAGAATAAAGATTCGTAAAGATTGCTAATGGGGAAATAACCCGCTTCTAACCAACGCGCTCCCAATAAAGCGGCGATACAGAGGTTAGCGATGGCCACTCCCGTGCTGCCCAGGCCCGGCAACAAAGGTATGCTAGGAAAGGCTGCCCCGCCCCAATAAACCAGCATGGTTAAAAACAGGACTAAAAAAGAAGTGTTATCGAGAAAGTTCTCTAAGCTAACTAAATTCATGGGATTTCTCTCGTTTGTCGCTCGCTCGCTACCAAGTATTCCATCCTCTATCCTATCCCATCGGTAAGGCGATCGAGACAGGGAATTGTTAGTATAAACTTTGCATTTTCACTCTGACCCACCCTAAAAATTATGACTAATCAAGAAGATAATCAATTTTTCTGGTCGCGTTTGCCTCTGTTAGGCAAAATCCTGATCATTTGTTCTGGTGTTGCCGCTTTAGGCTATTTTCTTATCCCTCGTCCCTCAGAATTATCCAATATTCCCCTCGAACCCTACAGCGAATTTATCAATAAAGTGGAACGGGGCGACATCAGTAGGGTCAGAATTGGCAATCAAGTCATCTTGTATCAATTAAAAAATCCTTTAGAATCCCTGGCTATTCCGGGTAATCCCCCCCTTAATCCCCCAGAATCAAGTAATCCCTTTCACAGTGATTCTAGTTCTCTGGCCAGCAAACCAAGCAGTAATCTAGCCCCCGGACGAGTATTGGCCACAATTCCAGTCGATAACCCCCAATTACCCCAACTATTACAGCAAAAAGGCGTAATATTCGAGGCGATTCCCGTAGCCGAAAACAGTTGGATCAGCACTCTCCTCGCTTGGGTGGTTCCCCCCTTAATTTTAGTCGCCGCTATGCAGTTTCTGCTCTATCGCAACGATGACACGCGTAAATCGCTGCTTTTTAACAAAAATCTCGCTAAAGTTTACGGAGACGACGAAAAATATCCGATTACCTTCACTGATGTGGCCGGGGCCGAGGAAGCAAAAACCGAGTTAAAGGAAATCGTCGAATTTCTCAAGGATGCCGAGCGCTTTAATAAAATTGGGGCGCGTATTCCTAAGGGTGTTCTCTTAGTCGGACCGCCGGGGACAGGAAAAACCCTCTTAGCAAAAGCGGTCGCGGGAGAAGCGGGAGTAACTTTTTTTAGCATTTCGGCCTCGGAATTCGTGGAATTATTTGTCGGCACTGGGGCAGCCCGGGTGCGGGATCTATTTGCCCAAGCGAAGAAAAATGCCCCCAGCATCATTTTTATTGATGAATTGGACGCGATCGGTAAATCAAGAAGTTCGGGATCGGGAACTAGCGGCAGTAATGATGAGCGCGAGCAGACTTTAAACCAACTTTTGACAGAAATGGACGGTTTTAGCCCCAAAGAAGCCGTCGTCATCGTTTTGGCCGCCACCAATCGCCCGGAGACTCTTGATGCCGCTTTATTGCGTCCGGGGCGCTTTGATCGCCAAGTTTTGGTGGATCGTCCCGATTTAGCGGGAAGATTGGCAATTTTGGAAATATACGCCCAACGAGTCCAGATGGGTGAAGATGTTAACCTCAAAGCGATCGCCACCCAAACCCCCGGTTTTGCCGGTGCCGATTTAGCCAACCTCGTCAATGAGGCTGCTCTCTTGGCTGCCCGTAATAATCGGGAAAAAGTCAGTCAAATCGACTTTAAAGAGGCGATAGAAAGAGTTATCGCTGGTTTAGAAAAGAAAAGTCGGGTTTTATCGGAAAAAGAAAAGAAAATCGTCGCTTATCACGAGGTCGGCCATGCTTTAGTTGGTGCTGTCATGCCGGGAGGTGGTCGCGTCGAGAAAATTTCCATCGTTCCCCGGGGTTTATCCGCTTTGGGTTATACCCTGAAAATTCCCACGGAAGACCGTTTTTTGATGACAGAAACCGAATTTAAAGAACAAATTACTATGTTATTGGGCGGTCGGGCAGCCGAAGAATTAATCTTTGGCAGTGTCACTAATGGTGCTTCCGATGATTTACAAAGGGCGACGGATATTGCGGAAAGAATGGTGACAATTTATGGTATGAGTAAATCCCTGGGTCCCCTAGCCTACGATAAAACGGGACAGGCTAATTTTTTAGGTAATAATCAGGGTAGTCCCCGGCGTTCGATCGGGGAAAATACGGCCAAAGCGATCGATGAAGAAGTCAAACAAATTATCGAAGCTAGTTACCAAAAAGCCCTAGCAATTCTTAGTCACAACCGCAATTTATTAGAGTCGATTACTGCTAATCTTTTGACCACGGAAGTAATCGAAGGAGAAAAATTGCAAGAATTCTTAAATCAAGCGCAAATGGTCTGAGCAATCCTCATAAACAGGGTCTGCTGAAAAAGTTTTTCGTGGGGACAGGGTGTGGGGTGTGGGGTGTGGGGAGAACAAAGCTGCCTTTTGCCTTTTGCCTTTTGCCTTTTGCCTTTTGCCTTTTGCCTTTTGCCTTTTGCCTTTTGCCTTTTGCCTCTCCTCATAACTAGGGTCTGCTGAATAAATAGTCGAGAATATCTAACTTAAGGAGAAGACAGAATCAAAGCATTAGAAAATTGATATTTCCCTGCTTTGACGGTTAATTTGCCCTCTTTCCATCCTAAAGAAACGGGAGAGTTATCTCGACTTAAACTGTTATAAAGGGCGAAATTTTTTGACCAATCGTGCTTTTGACCGTTACGAATTAACATCGGCAGTAGATTGATTTGATTATAGGTCAATTGTAAACTCTGCCCTTGACTGCCTTTAAATAAAACCCTGCCTTGCTTAATTTGAGTTAAATTTACTTGACTTTTTTGCTTAAATATGCTCTTGAAATTCTCATAACTACCCTGGGTTGCCGCTTCCCCCACTTCCAGAGCAAAACCCGCATAATTGTTACCTGTGGGTAAAGCTTGGTAGGTATTATCATCGGGATAAGGGGAATTAGGAATCTCGATCATTTCAGGAGAAGAAAGATTTATTAATCTCAGGGCTAACCAAGTTTTTTCTAATTGAATAAACCAGATATTATCATCTTTTTCTACCTTGGCAGTTTTCGGTAATTGCCAGAAAAAAGCTTGGTCTGCTGGACGTAACCAGATTAAAAGATTACGATATTGTCCGATTTCATCCCCGGGATTTTTGCCCGGTTTTACGCCATTTTTGCCAGTGTTAGCCACAAAAAAATCCACACCTTTGTGTTGATTAAAGGCCATTAATTTAAACGGAGCCACATCGCCATCGGGGAAAGTTCCCGCCAGACTACCCATTTGATAACTAGCCCCAATAAATTGAGTTTCCCAATAACCCGGACTCTGATTATTGCCCGGTTTCCAGTTTTCATATAGGGGTTTACTGGCGAGAATTTCTACCGGTTTATTAAAGTTTTTTCGGGCTAATTCCATCACTGCTAAAGGAGGACGATAATGACTGGTAATTAGATAAAGAGAGTCCAATTCCTGGCGATTATTGGCGACGGGAGTATCACCAAAGTATAACCAAAAAGTGCGACCTGCGTGTGATCGCATTACGCCATGGCCATCACCATAATCACGTTTTACAGGGCCACCCCAACCACCCCGATAATATTTAACACTAGCGGCCATGGATAACCAATCTAAGGCCATTTTTGCCCATTGTTTAACTTCCGTATCTTGAGAAAAATCGTAGAGATTGAGATAGGCAGCAAAGGTATGACCTTGATAAACTTCTGAATCCCATTCTCCCATACCGATGTTATATAAAGCTGAAACGTAGCGCTTAATTTTACTTTTATAAAGTTGACGAGTTGCCTCATTTCCTGTTTCTTCGGCCATCAGATAAACCGATGTTTCGCGCATCGCTCGCAGGTTATCAGTATTGCGACTATCTACCCATAAACCCCGTCTTTTCATACTCCAATCATTACCCGTTCCTTGGCCGGTGCCGTGGATAGGATGGGGCCGTTGTAAAGGGTCGGTTTCTGTCCAAATTTTCGCCGCATTATACATTCTCTGACGATAAACTGGATCGAGATACTTTCCGAGAAGAAAATATTTTCTAATTTGTCCTTTTAGGGTAAAAGAAAAATAATAATCTATATAATCAGTGTGGGACTGTTCCCGTTTTTGTGGGTCATCCTGCTGCAGGAAATCTAGGGCTTTTTGCCTGTTTCCTGCCAAGAAATCAAACATGGCCATAGCATAGGATTTTTTCTCGTTTTCTCCCCACAAATTGCCATAACTTTCTGCCCTAGCAAAATGGTTAATAACTTGCTTTGCCCTTTGTTGAAATTCTGCCTCTAATTCTGGTGTCCAATCGTTAAGATATTGGGCTTCAACTTCGGCAACAGGGAAGGAAGCGATCAAGTTTTGAGAAACCGAATAGAGGGAGTTAAAGCCTACAGTAAATAGGGCAATGATTCCCGCTAAAATTAGATATTTAATTCTAGATCCAATCGTCATCTTCGGCAAATTCATCGATGTTTCCTTGATTTTCTGGGGTCTGAGTTTGATTCTCTTTATCTAATTGTAAAGGAACTGGTTCAGGAGCGATAATTTCTGGTAATAATTCTTCGGGTTTTTGACCATCTACCTCCACCACAATTATTTCTGTGACGGGAAACCAAAGTATCCGGCCTTGATCATCACAAACCGTCACCGATCGCGATTTATCTGGAGTCTCGGTTGCGAAGAAATCTCCTAACATTTTGGTGGGTAAAATATTCTTACTTTCACCCCCACTAACTCCTAGGAATATATATTCGTTACCTGTGGTCAAATGTTGAACAATAATCGCCATAGTTAAAAGGTTTTAGTCAATGAAATGTACTGATTGATAGTTGACTCTTGAATGATAGCTTTCAGCCCGAAGCTTTCCAATGATAACTGATAACTGCTTACTGCTTACTGCTTAACTTGACTGCCGTGACTGCGGGGATCGGTTTGACTAGCACCCACAAGGATATTAAAATCAGAAGTCTCTCCCGTAGTGGTGGCATAGGGTAGGGTAGAATTAGTTAAAAGTGCTTCTAAATTAGCAGTTAAAATTGATTTTGGTTGTTCTCCGATCGCTTGGGCAACCGGTTGTCCTTGGTTATTTAAAAATACAAAATGGGGAATTCCATCCACACGATAACGGAGAATTTCCGGCAACCATTTATTATTATCAACGTTGAGCATAACAAAATTAATGGCATTACCGTATTGTTTTTTAATTTCGGCAATTTCAGGGGCCATCGCCTGACAACTGGTACACCAATTAGCATAAAATTCTGTCAGGGTGGGTTTACCATTGCTGACGGCAAGATCGAAAGGTGTCGCTTTTTCCGCTTGCGCTTCCAAAGATACAGAACTAGCGGTGGTTTGAAACCCCAAGAAAATCGCTACACTAAGGATAACTGCCGTTACTGCCAGCAGAAGATTTCTGGTTTTGTTGGTGGGTGTGGTGGCTGTCATGGATATTTAATCAAAGTTTACTTTGTCCTATTGTAACGACTGCTGCGCTCTTTTAGTATTGGTGTCGATTGAGTTACAATTAAGTTAGAGATGGGTAATAATTATGACAGAAGAAAGACTCGATCGAATAGAGGGACAGCTAAAAAGGCTAGGAGGGGACGTTCATACAATTGAGGGGCGATTAGAAACTTTAGAAAGTAACGTTCAAAACATTGAAAAAAAGCTAGGAGACGTGATCAACCAAATCCGTGAACTTAGTCTTAGCATCGATACCTACCAAAAAGCTGATCAACAGGTAGTTAATTTGGCTTTTGGTCTGATCGTTGCCGCCACTGCTACTATTGTAATTCCAGCCGTTTTCGGCAAATAAGCAAAAAAAGATTCTTTGATTGGAAAGGCTGCATGAAAAAACGCGTTACTCTCACTTTTCCCAAAAAAGCCGTCCATATGCCCGTTACCTATCGACTGGCAAAGGATTTTAACGTCGCCGCTAATATTATCCGCGCCCAAGTTGCCCCCAATCAAGTGGGAACATTAGTATTAGAATTATCGGGAGATATCGATGAGTTAGAAGCGGCGATCGAATGGTTACAATTACAAAATATTGGCGTTTCCCAAGTTAGTCGCGAAATCGTTATTGATGAAGAAAAATGCGTCGATTGTGGCTTATGTACGGGAGTTTGTCCCACGGAAGCTTTAACCCTTGATCCCGAAAGTTTTCGTCTTAAGTTTTTGCGTTCCCGTTGTGTGGTTTGTGAACAATGTATCCCCACTTGTCCCGTGGTGGCAATTTCCACAAACTTGTAAAATAGAAATTATTAAATTAATTTTTTTGCCCATTTAAATAATAGCCATCTCTGGAGATTTTAAGCCTTGATGTGTTGCCAAGGAGGTTAATCGCCACAAATATCCCGCTCGCTTTCTGCCTAAAGACCCTTTCTCCGATACCATAGTTAAAAAGAGAGCCTTGACTCTGGCCACATCTGTGGGGATTACATACCATTAATCATGGTTTTTTTTGCAAAAAATACAAAAAACTTGACATGACTTCTGCCGTTCCTCGCCTTTCCTATCCTGATAGTCCGATTGCTGATCTTCGCGGCCTCTATAACTTTATCCTCAACCCGCAACTGTTAGCCGCAGAAAAGGGAAATCGGTCGATCGTCAGTTTTTGTCAAAAAATTTCCCCCCTTGATCTCCTAGAAATTCTCTCTCGGATTGCTTCTAGCTATCCCACCCATTGTTATTGGGAAAATCCCGAACGAGAAACTGCTTTTCTCGGCTACGGCATCGCTTTTACTGCTACTTTCCACGGCAAACAACGTTTTTTAAAAGCTCAAAAATTTATTGAAAACTGTCAACAAAGAATTATTAAAATTGATAACTATAGCGAGATTACTCCCCGCATCTTTTGTAGTTTCACTTTTTTCGACTCGGCAACAGCTACCCCCTTTCCCTCAGCTACCCTAACCCTGCCTAAGTTTCAAATTATCAAAAAACAATCGGAATATTTTTTCCTGACTAATCTCTTAATCACCGGCGAAAAAGAAATAGAAAACTCCCTCGAAGAAACTATTAATAACCTCAAAATTATCCAAAATAACTCCAGCAATTGCCGACAAAATCCTCACCAGGATTCCTGTAGTTATTATATTCGTCCTACCTATAATTTTCAAGCGGCTGTTGCTGATGCCATCCAATCTATCCATGCTCAAAAATTTAGCAAAATTGTCCTCGCTCACGCTCTTGACGTGATTTCTCCTCGTCCTTTTCATCTAGTAAACTGTCTCGATAATTTGCGTCAGCGTCATCCCGATTGCTACACTTTTTCCCTCGGCAATGGACGGGGAGATCATTTTATCGGTGCTAGTCCCGAACGATTGTTAACTGTCCATCAGGGGCAATTAATCACCGATGCTTTAGCGGGATCCGCCCCCCGGGGAGAAAATGCGATCGAAGATGCTCTCTTTGCCAATAAACTCCTCGCTAGTGAAAAAGAACAACGGGAACATCGGGCTGTTAGTGACTTTATTAACCAAAAACTGCGACAAATTGGCTTAAATCCGCAAAATTCTCCCTCTAGATTGTTAAAACTCTCCAATATTCAACATCTCTGGACTCCTATCCATGCCAAACTAAAACCCTCTATCCATCCCCTCGAAATTGTTGCCCAACTACACCCCACTCCTGCTGTTGCTGGGGTTCCCACCGAGATCGCTTTAGCACAAATTCGTCATTATGAAACCTTCGATCGCTCTCTTTATGCCGCTCCTTTGGGTTGGATTGATTGTCAAAATAATAGTGAGTTTATTGTTGGTATTCGTTCGGCATTAATTAAAGGCGATCAAGCGCGATTATACGCCGGTGCGGGTATTGTTGCCGGCTCCGATCCAGAAAAAGAACTAGCAGAAATTCAGCTGAAATTTCAAGCTCTCTTAAAAGCTTTAACTTAAACTGTAGCTTTTTAGCGAACTAATAACTTAAATAAGTTTAATTTACCCTTAAAAGGCGGATATTTTAAAGCGGGATTGAACCAAAGAGGTGTTTTCATAATCGCTTTTTGGTGACTAAAATTCTCAAAGGAAAAACGACCATGATAGCTACCAATACCGCTATTTCCTCGACCACCAAAGGGTAAACTAGGATTAGTAAAATGAAAACTATTGTTGTTAATACAACCTCCCCCAAACTGGACTGATTCTAACCATTTCTTTTCGGTATTTGCCTTGGTAGTAAACAGATAAAAAGCTAGAGGGTTAGGGTTTTTAGCAATAATTGCTAAAGCTTCCTCAAAAGTGCTAAAGGCAATGATCGGTAAAATTGGACCGAATATTTCCCCTTGCATAATAGGAGCATCAAGGGAAACATTAGTTAATAAAGTTGGTTGAATATATAAATTTTCTCGATCAGTTTTGCCACCAAAAACAATCTCACCATCTTTGAGCAAGTCAATCAGGCGATCAAATTGTTTATCATTAATTATCTTACCATAATCAGCACTTAATCTGGCATCTTCACCAAAAAAATTAACAATAGTATTAGCTAATTCTCTGATCAAATTCTCCTGCTGGGATTGATGTACTAAAACATAATCAGCTGCGATACACATTTGACCACAATTAGAGAATTTTGTCACGGCAATGCGACGAGTTGCCACGGAAATATTAGCATCAGCTTCGATAACACAGGGACTTTTTCCCCCTAATTCTAGAGTAACAGGAATTAACTTTTCTGCCGCTAGTTGATAAATAATTTTTCCTACCCTTGTACTGCCAGTAAAAAATATATGATCAAAGGTGAAACTGTCTAACATATTCGGAATTACTTCCGCACCATCTCCGGGTACAATTAACACATATTCTTCAGGGAATATTTCTTGAATTATTTCAATTACTAATTTTTCCGTCGCTGAGGCAAATTCACTCGGTTTTAATACCGCACAGTTACCGGCAGCAATAGCACCAACTAAAGGCACTAATAACAATTGGAGGGGATAATTCCAAGCACCAATAATTAACACCACTCCCAAAGGTTCCCGAATAATTTGACTGGAGGAAGGAAAATTTAAGAGATTAGTTTTAACAGGTTTGGGTTGCATCCATGAGCGCAAATTTTTTAAAGCGTTATTAATTTCCCCCAAAAGGAAACCATTTTCAGTAATCCAACAATCTTCGGGACTTTTCTTTAAATCCCTATATAAAGCTTGATATATCTCTCCTTCATATTTAATAATTGCCTGTTTTAACTTCTCTAACTGCTGACGACGGAATTGATAGGAACGAGTGGCACCACTAACAAAATACTGACGCAATTTGGCTAATTTTTCTGAGTTTGACAGCATCGAAATAATTCCTAACTTAATGATGGTAATTCTATGGCATCCACTGGGGACGAATTCCCGCTAGAGGTAATTCAATTAAATCAGATTTACTTGCTTTCACTCCATCTTGTAGGGGAGGAATTAACATCCACAAACGACCACCGATAATTGTTTCTCCTGAGTCAGTAGTCAAGGGATTAGTCGGATTAGTATCATAACTGGTGCGAAGTTGATCAAAAATAATTGCTAAACCATCGGGAGATAAACTAATGTGAATATCACGATAATCGGCTAATTCCAGTAGGGGAGTCACTTGACCAGTCTTCACATCTATTTTAGCAAAATAGGGTTTTTCTTTGTACTCTTGACTGTTAGTAACTAACTCAGTTAACAAACAATATAAATCACTACCAGTGGCATTAAATTGACAATCTATAATCGAACCTTGTAGATTGAGTAAGCGTTTTTGTAATCCTTGATTATTGACATAAAAAAGCGATCGAATATAACGCATTTTGGCATTATCAGTATTAAAATTCACCATTGCCGCAGCCGTACCATCAGCAGAAAAATTCAAAATTCGCCCAAATTTTGGTAAAAAATCTAGGGGTTTTGTTTCGGGTTTTAAGGGCAAAAGCGCAATTCCTTCCCCCTGGGTGACAGCCAAAGTTTTACTATCAGGTGCGATCAAAAATTCGCCACCTTGAATGTTTAATTGTTGGGGTTTTTCCCCCGATTTAACTGCCCATAAATCGAAGTTAATCGGATTGCGGCGCTCAATTCTCTGCACGACAATAGTTTCCCCATCTTTAGATAAATCAAAATGATTATTTTGATAATCTTTATTGTCTAGTACTAACTCAATTTTTGGGGAAGATTGGCCAAAATCAACTTGGTAAAGCTGTAGTTCACGAATTCCCTGTATTCCCTGATTTTTCGCCACAGCCGAAAAGAGGATTTTTTTACCATCAGGATAGAATTCAAAAGCCATAACGGTCAAATTTGCGGGGGTTAAGAGGGTTTTCTTCTCCTCGGTCAAGTTATAAAAAATTAATCTTCCCTGTTCTTCCCCATTAGTGCCAATATAGGCAAAAGCACGATCCCGACTTTTAAATTCTCTTTCAAAAATTGCTAGGGTTTGTCCTAATCGATTACCGCTGGGAAATTGTTCCCTCGCACCTTCAATTTGCAGATGATATTTTTCTCCGTAGGGAATGGGAGAAGTGAGGGTATAAGCTAATCGTCTTCCGGCCCAACTAAACTTCCCCGGCAGCGCAGGATCGATAACTAGATTTTTTTCTACACTAGCATGATCCATGGGGCGATCAAAAGTGATAATAAATGCTTGATCTTCCACTCCAATTTCTCGATTTTCCCAGCTAAATTCCTTGACTCTTGGACCAGTTTGTAAAAGACATTGATTACCACAGCTATTACCCAACCAAATTAAGCCACCAATTACTAAGGTTAGGGATACAATTAATGTTATCGCTAATTTATCAATCGGTTGTAGTTGTAAGGTTTTCAGCATTATAGTAGATGGTTAGTAACAACAACTGCTCACTGCTCACTGATAAGTAGGGAGGCACAATTATTTGTAGGATGGGTTAGCGGTAGCGTAACATGATTGGGCGTTGGGTTTCATGCTTCAACCCAACCTACGTTCATCTTATATTTAATTCCACCCACCTACTTAACTGATAACTGATAACTGATAACTGATAACTGTTAATATCCGTAGGGATCCGCAGGAGTGGGTATAGGTTTCACGGATTTGGCCTTAATTACTAATTGTCTTCTGGTGGTTGATTTTCCTACCTCTACGGGTAAAGATTCCGTGGCCATTTCTCCGGTGATTTCTAACCAGGTATCATTGGGATATTGACTGCGACTTCCTGATAGTTTCACTGGTAAACCCACGGGATAAGCATCCACGGCACAACAGGTAAGAATAAAGCGACTAATTAATAAATAATTATCGGGTAATTGGGGCAATTGCACCACAAAACCTGTGACTTTTACCGGTTGTCCTGTGTAAGCATCAGGTTCAGGGTAAGCATTCAAAGTTCTTACCCATTCAATTAAACTTTTTTCCTCCGGTTTAACGGTAGTACCAAAGGATTGAGTTTGCACGCGAGTTAGGGGTAAAGATTCACTAATTCCCCTCTGTAATGCGATTTGACTACTGAGGGGCTGCGGAGCGATAAATAGGCCTAAAAGGGCAGTTATTACTAATAAACCTGAGCCAAAATGTTGAGGAAGAATGGTAATATGCGATCGATTATCGTTACTATCTAAATTAATCTTTTTTTGCCACTGTTTTAATAATGTCCAAAGCTTGACCAATCCTAGGGCAAATAAAGCAATACTGGTGATGAGAACCAGAAAAAAATAATTAGGATGGATCAGTAAATTTAACTGTCCAGTTATCCAGTATTTAAATAGTAATGAACCCCAACCGATTAGGGCAATAATATCGATAAATTGGGGGGCAATTATTTTTAGACGTGATGAATTCATGGGAAAAACTATCCAGGTACTGACCTAAAATAAATAACTGTGAGTCAAGGTGAGTAAAAAAGTCATTTGCGATGCTAAAGCAAAGAGATAAATTAACATTCTCGGTTTAAAAATAGACAACATTAAACCAATCCCTTTCAGGTCAATCATCGGACCGAACACTAGAAAAGCCAGTAGGGAACTACTGGTAAAACTAGAGGCAAAGGAGAGAGCAAAAAAAGAATCAACTGTGGAACAAATCGAAACAATTACCGCTAACAGCATCATGGCCAAGATCGAAGTAATCGGATCCTGACCCAAATTAAGCACAAATTCCCGGGGAACAAACACCTGTAAACCGGCCGCTATAGCACTTCCTAAGATTAACACTCCTCCTAATTCGCGTAATTCCATCACCACGTTTTCCAGAAAAGTTAACCAGCGCCTTTTCATCGGGATAGCTTGCACCGCCGGTAGGACAGCAGTAGCGGCAAAACTTTCGTCTAAGCGCAAAGTTTGCCCAGAATTACCGATCAGAAAAGAACCGGATTGTAGTAGTAGTGGGATAGATTCTTTTTCCGGTGTTTGCGGTTGCCAATTGAGACTTTTTGCCAAAGAGGTTTGTAGGAGCGGTCGGGGATCTTTTTGGATACTAAAGATAATCCCGATAACCGTAGCGATGAACAAAGAAAAGATAACTCGATAGAAAACAATTTCCGGTTGATCGCGAAAAGCTACCCAAGTGGACCAGATAACAATCGGGTTAATTGTCGGCGCTGCTAAGAGAAAACTAACCGCTACTGCATTCGGCATTCCTTGCACAAGTAAACGTCGCGCCACTGGCACATTGCCACACTCGCAGACGGGGAACAAAAACCCAATACATCCCCCCACAAATGCTCCTAAAACAGCATTGCGAGGCATCAAGGCAACTAGGCGACGTTCATCGACAAATATTAAAAGAATACTAGAGAGAATCACCCCTAGCAGTAAGAAAGGCATCGCTTCCACCAACAGGCTCAGGAATAGGGTAAAGGCATTTTGTAGTTGACTCATCTATCCTCGCCTTGGCAATTAGAGGTTTAAGGGTAAAGACTTAGGAACCCTAGAAAAAGGTTCATCTATCAGTTATCAGTGACCAGTTATCAGTTATCAGTGACCAGTTATCCGTTATCCGTTACAGCCTTTCTCGTCAAGATGAAGTATAACTCAATTTGGTATTGACGACCAGCGACCGGCTCCCCAAAAGGAAAACTTCGTACCTCACCATTAAGATAACTGTTAGAGCAGATTTGAGTTTTCAGTCCACTGATTACTGTTTACTGATCACTGAACTAGAGGACTCGATTAAGCTTGCCGCTTTGATAACCTTCTAGATCGAGGGTGACATAGATAAAGCCTAATTTTTGCAGATCAGCGACTAATTCGCTTAAATTTGTCCGATTAATAAAGTCGGGAATTTCCGCTGCCGGTAATTCAATCCGTGCCGTATCGCCGCTCGATCGCACCCGTAATTGACGATAACCTAATTTTCGCAGATAAATCTCCGCCCGTCCGACTCTTTGCAATTTCTCCAGGCTAATTTCCTCCCCGTAGGGAAAACGGGAACTTAAACAGGGTTGCGCCGGTTTATCCCACCAAGGTAAATTTAAGTAACGGGATAGTTGACGAACTTCGCTTTTTGTGATAGCAATTTCCGCCAAAGGTGAACGAGCGCCGCGTTCCCTAGCTGCTTGAATCCCGGGACGATAATCCCTTAAATCATCAGCATTAACGCCATCGATGACGTAGGAATAACCACGAGCTAGAGCAAGGGGTTTAAGGGTGTCGTGTAGCTCACTTTTGCAGAAATAACAGCGATTAACGGGATTACTGGTGTAATTAGGGTTATTCATTTCCTCGGTTTCCACCAATTCATGTCGAATACCGATATAATCGGCCTGAGCGATCGCTTCTTCCAATTCTTCCGGCAGTAGGGAGGGGGAAACCGCCGTAATTGCCAATGCTTGACTCCCTAGCAAATCATAGGCCACTTTGGCCACTAGGGTACTATCCACGCCCCCAGAATAGGCAATCAGCGCTTTTTCGCTGGTTTGTAAGAGGTTTTGTAATTGTCCGAGTTTATCAAGTAATTGACTGTCCATGGCGGCGATTTTAGCAACTGGTTTAGGGAGACCGTTTTTCATTATATGCCGTGCCGTAATTAATCAGGGCTACCCCTCGATTAATAGACTAACTAAACGAGGTGATAAATTGTGATCGAAAAGTAATTTCATTAGTTAACTAAAATGGTTTGACGTTCACGCTCGGCGGCATAACTCAAACAGGCTAAAATATCCGCCTTGGTTAAGTAAGGAAAATCTTCTAAAATTTCCTCATAAGTCATTCCCGAAGCCAGATAGGAGAGAACATCATAAACAGTAATTCTCATTCCTCTAATACAAGGTTTTCCGCTCCTTTTTCCCGGTTCTATGGTAATAATATCTTTGTATGACATAATGTTGATTAACTGGTGATCAAATCTAAAATTGATGATAGCATTTCGGGACAACCCCTCTGTAGTTGCCCCTGCCAAGGATAATTTATCCCCGACGACGAAGGGAAGCGGCACCCAACGCACCAACAGCGATTAAACTCACTATACCACTAGGTTCGGGGGTTGAAACCGTTGGAGCAGGAGTGATATCCCCATTAAGAGCCACAAACCCACCCCCGGCAACATTAGCGGAGTTATTAGCATAGAACCAGATAGTGGAGGAGTCAGCATTCAGTCCATAGAGACGGAACTGCACCGGTCCGGTTTGGGGTGCTAAACTGCTTAGGTCAAAGCTGTAGGTATTAAAGCTAGTTGTTAAGTTCACTTGTGTCCCTAAATTATTGGTGAACCCATCAACACTAGAGCGCAAGACTAAATCTAGCCGCGTTTCATCCCGCCTCGCATTGAGTTGCAAGTCAGTAAAATCGACTTGAAAACCTGCACTAGGTTGTACGGCAAATTCGACATATTGGCCGGTATTAACAGTGCTATTTCCATTCCACCGATCCGGCGATGTACCAACAGTAGAACCCAAGACGAAATCTGGCTGAACCCGGCGATCTATCCCAGCAGTGTTTAACCCCGTGCTGGTTATATTCGCACCTACATTATCCGCCGCTTTGGGATAGGTTGCGGTAGCGGCATTAAATGAATTCCAACCGGCTACTATTGCCGCTTGAGCAGGAGCAACCCCGGCTAACCCCATCAGAGTCAAGGGGGTTAACATTGTCAGTAATTTTTTCATAGATTTGATGACAGTAATAAGACAAAATTATGATCATATTTAACGCTAGTTTTGCGCCAATACTCTGCAGCGGAGACTATCACAAAAAAAGGGGGGGGTCAAGGGTTATTTAATCATAATTTTTTATTGATTTTTATATTTAAGATAGTTTTGGATTATATAAATATTTTTGACTGGTTGCAAGGTTATAGCTGGCAACGCAGATAAGCGAGGTTCTACCTCTACTTATTTCTTTGACCGAAATGATCACCTTCGCTCCTAGGTTCCCCCGCAATAAATTGACCTGGTGCATCTTACATTTGCAGGAATACCGACAATCAGCAATTATACTAAATCCGTTGAGTATAGGCTACTTATAAAGGAGAGAACCTCATGCAAAAGGGGGAATAAATAATCAGTTTTTAATAACCAGATTTAGTATTAGCTTGTTGGCGAATTTTATCTTTAATATAGTCGGGAATAGGGCTAGGATTCATGCTTCTAATGGTGAAATTAATCCTCTTTTAACCGCTTCATTTAATCCTTGTGCCTTCTTTAACAAGTTTATTTGATAAATTTGCATCAATGACCAAAGTTCCCTATTTTCAAAGGTTGATAAATCCCCCTCTTGTTGTTGATTGAGCAACTCGCTTAATCTTTGATCCTGTTCTGATGCCATTTGTAATTGAGTTAATTTGATAATTTCTTCATCTGATAATGAATTTAGGGATGAGATTTTTTGGCCTTGATAATTGGGACTAATAGAAAAAGCGATCGCTTCTACTAATATATCATTAAGATCACGGTTAATTGAATGGGCTAAGGATTGAGCTAGATTAAAAATCTCATCAGGTAGGGTTAAAGTAATTGAAATGGCCATAAGCCTTTTTTATGTGGGGTTATAGAGATATTATGATTATACCTCAAATTTTTGTTACCCATAGGGATAAACTGGTTCAAAAGTAACAGAATAGCTTCTTTAAGCTTCTTTTATCAACCTCAGATTTCGAGGCAAGATTTACCGATAACTTAACTCACGGCAAGACTGATTAAATTTCGATATAAAATATATTGTCCTAAAGCTATTTCAAAATATCTCATAGGTGAGGGACTTAAAAAGCTTTTGATTTCCACAACAATTTTACGTCCATTTCTTTCAGCAGCCAAAGGTTTTTCTGCTGCTAAATCAGCAAAAATTCAACATCTTTATATTTAATTTTATAAGGATCAGCTAAAATAGTCCAACCGTCTTTAATTAAGGCATTTTTCACGGCTTCATGGTAAATATCTTTTGCTGGCATGGTTCTAAAAAAGTAATTTCATTAGTTATATTTAATTTTATTAACAATCCTAAGTCTGATAAAATCGGTGATCAAATCTAAATCAGTTATCGACTCTGGTTCAAAAGTAACAGAATAGCTCATTTAAGGTTCTATCCCATATATTTTATCCACCTCAGCTGCGGGAATAGTCGCTCTTCCTTGTAATCTTTTTTGTTGGATTTATAATAACTTTTCTTTAGCGGAAAAAACAGTTATAATTCTTTGACTGGCAGTAGGAGTTAGTATCCATAGTCTGGGAATATTTTCTGATAATAAGGGTAAGGGTTGTTGATGACGGTGAGCTTCTCTTTGTAATTGTTCCCGCACAGTAAACAGTTTAGATAAACAGGCAATAATGCCATCAATCGTGACCGGATTGCGATAGGGTTCCAATAAACAAGGGGTTTGAGCTAATTTGCCCAATAGGCCTAATTCGGGCGGTATTTCTGGGGAAGTCGGTCGAAAATACACATCGATTTCTTGAGTTTCTGCCGTCACATCAAGGCTGGTTTTCACGTCACCGGAAGAAGAGAGAAAGGTTTCGAGGTAGTCTTTCACTAAATTTATCCCAAAGAAAGCGAGTCAAGGCTGAATTGATTCAATCAATGATGATGGTTATTTTATCATCTTCAAAGCCTATTTATTAGTTCAGCCAATTAATTAAGTCAGCTTGAGTCTCAAAGTCTAGTAATGCTTCTCCTAAGTCTTCTAATTTTTCTACTGAGAGTTTTTGAATAGTTTCGGTGATATGCGGGGGCAATTCACCAAAACGTCGCTTTAGTTGACGTAGCACTAACTTGGATGCTTCTTTTTGAAGTCCGATAGCTTCTCCTTGTTGAATCCCTTCGATTCTACCTTTTTGAAGTCCGATAGCTTCTCCTTGTTGAATAGCTTTTTCTCTATCTTGTTCGTATAAAGGGGCTAAACGCATGATAAATTTTCTCTCCTCCTGGGTTCTTTTGGGTAAGGCTTGCAAGTTCCTACTTAAATTGTATAATAATTTTAAGGAAGCTGATTTAAAGGGATGACTAGGAGACAAGGACTCTAATTCATCAATCGCTCTGCTTCTGGTTCCTCCTCTACCTAATAATCTTAACCAAAGGGTTTCAGGGGTTTCAGGTAATTGATGCAGGACAATAATGGCTGTGGTTAATGCTGGAGGTAAAAAATAAATTCCTTCTCCCCAATCTGGATGATTGAGAGCGGAAAAAGCAGTTATAATCCTCTGACTGGCCGTAGGAGTTATTATCCATAGTCTAGGGATATTTTCTGCTAATAAGGGTTGTTGATTGCGGTGAGCTTCTCTTTGTAATTGTTCCCGCACCGTCAACAGTTTAGATAAACAAGCGAGAATTCCCTCAATCGTGACCGGATTGCGATAGGGTTCCAATAGACAAGGGGTTTGAGCTAATCGGCCTAATAAACCTAATTCGGGCGGTATTTTGGGGGAAGTCGGTCGAAAATACACATCGATTTCTTGAGTTTCTGCCGTCACATCAAGGCTAGTTTTCACGTCACCGCAAGAAGCGAGAAAAGTTTCGAGGTAATCTTTACTAAATTTATCCCAAAGAAAGCGAGTCAAGGCTGAAGTGATTCAATCAATGATGATGGTTATTTTATCATCTTCAAAGCCTGATTAGGAAAATTGGCAGCATTGCAGCTTTAGTTACAGATTTTTCCTAGTTTTTGCGCTAGAAATGAAAAGTTAATCAGCAAAAAACGCGCTCGACGAATGAAACCGCAAATCATCGTCTGTGGATTAGGTCGCACGGGTTATAAAATCTTTTGTTTACTCAAACAACAATCTGCGGCAGTAGTAGCGATTAGCGATCGCCAAATGGTCTGCGAATACCAGTCTGATATTATTATCGGCGATCCCTGCTCTCCTAAAACTCTCCTGCAAGCTGGTCTCCCGGATGCAGAAACCCTAGTTTTGGCCATCGATAACGACGCACTCAATCTGGAAATTCTCACCCGCGCCAGGATAATTAACCCGAAAATTCGGATAGTTAACCGACTATTTAACGAAACTTTAGGAGAAAGACTCGATCAAACCCTCCCTGCTCACGTTAGCATGAGCGTTGCTTCCCTAGCAGCCCCGATCTTTTCCTTTGCTGCCCTTGGTAATAAAGCTATCGGTCAATTACAGCTATTCGATCGCCTTTGGCCAATTCAAGAGATAATTATCGAGGAAAATCATCCTTGGTGGGGATTACCCCTCTACGAACTTTGGGACGATCCGGCCCGGATGTTAATCTATTATCTCCCCGCTCACGACGAAATCGATCTGGTTTCAGCAGTTCTTTTAGGCAAAAAACTCGCAACTGGCGATCATCTCATTATCGGCAATAAACCGACAATTAAGGCAAAACAGCGTTTTAAACTGCAAAAGTGGCTGAGAAATCTACTCAATCTCCGTCCCTATCAGCACTATGTCCAACCGGTAATTCTTGTCACCCTTTCTCTCCTGGGGATGATTTCCCTTGCTACCATTACCTATCTCAGCGTTAATCAAAAAATTTCCCTCGTCGATTCCCTCTATTTTTCCGTCGGGATGATTACCGGTGCCGGAGGTAACGAAAAAGTGGCCGAATCTACCCCCGATAGTATCAAAATTTTTACCGTGGTCATGATGATTGTCGGTGCGGGGGTTATTGGTATCTGTTATGCTCTCCTCAACGATTTTATTCTCGGTAGTCGCTTTAAGCAGTTTTGGGATGCTACCCGCATTCCCGTCCGCAATCATCACATTATCTGTGGTTTAGGAGGTATCGGCACCCGCATTGTGCGACAATTGCACGACCAAGGCTGTGAAGTGGTGGTGATCGAATCGGACCCCAATAATCGATTTTTGCATTCCGTGCGCTCCTGGGGAATCCCCGTTATCATCGAGGATGCGCGTCTAGTGGCTACCCTAGAAACCGCTAATATTAACAACGCCGAATCTTTGATCGTGGTTACTTACGAGGATATGATTAATGTGGAGATTGCCTTCACTGCTAAAGCGATCGCTCCTAAAATTAATCTAGTTTTACGCTGCTCTCAGGAACAATTCGGGCGATCGATTCAAGAGGTTTTTGATTTTGATACGGTATTATGTCCCCGGGATCTGGCTACCTATTCCTTCGCTGCGGCCGCTTTGGGCGGTAGAATTCTCGGTAATGGCATGACCGATGATCTCCTCTGGGTTGCTTTGGCTACATTAATCACACCTAATCATCCTTTTATGGGGCAAATTATCAAGGAAGCGGCGATGAATGCCGATTTTGTGCCACTTTACTTAGAAAAACAAGGTCAAACTATCCACGGTTGGCAATTACTAGAAATCACTCTCGATCAAGGTGATATTCTTTATCTAACTATGCCGGCTATGCGTTTACAACAGGTTTGGCAAAATACTTCCCTAACTATTCCCCAATCTTTCCCCGATTTAAAATGATTTCTGGTCTTAATTATCTGAGCAAAGCTAGTTATCGCTGTATCTTGAGTTTAGGCAGTGCCGGCAGTATTTTAAGTCTCGCTAGTGCCAGCAGCATTTTAAGTCTGGTTAGTATCGGCAGTATGCTCAGTATTGGCAGCGTCGGCAGTATTCTTAGTATTGGCAGTGTTGGCAGTATTCTTAGTATTGGCAGTGTCGGCAGTATCTTTGGCATTTTTCAATATCATTCTCTGCCTAACTATCCTGAATAGTTCTAATGAACTATTCATTACCGCTTCTTTGTCGATGGCGGTTTTATAAGTTTAAACTGTGGGGCGATCGCTTTTTATCAAAATAGAATTAGAACGGCGATCGCAGTTTTTCTGAGGTGAGAGAGAACAATTTTTTAAGAGCAAACTATCGTTAATTTGATTGTATATGTTATAATCGGGCCGTTGGTTTTAACAAAAATACTACACTGTCCTCAATGCCTCATCTATCCTTTGAGTGGGATAAGCAAAAAAATCAAACCAATCAAAAGAAGCATGGTGTTTCCTTTCAAGAAGCTGAATCTGTTTTCTATGACGAAAATGCTATTCAGTTTTGGGATGATGATCATTCAGAAATGGAAGAGCGATTTTTATTATTGGGTAGAAGCTCAAAAATGCGAATTTTATTAATTGTTCACTGTTATCGAGAAGAGGATTCTGTTATTAGAATTATTTCGGCTCGAAAAGCTACTCAAAAAGAGTCTCAACAATATCGAGGTTATTGTTTATGAAATCAGAGTATGATCTCGCTAATATGAAAAGTCGTCCTAATCCTTTTGCTCAACAACTCAAGCGGCAGGTCACTTTACCTTTAAGGATTGATGTCATTGATTTCTTTGAAAAAAAAGCAAAAGAAAAAGGAATTTCTTATCAGGAACTAATTGATTTATATCTTCAGGATTGTGTGACAAACGACCGAGAAATTTCTTTTTAGCGATCGCTTTTTATTCAAACAGAATAGAAAGAGCGATCGCATTGTGAGCATCAGTTAATAAAATAATAAAGTTCGGGGTCAGGTATTCAGGTTTGCTAATTGTTCCTGAATATTAGCTTGAGTAGAGAGTTTTTCGGATTTTTCCCATAGAGCATTAAAGATACTTTTATCTGTCTCGACAACTCTTGTTTGATAGGAAATATAACCTGATTCTGTTTGACCATTCATAGTTCTTCTCGCTGTAAAAGAATTTCTGGGAACAGATAAGTTTTCGCTAATCAATAGGTTGGTATCATCCCAACGATAGCCTTCATCTTTGGCTTTTTCCTGACAAATACAAGCAACTTCTATGCCACAGTTAAGTTGTTCCTGAATCACCTGTAAATGCTTTGGAGTCGGAGCTTCAGGAAGAATAAAGACTCGTTGAATAGAAATCCCCCTTTTGATTAGTTCTTCGTTAACTTCCCAGAATTTTTGACCAAGGGGATTATCCCACCAGATGGAATCTGTCATGGAGTGAATAGCCAAGATTCGAGATTGACTTTTAGGATCAATGTGTTTGAGTAGTTGACCAACCTTTTCTAAACGGGATTCGCCGCTAATTTCAATGTTAATTTCAGGCATAATTGTGTTAGTCAAAATTGTGCAATCAAGGAGGGTTAGATTATTTTCATCTAATTTAACATCGGTCAAGTTAGCTCCCGTTAAATTAGCTTTGCTCAAATTGGCTCTTGTTAAATCAGCTTTGCTCAAATTGGCATGACTTAAATCGGCTCCTGTTAAATCAGCATTAGTTAAATTAACCCCCGAAAGATTAGCCTTACTGAAGTTACATCCCATCAATTTTGCATCGGAAAGATTGGCCTCACTATCCATTAAATTAACTTGGCTGAAATTCAGTCCATGAAAATCTCGTTCGCCAATTTTGTGCAAATATGTCAATTCTTTTGTGCTATGAATATCGGGGTGATATTCATCGGGTGCATAAACGGCAATCATCGCTTTGACGTAGGCGAAAAAATGAGCCTTGAGAATATTTTCATGGGTGTGGATGGTAATAACTTCTTTACCATCATACTCAACCGCCGCCTTGACAGTTGTGGCTCCTTCTTGACCCGGTGTCAAGTTGGCCAAATAGATAGATTTAAGGGTATGTTTAACCTCAACTAAATGAGCTAGAGCCTCATTAAAAGCAGTACAAAGTGCATCTACTGAACCTTTTTTAAAGGCCGATTCAGTGTAACGTTTTTGAGTTTTTGTATTACATAGGATAACTGTCGCAGCAGTTAAATTGTTATTAGCACAAAGAATTTCAAAGTTCTCAATTTTCCAGCCTTGAAAAAGCAAAAGATTATCTTCAAAGAATAAGTTTTGTTGAGGCTCGTTTTCTAAAAGCTGATTGAGTTTTACTTTTTCATGTTCCATTGCCGCTTTATCGAGATTTTTGAGAGTTCTTTTGATAGATGCCGGCGAGGTATCTTTCCCTAAAAACTGTAAGAATAAGGAAGGAGAACCCACAAAAGGATACCCACTGGCAATGAATTCTCGATCTCTGATGGTGATAATACTTTCTAGGCTATACTTTCTGGCAATCTCAACTTGAATTGCCGTTGTTAAATTAACGTTGGGATATTTTTCTAGGTCGATTTCTTTCAAGTTAACTTGGCCGACGTTAATCTTGCTCAGAAGTTCAATGATCGAACGATTGGCATCTTCTCTAGATTTCAGATTTTTGATATTATGCCAAATTTTGATTAATCCCATTTCGCCGATGTAAGGATTAATTTTTCCCTCTAAAACAAGTCCCATAACCCTAGTAGCTTCACTGTTAAGAGTCGTCTGATTTCTTAATAAAAACTCTTCAATTAGATCGGCATCAATTAAGACTTTTGGAGCTTGAGAATTGTTATCTTTTGATTGGAATACCTCTAAGTTATCAAGAAAAAAATCAATATTTATACTAGGATGATTAGTCACTTTACGCAAACTAAGCTTGATTTCGTACTGCACAAAATCATCAGATTCGCTTTCGAGATTATTTCTCAAATCCCAAAGTTTTTTAATCACTTGAGGCTCAGGATATTCCCCTAATTTCCTTATGATTTCAGCACGGATATCGCTATCCTGTTCCTTTTCTAGTTGAGCTAACAAACCATTAATAATGTCAGCACGGGGACTGGCCGATGTTGTTGCCTCACACAATAACTCTGTGTTTTCCATTTTTAAATTAATCTCCTTGATTGGTGGTATTCTGATCAACAATAATTGGGTCCGAAGCAGAAGGCTCCTCTAATTGCGAATTTTCAGCGTAGCGTGTTGGCAAAACTTCCACTGATTCATCGTCATTAATGTCAGGAAGATAGCCCTTGTTAAAGAGAATCCTTCTTAGGGAAGTAATTCCCAGACGATCACTTTCATGTAAATCAAGGAAAGGTTTAAGATTGTCTCCTATATATCTGTTGAAATCTGCGTTTAGATTTTTGCCGCTGCTATGATTGAACTTTTCAGCCAAATCATCGGCGGAATAAAGCCCTGTAGCCGCCAGATAGAACATAATTTTGTACTTTTCAGATAGGGGTTCGATTTCTTTCAACAAAGCTTCTAGCTTGGGTATATCCAAACCACAGTTTCTTGCCTGCTTTTGGGCATCACACAGTGATGGGGGCATTGACGAGAGCGTCTTCATGGCTGTATTACAGTTTCTTGCCTGCCTTTCGGCATCGGATAGGTTTTGGGGCATTTCGGATAGGTTTTGGGGCATTGACGAGAGCGTCTTCATGGCTGTATTTTCGAGCTAGTTAGCATATTTTGAAATGGAGTACCAACAATTATTGTTTAATGATAGCAACAATTATTGGTTTAAATGGGCAATATTTGTTGGTTTAAATGGGCAATATTTATTGGTTGATATCCTTACAGTAAGTGATTATATTGTGGATACCATTGAAGAAAATAGAGCGATAGTAAAAAACAGTACAAAAAAGCTGGTCGAGTGTTGCCGCACTGCCCAGCCTGAATTAAATAAACGTTCTACCTATCGCTTCCCGTCTTTATTATCTCCACCCTGACGTTTTGCTAGTTCGTTGATGGTGTAGATAAAAACGTAGTCATAGGGATGAATCTTCCCGACAGCTACGCCGTAAGCAAGGGAGCTTAGGAGCATGACAGTGAGTAAGTTCTTCATTATTGATTGACCTCCTGGCTTCTTAGTCCACTAATAAGGTTTTTAAGTCTCCTGGTGGGCTGTTGAGAGGGCTAATCCCGATGATGCGAAGCTAGGAGAGGGCCAGCATCCTCGCGGGTGCTGGCTCTTTACTCATCATTATCATCCCCGCATCTTAGCTTATTAGGGTAGATTGAGTAAAGCTAATAATGTTAGGGATTCCTGACACGAGGAGCAAAACACTACTAGGCAAAAACAAAGATCCTGATCAAATCAACTGCCACCTTAGCCATGAAGACACTTAGCCACAAAACAGAAGATTTGAGTATAGCCGATGTCTCATCCTATTACCCCGATCAATGGGTGGTCTTAGAGATCACTGGTCGCGACAAATATGGCTGGCCAGAGAAAGGTAAGGTTATTGGGTATTCAGACGATAAAAGTAAGCTGATACAAGAGACTAAACATTTGAAGGGAGACTTATATTTGTTTTATACAGGTCTTGTTGACGGTGGTAGGGTTGCTTAAAAATGTTAGAATCCATACAAAAAGCACAATCTCCTTTAGCTTTGGCCCCTCCGTTGGCAGCTGCCATTAAACGAGGCGAAGAAGCGAAGAAGCGGTTCCTATCCAAGCAAGGCGGAACCTTAACCAGCGCCGAGGTTTGTAGTGTTTTAGCCTGTAGTTCTTTGGAATTAGAAACTATGAGGCTCAATCATCAGGTCTTAGGTTTATCTGTCAACGAGGAATTAGTTTATCCCGCTTGGCAATTTATTGATGGCAAAGTTTTGTCTGGTTTAGACCAAGTGTTAGCCGTTTTAAAAGAAGATGGTGCTTGGACACAAATGCTCTTTCTGCTTACGGGTGATATTCGTTTAGAGGGAGCAACCCCGCTAGAAAAACTCCAAAAGGGAGAAATCGATCCAGTGGTTTGGGCCGCTAAGTGCTACGGGAGTCATAGCGCAGCGTAATGGGTTTGCCTCCTTCTGTTTGTGGGTTAGTACGTTTGAGAATTAGTTCACCAATTTTATAAAAAATAATATCTCCTGCAAGAATCAAAAATCTTCAGTAGCAGACAAAAGATAAGAGATAAGGGACTTGCGTAGGAATAATATCCCAGCCAGAAAATCGCTCTGTAGAAGAACCAGACCAGCCAGATGGCACATTATCAAAGCGCAAGTCCCTAACACCTCGAAGGCTCTCCCCCTACTTAGGGTGATCAGCAAACCTGATCGATCGGAGGGCGCATTGCGCCCCTACAGTAACGGATTTTGTCCACAATGTAGGGGCGAACTGCGTTCGCCCAAAAGGTACATTATCAAAGCGCAAGTCCCTAACTATCCTATTCATAAAACCTAAAATTATGTCGAATTTATCCGGGGTTTTAGATATTTTGACCCGATAGCGGCTCGATAACTTACTTTTGCAGGAGATGACTGATCCTCTTGCCCTATTTTGGTAAAATCAACTATAATGGGGAGAAGTTAATCTTTGCCAAGCTTGAGCAGACTTAAACTAATCCCTCAGTGAGCAAGCAATTGAATCCTATGCTTAAAATTGCCCTTTTTGGAACCAGTGCCGATCCTCCTACTGCCGGTCATCAAGCCATACTAAAATGGTTATCGGAACAGTACGATATCGTTGCGGTTTGGGCTGCCGATAATCCCTTTAAAAATCATCAAACCAGTCTCGAACATCGTCTGAGGATGTTAAATTTGCTCATCCGGGATATTCGACCCCCAAGGGATAATATACAACTGCGACGAGAATTAAGCGATCGACGGAGCTTAATTAGTGTGGAAAAAGCGCGAGCAATTTGGGGAGAACAGGAGGAATATACCCTAGTCATTGGTTCCGATTTAGCTGGACAAATTAGGCACTGGTATCGTAGCCAAGAATTACTAGAAAAAGTCAAAATTCTTGTGATTCCCCGTCCAGGATATCCTATTAACCAAGATGATATTAAACAACTGCAAACATTAGGGGGTGATTGTCTGATTGCCGATGTATTTGCTCCGGCTGTATCCTCAACAGATTATCGAGAAAAAGGCGATAAACAGGCTGTTCCCGCACCGATTAAAGATTATATTGAAGGTCAAAAACTTTACGCATGAAACCGCAAAAGACCCTAGTTAATAAATCTCTAGCTGATTTTAAAGTCGGAGTTGATAACGTGATCTTTTCCGTTGATACCCAATTAAATCGGCTGCTAGTGCTTCTGATTAAACGACGGGAAGAACCCTTTAGTAATTACTGGAGTTTACCCGGAACTTTAGTGAGAAATGGGGAATCACTGGAAACGGCAGCCTATCGAATTTTAGCCGAGAAAATTAGCGTCAATAATCTCTATCTGGAACAGTTATATACTTTTGGCAGTCCAGAGGGAGATTCTCCAGCAGCGGCCGAGAGTTTTAGGGAACGTTATCTATCGGTGAGTTACTTCGCTTTAGTGCGGTTTGAAGAAGCAAAGTTAATCACTGAACGGGATTATAATATCACTTGGTATATGATTGATAAAGTGCCAGATTTAGCCTTTAATCACGGTCAAATTTTGGAATATGGCTGGCGAAGATTACGCAATAAAGTAGAATATAGTCCCGTCGCTTTTGAGGTTTTACCAGAATTATTTACTTTAAATGATCTTTATCAATTTTATGAGACAATTTTAGGTAAAAATTTTAGTGATTATTCTAACTTCAGAAATCGGCTATTGAAATTAGGATTTCTCAAGGATATGGGGTTAAAAGTCTCTCGTGGTGCCGGTCGTCCCGCTAGTTTGTATCGCTTTGATGAAAAAGCTTTTGCTCCCTTTAAAGAGCAACCGTTAGTTTTTGTTTAAATAGGAAAAAACATGAGAATTGCTATCGCTCAATTAAATCCCATTGTTGGAGATATCGAAGGAAATGCCCAAAGAGTTTTAGAGGCCGCTCAAACAGCATTTAATCAGGGAGCAGAATTACTTTTAACTCCGGAATTATCCCTCTGTGGTTATCCTCCCAGAGACTTGTTATTAAATCTGGGTTTTGTGGAGAAAATGTCTCAACAATTGCAATTATTGTCCCAACAATTACCAGAAAAATTAGCCGTCTTAGTTGGTTTTGTCGAAAAAAATCCCTCGGCAACGGTCAGAGGAGAAAAGCCGTTATTTAATAGCATAGCTTTGTTAAAAAGTCAAGAAATCAAACAAATTTTTACTAAACGTTTATTGCCTACCTACGATGTTTTTGATGAGGATCGTTACTTTGCTTCTGGGAAAGAAAGTCAATATTTTCAACTAACAGAAAATAATGTAAAAATTGGGGTAACTATCTGTGAAGATGTTTGGAATGATGAACAATTTTGGGGTCAGCGTCAATACGCGGTTAATCCCATCGCCGATTTAGCTAATTTAGGAGTGGATTTAATCGTTAATCTTTCCGCTTCTCCCTACAGTGTCGGTAAGCAAAAATTGCGAGAATCTTTATTATCCCATAGTGCCACTAGATATAATTTACCTATAGTTTATGTCAATCAAGTGGGAGGTAATGATGATTTAATTTTTGATGGTGACAGCGTGGCTTTTAACCGACAAGGAGAAGTGATTTATCGCGCCCAAGCATTTACTTCTAGCCTAGAGTTGATCGAGTTTAATCAGGATTTGTTACCCGCAGTTATTCATCCTTTACCTGTCGATGAAGATGAGGAAATTTATCGAGCTTTAGTCTTAGGAGTGCGAGATTATGTGCAGAAATGCGGTTTTAAACGGGTAATTTTCGGCTTGAGTGGTGGCATTGATTCCAGTTTAGTTGCCGCTATTGCCAGCGACGCATTAGGTAAAGAAAATGTTCTCGCTGTGATGATGCCTTCTCCCTATAGTTCCGACCATTCCATTAGCGATGCAGTGGCTTTAGTTAATAATTTAGGTATCAAAAGTGAGAAGTTAGCAATTAAAGAAATTATGACTGCTTATGATCAACTTTTAGAGCGGCTTTTCGCTGGGACTGATTTCGGTATTGCTGAAGAAAATCTTCAGTCACGCATTCGCGGTAATTTATTAATGGCCCTCTCTAATAAATTCGGTCATTTACTATTATCCACTGGCAATAAATCAGAAATGGCGGTGGGATATTGCACCCTTTACGGTGATATGAATGGTGGTTTAGCAGTGATTGCTGATGTGCCGAAAACCCGTGTTTATTCCCTCTGTCGCTGGTTAAATCGGCACGGGGAAATTCTTCCCCTCAATGTGATTAATAAAGCTCCTAGTGCTGAATTAAAACCCAATCAGAAGGATCAAGATTCTTTACCTCCCTACGAGATTTTAGATGCTATTTTAGCACTATTAATCGATCGCCATCAATCCGCCGAACAAATTATCGCCGCCGGCTTTGAGGCTGAAATTGTGCAGAAAGTGATTAAATTAGTTAAAAATGCCGAATTTAAGCGCAAACAAGCCCCTCCTGGTCTAAAAATTAGCGATCGCGCTTTTGGCACTGGTTGGCGAATGCCTATCGCTAGTCGTTGGGGTTAGGGGGGTTATCAGTTATCAGTTATCAGTTATCAGTTATCAGTTATCAGTTATCAGTTATCAGTTATTAGTTATCAGTTATCAGTTATCAGTTATCAGTTATCAGTTATTAGTTATTAGTTATTAGTTATTAGTTATTAGTTATTAGTTAAGTATCTAAGCAAAATTAATTACACATTTCGATAAAGCTTTTGCCTTTTGCCTCCTGCCTTTTGCCTATCCTAACCAATAAATTAATTTTGCACAACTACTTATAAGATGTGAGTTATCAGTTATCATTGATTAGTGATTGGTCACTGATTACTGATTACTGATTACTGATCACTGTTTACTGATTACTGTTCACTGAAAGGGGTATTCGTGAGAGAGGAAGGGTAAGGGGATTAATTCTCCTGTTGCCTCGCCGATTTGTACTTTTAAACCCTCTCCTCCCGCTTTTGTTTTCACATAACCCAAGCCAAAATCCTCCAGCACACTGGTGAGTAAACCGACTTTTTGCGCTTCTAAAATAATCGGGGTATTGCTGGGGACGGGTTGGCTGAGTTTTATGCCCCAAAGTCTTTGTTTTACGCCTTTATAGGTGTTGAGACGGGCGATAGTTTCTTGACCAATATAACAGCCCTTATCAAAGACAATCGCTCGCCATAAACCGGCCTCTAAAGGGTTATAGTCTTCGGTTAATTCTCGATCGACTGCCGGTCGGCCCTGATGGATTCTCAGGTATTCCCACACCTGCTCATCGGCGGGAGTAACGCCATTTTTTATTAAATTTTCCCAGAGGGGACCGGCTTCGGCGGCGGCAACGATTAAAGTATATCCGGGCAGATCTAAGCCGGTGCCGACGGCCACTCTCAGGGGGGGGTCAGAAAGGAGATAATGACTATGCTGCACCCCCGTTAAAATCTGCTCTGGAATGGCGATTTTTTGCAGGTATTGCCCGCTTTTAGCACCGATTAGGGTGACAATGGCAAAATTATCGGTTAAGTCGCTAATTTCCACTTTATCGAAGGGGAAAATATAGCGATCGATCAATTCCAGTAAAAATTGACGACGTTGGGGAGAAACGAGGATGAGGAGGGAGTCATCGCCAGAGTAAACTGTGACAAAATCGAGAGTACGACCGGTAGAGTTAAGGAAAATTGTCTCACAACCCTGACCCGGTTTCAGGCGATCGATAGCGTTACTGGTTTGATTGTGGAGAAAACGCAGTCGGTCCTGGCCTTTTAATTCTAATAAACCCCAATCGGAGCGATCGATTAAAATTGTTTGGGATGCTAAATTTTGGGGATCATTACTGTAATTTTTCAGAAAATTAGCGGCATACTCTGCCTTGATCGTTTCTAAATCTGCTTTCATGGAGGTAAATTAGCGAATAATTGCTTAATAATGCGCTCGGTTTTCGTTTCCAAACTCTGCCAATCTAGTTCACCGGTGGGGTCGAGGAGACTGGTATCGATGGTGACGCTCTCTCCCTCATCGGTGGGATAATCGAGAAAACAGACTTGAAAACAAAGTTCCCAAATATTTACAGTAACGGAGCGATCGAGATAAGTCAAACAGAGCAGATAACTGGGATAGGGATCTTGAATTTCTGTATAAGTTCCTTTCCAGAGGGAATTTTCTAACTGTTTACGCAGATTATCCAGCACCCGAATAAATGCCGGCTGCATTAATAATTGTGCCTGTTCCCAAGCGATAATATCTTTAAATTTTGGATTCATCTTATCAGTTATCAGTTATCAGTTATCAGTTATCAGTAAACAGTAAACTGATAACTGATAACTGATTTAGGCTGTTACGAGGGTTGCTTCCTTAGCTGCCATCATTTTCATCAGGTCTAACATCCGGCAGGAGTAACCCCATTCGTTATCGTACCAAGAGACGACCTTAAAGAAATTGGCATTAAGTTGAATGCCAGCTTTAGCATCAAAGATACTGGAACGGGGGTCAGTGATAAAGTCACTCGATACCACTTCCTCATCGGTATAACCGAGGATACCTTTCATCGGACCTTCGCTGGCGGCTTTCATAGCGGCGCAGATTTCCTCGTAACTGGTGGCTTTTTCGGTTTTAAAGGTTAAATCCACCGCCGAAACGTTGGGAGTTGGCACACGGAAGGCCATACCGGTTAATTTGCCTTTTAGGGAAGGAATAACTAGGGTTACTGCTTTGGCTGCTCCCGTGGAGGAGGGGATAATATTTTGACCAGCGCCGCGACCACCGCGCCAATCTTTTTTCGATGGACCATCCACGGTGGGTTGAGTGGCGGTCATCGAGTGTACCGTGGTCATTAATCCTTCCGCTAGTCCGAAGTTATCGTTAATAACTTTGGTGATCGGGGCTAAACAATTGGTGGTACAACTAGCGTTAGAGACGATCAGATCCTTAGCGGGATCGTATTCATTATCGTTAACGCCCAGTACAATAGTACGAATCTTGTCGGGATCTTTGGTGGGTGCGGAGATAACCACCCGTTTGGCCCCGGCTTCTAGGTGTTTTCCTGCCCCTTCCGCGGTGGTAAATAAACCAGTGGACTCGACCACATAATCGGCCCCAGTTGCACCCCAGGGCAGTTGAGCAGGGTCTTTAATCGAGTAACAGGGGATAAACTTACCATCCACGACGATGCCATCTTCTTTTGCTTCTACCGTACCCTGAAAACGTCCGTGGGTGGAGTCGTATTTGAGCAGATAGGCAATATTATCGGAGGGAACCAGATCATTTATACCAACAAACTCGAAATCAGGATTTTGGATACCCGCCCTAAAAACGAGGCGACCGATACGACCAAATCCGTTGATAGCGACTCTTACTTTTGTCATGAAAAAAACTCCTTTGCAGCTGCGATAAGCTTAGGCACGATCAAGAAACAATAATTTGAGAATTGATTGGCCTCTAGAGAATCACTATATATGCTAATCAGCTTTTGTTGCTCGCTAGATGAAGTATAGAAAGATTTTAAGTTTCAGTGCTTCAAAAGCTATCCTAGTAGTCCTCACCACTGGCATCGAGAAGGCCTAATTAGGCTCTTCCCGACAAACTAGGGTGTAACCCTATAGTATTTTGGGAAAAGCTGACATTAAAAAATAATTAAAATTTTTCTGAGAATTATTGTTACCTAAGTTAAGAAGATATTAATTTTCCTTTAAAAGCGATTTAAAAACGCCGCCCGACTGACATAAATTCCCCTGGCCGGATTGGCAAAATATAGCTTATTTTAATAGTTTTTTACGCTCCGAAAGGTTAGACTCTTGATTACAGTTTGAAAACTGACCGAGGGTTAACCCTCTCGATAATCTGGAGAAATTGTCTATCAACTCTCTTAATCTCATCCTTCATAGATATCGGAGAAATATTCATGGTATCCGCACCAGAAAGACCCTTAACAGAGCAAAATCCCCTTTCTCAAGACGAACTCTATAAAACCCATGCCTATTGGCGCGCTTGTAACTATTTAGCTGTAGGTATGATTTATCTGCGCGATAATCCCCTGCTCAAAGAACATCTTAAACCCGAACACGTTAAGTATCGCTTACTTGGTCACTGGGGAGCGAGTCCGGCCTTAAGTTTTACCTACGTTCACCTCAACCGTTTAATCAAAAAATACGACCTCGATATGATTTTTATGGCCGGTCCCGGCCATGGGGCGCCGGGGGTACTCGGTCCGGTTTATCTAGAAGGAACCTATTCGGAAATTTACCCCGATAAAAGTGAAGACGAGGAAGGATTACAAAAATTCTTTAAACAATTTTCTTTTCCCGGTCACATCGGTAGTCACGTCACCCCCGAAACCCCCGGTTCTATCCATGAGGGCGGCGAACTGGGTTATAGTGTTTCCCATGCCTACGGTTCTGTTTTTGACAATCCCGACCTAATTACGGCCGTGGTGGTGGGTGATGGGGAAGCAGAAACCGGCCCCCTTGCCACCGCATGGCACTCGAATAAATTCCTTAACCCGATTCGCGATGGTGCGGTACTGCCAATTTTAAACTTAAACGGTTATAAAATCGCTAATCCCACCATTCTCTCCCGTATTTCGACCCACGAGTTAGAAAGTCTCTTTGTCGGTTACGGTTACACTCCCTACATCGTCGAATGTAAGGAAGATGAAGACCTCATGCACTGCCATCAAAAAATGGCCGCTACCCTAGAACACTGTATCAATCAGATTCGCTCCTATCAACAGGAAGCTCGCAGCACAGGAGTGGCTAAACGTTACCCCTGGCCGATGATTATCCTCCGGTCTCCCAAGGGTTGGACAGGTCCGAAAAAGGTTGATGGTCATAAAGTAGAAGGATTCTGGCGCGCTCACCAAGTCCCCATGGGTGCTATGCACGAAAACCCGGACCACTTGAGAAAATTAGAGGAGTGGATGAAAAGCTATAACCCGGAGGAATTATTTGACTATGCCACGGGTCAATTTAAGCCGGAATTTAAAGAACTCGCTCCTATTGGTCATCGTCGCATGAGTGCTAATCCGCACGCTAATGGCGGATTGCTGCGTAAAGACCTAAAAATGCCCGATTTTCGTCAATATGCCGTAGATGTCACCCACCCGGGCCAAGTGGAAGCGGAAAACACGGGAGTGATGGGGGTATTTTTGCGGGATGTAATGCGAAATAATATGACTAATTTTCGCGTTTTTGGTCCCGATGAAACTGCTTCTAATCGTTTAGCAGCTCTCTATGAAGTGACTAAAAAAGCTTGGTTAGCTGATACCTATCCGGAGGATTTAGATGGTAGCCAATTATCTGCCGATGGTCGGGTGATGGAGATGCTGAGTGAACATACTTTAGTCGGTTGGTTAGAGGGTTATTTATTATCCGGTCGTCACGGTTTATTTCACTCCTACGAGGCTTTTGCCCACGTTATCGATTCCATGTTCAACCAACACGCTAAATGGCTCGATATCTGCAAAAATCATGTACCTTGGCGTGCTTCTGTTTCCTCTTGGAATCTGTTATTATCCTCGGTGGTTTGGCGGCAGGATCACAATGGTTTTAGTCACCAAGACCCCGGTTTTATCGATTTAGTAACCAATAAAAGTGCCGACGTGGTGCGGGTTTATCTTCCCCCCGATGGGAATTGTTTATTAAGTGTGACTAATCACTGTCTCAAGAGCAAGGATTACACTAATATTATCGTTGCTGATAAACAGAAACACCTGCAATACTTGACCATTGAAGAAGCAATTAAACACTGCACTAAAGGTATCGGTATTTGGGATTGGGCAAGTAACGATGATGACGGAACAAATCCCGATGAACCAGATGTAATTATGGCTTGCTGTGGGGATATTATCACTAAAGAATCTTTAGCGGCCACGGCAATTCTGCGGGAGGAATTCCCCTACTTAAAAGTTCGCTTTATCAATGTGGTTGATCTGTTTAAATTACAGTCGGAAAGTGAACACCCCCACGGTTTATCGGAACGGGATTTTGATAGTTTATTTACCACTGATAAGCCAATTATCTTTAATTTCCACGGTTATCCTTGGCTGATTCATAAACTTACCTACCGTCGCAGTAATCAGGAACGTATTCATGTGCGTGGTTACAAGGAAGAAGGGAATATTAATACTCCCCTAGAATTAGCGATTCGTAACCAAGTTGATCGTTTTCATCTAGTAATTGATGTGATTGATCGCGTGCCAAAATTAGGTTCTGCTGCCGGTCATGTGAAAGAACGAATGAAAAATGCCATTATCGATAATCTCGATTATGCTTTTACCAATGGCATCGATAAGGACGAGATTACTAACTGGAAATGGCCCTATTAATTAGGCTAGAAAGTGGTTTAGGTGATGATAATTTATTAGTTTATCGATAAATTTCATCTTCCTATTCCACCTAAATAAAATATTATTTGAGTTTAATTATGGTGCAATTAATAGAGTTTGTATATAGCGGTTTTCACAGAAGTGAGTCCCGATTGAAACACTGAAATGCCTATCTATCAAGGGATTTACCATAGCAATTCAGTTTGAGATGTCAATACGGAGAATGAGTAAGTCTAACTCATACCAATTCTCCAAAATCTGACTAAAAAAATTTTCATCCCCCCAGCATCTCCATCCCTGTTAAAAAAAGGGAAAAAGGGGGACTTAAATTCGATGATTTGATCTGTAATTTCTCTGGGCAAAAATTGCTATTAACTACCCGGAGGGGGAATTACAGGAATTTCGATACCGTCCGGCGCTAAGGGGGGAGGTGTGGGGGTTAGTTCTGGCTGATAAACAGGTTCAGGCGTACTAACTAAGGGGAGATTGTCCACCACGGGAAGACGGGGAGTAATGGGTTGCGAAAACATTGCTTGAATTGCCGCTTTTCTGGTTTCTGGAGGTTCCAAAGCTTGCTGCCAGAGACTTTCATAAAAGAAGAAAATCACCCCTAAACCCCGTTGACGAGCAGCCAATACCTTTTCTTCAATCAAGGGTAGGGCAATCGGTCGATTGCGTAAACCGGTTAAAACCCCCACACCGGTGGGGATAGTTTGCTGGGTTTCTTGAATTTCGGGACGCTCTAATTGTTTGAGAAAACTGGGCAGATCGGGACGATAAACCTGTACGATTAACTCATCGACTAATCCTTGCCGCACCCAACCGAGCCAATCCTGTAAATGACCATTATAGGCGAATTCGTAGGGATTAGGGGCGATCGAAAGCAGTATATTCGGTTTAATTGCCTGAATTGATTCTTTGAGATTAGCCAGAAAAGCGGTGATTTTATCGGCCCGCCATTTTGTCCATTCGGGATCCCGGGGGTTAGCCGGAGGTGTTTTTTCGGTTTCCTGTTGATAAAGAGCGATAGTATAGGGATCATAGCCGAATTCATTCGGTAAACTCAGATGATCGTCGAATTGGATGCCGTTAATATCGTATTGTCCCACCACTTCCAAGACTAACTCCCGCAGAAAATTCTGCACCTCGGGACGGAAAGGATTCAACCACACCACCTCACCGGCTGCCCCCACCCAAGTGGTCCCCCCGTCGCGTTTTTGAGTTAACCAGTTCTGATGTTTTAAGGCTAATTCTGAGGTGGGAGGGGCCATAAATCCGAATTCAAACCAAGGAATGACCAATAATCCCCTGCCACGGGTTTGTTCCACCAATTCTGCCAAGATATCTTGTCCCTGCGCTCCCGTAGGCACAAAAGGCTGTATTCCTTCCCGTTTCGCGATCGCGCTAGGATAGAGAGCATAACCGGAATTCCAGACCACGGGATAGATAGCATTAAAATTAAGATTAACTAATTGCTCGATCGCCTGTTGTCGTTTATCCCTGTCCATCAGCATCGCAGTATCGTTGGTGGTAATCCAAACACCGCGAATATCAGGATCTCGACTTTGAGAGAAAGCGGTAGAAAAATAGCCTAAGAATACGACTATCAGAAAAGATGCTAAGAATAGTAGTATAGGGAACTTTTTAAGAATTTGCCGCCAAACGCTAGTCGGAATTAGAAAAGTCATTTCTTTAGGGTGAGAATTAACGGTTTTAACTGGTTATAATAACAGCTTTGCTCAACTCTTTGAGGCTAGATTGACCCGAAATATATATTTACCTATTTCTTCACTCGCGACAATTGGCCTTGAGGATAGAAATAATCAAGACGAATATCGAATTGATCTATGGCCACTAATAACCGATTGGAAGGACGAAAAAGAAATAAGTTGGCCTGGGGAATTTCTAGAACTTCTTTTAACTTATCGGTATCGGGGTTAGTGGTAGTCAGGAAGTATTGTACATCAGCATTAAGACGATAATTAAGGGAAAGCAAATCACCTAAGTTAGTCCAGTCATTACCTTCGTCGCTGATAATAATGGCATTGGGTACAGCATTAATTTTTCTGGCAACTTCGCCATTCCAATAACTAGGAACTTTTGCCCAACTGGTTTCGGAAAGAGCATTATTAAAGTTCGATACTATACTAGCAGTTAACAAAAAAGTCAAGATAATTTTACCTGAAAATTTACCTTGATTAAGCAATTGTGACAAGAAAAAAGCTACAGTTATATAGATAGTGGGAAAGGAGGCAATTAGATAACGGGTGACAGTTGATCTAGTGGTGGTCAAAATTAGATCGGGAATGACTAAAGCTAGGAAAGGTACTAGGGTTGAGGTAATCAGAAAAGTAAAAACTATCGGGTTATTGTAGCGATAAACTCGCTCAAAAGCATAGATAATTAAGATTAAAAAAATCATTCTATATATATAGGTGAAGATGTTATTAAAACCAAAATCGCTATCGCTAAATAGAGAAGTAAAAGTTAAGAGCCATAATTTACCGAACAATCCCCAATCGAGATAGTTAACGGCAGCCCAACTGGTGGAGTTAAATGCCCTTTGAGAGTTAGTTAAAAAAACCTGTAACCAGGGTATATATAAAATCATCATCGTTAACCCAGATAACAGGAAAAATATCAAGTTATTTTTTCGCTCTGGTTTCATAACAAGATACCAAATTATCAAGGCTGCTTGAGCAAATAAGTTGAGAATAAAAAAGAGATGGGTGTAGAGTCCGAGAGTATTAGATAAGGTGTATAAAGACCAATTAACAAGAGTTCTTTTTTTGAGGCATTTTAACAGCATTAATTGACTGATTATCGTTAACAAAACTAAAAGACTATACTGGCGAGACATTTGAGCAAATATTATATCAACTGGAGAGAGTGCCAAGAAAATTACTGCTAAAATTGCCGTTAACTTTGATGTAAATAATTCTAGGGATAGATAGTAAATAAATGGCAGAGAGAGAAGACTAAAAACAATCGCTAAACTGCGGGAAGAAACGGGAGAAAAACCGAATATTTTTTCCCAATAGCGAGAGATCATAAAGTATAAAGGTGGGTGTTGAGGGTCTTCTTTAGCGAGAGATTGAATCGTATCAAAAACATTGCTTTCGGGTTTCAGTTGTTGAAATTTTCCTAATTCTGTGGTAGATAAAAGACGGTTTTGAAAGATAGTATCAGCGATTTCCTTTGCTTGATAACCAGTGGTTCTAATGGTGGTGTAGGATTCATCATGCCAATAGATTTTTTTATCGATATTTGCCCAACGAAAAACGACACCGAGAGTTAGGATAATTACCAAAAGTATTAAGAGCCAATTGGTCTTTGTATAATTAATATTTGCTTTCATTTTAATAATTAGAGCGACTTTGTTTAAGATTGAGAAACTTGGTAAATTCTGGTTGAAAAAGTAGCTTAATTGTGCCAGTGGGACCGTTACGGTGTTTAGTAATAATTACTTCGGCCACACCTCGATCGGGACTATCGGGGTTATAATATTCATCTCGGTATAACATCATAATTAAATCCGCATCCTGTTCGATCGATCCTGACTCGCGTAAATCGGACATCATCGGTCTTTTATTATTGCGAGATTCCACAGCGCGACTTAACTGAGAAAGAGCAATTACTGGAGCATGAATTTCTCTCGCTAAACCCTTAAGACTGCGGGTAATTTTAGAAATTTCCTGAACGCGATTATCACCTCCACCTTCCATTAATTGCAGATAATCGATTAAAACTAATCCCATTTGTCCTTTTTTTTCTGCCTGTAAACGCCGCACTTGGGAACGCATTTGAATCACACTTAAATTGGCACTGTCATCGATATATATGGGCAAATTTAATAACTTTTCTAGTCCCCCAAGAACCTTCTCTAAATCATTTTGTCCCAAACGGCCCGATCGAATCCGATTACTTTCGATTTTAGCCTCATTCGATAACAAACGTTGGGCTAATTGTTCCTTAGACATCTCCAAACTAAAGACAGCCACGGGTAAATTCTGTTGAGCGATATTATAGGCAATATTAAGAGCAAAAGAAGTTTTTCCCATGGAAGGCCTCCCCGCGATAATAATTAAATCCGAGGGTTGTAAACCACTGGTCATCGCATCGAGATCATAAAATTGAGTTTCGATACCGGGTAGAGTGGTGGTCTCCTGCATCTTCTCAATTTCGTTAAAAGTTTCAATTAAAGTATCCCCCAGAAAAATTAAACCCTCCTGGGGTCGTTTTTGGGTGAGACGAAAAATCTTTTGTTCCGATTCATCGAAAACATTTTCTAATTCTAGTGTCGTATCTCTGGCTAACTCGATAATTTCTCCCCCCGTGGAAATTAACTGACGACGCATATATTTATCCATCACTAATTCAGCATAGCGATCGATGTTGGCAGCCGAGACAGTGCGCTCAATTAATTGTAACAATCGCGGCATTCCCCCGATTTCTTCCAGCAGATGATTATCCTGTAACCAACTGCTAACCGTCATTAAATCCGTCGGTTTTCCCTTCCCTTGTAAAGCAAGCGCCGCACGATAAATATCTTGATGGGTTTTTACATAGAAAGCTTCTGGAATTAAAAAATCACTGATTCTACCTAACGCTTTTGGATCTAGTAAAATACCACCTAAGATAGATTCTTCCGCTTCAATATTTTGGGGGGGGAGGGATTGATCGCTAATCATTGTCAATGCTGACTGTGCTTTATCATTAATTATAGTCATTCACCCTAATTAAATACAAATGTTCAGGTTAATGATAGGATTCAGTATTCAGGAGTCAGGAGATTATTTTTATTTATTCTCCCCACATCCCCACATCCCCACACCCCACACCCCACACCCCACACCCCTTTTAAACAGGATTTAGTATGACTTTAATTGACTCCTCGGCGCTCTCCCCGGCCGTCTATTTTATTGGTGCGGGCCCCGGAGATCCGGAATTATTGACGGTAAAAGCCTATAAAATTCTCCAAAAAGCCGATGTTATCGTCTTTGCTGATTCCCTCGTCCCCAAACAAATTCTTGAGGACACTCCTAAAGATGCTGAGTTAATTCCCACCAGTAGCATCACCCTAGAGGAAATTATCCCTTTAATGATCGATCGCGTGCGTCGGGGTTTAGCGGTGGTGCGACTGCAATCGGGGGATTTAAGTCTCTATAGTGCCATCCAAGAGCAAATTGAGCTTTTGACAGCAGCAGATATCCCCTTTCAGCTAATCCCCGGAATTAGTGCCTTCCAAGGATTAGCGGCCAAATTGGCCCTAGAATTAACGATTCCGGAATTAGTCCAGACAATTATTCTAACCCGGGTGGAAGGAAAAGCATCTCCCATGCCAGAAAGTGAAGAATTAGCCTCTTTAGCCGCCCATAAAGCCAGTTTATGCCTATATTTAGCCGCCCGTCATGTTGACAAAGCCCAGGAAAAACTCCTACGATACTACCAGCCAGAGCAACAGGTGGCCGTTTGTTTCCGTCTCGGTTGGCCCGACGAAAAAATCTGGGTTGTCCCCCTGTCAGAGATGGCCAAACTAACCCATCGGGAAAATTTAACTAGAACTACCCTTTATCTCATTAGTCCCGCTTTAAACCAGATTACAGGAACTCGATCGCAACTTTATCACCCGCAACATTCCCATCTTTTCCGTCCTCATCCTTAGGTATTTTCTGGGAAGTCTATCGAAAGAAACACTGGGTTTCTACCTAAAGATAGATTTAAAGAGCGGCGATTTTGTTTAAAATCGCAGTGGGAGGTAGGGCAATTTTAAAAACGTTTAAAATTCCTCTAACAATCCATGCACAGCTGCCCGATTTGTTCGGGAATTACCCTTCGTCACCTTGTAGCTAGTCGTGCCTACTGGTATTGTCCTCACTGTCGTCAGGAGGTTCCTAACTTCCTTGATTGCTCCATTCCGGCTCTCTTGGGTTTGGTGGGTAAAATGTATTCTAAGATACATTCTTCCTAGCGAGGGGGTGGAACGAACCACAAAGACACAAAGGACACAAAGACTGATCAATCCTATGTAAGTTAAACTTATCACACAGAACCTAGAAGAGCCCCATTCCTCGCAGGGTAGATCGAGTTAGAGCGGAAAAAACAGTCTAGATTTTTAAGTTGGTAGATGGCAATAATATCTGTGGGATGGGTTAATTTTTAACCCACCCCACTTTACCTGTCTAGGGTTCTCTGAATAAATCTAAAAACCTTGTTGGATAATATCTTTAGACTTTTTTGAAATCAAAAAGTACCTGCGATGGGAGTGATCGGGGGGAAAATTCCGGGACTTTTTCCCTGAAAATTAGGTAATTGACCCCCTCAAAATCGGTAAAACCCTACACCCTACACCCTACACCCTACACCCCACACCCTACACCCTACCCCCACGAGAAACTTTTTGCCGCAAACCCTGTCTAGACATCCCGAGGATTGAGATGGCTCATTTCCCAAGTCACATAGGTACCGATCGGACTCCAAATCAGGTAGGGTAGGAGTAGGATGCCCGCCCAAGAAGAAACAGGGAAAACCAAGAGCGCCAGAAGACAACCCAAGAAAAAACCCGTACCTCCGATAATCGTTCCCGCTTTGAGACTGCGTAGTTTACAGGTGACGGGAGTATAGGCACTAATAGTCAATTCCACCAACAGATAAAAAGCCATCAAAAACCAGCGATTAGCCGGTTGAGCTTCCCAGACTAAATAAGCAGAAATTGCGCCACAAATATAGATAATTGTCCAGATAAGAGGGATTAATCTTTCAAAGCTTAACCAATCGGGACGACGCAAACGCGCAAACCAACGCACATCGCGAGAATTGAGTAATCCCCCAGCTAACGCTACCAAAAATCCCACGACACCGATAAGCAACCAAGAGGGAATCATGATTTTAAGCTATCCTCCGCTAATTTTGGCTTTGTAACCCGATTCAATGAGAATTTGTAGAATTTTTTGGCGATGATCTCCTTGGATCTCAATGGCATTTTCTTTAACTGTACCACCCGTCCCGCAAGCAGTTTTTAACTGTTTTAATAATTTCGTCAGAGTTTCGGTTTGGCATTGAAAACCTGTAACCATGGTAACGGTTTTTCCCGCACGACCAGAGCGGGAGGTTTGTACTCGCAAATTCTGCTGATTTGGGGGTAATTCAGGGATGGAACGCTCAAAAGCTTGAGAATTGCTTTTATCTCCAAATTCCTGATAGGCAATCCGGTTTTTTTCCTTAGATTTACTCATATAGCAATTATCATACTGGGTTTGGGGGTTTTTCAGTGACCAGTAAACAGTAAACAGTAATCAGTGAACTGAAAACCAGCATCTGATAACTGATAACTGATAACTGATTCAAAGCTGACTGCTGATAGCTCTTAATTGGTTGGACTGGCAGCGCATTTGATTAAGTTCAGCTGCCGACATTCGATCGAGATGACCTAAAATCATATTAACTCGACCTTGGGATTTTAATTTTTCTCGATGTCGTGCCAAAAAATCCCAGTAAAGAAAATTAAAAGGACAGGCAAACTCCCCGACTCGTTCATTTTTTTTATACAGACAACCCCGACAATAATCACTCATTTTATCAATATAGTTGGCCGAGGAAGCGTAGGGTTTGGAAGCGAGAATTCCCCCATCGGCAAATTGTCCCATTCCCAGTACATTAGTCTGCATTACCCAATCGTAGGCATCGATAAAAACACTATGAAACCAGTTTTCAATCTCTTGGGGAGAGCAACCAAAAATTAAGGCAAAATTGCTCAAAATCATTAATCTTTGAATATGATGGGCATAACCGGTATTTTCCACCTGTGATAATACTTGTTTGAGGCAATTCATCTCGGTTTGGTTACTATCCCAAAAGAAAGCCGGTAAGGGTTGTTGATGCTCAAACCAATTATGATTAGCGTAATCTTCTCCCAAATAATGATAAATCCCCTGCATATATTCCCGCCATCCCAACACCTGACGGATAAATCCTTCGATGCTATTTAGGGCTAAATTATCTTTTTTATAGGCAATTTCTGCCCCTTGAATCACTTCCAACGGCGTTAGTAATCCTAGATTAAGATAGGGAGATAATAGGGAATGCCAGAGGGTTTCTTCTCCCGTTACCATCGCATCTTGGTATGGTCCAAAGTTGGGCAGACAATTAGTAATAAAATGCTCCAAAACCTGTAAAGCTTGTCTGCGGTTTACTGCCCAGGGAAAAGGTTTGATTTTTCCATATTTAGGAATATCTAAAGCTTCCACATCAGCGATAACCTGAAGGGTAATTTCATCGGGTTCAAACCAAAGAGGAGCAGCAGTTTTTAATCCATCCTTGGGCGGTTTGCGGTTTTGTTTATCAAAGTTCCATTGTCCTCCTATGGGTTGATTATCCTCGATTAAAATCTGCCATTTTTTGCGACTTTCTCGATAGAAATCCTCTAGTAATAGTCTTTTACGAGATTTAGCCCAATTATTAAAATCTGTCCTAGTCCAGAGAAAGTGATTATTATCAATTAGGGTTATAGCACAGTCTAAATTAAGATTTTTGATTAATCTAAGAAAAGGTAAATCATTAGGCATCATAATCTGTAATTCTTTAATACCTAATCGTTTAATCCAAGCAGATAAAATCGGCTCAAAATCTTCAGTAACTTCGTAGGTTACAGACCATCCTAAAGTTTTTAATTCTTCGGCAAAATGACGCATCGCCGACCAGATTAAAACTAATTTTTGCTGATGATAGGGTCTTTGTCGAATATGATTGTGGGATTCAATTAAAATAACCGGCGTTTCCTGTGCATAGGCTTGACGATTAGCTAAGGCCGCTTGTCCTGTCCATAATTGATCACCTAAAATCCAAATACCAATGGTCATAATTATTTCATTGCCTCGACTATTCCCCCGTATTTTTTAGCCATAATATCCGCCATTTCCCGAGCAGAAAATTTACTGGCTTTGTCGATGCTGGGGGTAAATGTACCCGTAGGGGTTAAATAATGGGTAAATACCCCGACTTTTTTGCTAATAATCCACATATTTCTTGAAGTCAAAAATCAAAAAGGGGATGGGAAGTGGGGTGTGGGGTGTGGGGTGTTTTCTCAGTGAACTGATAACTGATAACTGATAACTGATAACTGATAACTGATTAGGTTTTTGTCCTAAGACTTTGGGCGCTTAGATAAAGTTGCGTCCATTCTTTGACCACTTGTGTGCGTTTACAGTTTAATTCGCCAGCGATTTCCTCAAGGGTTTTACCCGCTTTTAAGCCATCGATAACGCTTTTACCCGTGGGAGAAAGGCAAGCATAGTAACTTTGCCATTGACTGAGAGTTAAGCCAAAATTATGCTCTTTCGGGCTGATTTCTAACCATTCAGCGATTAATTCTGTCCCTTCCTTGAGGGCAAAAACCTTAATCGCATGATAGCCAACTTTTTCCCGGAGACGATAAATCCGTTGGACGGGAATATTCATCGCCAAGGCGATCTCATCTTGGCTTTCGCCTCCTAGATAGAGATTAAACCAAGTCACCGCCTCCGGACTAACATTTTCCTCTAGATACTTGGCAAAACTCTCTTGAACTTTTGCCCGTTGAATTTGCGCTTCTTGACAAGTGCGTTGATCTTCGTAGGTAGCGATCGCATTTTGATCCAGTAAACTTAAGCTAGTTTCCCCCTCATCGCCACTAATTTCATCGGAGAGAATCCGGATCATTTCTTCCTGAGGCACATTAGTAATACCGCTTCTCGATTGACGACGGAGATAATTAACAAAACGATAGGCTAACAGGGGTTGATTGCGGATCGGACGCAGAGCGTATTCCTCCAGGGTGGCTAACAGCAGCTGATCACGAGTAGCTTGATCGTTGGTACAACGAGCGATCCATGCTAACTGGGATTGCAGATAGCGATCGCTATTTAACATTTCTTGAATAATTTCTTGCAAGACATCGGCCACCGCTTGCCGACGATCGCGACTTAAGGAAACCCAAGTGCGAATTTTTTGCCGGAGAGTGACACAAGCACCGAGACGATCGATCAGGTTACGATAGGCGCGGGTGGGATTAACTTTCAGATAGCGTTGCCGTAAAATTTGCCAAAGATAGACTAATCCCCGTTTAGCGATTTCTAAATCTCTCTCATCTAAATTTTCCCAACGTTGGCTATCTTCACCGAGTAACCAATTGATAATGGTATCCCGTTGGCGATCGGTTAAGGAATCCTCTGTTTGAGAGAGGCGATCTTGCCATTGTTGCCTTAACTCGTCGATTATTGTCGTCATCGAAAAATTGAGTTCCAAACCCCGTCTTTTTAGGACGGCTTTAGTTTGAATATTAGCGCATTTACACGATATATGCTAAAACCTGAGCCATGGAGAAAGCCGATCGCTGCTAATTTTATCCAACACCCGACTAGAACGAACTAATCAATTAAGTCTTTGGCCAGATCAGGATTTAGTCGATTTATGCCCCCCGATCAAACCATACCAAGTAACGAAGAGCCACCCTAAAGCAAGCCCTGCAAACCTCGAACTCGGCAATCTAACATCCGAAATGGGATTTCCTCCTTTGGCAACGTTTGGAACTGGATGTGAAGAATAGAATCCTCGGATTAGAGTACAATCATCGCATCGGCTCAAATCGGATCGAGGGAAAGTTCCGATGGTTTGAGTTTCGCCATCATGACAGTCTCTTTCAGCAGCCAACTGGCGAAGTTGCCTGAGAAATGTTCGGCGAGGAATCGGCAAGTGTTATATAAGAAGCGAATTATAGTCATTTCAGATAAGTCTGATACACTCTAGACCAGTTAAACCCTTATGAACTCTGGCATTAATATTCTCAATCTTAATTGAAATGACTATAGAACACAATCTTCGGTGTAAGGACTTGATCGCTTAGGGGGTGATGGAATATTATAAGGATAGGTTTTTTCAGTGAGCCATTCATGCGGATGCGGAGGTTAAGTCCTTAAGTTTGATTACGGTTCGACCGAACGCTCAGTAACGTTCTTCTCGGCGATTTGTGACAAAGGGTATTGTGAACAGTTTCTTGGGTAACTAAGCCATGAAAGCCTTGTCCAGACTCCATTTGAAAAGCTATAGATCACAAGAAACCCAAGAAAGCTAAATTGATTCGCATCTGGCTTAAATATGAAAAAAACACTAAGATTACTGACTATTTTATTCATCTTCATACTGTCGCTAGTTATAACTGCGTACCCTGCTTTTGGACAACTAAAGGAAGGTAATTTAATTTGGACGACGAAAAAAGAAGACATATTTTATATTTTAAGAAGTAATAACACTGAACCATCTATATTTCTTGATATTCCAAAAACATTTAATATTGAGGAGAAATATGAGACAGGAATCAATCTGGTTAGTAGTGGGAAATCTATTTTTTGGCTGGATTATGATTATGAGTTTAAAGAAGGTAATGACAATAACATTTCCATGTATGTTTATAAGATGGACATTGATAGTTCTAAACCATCTGTTGTTGTTGATCTTTCTCAAAAAGCCGGGTCTCAAATAGTACGATGGCTTCCTAGTTCTTTAACGACAGACGGGAAGTTTCTTTTTTGGTTAGGACAAAATTTAGAGGGAAAGCCTTTTATTTATAGATCAGATATCAACGGGGATAATTTTTCCATGCTTTTTGAATTTCCCTATGAATCTACAACATTTAAACCTCAGATAAAACATTTAACAACAGATGGAAAATTTATTTATACACATATTGACGGCAATCTTCGTAATCAATCTGGCGGCTTCGGGAAGCCAACCGAACTTCTATTAAAAATAGAAATAAGCAATCCCGTTTTATTAGCCATTGATGCACTGTCGATTTTACGAAACTGGACAGGTGAAGGAGTTTTGTCCATTAATAATTATGAGGATACTTTATTAACAGATGGTAAGTTTTTATACTTTACTATTGGTTTACTTAATCCTAATTATGGCGACGGAATTGTTCGTTCTGATTTTGATGGACAAAATCCATCAATGATTGCTGAGCCTAAATATGGGACTGGTGTAACCAGTATGACTAATAATAAGAATTCACTTTTTTGGGTATTGCGATATTCTAAATTTTTCCAAATTAATCAATCAGCTTTTGATGGCTCATCAAAGTCTGTTTTAATTGAGGTTCCTGTTGAGGATAGTCTCTCTCATCATAGAAGTTATAACATACCATCAAGTATTGCTTTTGTATCGAATAATTATCTAAGCTCACAACTAATAATGGGAGTCGTCATTTTCTTGATAAGTTTGGCAATAATCTTAGGTTTATTATGGATTTTCTCAAAAAACCTATCAAACTCTGACATAAAACAGGAGGCTGAATCAGAAGCTTAAAGCAATCTAATTCGTTATCTGTTAACAATTTTTTTTCTAATTGAATAATCCAGAATCATTTGTAAAAGAGACTATGAAAGACGTATTTATTTGTCATACCAGTGAAGACAAACTCCTGATTGTGGAACCTTTAGTTTCAGGCTTAGAAAAAGCTGACATTACTTTTTGGTATGATCGGGCTGAAATTAAATGGGGAGATAGTATTACAGCCAAAGTAAATGAGGGTTTAAGAATCTCTCGTTTTGTGATCGTTGTCTTGAGCGAAGCTTTTCTAAACAAAAATTTTCCTAAGCGAGAGCTTTTTGCCGTCCTCAATCAGGAAATTTATTCCGACCAAACTAAGGTACTTCCCTTATTTTCAGATAATAAACAAAAACAAAAGGTATTAGAAAGTTTACCGTTACTCAATGATAAACTATACCAAACTTGGAACGGCAATGCAGATACAATTATTGAAGCTGTTTTACCTCACTTGTCAGAAAAAACAACGCTTAAATTTAAAGATCAAAAAAGCGTAAATGATTTTTTAAACAGAGATAAGTTGATTTCTGATAAAGGGGTTAGCTATAGCAAACTTCGCCAACTCCTAGAAGCACAAAGTTGGCTAGAAGCTGATCAGGAAACGATCAGGCTTCTTTATAAAGCTACCGATAAACCAGAATTTACATCAACCTCTCATTTTTCTGTTGTAAAAATTCCCAATGAGGCCTTATCATCAACTGAACTTAAAAGAATATCTGATAATGACTTAATTATTCTTGATAATCTTTGGAAAAAGTATAGCCACAACAAATTTGGTTTGTCCACTCAAGCTCGTATCTATGAACAAGAAGGGGAAGATTACTATGCTTTTGCGAATCGTGTCGGATGGCGAAAAAATGGACGGTGGTTAGGTTACAATGATCTGACTTGGCATTTGGACGCTCCAATCGGTCATTTACCTTGGCTACAGGGGAAAAAAGCATATCCCACAGAAAAGCAAATGAGAGACTTCCATTTTAGTGCTTGGACATTGAATTTAGGTGACAAACATTTTGCCGAAGATACTTTTATTTCAGTTCTCCAGCAAAAAGTAATCAGTATTCCTTTATTACAATTTTAAATTATGTCTCAAAAAATACCTAATTACCTTCGAGCGATCGCCAAATCTCTTGCTTCCGTAGTAGGCCCATTTGGAGTTCCTGTTGAGTTTGTCTTGAGTCTTTATGATGATCAAATAGAGAACTCCCGTGAGGCCAAACTAGATGCAATGATTGCCGAAGGTCAAAGCCTTACTCGTAAGTCTCTTGATGCTATCTTTGAGACAAAAACTGAAATAAAAGAATTACGAGAACAATTTATTTTAGGAATACAATTTTGTTTTACTATTCTTATGCAAAATCAAGAATTATTGCAAAATTCTGAAAATTTTGAAGATAAGTTTTCACTTTTACTTGATCGACAAAAGGAAAAACTTGAGGAAGCTGGTTTTTTGACCAAAGATGTTTTGGTAAAGGAATTGTCAGAACTTTACGGAGCAGATAGCGAACTATTTAAAGCAACTGTTGGGTCAGCAGGGTTTCCTTTAGCAACAATTCCTCAAAATCAAGCACCCAAAGTTATTGTCTTTCAATTTATTAATCGTTGTTATACTTTGAAACTTAACGATCAGTTTAAAATATTTAAAGCACTACATAAAGAAAATCCAAATAGTAAAGTTTTGCAATTGGTGAGTGCTTTGCTACAAGAAAAATCCTCAAACCAAATATAGCAGTTAAACATTTAATTTATGAATACTCCTTTTGAATCTTATTTAGGCTCTCTCAAAAATCAAATTATTAGAGATTTAATTTCTCTCTATGAATCTAACCCTTCTCTTTTTATTGCTATCATTTGGGAAGGGGGATTTTCTACAGCAAATTTGAGGAATGAACAAACTTTACGGATTATCATTCAAGACTTTATTTGTCAATGTAATTCTCTTAATATTCTGCAATTACGACAAGTATTCACCAAATTATGTGAAGAAAATCCAGGCTGTGAATCACTAAGAAAAGCGAGGAATTCACTTTATCAAAACTTTGATTACGTCAATAGCAACGAAGATTGCATCACTAAATACTTAGTAAAAGTCAAACCAAAACTTATCAGTCAAGGTTGCTCATCCATTTACAATGATATTATCTATGATGGCAAAGTTTTTAAACAAGTAGCTAAGGCAGCTAGTTTTAAAACATCAATTGGTGGTCTGCCAATGAGAGGAGAAGCTTTTTTTATCTTTTCCTATTTTTCTTCTGTTAATGATAACTCATTAAGAGAGTTTGCAACGAATTGTTTCAATTACGCCAAAAAAAACTCTAACTTTTCTAGTATTTTACAAACTGTTTTTAACTTGAAGATACCTACAAATATTTGTTTTTCTATCTCTATGACAAACTTCATAGATGAGAAAACAAAACAACAAATTACAGAGACAAATCCCTTTGAAGAAACGGTAGATCTTCTATGGTATATTGTACCAATTGTTTACACTCTTAATGAAAAGCAAGTTTATTTTTACGAAGAAGTGTTAGAGTCTAAACCTTGGGAGTTTTTCAGAGGTGAAATAGTATGGAAAGAACTCAGGAAAATTATCAAACAAACTTTAAGTGACTGAGATAAACAGTTAAACCATAATCAGGTAGAGAACTGGAGTTTCACTGGCACGATGGCCTCCAGTAAACTTATTGAGAACTTGATAACGTTTTATTATAAAATTCGGCCTTAACATTATCATTAAATTCAGGACTTTCTAGATAAGAACTAACTTCAATTACCCCAACTTTATTAATACTTTGTGGAACGTTTTCAAAAGTAATAATAACCTCAATAGGAGTATCTTTAATCAAAATATTGTCGGCTTGATAAGTGCCAGAATTACTGCCAAAATCCACTTTGGTTGCAATTAGTTCTTTGCCATCCTCAATGATTCGACTTCTATTGTTAGAATTATAATTTCCGTGTATATAGAGCTTGTTTTTATCTTGTGTACTTGTCACCAAAAGAGAACACTTAATATTTTGAAGTGTTGAAGAAATTGCTGATCTTTGGCATTCTTTGAACTGAAAAATTAAAGATTGGACTTTAACAATCTTATCCGTATTAAAAGAAGACGGCTCTGACACAGTTTCATTATCAGGTGCGAATGAAGCCGAGGGACTGGGTACATTTGAACCTTTTAAAGATTGATTTTCATCTTCAAGCTCTTTTATTTTTCTTTGCAAATCTTTGTTTTCCGACTCAAGTGTATTTAATTTTTCTGATAACTGAACTAAATCGGAATTGCTAGATTGCTGAAAAAAACTGGAAATCCATTCCTTAAATTTATAGCCGCCAAAAGCAGATAAGGGAATAGTTAAAACTAATAAAACAGAAGCAAATATTAGGTAATTTTTTCTTTGTTGTTTTTTAAATTCTTTATTCACTTGTCTGCGAACCTCCTCAATGTCATTATCCATTAACAAGTCAGATAATCCTAGTTCTTGAAGACTCTCTTTAACAGCATCAAGAGTGATAACCTCTTGATTATACTGTTTTCTATAGGAAAGTCGTTCAATCAATTTTTTAAACTCATCATCACTTAAACCATCCTTCAAAACCATAAGTTTTACCCTAAATTGTAATAAAAATAAATGTCTGTCATTATTCTGTATAACACTTTCTACGGTAACGATATGGGTCAACTTTCTGTATATCCATCTATTTTAGTGCAATCGCAAGAAAAATTTCCCCATATCATACCCAAAAGCGTGTTAGCCATAGCACATTGCCAAAAACCTTGTTTAACTAAATTCCTGACAATAGGCTGAAATAACACGAGTTTTCTGGTGTTATAACAACTATTCGTCAATCTGACCGCACCTCTTGACAAAAATTTACAATTATTCGACCCTTAGCGATCGCTATCGGGAGATAGAATGTGCGTGGTGCGTTACCCAAAATCGATCGGTGGAGCAGTAGGACTTGCATTAGACCTCGACCTAATATTATCTCAAGACCAAAAGTCTTTCTAGTTAAGGAATCTACCCGAATAAAAATTATTTTAATTGCCTCATATTTTTTCAGTGAAATTGAATTAGCAACGATAGATATACATTTCAGCTATCGAACTACTTAATTAGTATATAGGCTAAAAGCAAGCTGTGACTGGGTTATAATTTTTGAAGATGTCTATTAGGGAACGCACCCTACGGCGATGGCAATCTATAGTTTACATGTTTTCAAGGAGTGGAAGATAGCAGCCCTCGTTAGCTCCGGTAGCGGGCCTATCCATCTTTCCCTCACCGAGCGCGAGCGCTCCGGATTGCCGCTTGTCCACAGACGTTCTATGGTATTGAGGTCAGTACAGGGTATGTTCAGTAATTTATCTCGCGGGCAAAGGGCAGACCACGTCGGATCTTTTCTGGCTCGATTCGATTCGTAGCAGCTCGATTCTAATCCCACGGACTGGGCAATTACCTTTTGAGTTTCGTCAAGAGCTGGATAATGATAATCGTTTAAGATTTTTTCACTCCTCTCTCTCGTCAGAGATCCCGTCTCGATGTTAGTTACAGTTACAACGTACGCTTCCTTCAGCAGGTCGCGCAGGCGGGTGTAGTCCACCCCTCGTTCGGATTGCAAATCGTTGGATTGCAAATCGTTCGTCACTCGATTTTTCGCTGTATCCAGCAACCTCAACCCGCTGGTCTGATTTTGGAGTCCACAGGAAGCAAGAATTGCACTGCTAAAACCGACTGCGATCCATCTTAGAAATGCCTGCCGCAAAACCTTGAGCGCGTGGGGCAGTTGTTTTGGTTTATATGGAATCACGAGAGTCTCCTTAATGCGTAAATGTTCAGGGGTTTACGAGAGAATATCTGTACAACACTCTCCAGAGTAACGATATAGCACTTTTCACGTTACTGAGGTATCGACAAGTTTTGCCAACAAAGGGTTTAAGACCCTTGCCCATACCTTATTCTGATGAAAACTGCTATATGTAGAAACTTTCGGTATATCACCCCATTAACTAAATTTATGACAGTAAGCTGAAATAACGGAACTCTTCTAAAAGACTAGCTAAGATTTCTAGTTCTGACCGCACTTCTCCACAAAAATTTACAATTATTCGACGCAATTAATGGACTGTCTATAGAGCTATCGACTCGTTAGAAGTTTCTCCGGCGGGTTGGGGAGTGGAAAACCCCGTCAGGGATAGAAGCTGTCGTTTAGCGGTTTCCCGTTCGAGACGGTAACGGTTCAACTGAATCTCTAACTGTTCTCGTTGGGCGATTCTTGTTAGATAGGTTTCGGTGGATGAACCGCCCAGACGGTAATCTATCTCGGTAATCCTGGTCAAGAGGTCATGATTGGACAGTTGGGCTGATATCGCCCGTTCTCGATCGCCGGCGGTTTCGTAGGCGATCAGGAGGGTAAGATATTTTCTCACAGGGCGATCGCATTCTTTCCTAGGGTGTGTTCCCTGAAAACATGACAATTTCAAGGTTAACCAATATTTGGGAATGCACCACCCCTACCATTTATAATTGGGGAACATTTTCCTGTTCATAATTTTCTATTAATATTCCCAAAATTTCCATTAAAGAAGCAAGAGGATGATTTTCATTTTCTCCTATTTCATCTATCAAATTATCTAACATAATTACTAATTGTTCATATTCTGATTCATTGCGAGGGATAAAGAGTATTTGCTTTAAGTTTGTCCAAGCTTGCCGTGTTTTCTCTATATCTATCGTCGGCATTTTTTTACTCCTTCCATTTGTTTTTGTCGTATTCAGAATGAGTTAAAACTTCTCGAATATAAATTTTTTGTCGATTGTAATGAATCGCTGCTATTAGTCTAATCTTATTTCCACCTTGGAACCCCCTAAGCTACATCTACATACTCACAGATCGACAATGATTCAGGAACAGTTAATCCATCTTCTTTTAAGCCTTCCAAATGAAAAATTATTGCCTCAGCAATTAATTGTTTAACTTCTTCTAATGTTTCTGCAACCGCAACACAACCGGGAAGATCGGGAACATAAGCACCGTAGCTATTTTCTCCTTTTTCAATAACAACTGCATATCGCATTATATTTTGTCCTCCTCAATTTGAGCTTGTCGCCATATATTTTTAAGAGTCCCAATAGGAACATCAACGCTGGATTTCCCCGATACCGTTACCGTACCAGATTTTGAAGGATGTTTATACTGCCTATGACTTCCTCGTGTTCTAGCAAGATACCAGCCATCCGCTTCTAACACTTTAATCACTTGTTTGACTTTCATGATTCTGGATTTTAACACAATCACATCGCCTCGCAGTGCCGTGTCCTCGTAGTTTGGGTTGAGCGAAAACGTATCAATTCGATTGTCTAAGCGAAACCCAACACCCCGAAGGGTCACTCCGGGTTAGGTTTCCTTACGTCAACCCAACCTGTAATTGAGGGAGGTACTTTATTCTTGGCTACAATGACCAACAAAGCAAAGATTTGAGCTATCACCACTACAATCAAATCACTACTCACCCGCAACAGACAAAGCCATAAATCCCGAAAATATTCCCGTTAATTAGCTTTAACTTTCTGCACCATTGTATCGGCAGTGGTAGTAGAAACCATGGCCGCCATAACTTGTTCTGGGGAAACCGTAAAAGGTAAACGATGAATGTCCGAATTAGGCTGACAGGCAATTGCGGCCGCGTGGCGCAATTGGGCAAGGGAAACATCTTTTAATCCTAAATCCTCTAGGGATTTCGGTAAACCAATTTGTTCATAAAACTGGATTAGTTGCCCCCGGGCCGATACTGCCAATTGATTACCCAAAACTATTTCCTCTAGACGCAATTGGGCGAGAATTCCGTAGGCGACTTTTTCCCCGTGGAGCGCGTGATGGCAAGCGGGAATATGGGTTAAACCATTATGAATCGCATGGGCGGCCACGGTACGACAATTAGCGCCCCCTAAACCACCAATTACTCCGGCTAATAAAACGGTGGCATCCACCACCTGTTTCCAGTCCTCCCCGCCGATATTTTCCAGGGCTGCCGGGGATTTTTGGAAAAGAATATCCCGCAAAACCCGGGCCTGTTGGACAGCGGCAATGATCAGGGTTTCTGTGCAATGACCGCTACTGACAGAAGCCTCGTACCATTTAGCGATCGCATCGCCAATACCGGCGATTAAGGTTCTTTTCGGGGCAGTTTGGATAATACCGTAATCGAGAATTAATAAATCCGGACAACGGGCTAGGGACAGATCGTAAAGAAACGCCCCTGCGTCAGAATAGACGTTAGATAGGGCTGTCCAAGCCGCACAGGTAGCGGCGGAGGTGGGAATCGTGGCGATCGACAAATGGCACTGATGGGCGAGTAATTTGGCCGTATCGAGGGCTTTGCCGCCACCCACACCGATGATAAAATCTGCCTCATGACTCTTGACAGATGCCTTTAAATATGCTAGGGAATTTTCCGAACAATCGGGGGCGTAACTGTGATAGCTAGGAGTGAGATTTTTCAGGGGAGATGACAAAAAAGCTAAATTGCGATCGCCGCCCACCACCAGGGGACGTTTACCCAAATCCGCTAACTTGCCGGTGGATTCTTCTAGGGCATTGTCACCCCGAATCACTTGTGCGGGGGCGATTAACAGGGGCAAAACAGCGACAGCATTGGACATTTTTTGACAACCTCAAGGATTATTGGCTAATTTTAGCGAAACTTTCGGGAAAAAGCTGTAGTTCAGGAGTATTATCCCCCGGGGCGGAGAAGGATTTTTTAATCTGTCCCAGGTACAAAGGAGCAGATAAACCGGGCTGAGGATGAACGAGAGTGCGAGCGCTAATGATAAATTGATTATTACCGCCAGCACCGGCGCGACCGGAGGAAAACAAGTCACTAGCGGCTTGTTTTAGGGTTGCTTCCACCTGCTCGGGAGTAACAGTATTGGGCAGGGAGATAACAGCTTGATTAGCTCCGTTATCATAGACAAGGGAGAATCTCACCGCTCCCGGAATTTCGGTACGGGTAAATAATCCTAACCCAAGACCGAAAATCCCCACCGTCAACACAGCCATAAAGCTAGTGACACCGACGAGACGAAAGCGGATTCCCCAACCGACGAGAAAAGCGATAATCGTGAGTACCAAAAAAACCAGCGTGGCAATACCAGACCATTGGATGTATTTGGCAAAGTTCAGGGGAATGTCCATATTTTCTATAATACTGATTCTATGAAAACGTTTAGCATAAACCATTGTACCTATCCTGTGGTCGAAACTTTCCATTCTGTTCAGGGCGAGGGCTTTTGGACGGGAAGCAATGCTTTTTTCCTCCGTTTGGGAGGTTGCGATGTCTATTGTCCTTGGTGCGACCAAAAAGAGTCTTGGAATGCCCACCGTTATCCCCAAAAATCCCTGGGGGAATTGGTTGAGATGGCAAAAGACGCTAACCCCGCTATGGTGGTGATTACCGGGGGTGAACCTTTAATGCACAATCTTGCTCCTTTGACCGAGGAATTTAAAAATCAGGGTTTACGGGTACATTTAGAAACTTCTGGCGCTCATCCTTTTACTGGGGTTTTTGATTGGGTGACTTTTTCTCCTAAAACTTATAAAATGCCCGATCCTAGTATTTATGCACGGGTAAATGAGTTAAAAATTGTCGTGGCTAATCCAGAGGATTTAGACTGGGCAGCTATGCAGGAAAGTAAGTTATCGGAAGGGGTGATTAAATATCTACAACCCGAATGGAATACAGCAGAAAGCAAAGAGTTAGTCTTTAATTATGTTCTTCGGCATCCCCAATGGCGTCTCAGTCTCCAAACCCATAAGTTTTTAGGAGTCCGCTAACTGATAACTGATAACTGATAACTCAGGTTAACTAACTATTTTTCGCCTCTAATTTGGTCAAACGACTTTTAAGTTCCTGATTTTCCTGTTTCATTTTTTCTAATTCCTCGCGAATTTCCTGAATTGCTTTGTCGGAACCTAATTTTTTCTGGACTTTTTGTACTGCTTCCTCCGCTACACGACGAACGCGACCATCGGGAGTTTGATCGCTCAAAGCTTGTAAAATAGCGATAGCTTTGGCATTTTCTATCTGTCCTAAAGCGTTACACACTGCCACTTGTGTCAAGAAAAAAGTTTCCTTGGCAATGGTTTCTAAACGTTCCAAAATTACGGTTAATTTATCCGTGGTTTGTCCCGAAGAAATCGCTCCTAGGGCGCGGATAGCGCCTAATCTCAGGGGTTGAGGTGTGCCTAAAGCCGTGTAGGTCAAAATTGACTCTAAAGCCGCCGGCGAGGTTTTTAACTGGCTTAAACCGCCAATTGCGCCCGCTCTTACTACCTCATTCCACCCCTTTCTTGACTGTAAAATATGATTGAGCAGGTCAATAATTTCCCCTTCTTGATTTTGCAATTGTCCCACGGCCATGGAGCCTAATCCTCGCGCTGTGGCCGCTTCCACATAATAACTAGCGTCTCCAGCTTCTAATCGGGATTTAAGCGCGTTATAACTATCTAAGGTTTTAATTTCACTTAATCCCTCGACCACTGCCCGACGTACTTGGGCTTTTTCGTCGTTTAAACCTTTAATTAAAGCAGTAACTGCCTGATCTAAACCAAGAGTTGCTAACTGTTTGGCCACCTCCACACGCACCCCCCAAAAAGGCTCATTTTCTAGGGATCTCCCCAAAGCTTCGATCGCTTCTAAACCGCCTTTTTTAGCAATGGCTATGGCTGCATAGATACGGGAAATCGGGTCGGGATCCTGTTGTAATTGCGCTTTTAATTCGGCGATGGGATACTCAAGAGTGACGGTTTTGAGGAAATTATTACCCCGATCGAACTTGACAAAATCTGGCTTTTGTGCTAGGGGAAAATAGAAACTTTGTTCTTTTTGGTGAATCCGCAGATTGTAGGTAAGATCGTCAGAGTTGAGATAGGCAAAAGCGACGGGAATTTTCAAGTCGAATAGTTCTTTTTCATCCTGGGTTTGGGTGACAGTTAATTGGGCTAAATTATTCTGATTGTCCCAACTGTAGGCCACCTTATAATCGGGATGACCACCGCGATAAACGTACTGATCAAAGAGAAATAATAAATTGTACCCGGTCGCTTTTTCGATCGCCCGTAATAAGTCCACGGTTTCTACGGTTTTATGGGCCTTATCCCGCACAAAAGTCTGAATCGCTTTTGCGAATAAATCTTCCCCTAAAATAGAGCGGATCATGTGATAAACACAAGCACCTTTTTCGTAGAGATGACGATCATAAAGTTCGATCGCTTCTCGATAAACATGAGTAACAATCGGACGACGATAGCGGGAAGTATCTTCTTCTAAATAACTTCTTGCTTCCCCTAATAAATAATAACTAGCAGCTGCTTTTCCGTATTCCGATTCTGTCCATAAAACCTCAGAATAGGAAGCCATTCCCTCTTTAATCCAAGCGTGAGACCAGTGTTTAATCACCACTAAATCACCGAACCATTGATGAGCTAATTCATGGGCAACTAAGCTTTCTGTCCAAGTATGATCAATGCTGGCTCTTTGATCAATTAAACAGCGATCAGTTAAAATTGTGGTGGAAGTATTTTCCATCCCACCAAAGATAAAATCATCTACACAAACTTGCGCGTATTTGGGATAGGGATAGGGATAACCAAACTTTTGGCTAAAAAACTCGATCATGCGGGGAGTTTTACCCATACTTCTTTGTCCCTCTTCTTCCCGTCCTTTTTCCACATAATAAGTAACGGGAACACCATTCCATGAGTCGCATAATTCAGCAAAATCTCCCACCGCAAGAGTCATTAAATAGGTAGGATGAATTTGCTTTTGTGACCAGTGATAAATTCTGTCCTCACCCACGGGTTCCACTGAGATTAATTCCCCGTTAGAAATAGCGATATAGGGTTGGGGAATTTTTACCCGAATTTCGGAGGTGGCTAATTGGCCAGGGTAATCAAAACAGGGAAACCAAAAGCGAGAATCTTCATCTTCTCCCTGGGTCCAAACTTGCATCGGTTTATCGGGATAATATTCGTCGGGGCCGATAAAATATAATCCCCGTTGTGGTTGGTTAACTTGATAGTTAATCGTCAGGATAATCGGTTTATCGGTGGTGGGTTGTAGCAGATGAATGGTCAGAAGAGAACGATCATAGTCAAAGGGTTGACTGATATCTTCAATGAACACAGAATTAATATTTAGAGCCACCGCATCCAGAGTTAAACTGCTAATTCCCTGACGAATGGGGGTGAGGGTAATCTGACAGCTGCCCTGAAAACTTTGTCGGGGAATATCAATAATTAAATCGAGAAAAATATGATTAACTTGTCCGGGTCGATCGGGGTTATAATGGGGTTTAGCCCCGGGTAACTCAAAGGGTTGACGCTGATTATTTTCCGTGTCGATGGTTAGATGAGACATATTAGCCCTAACTTGCTGATTTTTGTCCGGTAAACTTAAATTAACACGATCGGTCGTCCCTTTCCTTGCTAATAATAATCCCACCCCTATGAATCTCCCCTCCTTTCTCTGGTTATGGAAAATTGCCGCTTGGTCGATGGGATTTGCCCTCTTTGCCTATTTTTTACTAGCGGTTTCGGGGGGAAACATGGGTTATCGACGACTCGCGGGCCAATCTCGACCAAAATGGTTAAGACCCTTTCATCTCCTCAGCGGCCTGATCATGGTTGCTTTGGTCTTAATTCTGCTGGGAATCGGATTAGTGGGAACAATCGGTCATTATGGCAGTTTAGGCCACTCTTCCCACCTGATAGCGGGTTTATTGGTGGTTTTTCTGGTTTTTGTTTCCGCAATTAGCGGCCTGAACATTACAACTCGTCCACCTCTAGCGCGGTCTCTCCACATCGGCACTAATCTTTTATTGTTTCTGGGTTTTCTTTTTGTTACCCTAACAGGATGGGATGTGGTCCAAAAATATCTACAATAAAAATAGTCGGCGATCGAGTGGAGACTGTTTGATCAAGAAAAACTAGCCATCTCATCCCGAAAAATCACTTTTTAGTGACAGAATACTCACCCCCAAATCATTATGCAAACCGTCGAATCACAAGCTATTAACACGATGTCAGTGCCAAAAAAAGGGCTACCGGTAACAATTATTACTGGGTTTCTTGGTAGTGGTAAGACTACTCTCCTCAATCATATTCTCAGCAATCAACAGGGATTAAAAACTGCTGTTCTTGTCAATGAATTCGGTGAAATCGGTATCGATAACGAACTGATTATCAGCAGTGATGACAGCATGGTAGAATTAAATAATGGCTGTATTTGCTGCACGATTAACGAGGATTTAATTCAAGCAGTTTATAAAATTCTCGAACGTCCCGAAAAAATCGATTATTTAGTCGTAGAAACCACAGGATTAGCCGATCCTTTACCGGTAGCTTTAACCTTTTTAGGGACGGAATTACGGGAAATGACCCGTTTAGATTCCATTGTCACTATGGTGGATTGTGCCAATTTTAGTCTTGATTTATTCAACTCGCAAGCGGCCTTAAGTCAAATCACCTACGGTGATATTATTGTTCTCAATAAAACCGATCTAGTGGATGAAGCGGATGTGGATTCTTTAGAAATAAGAATCCGGGACATGAAGGAAGGAGCGAGAATTCTTCGTACTAGCAAAAGTCAAGTCCCTTTACCCTTAATTCTCAGCGTCGGACTATTTGAATCGGATAAATATTTCGACACAGAAGAAGAACACCACGACCATGATCACCACGACCACGATCACGAGCATTGCGATCATGATCACGACCATGATCACCACCACGATCACGATCATGATCATCACGACCATTCCAATCATTTAGAGGTGGATGGATTTACTTCTATTTCCTTTGCTAGTGACCAACCTTTTTCGATTCGGAAGTTCCAATATTTCCTCGATAATCAGTTACCAGAAAGCGTTTTCCGCGCTAAGGGTATTATCTGGTTTGATGAAAGTCCTAAACGTCATATTTTCCACCTCAGTGGTAAGCGTTTCACTCTCGAAGATGACGAATGGAAAGGTACTCCCAAAAATCAGCTAGTTCTTATCGGTCAAAATCTCGATCATGAAACCCTAAAAGAACAGATTAACAATTGTCTCAGTTTACCTGCTGTCAATCGCGGTAAAGGATTTGGCAAATAAACCCCGCTTTGTAAATCTACTAAGTTGGGATTTTTAAGGGGAAACTCTCTGCTAAAGTCGGGCGTTACTTTCGATTTTTTCCCTCAATCCAAGCTTTTGGGGGGTTCTACCCCCCAAACCCCCCGTTGGGGGCGTGGCGCCGCCCCCAAACCCCCCGCGCATTAGCTTTTCGGTGGGATGCTTACAGGCAGCTGCTGATCTATTTGTCATCATCTAAAAGTCACCGATAATTGCTGATTGTCGGTATTTCTGCCTTCCTAACTCCTGACTCTAAGGACAATTTTTTGATTTTTACAAGAGGTCTATTGACCTTCTTGAGGTACTTTTCCTCCTAAAGATTCCACGATCGAGCGAGTATTTTCCCTGAGCATTTTTACATAACTATCCCCTCTAGTACCCACCGCACCGATCGAATCAGAATATAATTGTTGTGGTGCTAATTTCACCCCCGCTTCTTCGGCTACAGTGGTAATTAAAGCGGGATTAATAGTCGTCTCGGCAAAGATAGCAGCAACCTTGAGATTTTTAATAGCATCGGCTAAATTTTTCACCGTTTGGGCGCTTGGTTGTTCTTCGGTACTAATACCAATTAAAGTTCCCGATACTTTTAAACCATAGGCATGAGCATAATACTGAAAAGCGTCATGAGTGGTGACTAATTGTCTTTGGGAAGGGGGGATAGTTTCAATAGCCACAGTAATCCAGCGATCAAGATTTTCTAATTCTGCGATTAATTGGGCGGCATTTTGGGTAAAAATCTCTTTATCTTCGGGACTTAATTCAATCAATTGATCTCGGATTTTTTCCACCATGATTATACCATTTTTTGCTGAACCCCAAACGTGGGGATCGGGGACTTTCTGCCCCTCTTTTTCCAATTGTAAAGGCTTGATTGCTTCTCCCACAGCCACTTTTTTAGCTTTAATTCCCGTAGAATTGATCATTTTAATTAACCCCGGTTCGAGATTATAACCGTTATAGAGAATTAAATCGGCTTTTTCTAAAGCCACACTATCGGCGGGAACTGGTTCATAAACGTGGGGATCATCCCCGGGTTTTAAAATGTCTTGATGGTCAATTTCTTCACCGCCCACTCGTGCGGTTAAATCGGCGATAATTGTGCTAGTGGAGATTACCTTGGGTTTTTGGTTATCAGTAGTATTAACCGAGGCATGACAAGCAACCAATACCAAAAATAAACAGGATAAAATTAGTTTTTTCATCGAGAAATAGAGATGAGGGTTTAGGGGTTAGAGATGAGGGTAAATGGCATTGATATCTATCTTGATTTTTTTCCTGACTAAAGACTCCTTTTACCATTAAAATAGAGAATAGAGAAGGTGTAAATTGAAGAGATATGGATAACCAAGCCCCGATTAAACTACCGAAAACCAGCGAATCCGACCACCTCAAGCGCATTCGTCACACCACCTCCCATGTGATGGCCATGGCGGTGCAGAAATTATTCCCGAAAGCCCAAGTTACTATCGGGCCTTGGACTGAAACCGGATTTTACTACGATTTTGATGTGCCGGAACCTTTTACCGATAAGGATCTCAAGGACATCAAAAAAGAGATGGTCAAAATTATCAATAAAAAACTGCCGGTGATTCGCGAGCAAGTTTCTCGGGAAGAGGCGGAAAAGCGCATTAAAGCGATTAATGAACCCTATAAGCTGGAAATTCTGGCGGGAATTCAAGAACCCATCACCCTTTATCATCTTGGTGACGCTTGGTGGGATTTGTGCGCCGGTCCGCACCTAAGTAATACAAGTGAACTAGACCCGAAAGCGATCGAATTAGAGACGGTAGCGGGTGCTTATTGGCGCGGGGATGAGAATAAAGCCCAATTACAGCGCATTTACGGCACGGCATGGGAAAATCCCCAACAATTAGCCGAATACAAGCGCCGTAAGGAAGAAGCACTGAAACGGGATCATCGCAAATTAGGCAAAGAATTAGGTTTATTTATTTTCTCTGATTCTGTCGGGCCGGGGTTGCCTTTATGGACACCGAAAGGCACTTTAATTCGTTCTTTGTTAGAAGATTTTCTCAAAAAAGAACAGTTAAAACGCGGTTATTTACCCGTAGTTACTCCCCATATTGCTCGCGTGGATTTGTTTAAAATTTCCGGTCACTGGCAAAAGTACAAAGAAGATATGTTTCCCATGATGGCAGACGATGAGGAATCTGCTAGTAAAGAAATAGGATTTGTCCTCAAACCGATGAACTGTCCTTTTCATATTCAAATCTATAAAAGTGATTTGAGATCCTATCGGGAATTGCCGATGCGTTTGGCAGAATTCGGGACAGTTTATCGTTACGAACAATCGGGAGAATTGGGAGGATTAACTAGAGTTCGCGGTTTTACCGTCGATGATTCCCATTTGTTTGTCACTCCCGAACAATTAGACAAGGAATTTTTAAGCGTTGTTGATTTAATTTTGACGGTGTTTAAGAGTTTACAATTAAAGAATTTTAAGGCGCGATTGAGTTTTCGTGACCCCGAATCGGATAAGTATATCGGTTCCGATGAAGCTTGGGAAAAGGCACAATCGGCGATTAGAAAAGCGGTGCAAACTTTGGGGATGGATTATTTTGAAGCCCCCGGAGAAGCGGCTTTTTATGGTCCAAAATTAGACTTTATTTTCCAAGATGCCCTCGAAAGAGAATGGCAGTTAGGAACGGTACAGGTAGATTATAATTTACCCGAACGTTTTGAATTAGAATACGTTGCCGAAGATGGTAATCGTAAACGTCCGGTGATGATTCATCGCGCACCTTTTGGTTCTTTGGAACGTTTAATCGGTATTTTAATCGAAGAATACGCGGGGGATTTTCCTCTTTGGTTAGCCCCTGTCCAGATACGATTATTACCGGTTAGTGATAGTCAATTGGATTACGCTAAAGAGGTGACAGCGAAAATGCAGTTGTTAGGAATTCGGGCCGAAACCGATACCAGTGGCGAACGTTTGGGTAAAATGATTCGCAATGCTGAAACCGCAAAAATTCCCGTGATGGCAGTGGTGGGGGCAAAAGAAATGGAAGGTAATAGTTTAAGTATTCGCACCCGTGCCACGGGCGATTTAGGAGTAATTAGCGTCGAGGAAGTGGTGGCAAAATTAGAAAGTGCCATCCAAAATCACGGTAATTTTTAAGCGTTTGCTTATCTAATTCTATGGGGACAGAAAATATTTCTGTCCCAGTATTTTTGATCAACCCGGGAGATTTTTCGGGTGCATCTGATATTTGTGACTTTCTCTCACTTATGGTGAGCAGCAGCAGTTATTCAAAGAGGGCGAATGCAATTCGCCCCTACAATAATATTATTGCGCCAATAGTAGGGGCGCACCGCGTGCGCCCTGTAATATAGATATTTCTACAAAATTGAGATGCACCCGATTTTTCCTGATTATCCTTTAGGTATCATCATCTTTTTGAAAGGGATTTTCCCCAATCCCCAGTCCTTTTTTGCTCTGTTTTAAGTCTTTCCAGAGGGCTTTAATTTTTTGGTAGGCTTCTAGAGAACTGATTTTGCCCCCCGTTTCCAGATTACAAATAAAACTGACTTTTTGGGCAAATTCCTGTAAATTGGCGTTAAATAGCAAGTTTTCTGGCTTAAATTCCCCATAGTAGGGCGCGCGAGGATAGAGAAAATCCTCCTTGCGGCGATCGGGGAGATTCGGGTTATCATCGTTAGGAGGATTCTGGTTCATAGGGCGATGGCGGGTAATTTTGCGGAATTTCTTTAGATTTTTCGGTAATGGTAATGGGAGATAATATCAGTTGTTGGCTATGATTGAGGATTTAAGTAAAAACTTGGCTGATTCGCCAAAAATTGACACTTAAATCGTGACACTTTTTGGTTATAGGTTAAGATTCGGTCGCAAAATGTTGACAGTTATCTTTAAGCAGCAATTATACATTATTTTTTCTCAACAATCATCTCCCTGATGATCTAAATTTTTTATCTAGGTTGATCGCCAAAATTTGCTGCTGCCGCTATCTGATTAACCATCGATTTTCGTTTATCAATTGCCGAGGATGATAACTATGGAAAAACTCTATGAAGGCAAGGCCAAAATTCTCTATCAAACCGATGATCCCGATATTCTCCTTACTTATTACAAAGACGATGCCACCGCTTTTAATGCCCAAAAACGCGGGCAAATTGTCGGTAAAGGGGAAATTAACTGTACTGTCTCCACTGCCCTATTTCAATGGTTAGAATCCCTAGGAATACCTACCCATTATATTGATCGCCCTAGTTCTAGGGAAATGCGCGTCAAGGCGATTAAAATCATTCCCTTGGAGGTAGTAGTCAGAAATATCGCCGCCGGGAGTTTGTGTAAGCAAACGGGATTAAAGGAGGGGAAAATTTTACCTTTTCCTCTTGTAGAATTTTACCTCAAGGATGACGCTTTGGGCGATCCTTTGTTAACGCCCGATCGCATAAAAGTGATTGATATTGCCAGCGAGGAGCAAGTCAATCAGTTACGAGATTTAGCCCTGCAAATCAATCAATATCTACAGGAATTTTTTGATAAGTGCCAGATTATTCTCGTCGATTTCAAGTTAGAATTTGGAGTTGATAAAACGGGCAAAATTTATCTAGGTGATGAAATTAGCCCCGATACCTGTCGTCTCTGGGATAAAACCCAAGAGGATGCCCAAGCGCGTATTCTCGATAAGGATCGTTTTCGTCGCGATTTAGGAGATGTGGAAACTGCCTATCAACAAGTACAAGCAAGAGTTTTACAACAGATAGAGAGTTTATAACTGTGGGGTGTGTTAGCGAGCGCGTAACGCACCTTAATTGAGATTAGCAATTTAATAATTTATGTCAAGAAGAATTATCGGGTTAACAGGGGGAATAGCCTGTGGTAAATCCACGGTTTCCAATTATTTAGAAAATATCTACAAAATTCCTGTCCTTGATGCGGATATTTATGCCCGGGAAGCAGTGGAAAAAGGTTCGGCAATTTTAGAGAGAATTTTTGTGCGTTATGGCAGAAAAGTTAAAACTGAGGATAATTCCCTTAATCGCCAACAGTTAGGAGAGATTATTTTTAATAATCCCCAGGAAAAAATCTGGTTAGAAAGTCAGATTCATCCCTACGTTAGAGAATGTTTTAATCGGCATTTAGAGCAGTTAGAAGCCCCGATAGTTGTTTTTTCTATCCCTTTATTGTTTGAAGCCAAATTAACCCATTTAGTCACAGAGATTTGGGTGATTTCTTGCAGTTTCGAGCAACAAATTCAACGCTTAATGACTAGAAATAACTTAACTAGGGAACAAGCGATCGCTCGGATTAATAATCAAATGCCTTTAGCCGAAAAAATTGCCTTAGCTGATATTGTTTTGGACAATTCCGGGGATTTAGAAGCTTTATATACCCAGATCGATCGAGCTATACAATAGGGATTAATTTTAAAACAACCAGGCAAATTTTCCCACCCCGAATTTTACATAGAGAATAATTGCCAAAACCAATAAAAATAGAAAGCCAATAATTAATAAATAGTCTTTATTGGTTAAGATTGATTCCTGTAAAAATGTGCGATCGGGATCACCAGAGAAAGCTTTAGCTTGTAGAACTACCTCTAATTTTTGCGATTTAGCCATAGCGTTTAGAATTAAAGGTACAGCGATAGAAGCGTAAATTTTTCCTTTTTGCAGCCAACCCATTTTTTCTATTGCTAATCCTCGTAATCTTTGAGCAGAAATAATCGATCGAGATTCTTCTACTAGGAGAGGAAATAAACGCAGGGTAGAGGAAAAAATAAAGACTATTTTGTAGGGAATTCTGGCTTTAGTTAAACTCACCATCATCTGATTTATATCAGTGGTAAAAATAGCGAGGGGAATAATTAAAACCATGGTGAGAGTTTTAAAGATCACATTTAAACCGTAGAGGGTTCCCTCCACAGTCATTTGAGCAGAACCGACAGTTAATAAGGGAGTTAATTCAGTTTTTCCTGTTAAAGCTTTTACCTGTTCCACATTAAAAAATCCCATGGTAATTAATAAGAATAGATAAAAAGGAGCCATGAATTTTAAAATGGTGAGGAGATAAGACCATTTTACCCCAGCCCAGAGACAAGCTAAAGCGACAATAAGAGTTAGCAAACCGCCAGCGAGGGGACTTTCCCAAGTAAAAGCGATAAGAGTAACCACGATCATCATGGTTAATTTTGTCCGAAAATCTAGGCGAGTAAAAGGAGAATCTCGATCGACGGTTTGCCAGTTAAATGATTGCATAATTAGGAAAAAAGTTAGTAAGTAGCTAGGTGTTAAAAACTGTCAGATGCCCCCCTTATAGGGATCCCCCCGCCTATCGGCACCCCCCTTATTAAGGGGGCTGTCCTTTAGTCACATCTTTCTTAACATTTCAAACCTTTGTAGCACAAGGCTTTCAAGACTCGGTTAACAATTTGTAATATTCCTTGTTGACACCCTTACTGACAAAGAAAAAACTGAAATCAAGTCAGGATAAGGGTTGGAGTGCTTACTGCAAAAATTGTTAAGAAAGATCCCTATAAGGGATAGATTAAGGGGGGCAGGGGGGATCGGCACACCCCTTATTAAGGGGGGATTAAGGGGGGATATATCTTCAATTTAATTATAACTTTAAGGGAATGAGTTAATTACCCATCCCCATCAATCCCCTAGGAAGGGTTAGCAACTCTCTTCATTTGCTCTTGAATTTCAGGGTTATAAATCTGGAGATAATTCCAATAATTACCAAACACCGATTCTATATAACCCTTAGTTTCTCTAAAGGGAATATTCTCGACAAATTCATCGGGATCGCTAAAATCAAAACGCTGTTTCCATTTAGAAACTGCCCCAGGTCCGGCGTTATAACTAGCCACGGCAAAAAGTGAATTTCCGGCGAATTTGCCATGGGTATAATCGAGATACCATGTCCCCATCATAATGTTATCTTCGGGATTGGTTAAAGAATAACTTTTATTGCCAGTATTACCCGCGATATATTTACCTGTATCGGGCATAATCTGCATTAATCCCACTGCCCCCACAGGAGAACGAATTTCTTTTTCAAAGCGGGATTCTTGCCGGATTAAAGCCGTCACTAGCAGGGGATTTAATTGTCTATCTTTAGACCATTGTAGGATGCTATCGTAGTAGGGGAAAGGGAATAAAGCGTGCCAGTATTTATCATTTTGTCGCAGGACTTTCCAGGCTTCCTTTTCCTCTGGGGTATCTCTTTCTCGCAAGCGCCAAATCAGGTTAATTCCTTCTAAATTTTGATTGCGAGAGAGTTTATAGACACCGAGGTTAAATTGTTCGTCAACGGTTAAATGCCAAGGATCGACAATTTCTGCTTGGAAGAGATTCCAAGCGTCCGTATCTTCACCAATTCGATATAATTCCTTGAAAGCTTCCGAACCGGCGGGGGGATCGTTACGAGTGGCGGGTTTGACGGTGGTAGGATTATAGGAGCGGACAGTGGTAAAATCCCCCACGTCCCAACCTAATAAAACCGCCGAGCGCCAAGCATAATAGGAATGGGGATGACGAGAAATAGTATAGGTAAAAGCTTGTTTTGCTTCTTGGTTTTTGCCCAGTTTTTGCGCCCATTTTCCCACCCAAAAGGCCGCTTTCGGGGCAATTTGACTATCGGGATTATTAACCGCAATTGGCTGCGCCCACTGCCACGCCTTGGCGTAATCACCGGATTTAGCAGCTCTTTGGGCCATTAACCAGCGATAATCGGCGGCTTCGTCGGATTTTGGGTATTTATTTAATAGAGTCTGCCATGTTTGACTAGCGGCCTGAGCATTAGTTGAGTTGAGTAATTTGGCTTTCGCCTCCAAAGCTTCCGGAGCGCGATCGGGAAATTGCTTGACAATGCGATCGAGATATGCTACGGCATCGCGGTTAGGAGAAATTTGGGCGAGTCGCAGTAATCCTAAACCGGTTTCTGGGGCTTGGGAATAGGTTTTAATTAATTTTTGGTAAGCGATGCGAGCTTCTGGCAGTTTTTTGGCAATTTGTAGCCCGCGGGCGTAACGATAGGCTTGTTCGGGGCTAGGAGTGGCTTTAGCGTAGGCTTTATAGGCCTTTTCGTACAATCCCGACTGCCAATAACCCGCCCCAATCATTGCCCAATCCGCCGGAGTTAACTGATTGGCGTAGTCTTTCACCAAACGATCGCGGGCCTGATTGAGGGTAGGATCAAAAGGATTAGCCTTGGCTAACTGCAACCATAAGGGAAATTGATCGGGATTTTCTTGAAGACGTTGGCGAATTAAAGCCAAAGTGCGCGGGTGTCGGGGGTATTCCTTGAGCAATTTTTCATGATAACTGGGGTCGTATTTGCCCAAAGAGTAGTAAGCTTCCGCCACTACGGGCGATTGGGGATAGGTTTCCAGTAATTTTTGCCAAATTTCTCGCGCTCTTTCACTATCATTGCTTAATTCGTAGGCGCGTCCCTGTTTGAGGAGAATCTGGGGAGCGAGGACAGGATATTGTTTTTCTAAGCCTTCTAATTGTTTTAAAGCCGGACCGCCTTCATATTTTCTCAATAAATCCATAGCCAAGAGATAGCGGGCGCGACTACGCTCTAAAGAGGGCGCATTGGCATCAGCAACATCTTTTAACTTGACATCTCGCTCGGTTTGTGGTAGGGAAGCGCTATCAACTACGGCAGAGGATTGGTTAGGATCTTGGCTAGGAACCGAAGCACTATTGCGATCGAGCCAAGCGAGAATTTTCGGGTGAAAGAGAAAGAGACTGGTGAGAGTAAAAAGCGCAACCCCAGAACCTAGTCCAAGAATGAGCGGGGTGTGAGGGGGGAATTTCTTAAACATTACCTTAATTCAAGACAGTAACTCAACATACATTATCAGTGATCGTGGTGACAGGTTGTTTGTTTCAATCAGGTTGGGGAAGTGGGGTGTGGGGTGTGGGGTGTGGGGTGTGGGGTGTAGGGTGTAGGGTGTGGGGTGTAGGGTGTAGGGTGTGGGGTGTAGGGTGTGGGGTGTAGGGTGTAGGGTGTAGGGAGAATAAATAAAATAATCTCCTGACTCCTGACTCCTGACTCCTGACTCCTATCTCCTGACTCCTGATCACTGATCCCTGAGATATGGTACGCTAAACAGGATTTAAGTATTATTAATGATTACTATGAAACAGCGCGGCGTGACGGTTTGGTTAACGGGATTGAGCGGTGCGGGGAAAAGCACGATTACCGAGGCATTACAGGCAAAATTAATCGCTGAAGGTTATTCCATTGAAGTTCTCGATGGCGATATAGTACGGACGAACCTCACCAAAGGTTTAGGATTTAGTAAAGAGGATCGCGATGAAAATATCCGTCGCATTGGTTTTGTGTCTAATTTGCTCACCCGTCACGGTGTGATTGTCCTAGTTTCGGCTATTTCTCCCTATCGTGAGATTCGCGAGGAAGTACGGGGAAAAATCGGCAATTTTGTCGAAGTTTTCGTGAATGCTCCCTTAAACGTCTGTGAGGATCGCGATGTGAAAGGATTATATAAAAGAGCGCGTGCTGGCGAAATCAAGTCTTTTACGGGAATTGATGATCCCTATGAACCACCTTTTAACCCGGAAGTGGAATGCCGCACTGATTTAGAGACTTTAGAGGAAAGTGTCGCCAAAGTCTGGAACAAATTGACGGAATTAGGCTACATTCATCAAGCTGTGGCGGTTTAATCCCAGAATAACTTTGTATTATTGGAAAATATCGTAGGGACGTGGACTAAAAACGTCTCTACACCCCGATTAACCCCTTAGGCAAATTTGTTAGTTAATCTCCTTTTCTTCAGTACCTAAGCAAGGTTAATTATACCTCTCCCTAACCCTCTGGTCAAAGTGCAAGAGTGCCTAAACAGTAATCAGTAAACAGTGATCAGTAAACAGTAAACAGTAAACAGTAGTCAGTGATCAGTAAACAGTAAACAGTAAACAGTAAACAGTGAAAAGACAGTAGGAAACTTCTATTTAATACTGCTCACTTAAAACTTAAATCTGATAACTGATAATTGATAACTGATAACTGATAACTGATAATTGATAACTGATAACTGTCTCGACTAGCAAATTAATTTTGCAGGAATACTTAATATTTAAAGGTGCTAAATTATTTTGAAATCTCGCTCTAGTTATTGGAACCTCATTCCCTATCTCCGTCCCCAAACCCAAACAATTATTTTGGCGTTTATCTGTACGATCGGATTTACGGTATTTTGGCCGATTTTAGCTTGGTTAGCCGGACAAATGGCCAGATATATCGGTGAGGGAAATGTGCAGGCATTGGCGACACTTTCGGGGGTGGGGGCAGTGGTTTTTTTACTGCGGGGAATGTCTCAGTATGGGCAAGATTCCCTGATGGCAAAAGCTTCTTTAAAAATTGCCCTGGAATTAAGAAAAAAAGTTTATGCACACCTGCAAACCCTCGGCTTAAATTACTTTGAAACGGCAAAAACTGGTGATTTATCCTATCGTTTAACGGAAGATATCGATCGCATTGGGGAAGTAATTAACAAATTTTTCCATGATTTTATTCCCTCAGCCTTACAGTTAATTGTCGTCTTTGCCTATATGTTTATTGTTAACTGGCAATTGACGATCGCTGTCATTATTATCGCTCCTTTGTTGGGAGTTTTGGTGGGATTTTTTGGCGAAAAATTATTACAATATGCTCGTCGCGCCCAGGCGAAAATATCTAATCTTTCTTCGTTATTAACCGAAGTTTTTGGCGGTATTCGCGTGGTGCAAGCTTTCGCAGCTGAAGATTATCAAACCGAGCTTTTTGCCCAAGAAGCGGAGGAAAATCGCCGCGCTCAATACCTATCAGAATCCACCAAAGCTTTACAATACGTCGTGGTGGGATTCTTACAAGCTCTCGGTGTCATCTTTTTATTCTTTCTCGCTGGTTGGCAAATTTCCCAAAAGAATTTAACTGGAATTGACTTTGTTAGTTATGTGGCGGCGGTGGCAATGTTAATCGATCCCATCGCCCATATTACCAGTAATTATAATCAATTTAAACAGGGTCAAGCCTCCATGGATCGGATTTTTGAATTGTTAGCTATTTTGCCAACAATTACCGAAAAACCGAATGCGATCGAGTTGCCACCTCATAGCAAAGAAGTTGAATATTGTCAAGTAAATTTTTCTTACAATGAGGACAGACAGGTTTTAAAAAATATTAATTTTACTGCACACGCTGGGGAAATGATTGCTTTAGTGGGAGCATCGGGAGCGGGAAAAACCACTTTAGTTAATCTTTTATTGCGTTTTTATGACCCCACTGCCGGCAAGATTTTAATCGATGGGGTGGATATTCGTGATGTGACTTTAAAAAGTCTCCGGCGACAAATTGGCGTAGTTTTGCAGGAAAATATTCTCTTTTCTGGCACTATAGCCCAAAATATCGCTTTTGGTCAGGGAGATTTTAATCTGCAAGAGGTGGAAAAAGCGGCAAAAATTGCCAACGCTCATCAATTTATCGGTGAACTTTCCCAGGGTTACTATACCTATGTGGGAGAAAGGGGTGTTAATTTATCGGGTGGACAAAGACAAAGAATCGCCATCGCGCGAGCGGTTTTATCTAATCCGAGAATTTTAATTTTAGATGAAGCGACTTCAGCGCTCGATTCGGAATCGGAAGCTTTAGTGCAGGAAGCTTTAGAAAGAATTATGACGGAGCGCACGGTATTTGTTATTGCTCACCGATTAGCAACTGTCAGAAAAGCTAACCGTATTTTAGTCTTAGAAAAGGGTGAAATTATCGAGGTGGGTAATCACGAGGAGTTATTAAATCTTAATGGTCGTTACGCTCAATTTCATGCTAGACAATTTCAAGATTAGTCTATTTGGCGTTAAGAGTTGGGCGTTATTTCTGATTTTATCATTCAAGCCAAGTTTTTGGGGGGTAGAACCCCCCAAACCCCCCGCGCATTAGTTTTTCGGTGGGATGCTTACACGCGGTTGTTCATACACTTGTACTAATTCAAGAATCACCGATAGAGCAGTTATCTTAATGGTGAGGTGGGAAGTTTTCGTTTTGGGGAGTCAGTCGCGGAATTAGGTTAGACTTCATCTTTAGGGAAACGCTGTAAGTATCCAGACAGAATTAATTACACATATTTTTCCGTCCCCTCTACTTAGGGTTTTTTTCGGGGAATTCCTCGCAGGGTTAAAACATCATCGAGGGTGGAACAATGGTTTTTTAAACCAAAATCAGCAGGAGTATAGGTTTTAATGTGGGTGAAGTGGCGATAATTCATCGCAAAACGGTCCCATGCTTCCATCTGCAAGTTAAAAACTTTGATAAAAAAGTTAGCAATGGTTAAAGATAAAGGAATGCGAAAATAGATTTTTTTGTTTAAATAAGTACAGATTTCCTCCACTGCTTGGTTAGCTGTTGTGCGTTGATTGCCTAGGACAATTTTGCTTTCTGGTGCGGGATTTTCGATTAAATAATTCACCACTTGAGCTATATCTTTGGCATGGATAAAATGAAAACTGCCATCAGCTTGAAACCAACGCACTAAACCGATATATTTCAACACATCCGGTAAACCCCCATAGATATGAGAATAGGGTTTATTTTCGTCACCACCTAAGACAAAAGTGGGGTATAAAGTGATAATTTTATCGGCGATTTCTAGGTGAGCAAATTTACTATAACAAATATATTTAGTGCGGATATAATTAGTTCCTATTTCCCCAGCTTCGGGCAAAGGTTGATTATTTTGATTGAGAATGCTGGCAGTGGAAAAGTAGAGGACTTTCTCGCAGATTTGAGCATCTAAATAACTAATTAATTCTAGGGTTTTTACCACATTAATTTGATAACTTTCCTCCTCTCCTCCCCAACTGGTAGCGATTAAAACCGCTATATTCATTGTTTTTAAAAGCTCGGCATATACCCCAATATTTTGCATATCGCCTAAAAGTATATGAACATTTGATCGCCCTTGATAAGTAAATTTTAACTTCTCTGGATTACGAACTAAAAAATATAATTCATAGTCGGGATTTTCCAGTAAAATCTCGGCGATATAATGCCCAATACAGCCACTCACACCCGTTAGAAATATCTTTTTCATTATTTTAATTGATACGGCAGAATTTAGGGGACAGTGTGAAAGTCAAAAGGGTGTTGGGGTGTTGGGGTTTTAGGGTTTTAGGGTTTTAGTTGAATTCCCCCATTTCCCCATTTCCCCACCCCATGTTCCCTAGTCCTGATAACTAAATTGTTTAGCAGTTTCAAAGAAGAAACGCACGTTATCTTCAGGAGTTCCCACCAAAACACCATGACCTAAATTAAGAATATGACCTTGATTACCTGCTTTACGAATAGTATCAATAATCCGCTCGCGAATAAAAGACTGGGAACCGAATAAAACCCCCGGATCGATATTACCTTGAACCATCATCGATTTACCTAAACGCTGTCTCGCTTCGGCCAGATCCACGGTCCAATCGACGCTAATAATATCAACCCCCGATTTACCCATTCTTTCCAAAACGCCGGCGCTGCCACTAATGTAGAGAATTAACGGTGTATCGGGATGGGTTTCTTTCACCAAACGAACTACTTTTTGTTGATAGGGTAAGGCAAAAACATCGTAATCTTGGGGAGTTAATTGACCCGCCCAAGAGTCGAACATTTGTACCACTTGCGCCCCACAATCAATTTGATAACGGACATAGGTGGCAATCATATCCGCTAATTTATCTAAAAATTGGTGCAGTACCGAGGGTTCCGAAAAAGCCATCCCTTTAATCACAGAATAACTTTTAGAACCTTTCCCTTCCACTGCATAGGCTGCTAAAGTCCAAGGCGCTCCGACAAAACCGAGGACAGTGGATTTATTTCCCACCTCTTGACGCAGGGTTTTTAAAATCGTTTTGATAAAAGGTAAAGACTGATCGGGATCGAGGGGATTAAGTTGGTCCACCTGCGCTTGAGTACGAATGGGAGAATCGATAATCGGCCCCTTACTTTCGATAATATCAAAGGGAATACCAATTCCCGCTAGGGGAGTGAGGATATCGGAGAACATGATCACCCCATCCGGTTGAAAAGCACGCCAAGGTTGCAGGGAGATTTCGATCGCTAAATCGGCATTTTCCGATCTTTCCCGAAAACTGGGGTATTTATCCCGCAATTCCCGATAAATCTGCATATAACGTCCTGCTTGTCTCATCATCCACACGGGAGGACGGGGTAAGATTTCTCCTTTGGCAGCGCGTAATAAATAAGGTATTTCAGGGGAGTCAGTCATATCAGGATGATTATTCTATTGCCTTTTCTACGGTATCATCCCCCGTACAGCTAATTTTTCTGGTTTTTCCTTAAGAATTGTTAACGAAAATTATTCCCCACCCTGGGACGAACTCGACGCAATCGTAAAGCATTCGTCACCACGGAAAGGGAACTTAAAGCCATGGCAGCACCGGCAATAATCGGATTGAGCAGAAAAGGATAGAGGACTCCGGCAGCGATGGGAATGGCAATCAGGTTATAAATAAAAGCAAAAAAGAGATTTTCTTTGATATTTCGCATTGTTGCCCGACTTAACTCAATAGCAGTCACAATTCCCTCTAAATCTCCCGAAATTAAGGTTATATCACTGGCGGCGATCGCTACATCGGTCCCCGTGCCAATGGCAATACCTAAGTCCGCTTGCGCCAATGCGATCGCATCATTGATACCATCGCCAACCATGGCGACAATTTTCCCTTTTTTCTGCAAATATTCAATTTTTTCGGCTTTTTGTTCGGGACGGAGTGCGGCAAAAAAGCGCCAGATACCCAACTCTCTGGCGATCGCTTCTGCGGTTTCGAGGTTGTCCCCCGTCATCATCATCACCTCTAAGCCCATTTTTTTGAGCTTGGCGACCACTAAGGAAGAAAAAGGTTTTAAAACGTCGGAAATGGCGATCACCCCCTCTAAACGCCCGTTAACCGCTATCCAAGCCACGGTTTTTTTCTGCCATTCCCAATCGTGGGCGACTTTTTTAAGAACTTTTGTTTCGATCCCTTGACTTTCTAACCATTGTTGTGTCCCGATTTGCACGAAATCTGACCCGACTTTTCCCTGCACTCCTGACCCAGTTATTGAGTCAAATTCGCTTACTTCTAGGGTTTTAATCTGGTTTAACTGCCCATATCTAACTATTGCTTCTCCTAGCGGGTGTTCAGAATGATTCTCCACCGATACGACTAACTGCAGCAGCGATAATTCCCGTCCATCCCTCACCCCCTCGCGAGTCAAGAAGTCCGTCACCGTTGGTTTCCCCTGGGTGAGAGTTCCCGTTTTATCGAGAACAATAGTAGTAATACCCTGGGCCAATTCTAAACTTTCGGCATTTTTAATTAAAATTCCCTGTTTTGCTCCCTGTCCTGTTCCCACCATAATCGAGGTGGGTGTAGCTAATCCTAGCGCACAGGGACAAGCGATAATTAGGACTTCCACCATTGTAATCAAAGCGAGGGTGAGATTACCCGTGCGGAGAATCCAAAATAGGAAAGTTATTACGGCAATAATCATCACCACCGGCACAAAATAAGCAGTCACTCGATCAACTAATCTTTGTATAGGTGCTTTTGATGCTTGCGCGGTTTGCACTAATCGGACAATCTGAGCTAAAACCGTATCTTTTCCCACCCGTAACGCTTGCATTTGTAGGCTACCGGTTTTATTAATTGTCGCCCCGATTACCTGTTGATTGACGGTTTTTCGCACGGGTAAACTTTCCCCTGTCACCATCGATTCATCAATGCTAGAACTGCCTTGGATAATTATGCCATCGACGGGAATTTTTTCCCCCGGACGCACTAAAATTATATCTCCTACTTTCACCTCTTCTATTGGTATATCTAGCGTCTGTTCTTCCCTAATTACCCTAGCAGTTTTTGCCTGTAATCCCATTAATTGTTTAATAGCGGCGGCCGTTTCTTTTCTGGCACGTTTTTCGAGGAAACGACCGAGTAAAATCAGAGTAATGACGATAGCTGATGCTTCGTAATAGACATGGGAATTAAACCCCTGTTTTTCGATAAAATCGCTCCCGAAGGTTAAAAACAGGGAATAAAAATAGGCGGCACTGGTTCCCAAAACTACTAAAGTGTCCATGGTGGCAGTGCGATTTTTAAAGGCTTTCCAAGCATTTTTATAAAAACTTTGACCACACCAAAATTGGACGGGAGTAGCGAGAATTAATTGTAATAAGGGAGCGTGTAACCAGTGGGGAATAAAAGATAGAGATAAACCCGTCATCATCGGCAAAGAACCGATAAAAAGTATAATGCTAATAACAATAGCGATCGATAGTTTAGTGAGAAGTTCTTTTTCTGGCCTGGATTCGAGATTAATTTCCGTTATCGGTGTAGCTTGGAAACCGGCATCCCTAACTTTTGCTTGAATAGTGTTAAGATCGGTACGCTTGGGATCATAGTCCACATCCACCTGTTCCATGCCAAAATTAACTTGACATCGAATCACTCCGGGGATAGATTTAATTATCCGTTCGATCGAATCAGCACAACCAGCGCAACTCATCCCGGCGAGTTTGAGAGTTTGATGGGTCATAATGTTAATAGCAGCGGAAGTCAGCAAGAAAATCCCCTGCAGCAGAGTTATATCTTTAGCATAAAATATTCCCCTAGCTGCCGGGTCAAGAATCCTTTGTTAATTTTTCTGAATAGATATGAAGAAATGTCAAAAAGAGTGCTTGTATTTTCCTAACACACCCTTAATTTTTATGGACAAATTTCAATTAGGGCTTGCTGAATAAATCTAAAAACCTTGTTGGGTAAGACTTTTAGACTTTTTGTCAATCAAAAAGTACCGGATATGCGAGTGATCGGGGGGAAAATTCCTGGACTTTTTCCCTGAAAATTAGGTAATTGACCCCCTCAAAATCGGTAAAACCCTACACCCCACACCCCACACCCCACACCCCACACCCCACACCCTGCCCCCAGGAAAAACTTTTTGCCGCAAACCCTAATTAACCCCACTCTGTTGCGTATCTTGACCCTGCACAGCATCGGCAGCAGAAACACCATCACCCTGAAAACCAAAATACCATAAAGTAGCGGCAGCTTCAGCGCGAGTTACTGGTCTTTTTGGCTGAAATAGGGTAGTAAAACCAAAAACTCGCCGAATATTGGCTTGTTCGGCATTTTGAAAATCGGCATAAAGAGCGCGCACCAGCTGCGGGTTAATTTTATTGGTATCCTGAAAACCCCAAGTATTTTTAATCGTATCAAGATTGGCACTCGGTAAAGCTTTTCTAATATCTAATGGCACTTTCCACGCGATTAAATCTTCCCGGGTTAAAGGAGCATTGGGACGGAATAAAAGGGCGCTACTATCTCCCGTTAAAGGAGAGGGAATTAACCCCGCTTCCGCTAATCCTTGAATATAAATATAATCGGGATCGTTATTTTTAACATCACTAAAAGCTGGGGAACTATTGGGAGTAGCTAAACGGATTTGTTTACCCGCTACATTGGCATAAATGGCATTATTAGCCTGTAACAACCAGCGAGCAAATTCTCGGCGCGTTATGGTATTATTAGGGTTAAACTGATTATTATTACCTGTTAATACTCCTAATTTAGCTAAGTCTTGAATGTGGCTCTTTAAGGGATTAGGTAAGGATTCGAGATCGTTAAAACTGGTGGGATTAAGATTTGGCAATGGGGAAGAAATAGGGGAGGGACTAGGGGAGGGACTAGGAGAAGCAATCGGGGTTCCTATTGGACGATAATCGAGGCTATATTCGGTATTGGGAGAAGTGGCAGTTATGGTGATAGTTAACTCTAAATTATCTCGACGGGCCGTTAGGGTACTATTAACTCCTTCCCCAGAAAAGGGAGTGATAATTTCCCAATTATTATTAACTAATTCCTGTTGATAAAAAGCCTCGATCGCATTGCTGGGATCATTGGATTGCCAACGGGTTTGTCCACCAGTATTATCAGGATTTGTCTGCACGGATAATAATTCTGATTGACTATATCGAGGAATTTCTGCGGGAAAATTTGCGGGTAATTGCTGGTTATTAGGAGAGTTTTCTGGTATGGGATTTGTTTGTAGATTAGGATCGGCAGCCAGACGATTTTCTAGGGCAGGATTGCCACTACAGGCTGCTAAAATGCCCAGCAGAGTGATAATTGTACTGTAGCGAATAAACTTACTCACGGTCTTTACCAATATTGTTTCCTTAGCTTTATCCTAGCCTATTTACTCAGGTTTTTGACTAGGAAAAATTTTGCGCCACCATTGACGTAATTTCCCCAGCAGAAATCCTCCTAACCCTTTTGTGTATTTTTCAAATTTGTAGTAAAATAAAAAGTCGATTATATCCTGGGTGGAAAGGTGCTTGAGATAGGATAATCCTTGATCAATACGCGCATCACTATATTTTAAATAAACTTTGCGACTGAGGCGAGCAGATAAATTCCATTTGGGTTGAAAATATTCTTGCATCCTCCGTTGATAAGCGGCAAAATTACTCGATTTTCCCTGTAAATATTCTTCCATGTATTGACAAGCAATTTCGGCTCCTTTCATAGCATGGCGAATACCTTCCCCTCCTAAAGCATTAATAGTTGAAACTGCATCACCTATGGCGATAATATTTGGTTTTTTATAGTAAATATCTTGCAGTCCAGAGGAATATTCCACGATGGAACCGTGTTGCTCTACTAGATCATAATTATCTAAGTTCATGTAGTCTTTTATTATCTCGATAATATAACTTTTTAAAGGCTTAACTTCAGAAATATAAGGATGTTCTCCCTCTAACCAAGCGGCTCCTATTTTTAATTGCTGATTATCCATAGGAAAAATCCAGCCATAACCTTTAGGACTCCATTTATGACCGATAAAAAATACTAAATTATCTTGATATTTTTGAAATCTACTTCTGGCACAGCAATTAAATATTCAATACCTACCCCCTTTAAAAAATCAGGTTTTTCTCGTCTATATTTATACATAACTGCTCTAGCGTATCCGGTAGCATCAACCAATAAACGAGTAGTAACTGTCTCGATTTCCTCGCCTTTTGATTTCAAGAAAACAGTTAGCTGATTCTCCGTTTGTTCATATTTCAGATAACGACAACCTAAACGAACTTCTACCCCCCAACGCAGCACTTCTGCGGCTAAAAACTCTCGCAACTTGGCAAAATCAAAAACTACCCCTAAAGGTTGCGGTGATGACCAAAAATGATGTATGCTAGTGGAGATAATTTCGATATTTTTCCAAAACCTAGCCACCACGGTTTCGGGGAGATTGAATTGTTCTAAAATTTCTAGGGGAGAAGCGGCACTAGAAAAGTTATTATCTTGCCAACTAGAATGTTGTTCCACTAAAAGCACACGATAACCTTTTTCACTTAATAATCTACCACAGTGACCTCCCGCCGGTCCGCCCCCAATAATTACGACATCATAATCCATGATTTACTCCCTCGCCTAATCTTACTAACTTGCTTCTATTTTACCCTAATTTGCCCTCTGTTAAACCCCAAACTTATGAAGCTGTTGTGCATCTAAATTTGATACTCTTTTTAACCTGTTCCCTATTCCCTCATCAAAATGCGGACTAACTTATGACATTTTTATTATTATTAGTTACTTTCCTATCGCTGATAATTTGGTTATATTTAATCTTAGCCAGGGGACAATTTTGGCTATCTAACCAAAAAATTAATCCTGTCACTTCTCCTTTAAAAAATTATCCAAAAGTCTCGGCAATTATCCCCGCACGAAACGAAGCCGACGTTTTACCCATCAGTTTAGCTTCCCTCTTTAAACAAGATTATCAAGGCGAATTTTCCATTATTTTAATTGACGATCAAAGCAGTGATGGCACTGGAAAAGTTGCTCAAGAAATTGCTGATCAATCTCATAAATCTGGACAAATAACTATTATTTCTGGACAACCTTTAGAGATAGGATGGACGGGTAAATTATGGGCAATGAAACAGGGAATAAAAGAGGCTACCGAGAAATTTGCACCCGATTATTTTCTCTTCACCGATGCTGATATTGCCCACGCAGCAGATAATTTAACCCAATTAGTTACTAAAGCAGTACAGGAAAAACAAGCTTTAGTTTCCCTGATGGTGTTGCTACGCTGTGACAGTTTTTGGGAAAAGTTTCTTATTCCTGCCTTTGTTTTTTTCTTCGAGAAACTCTATCCTTTTCCCCTAGTTAATAATCCTAATTCCCCGATAGCAGCCGCCGCCGGGGGTTGCATTTTAATTCGCCGAGATATCCTAGAAAAAATTGGCGGTATTGAGATTCTTAAACAAGCTTTAATTGATGATTGTTCTTTGGCGATTGCGGTTAAAAAATATCTGCAAAATCACCCCGAAAATACCGAGAATTCCATCTGGTTAGGATTAACAGAAAGCACCTATAGTCTCCGTCCCTATCCGGATTTAGCCAGCATTTGGAATATGGTAGCCCGCACCGCATTTACGCAACTAAATTACTCAACACTTTGGTTAATCGGCACAATTTTCGGGATGTTTTTAACCTATTTAGTCGCCCCCTTGGGCTTAATCTGGGGATTGGTCTTAAAAGAAACATCAATTATCATAATTAGCACCGTCACTTTATTACTAATCGCCCTTTCCTATAGCCCGACTTTAAGACTATATAAATTATCCCCCCTGCGGGCTTTAACTTTACCCCTAATTGCCCTCTTTTATAGTTTAATGACTGTGGATTCTGCCCTGCGTTATTGGCGCGGCCAAGGGGGAGGTTGGAAAGGGCGAGTTTATCCTAATTAGCTGGTTATAATTAAATTAAAAATGGATTTTAGGTTTGATCCCCCCTGCCCCCTTGATAAGGGGGGTGCCGATCCCCCCTTAGTCCCCCCTTAATAAGGGGGGCGGGGTGATCTGAAAGTTTTTAATACTTATCTACTTAATTAGAGATTGCTGAAAAAGTAGGGGCGAAGCATTTGGGCATAACCTATCGCTGAAACCGTAGATTTCCTATCTGAATGCTTCGCCCGCTTGCAACAAGGAAATAATTCATAATTTTAAGGAAGTCCCAGACAATAAAACGCCCCCCAGTAACGATAATCCTGAAAAGGCACTGCGTCGGGAGCAAAATTGCCAAGCCACTTGATCAATTCGCCGATTTTCTGATAATTAGCCCCAGCAGCATTGACGTTGGGATCCTTAGTTTGGCGCATTTGTTGCCAAGTCTGATAAGCCTGCTGATAATCGACTGTCAAACGGTCCCGCCAGTCTTTTTGGCAAGTCTCCCGCAGCGCTTGACGAGCCTGATGTAGAGCCGTTAAACGTTCCTCTCCCGCCCGCCTGGCGCGATGGTACTCCCGGGAAAACAGCGCCGTCGCTAGATCAGCCACCGCCCAATGACTACTAATCACAGCACGAGCGCCCCCCAACAGAAAGCCTGTACCCAAGCTGAGGGGTTCGTCCAGTAATTCCCGTCGCAGGTTTCCCTCTTCATCTCGGAAACCGGCAAAACTGAGACCAGTTTCACAACAGGAGAGAAACACTTCCGACAATTCGGGGAAACGCCACAGGGGACTAAGTAAATCCCGGAGGGTGACTTTTTGCTCCCCGTCTAGGACGAGGTGGGAGTTGAGGGGATCATCGGCGCGGCTGGTGGCGTGGTGGCTGGAGAGCAAAGCCTGTACTTGTTTGAGCAATTGCAGATAAGAGTCGGGGGTGACTGTGCGCCCCTGCAGCCGCCGTTGGCGAGGCACGTTCCAGGTTTGGGCGACCCACTCACACTCTAGGGGAGTATAGGGCAAATCCTCTGCGACTGATTTGTTCAAAGTTTTGTCTTTGTTCGACTGTCAGATGAACTTTATCTCGCCTACCTCTTCCCATGATTGATCTCCTTAGTTGAGCTTATCTATTACACTATTTTAGCTGTGTGAATTCACCAGTATATTTATATGAGAAAAGTTTAGGTATAGACATTTAACGCAAAATAGAACTGATTTCGCCTTGACAGATAAAAGCACCCCAATAATAAGGATCTGGATATTTTTTTCTCATTTCTAACTGAGCATTGCGTAAAGCTTCTCCACGTCTTTCACCCCACAACAGACGACGATAAAATTCTGTCATTAATTCTTGTGTCTGTTGATCGGGAACTTTCCAGAGACTCATGACCAGTGTTTTTGCTCCTGCTAAGACAAAGGCTCGTCTCAACCCAAAAACTCCTTCTCCTGTCTTAACATCTCCTAACCCTGTTTCACAAGCTGAAAGAACCACTAATTCTGTTTCTGAAAGGTCTAGGTTAGAAACTTCCTCAGCCGTTAGAATTCCATTGCCAACTTCTGAAGGAGGACGAAACTGTTTCTGTTTCCAATTAGCTCCTGCAAAGGCTAAACCTGAACGTAATAAAGGATTTTCTTGTTGAGTAATTGGCGATTTACCTGCACTCAATAATTGTTCTTGATGAAATATTTCTGGTTTATCTTCTACAAAAAAACCATGAGTTGCAATATGTAAAATTAGGGGAGAGGTAATAGATTCTAGTTTTTCTTTGACTGCTTTTTCTGCTAACCAAGGCTCTACACCTAGCAAAGAAGCAATTTCAATTCCTTCTTGACGAGTTCCATCTAGTCTTTTAAATTCTAGCTTCTCTAAATCCAAATCACGAGATTGTCTTCCAGAAGAATTTAGTTCTTTATCTATTGCCAATGAATGTTGACCTAAACCATAATCAAAGTCTGGATCAGCTATGACGATTGCATCTGTGGCTTGTCTATCAGTTTTAAAGCCAAAACGCAGAATATCTTTACTCGAACTTAGATAACTAATAGAATAATTGTCAATTAATCGTTGACCATTATCTGTTGGTAAAATTTCAAAAGGTAAGCGCGTTAGGTCTCCATCAGGTGAGATAAATATATGTTGACAATCTCCAAGATTTTTTACTAAAGGATCAAAGACAGCTTTACGCAAAGCAATTCCACTTTCTCTGCTATTTTGCTTTTTCTTATCGTTTTTTTGAGAAGAAATAACCTCTAAGTTACGTTCTTCATATTCTCCTATAATTGAAGACCTAAAGTTGGCAATCATCTTGTTAATTCGATCTCTTCCTCCTATTTCAATCATCTGAACATTCTCAGGATTTTCCGATGATAAAACAAACGCTACATAACGAAAGTAGGGTTGATATTCTAAAAGCATTTGAGGATTATCAGAATATTCTTCTCTGACTTCCTTCGCTTCTATTGAATCATATAACACGGTAAATTCAACCAAAGCATAATTTTTGGGAAGAGCTTTGCTAATTGTTGTTAAAGTTACATTTTTGAGTTTTAATTTTAAATTTAACTCTGGAATCTCAACAGCTAACTGTTGTTCTAATTTTTCTTTTTCTTGATAAGATAGCTCTAAAGTCTTCTCAAAATCAGCTATAGTTTCTAATGGTGCAAGACCATTAATTTCTTTATGAGCAATTTGTTTGCGGAGTAATCTAAGTTGCTCAAGTTGGGGTTGCAATCTTGAATATTTCTTTTCTAAAAGTTTATCTTTCTGAGCTGCTAGAATTTCTGCACTGATTCCTTTAGCCTGTAAAATAATTTCAAAGAGTGTCTTAATCTCTGAGATATCTCCAAGCAAAAAACGATTGATAATACTAAATCTAAGATATACACAACCTTTAAGAACCGGAATCCAACAATCTAGCCTTACTCTCTCATTACTTATAGAAATCATTAGCCAAGCAAGTTGCTCAAACTTTTTTTGACTCTCTTTAAGCTTGTTAAGAGCTACATCTGCATTGCCTTTCGTTATTTCTAGCCATGTTTGATTTAAAGCAAGCAAATATTTAGGCGATAAAAACGAATCGAAAGAGAATATTGAAACTAAATTGTTACAGATTTCCTCTGCTGCTTGATATTTAATTTCTGCATCTTCATACCTTTTTAAACCATAGTAGAGCCAACCTAATTTATTTAAGGCTTGAGCATATAGAGATAATCGAGACTGAAAACTATAACTATCTATAGAGGTAGTTTTAGTTGATATTTCTAACACATCCTTTGCTTTAGAAAAGTTTGTAGTAATTATTGATTCTGCCTCCTCATTAAGACCCTGTAACTCTGCATAAGCTAGAGCTTTGTTTATAAGACATTCGGCGTATCCTGTACGATATCTTTCTGACATAGATTGTTGTTTTTTGAAAATCATTTTGCTGTCAGAAAGCTTGCTCGGCTCACCAAATAAATTGATGTTTAATTCGGCAATATTTGAGTGATTAATTTTTTCATAAAAACTGAGAGCTTTATCATAGTTTTCTATGGCTTCTTGATAAAATTCGGCTATTTTTTTTGATGGATAAATCATTCCATCTGCAACATGAAAAGACAAATTAATATGTGAAATTTGATTCAATTTTAACTCAGCTATCATTACATACAATTCAGCAAGAATAACGATTTTAATTGCCTCTGAAAACAATAATTTAGTTTTAGATATTTTTTGTATAAATCTAGAAATTTTTTGATATTGTTTCTCAATTAATGAAGCATTTTCTCCGATAGAAGCCAAGTTATTTTTGAATTGTATCCAACTCAAAAATTGTGAAAATAACTGAACTTTCAAACGATATTCAAAATATGCTATATCCCAGTAACAATTAAGAATATGAACAAGTAGGAAAGTTGGTATAAGAACGATCAACATATATAGTTCGCTAATAGTTTCATTCTCATCTAGATAAGGGTAAATACATGGAAGAATTAATGTTAAAGCTATAATTATTTCCTTAAAACTCATTATAAAAGGATTGCATAAAATATTTTTTAATAAATTATTTTTGGAGTGCGTTAAAGTTTCTTCAATCTCATTTTCAACTTTTATTGTTTCTTTGTTGAAGATCAATCTTAGACAATCATCTATATTATTAAGGGTTATATAATGACCAATTAAGCTCGAAATAACAGCGAATTTAACAAAGAGAGACAACCATTTATTGTTAGATGCTTTCTGAACCACATGAAGTGTTTCTTCTAAATACTGTTTTCCATACAATTCATTATTTCTCAAAATATAAAAATTAGCTAAATCCAATCTTTTTTCTATATATAATAAGAATTTTAATATATCTTTACGATAACCTAAACTACTTTTAGTATAATTATTCAAGGCTTCTTCTAATCTCCTTACATCTATACTATCTTGTTCTCCAATTTCTTGATAAACAGTAGCTAAGTTAAAAATAAATGTCGATGTATTATAATGCTTTTGGCCATAAACCCACTTACACCGCTCAATGTTACTGTTGGTCACTTTAAGGGCTTGCAGATATTCACCTCTTGACCAATGAAACTCCCCTTTGGCTTCAAACATACCTATATATAAGTAAACAAGCACCTGTAAAACAACAAATGGGACACTCATCATTATCAGAATAGAATAATTCCCATGGAATCCAGTATAAATATCATACCAATTTCGAGATAACCAGCCTATGATTTGATAGTAACATAAGAGAAGAGAAAAGGGAATCAACCCTAAATTAAAAATTGATGATAAATTAAGTAAGCTATTTATTTTTTTTGTTAGAACAACCTCTCTAAATCTTGGGATGAGTTCAACAGAATGAACAATAAAAACTAAAATCCCAGCTACCAACAAAATGGCATGAGATATTGAAAAACTTTCAGCAAAAATCGAGATCAGCCCACATACAGCTATCCCAATAATTCCACCTATATTTAACCAAAACTTAGGAATCATTTTTTTATGTAACGGATTTAATCCGTCAGTAGTGTTGAATTAAAAAAGGCTTTTTAGCCACCTGAAAAATCTGGCTTCCTATCAAAATGTATTATAATGATACATTTTACAGACAAAACCCAAGAGAGCCATTATGTGGATGCTATTATATTCAACTTCTCCAAAATTGTCAAGGAGCTACCTCGACCTGTAAGGATTCAGATGCCTCAAACAGTCACAGAGGGGCTTATAAAATCTCAGAACTTGCCAAATTCACAGTTTCCTTCTCAATAAGCACGAAAATTAAAACTTTCAGCGTTTCGATCATGCGAATTTCCAGAGAAGGATAATTTTGCTATAATTCAACCAAATTATGACACAGCATGGGCTTGACTGATTTTTGATTTTTGTAGGACCTGACCCTTATCGAACTTTTTTGATCGAATGCTCCATGCTCCAAAAAGCCTGTGACGTAAATATCTTAAACAGCCTGTCCCTCTGTCAAGATTTGATTTTATAATTGCCAAAGACCAAGAGAGCCTTGCAAACCTTACTATGACAGATTCAAGACAAAAATCTCCACAATTATATGGGCTACTTATCGGAATTGACCACTATCTGCCCAATCAACTCCCAGATGGAAGCTTATATCAGAACTTAAAAGGATGTGTCCGAGATATTAATCAGGTAGAAGCGTTTCTTCAACACAAGCTTAAATTACCGTCTGACAATATACTCAAGCTTACTGCTTCTCAGGACACATTTAATAACCCTATTGAACCACCAGAACAGTTACCCACTTATGAAAATATAGTAGCCAAATTTCAGCAGCTTGCTAACATAGCACAACAGGGGGACAGCGTCTATATTCACTACTCAGGACATGGAGGACGCGCCACTACCCTCTATCCAGAGGTTAAAGGAAAAGATGGTATTGATGAAGCTCTAGTGCCTACTAATATTGGCAATCCTAACACCCGATACATTCGGGATATTGAACTAGCTTTTCTACTGGAAAATTTAGTCAATCGCCAACTTATTGTTACACTTGTCCTAGATTGCTGTCATTCAGGAGGGGCTACTAGAGGAAATCAAACAGAAATTCGAGGAATTAACGCAATTGATACGACCATTCGATCCAGTGAGAGTTTAGTTGCGTCTAGAGAAGAATTAATCACCGCTTGGCAAAAACTCAGCCCAACACCTACCCGAAACCTTGCCGCCAATGGTGGAATGTTACCTGATGCAAAGGGATATGTTTTACTTGCAGCTTGTCGTCCCTCTGAGTCTGCTTATGAGTATGCCTTTGAGGAAAATAAACGTAATGGAGTCTTGACTTATTGGTTATTAAAGTTTTTAGATCATCCCAATCCAGAGTTAACCTACAAAGTTCTTTATGACTATCTTTTAGCAAAAATTAACAGCCAGTTTTCCAAACAAACACCGATGTTACTTGGCGAGGGAACCCGCTTAGTATTTGGATATGAAAAACGACCTATACATCAAGCTGTTACCATAATGGAGGTGAAGGAGGAACAACAACAAATTAAAATTAATGGAGGACAAGTACATGGGTTAGTTCAGGGTTCTCAGTTAGCTGTTTATCCGTCAGGAACAGATTTTACTAGCATTGAAAAACGATTAGCGATCGCTGATATTACCAGTTTGGGAGCAACATCCTCTTGGGCTATAATTAAGCCTCTATCTGAGCAACCACAACAGCTAAGACAAATCACTCAGGGAGATCAAGCGGTTCTTCTCAATCCTAACTCTATTAGCCTAGTCCGAAAAGTTCGCTTACTTTTTTTAGAATCTTACCATTTTTCAAGTATCAATTTCAAACCATTTTTAGAAACGATTAATCAAAAAATAGCTGAAACCAATTGGTTAGATTTAGTTTTACAGAATGAAAATGCTCATTATCAAATAGTTATCAATCAATCAGGAGAATATGAAATCTGGGACTCAGGAACAGAAAAAATTAATCTAAGACCTGTTCTAAAGTTTAATGATCATAATGCTACGACTACCCTCATTAATCGTCTCATTCACTTAGCAAAATATCAAGGAATTTACGAACTGAATAATTATGATTCACTCAATCCTTTAAAAAAAGCTTTACAAGTCGATTTATTTGAAATTCCTCCCGATTTTCAACCAGGAATCCGTCCTGACTTACATAATCCTTGTGATATGTTAAACATAAAGGTTAATGAACAGTTTATTGTGAGGATTAAAAATAATTCATCGAAACGTCTCAATGTTACTCTATTAGTCTTACAGCCAGATTGGAGTATTTCTCAAATATATCCATCTGATGAAGTTAGCTCATTTGAAGAATTTGAACCAGGACAAGAAGATATTATTACACTTCAAACCAGTCTTCCTGAAGGATTTAAGCAAGGTGTAGATATTATTAAAGCTTTTGCGACTATTGATCCGACTAATTTTCGTTGGTTAGAATTACCTTGTTTAGATCAGCCACATTTTTCTAAGCAATTGAGAAATTTAGAAGAAGCTAAAAACCCCTTGGAAGTATTACTAACTACTATTAATGAAAATGGTAGCTCTATTCGTAATTTAAAACCGGCTAATTATCCTAGTCAAAAATGGATAACAACACAAAAAAAAGTGACGGTGATTAGGGATTAAAGATTAGATATTAAAGTTAAATTAATGATAGATGTGGTGCGTTACGACGGATTGTTAGATGATTTAGTAGGGGCGAAGCATTCGGACAATAACCTATTACTGAAACCCTAGATTTCCTATCCGAATGCTTCGCCCGTACCCCGAATTTTTCTCTAGCAAACTCAATTGGGGATGGGGGGTGAGTGCGATCATGGATTTTAAGCTATAATCAAAGATATTGATTTATCCCATGAAGTAACAATGTTATCGATTAATCTAGATCGAGAAACCGAGAGCTATCTAGCAGACATCATTTCCGAAGAGAATATTAGCTCAGAAGAACTTCTGAAAAAACTCATTTACGAACATTGGCAAAGCTTAAAACCGCGTAAAACTTTATTACAACGCCGGGGAGGTCATCCTCAGCATCTTTTAGAAAATGCTCCACCTGATTTGTCATTGCGAGAAAACCGCAAAAAAGTAGTGGCAGAATATATACAAAACCATCATCAGCAAGATCATTTATGACAAATTATCCCCCAAAAATTATTACAGAATCAATCAACCAATTCTCTAACTTTAAACCAGGAACACGCTCAAATTCACGAGTATTTGCGGTAACAAGAGTCAAATCAAGCGCTAGAGAATGAGCAGCAATCAGTAAATCATTTGGACCGATTGGGGTTCCTGCTTGCTCCAAATGTTTACGAATTAGGGCATAGTGCTTATCTACAGTTGATTCTAATGGCAAAACTGTCAAGAACTCCAGGATGCGTTCTAGTTGCTGCACCAGACGGGAGGAACCACTTTTAACCACTCCAAATCTTAATTCACACGCCACAATGATGCTCGTACAAACGCTTTCTTCGCCGACATCCACAATATGCTGGAAAACCTGACCTTGGGGATACCTGATCAAATGTGATAGGATGTTAGTATCAAGCAGATATTGATAGGTCATTGGGTGGTACTAAAATGTAATGTCATCAAGGGGAAGCAACCCTTCATCTATATCAGGAAAATTGTCTGTAATGTCTGGCAAAGTAGTCAGCAAAGAAATTAGAGAACCGGAAGAAATCGGCTCAATGATTAAGCGATGACCTTCTTTGCGTAACAAAACCTCTGTGCTTGATAGGGCAAGTTCAGGAGGAATAGTTAAGACTTGCTCTTGTCCACTTGTTAGTAAAGAAACCTGACGTAAGTTTTGCATCTGTTGACCTCTTTTTTAATGATCACCTTACTATAATAGACGCTTCTAAGACAGAATATTCAGTATCTAAAACTTCTACTCCAAAGGTTTCAATATGAAAACGGAGTGCTGATTTCGCATCTTCTAGCACTTCTTGATATGATTCGCCTTCGCCAATGACAACACCTTCAATACCTAAAGGATAAGCAATATAGCCATCTGGGTGTTTTTCGACAATTATTTTAATACTTTTCATGATTATTTTTTAAATACATTTTCCCAATTCATCAAGCAAATCCATCGCCACCTCTAGCCAGTCCACCGCACCCTCTGAAGACGGCTCAGGCGTTGCTTCCTTTACCCCTTCCGGACGCGAGACTAAGGGTTTAAAATTCTCATGATTCTCGCTGGCCTTCTCTTCTAAAAACTCCTTTAATAGCGTCGGACGCTCATAGTCCTGCCGATAGTCCAATACCCAGTTTAACACTGTGATTACCTCCGATCGCTGTTCCACTGACCAGCCTTGTTTATCGATATACTGCGCCATGATTTGCTGACAGTTTTCCCACCGACGGTAAGCCTCCCACAGTGCCGATATAGGTTTCCTCATGGACAAAGACACCGCACCGCCTTCTGGGAAATCCTGACGCAGGTCCGAACTCAACAGAACCCCAGTTAACCAAGCTCCTCCTTCCCCTAACTCGACTAAAATATAGGCCAATGTTGCCGGATTTAGGTCAATTTCGACCCTAATTTGGCTTAAATCTAACAGTTCTTCACCAGAGTCTTGAGGAATCAATACAGCTTCCAGTTTACCTAGCTTGGGTAGTACCACTTGAGCATTATCAGCCGCCGCAGCATCTACCTCTATCCCATGCTCTTTTAGATAATCTGTCAGCACCGCCGCCGCTAAGGTGTTTTGGCGAAATTCCCCAAAGCTGGGATAGGGAACCCAAACAGAGTCGGCTAAATCTGTTTTAGGGTCTAAACCCGCAAGTTTAGCTAACTCAACCAGATCATCTGTATCTGCATTAGCAAGACGCAGGTACAGTTCTTCAACTTCTCGAATAAAATCTGCATCACTCATAACGTAATACCTGACGACTTAGATAGGGTTGGGTTTTATGCTTTAAAAATAACTTAGCTACTGCTAACTCAAATACGTTTAATTTGTGTCCAGAAATATCATCTTTAAATAAATTTTCTAAACCCGTAATCACAACCTGACGCATTTCATGAGTAAATGTCGCTTCAACGCTCCAGGGAACACCCGCAATTAACATTTTACCCAGGGAATCCGCTAATTCCCCAATCAAAACAGGCTCACCTGTCCTATTCTCGAACACCCACACAGGCTGATTATTTGCTCCCTTGTGACTAATTTGCGCTATTTTAAGCTGAAACTTATCCCCCTGGGACTTTTTTTGACGCTTTTCTCTAACTCCCTTTAAGTTTGCTTTCGATAAATCAGGAGTTATAGAGCCTTCTAGTTGAGACTTGCTTTCCTGTTCTCCTCCTAACTGACGTTCAATCTCCAACTCCCTTGCTAAAATCTTTTTCAACGCTTCATTTCTCAACTCAGAAGGCATTTGGCCATTCTCCAGTTTTAAGCGTAACTCTCCCCCCCGCAAACCAAACTTAACCCGTCCAAAGCGAAAATCAAGCCACTGCTGATTAAAAATAATCCGCACCGATAGGGACTTCCAGAGAATAAAATACCCAACAAAAAAATAGAAAAGTGTTTTTTTGAAAAAGTAATTATTTTTGTCTAGGAAAACAAAGAGTCTCCCATTACAA